>JAJDAQ010000156.1 GCA_029261815.1 Deltaproteobacteria bacterium
GCACGCAGGTCGAAGCACGGGGTCGTGCCACCAAAGCGTTCCTGGAGGAAGAACGACGTGCCCGGGAACTCGTACTGGGACGAAAGCGTTGGCACGATGATGCAGTCGAGTTGAGACTCCGGGTCGATTCCGGCGCGCTCACAGGCCATTCGCGTCGCGGTTTCTGCGAGGTCGGCCGGGGTCTCGCCTTCCGACACCCAACGTCGTTCCTGGATGCCCGACCGTTGGACGATCCACTCGTCCGACGTATCCATCATGGCTTCCAGGTCCTTGTTCGTGACCCGTCGCTCGGGCACGCACATTCCGGCGCCCGTGATCTTGGCTCGTCGCATCACTCTCCCCCCAAGGCCCAGGACGGCTCCCCCAATCCGAGGTCGGCGTCGTGCCCTTCATCGAATAGCGCTTGTTCGGCGCGCTCCAACAATTCGGCGAGTCCGGTCCGTTGCGTTGCGCTCACGGCAATGGCACCGGCATCGCCCGCTCGCTGCACGCCTTCGCCCGGCGGCAGTCGATCGATCTTGTTGTAGACCATGATCTCGGGCCGATCACGCAGCTCAAGATCCTCAAGCACGGTGTGCACGGCCGCGATCTTGCGCTCGGCATCGTCGTCCGAGCCATCGACGACATGGATGAACACGTCGGCTTCGCGTAGCTCTTCGAGCGTGGCGCGGAACGCGGTCTTCAGGTCTTCGGGGAGGTCGCGAATGAAGCCCACGGTGTCGGTGATGACGACTTCGCGGTCGCGCGGAAAGCGCAGTCGACGCGAAGCAGGATCGAGGGTCGCGAACATCTTGTCCGCGATCGGGACCTCGGTCTTCGTCAGCGCGCGCAACAGCGTGCTCTTGCCCGCGTTCGTGTACCCAACGATCGACAGCACGGGTACGCCGCGTCGCTCGCGCCGGGCCCGTCGGTGCTGGCGTTGACTCTGGAGTTTCTTCAGGTCTTTTTCGAGGCGGGAAACGCGTTCACGTACCCGCCGCCGGTCGACCTCGAGCTTCGTTTCACCCGGGCCGCGCGCGCCGATTCCGCCGCCGAGCCGCGACAACGAGGTGTCGCGCTGCGCCAGCCTCGGCATGACGTACTTGAGCTGCGCGAGTTCCACCTGCAGCTTGCCGTCCCGCGTCTTCGCATGCTGGGCGAAGATGTCGAGAATCAGCTGTGTGCGGTCGAGGACGCGCAGGTCGAGTCGCTCGGCCAGGTTCCGAGCTTGCGTCGCGTTCAGGTCCGCGTCGAAGATCACGAGGTCGACGTCCGACTGGAAGCAGCGGATCGTCAGGTCCTGCAGCTTCCCGCTGCCGATCACGGTCTTCGGGTCGAGGCGGGGTCGGTTCTGGGTCACGATGTCGACGACTTCGACTTCGGCCGAGCGCGCGAGTTCGCGCAGCTCCTCGGTGTGGGATTCGGTTTCTTCTCGTGTGCGTCCCGCCGTGACCACGACCAGAATCGCGCGGTCCTTTGCTCCGACATCGCGCACGGTCGCCGTGCGTGTGAGTTCGTCCTCGAGGGCCCGGATCCAATCCTGGAAGTCGAGGTCGTACCGCGACGGCAGTGTGGGGTCGAGGTACTGGATGCCCGTGCCGTCGTCATTCGCCGGCATCAACGCCGCGGCATGAACCAGTCCGGGCAAGCCGTCGTCCTCGACCTCGATCGTCGCCATCACATCGAAACGCAGGACAGCGAGGTCGGTGAGGTCGTCGCGCGAAATCGGTTCGCCCGCGAGGCGCGTGTGCAGACAGCGGAGCCCGCGGAGTCGTCCGCGGCCCGCGCGCATACGCCCCCACTCAGGCATTTCGACCGACTGGCCGTCGCCCACCATGACGTGCGTGACCGAGCCACGACGATCGATGAGTACGCCCACGATGCGGCGGATCTCGTGGGAGAGTTCGCTCATCTCGCGGGCAAGTTCCTGGGTCACGAGGCGATCTTGAGAGATGCGCCGGCGGCCGAGGCGTTCGAGTCGGGCGACCTGGTTGGCCTTGAGCCCGTGCGTGTTTCCATCGACGCGGATGGGCGTCTCCCTGGGGCGCGACGCGACGGGAGGCATGGCTTCACCCGTCGCTGGACGGGCGGAAGGTACGAGAGGGGGTCCGGGGGTGCCATTGCGTCCAGCCGGCGCCTCCACGATCTCGGTCGCCAGATCCGTCACGCGGAAGAAAGCCCCCGCGGGGAGCGACCTTTCCGGCTCCTCCAGGGCCACTACCCTTCCGTGTTCTGCCGGTCCTTCGGCAGGGAAGCGCGCGCAGAGCGAAGGTTCGGCCGCGAGTTGGTCGAAAGAACAGTGTCGATCCCGGCCTTGCCGGGTTCCACTGGCCGAGAGGAGCCCATGTCCCAAGTCGCGTCCCAAACTTCCCGCCCCGTGGCGGCCGTCATCCTGGCCGCTGGCCAAGGCACACGCATGAAGTCCCGGCGTTCGAAGGTCCTGCATGAGATCGCCGGCCGGCCGATGCTCGGATACGCGGTCACGATGGCCGAGTCGCTGGCGCCGGCGCGCCTCGTGGTCGTGATTGGCCGCGACGCCGACCAGGTCGAGTCCGCGTTCTCCGGCCGCGCGACCTTCGTGCTCCAGGAGGAGCAACGCGGGACCGGCCACGCCGTCCAGATGGCATTGCCGGCGCTCGACGGCTTCGCCGGCGACGTCCTGATTCTCTATGGCGACTGCCCGCTGTTGCGCGCCGAAAGCGTCGCCCGCATGGTCGCGCTGAAAGCAGAGACCGGTTCAGCGGCCGTGATGCTGACATCGCCTGAACCGCTCCCGGGCATCATCGTTCGCGGCGCGGACGGCCGTGTCGAGCGCATCGTCGAACGCCCGGACGCCACTCCGGAAGAACTGCTGATCGAGGAAGGCAACACCGGTGTCTATCTCGTCGACGCGACACTACTCGCCAAGGCTCTGGGTCAGCTCGACGACGGGAACGCCCAGGGCGAATTGTATCTGACCGACATCGTCGAGATTGCGCGCAAGGAAGGTCACGCGGTCGAAGCGATTCAGCTCGACGACGCGGACGAAGCGCTTGGTGTGAATGATCGCCGCGAACTGGCCCGGGCCGCCAGTGTCCAGTACGCGCGCAACGCCGAGCGCCTGATGCGCGATGGCGTGACGTTCGACGATCCGGACGCGACCTACGTGGATACCGACGTGGCGATCGGATGCGATTCGCGGCTCGAGCCCGGGGTCGTGATCACGGGCGCCACGACGCTGGGCGAAGGCGTCCACGTGAAGGCTCATAGCGTGATCGAGGACAGTGTCCTGGGGGACGACGTGGTCATCGGCCCGAGCGCTCACTTGCGCCCAGGGTCGCGGCTCGAAGACGGCGTGCGCATCGGAAACTTCGTCGAGGTGAAGAACAGCCACCTCGGGCCCGGCGTGAAGGCCGACCATCTCGCGTACGTGGGCGACGCGGACGTGGGAGCCGGCTCGGCCTTCGGCTGCGGATCCATCACCGTGAACTACGACTGGATCCACAAGCACCGGACAAAGGTGGGCGAGGGCGTTCGCGTGGGTTGCAATGCCAATCTCGTCGCACCGCTCGAACTCGAAGATGGCGCGTTCGTGGCCGCCGGAACCACAGTGACCAAGAAGGTCGAGACTGACGAGATCGCGGTCTCGACGGGCCGCCAGAAGAATCTGGCTGGCTGGGGCGCGCGTTTCCGGAAGCGAAAAGCGGGAACCGGGAAGTAGTCCCCGGGGTCCATCCGGGGCTGTCCGCGCCACACGCTGGCGTGTTTCGGTCCAAAAGGAGTGAAGTCAGATGTGCGGAATCGTTGGTTATGTCGGTCGAGACCGGAATGCACAGGAAGTCCTGGTCGAAGGGCTGCGCAAGCTCGAGTATCGCGGCTACGACTCGAGCGGTGTGGCGATCTGGGACGGCAACGCGCTGAACGTCTCTCGTGCGCTGGGAAAGCTGGCAAACCTCGACGCGCGGCTGCATGACGCGCCGCTCTCGGGCGTCGTGGGCATCGGGCACACGCGCTGGGCAACGCACGGGAAGCCGTCGGAGACGAATGCCCACCCGCACCGCGCAGGATCCGTCGCGATCGTGCACAACGGGATCGTCGAGAATTATCGCGAGATCCGTGCGGACCTCGAAGCGCTTGGCCGCAACATCCTGTCCGAGACGGATACCGAACTCGTCGCGCACCTGATCGACATGCGGGTCACTGCCGGTGACGATCTGCTCCAGGCGGTGCGGAACGCAACGACCCAGCTCATCGGTTCGTACGCGTTGGCGGTCGTGAGTGCAGATGCGCCCGACACCATCGTCGTGGCCAAGAACGGCGGGAGTCCGATCATCCTCGGTGTTGGCGAGGGGGAGTCGTTCCTGGCGAGCGACATCCCGGCGATCCTGCCGTACACGCGCCAGATGCTCTTCCTCGACGATGGCGAGTTTGCGGTGCTCTCGACCGAGGGTATCGAGATCGTCGACGATGGCGGCCACCTGGTCGAGCGCACGCCGCGCACGATCAACTGGGACCCGGTCTCGGCAGAGAAGGGCGGCTTCGACCACTTCATGCTGAAGGAGATCTACGAGCAGCCGCGTGCGTTGCGCGACACCATCGGCACGCGCATTGGTGACGATGACGTGAGCATCGACCTCGACGGCATCCAGATGGACGCAGCCGACGCCAAGGGGATCGAACGCGTCACGCTACTCGCCTGTGGAACCGCCTACTACGCGAGTCTCGTCGGCAAGTACCTGATCGAACAACTCGCAGGAATTCCGGCCGAGGTCGATCTGGCAAGCGAGTACCGGTACCGGAAACCCATCGTCGATCAGGGTTGTCTTGTGATTCCTGTCTCGCAGTCTGGGGAAACCGCGGACACGCTCGCGGCCCTGCGCGAGGCCAAGGCCGGCGGCGCGCGGATCCTCTCGGTCTGCAACACGCGCGAGTCGACCATTGCCCGCGAGAGCCACGACACCCTGTACACGATCGCGGGGCCCGAGATCGGCGTGGCATCGACCAAATGCTTCACGACCCAGTTTGTCTCGCTCTACCTGATCGCGCTCAAGCTGGGAATCGCCCGCAAGACGTTGAGCGAGGACCAGGTTCGCGAACACGTCCGCCAGTTGCGGCAGCTCCCGCGGTTGGTCGAAGAGACGTTGGCACTCAACGACCAGATCAGGGTGGTCGCCCAACGCTATTTCCGTGCAAACCATTTCCTTTTTCTCGGCCGCGGCGTGATGTATCCGATCGCGCTCGAAGGCGCGCTCAAGCTCAAGGAGATCTCGTACATCCACGCGGAAGGCTATGCGGCGGGCGAGATGAAGCATGGTCCCATCGCCCTGATCGATGAGAACATGCCCGTCGTCGTGATCGCGAATCAATCGAGTGTCTATGAGAAGGTGGTGTCGAACCTCGAGGAAGTCCGTGCGCGCGACGGGCAGGTCATTGCGATCGCGTCCGTGGGCGACGAGGCGATCGAGGAGAAGGTCGACGCGGTCATCCGGATTCCCGAACTCGGCGAGTACCTGACGGCACTTCTGGCCACGATCCCGGTTCAGCTGCTCGCCTATCATGTGGCTACGCTCAAGGGCACCGATGTCGACCAACCCCGCAACCTCGCCAAGAGCGTGACGGTGGAGTAGAACGGCGCGGGGACTTGTCCCGGGAGAACGCCGAGTCATGACGCGTCCTGCGAACCATCATTGGAAGGCCCTTTGTGCCGGGCTGGTGGCATTTGTCTGGATCGCGTGTGGCGAGGCCGCGCCGGAGTCGGGGCCGGTTCCAGAGCGTCCGCCCGACGTCGGGGCGCCGAACGCGCGCCATGGTCTTGCCGCTCACATCGCGCGCGACCGCGAGGCGGTCAGGGATCCCTCCGATGGTGCGGGCCAAGTCAGCCTCGTGCATGTGACGCCGCAGCCGCTACGGGCGGGCGGCGTTGGGCGCTTCGAGTTCGTTTTCGAGGCAGGGCCGTTGGGGGTCGCCCGGGGCGGAAGCCTCTTCTTTCAACCGCCCATCTGGGGTTGGACGGATCCGGGCGAAACGCGCCCGGGGACGCCTGGCGTGACGACCCTCTTTCCAGTGGAAGCCGATCTGGGTCTCCGTAGGCACGCGCTTGATGCCGGGCTCGTGCAGTTCGAGGTCAGCGGCCGCGCCATGCGGCCAGGCGAGCGGGTCGTGCTCCGCTACGGCTCCGACGCCATGCCGGTCCGCGTTGGCGCCCGGGCCGAGCGGCGCGCGCGTTTCCAGTTCTGGGTCGATGGAAACGGCGACGGCGTACGGGGCTTGATGAGCGATCCGCCGGCGGTTGACGTCCTCGCCGGCCCACCCGCGCAGTTGGTCGCGCACCTGCCGGCGACGCTGCGACCGGGGCAACCGGGACTTCTTCGCATCGCCGTCCTCGACGCGCTCGGTTCTTCCGGAACCACGTTCGAGGGAACCGTGACGCTCGACCTTCCAAAAGGGGTCGATGGTCCCGACGAGGTCGTGATCGGAGAATCGGACGGTGGCGTGGTCGCGGTCGAGATGATTCCGCAGTCCGAGGGGATCCTGGAGGTTGGCGTGCACGCGGGGGCGGATTTCGAAGCGCGGACGCCGCCGAGTCTGGTTTCGGCAGATGCACCGCTCCTGCTCTGGCTCGACCTGCACGGTCACACGCAACTGTCGGACGGTACCGGGACACCGGCGGACTACTTTCGTTATGCGCGGGACGTGGGCGCACTGGACGGTGCCGCGCTCACGGACCACGACCACTGGGGCGTACCGTTCCTGGACGAGACGCCAGCGAACTGGAACGAGATTCGGAGCGCAGTACAGGACGCTCACGACCCGGGTCGGTTCCTGGCCTTCCTGGGATTCGAATGGACCAGCTGGGTCTGGGGACATCGCCACGTCGTGTACTTCGAAGACGACGGCCCACTGTTCAGTTGGGCAGCGCCCGAGACGGACACGCCGGGCGAGCTGTGGGATGCGCTGCGCGGTCGCCCCGTCGTGACGTTCGCTCACCACTCCGCCGGCGATCCGGTCGCGACGGACTGGCGGGTTCCGCCAGATCCCGAACTTGAACCGATCACCGAGATTGCATCGGTTCACGGCAGCAGCGAAGCGGCGGAGACGCCGGCACCCGTACGAGGCGGAATCGCCGGAAATCATGTCCGCGACGCCCTCGATCGGGGATATTCGCTGGGCTTCATCGGCAGTGGCGACTCCCATGATGGCCACCCCGGTCTGGTGCATCTGGGCGCCCGGTCCGGTGGGCTCGCCGGTGTCTACGCCGCGGAGCGAAGCCGGGGCGCCGTTCTTTCGGCGCTTCGCGCGCGGCGTGTCTACGCCACCAACGGGCCCCGCATCCTGCTCTCGGTCTCACTGGGGGGCCTCCCCATGGGGTCCGAAGTTCCCGAGACGGCGCGCAGACTGAAAGTGCAGGTCGCGGCGCCGGATGAACTCGAGGCCATCGAACTCGTCGCCGACGGCGCTGTGGTCGAGCGGCTGGAGGTCGAGGGGCGCAGCGCCTCCTACGAATGGACGCTGCCGGCGGGCGCCCCCGAACGCTGGCTGTACGTGCGCGTGCTCCAGCGGGACGGCGGCGCCGCGTGGTCGAGCCCGTTTTTTCCGTCGTCGCGCGTCAACCCGTAGCGTCAGGATCGACCGCTCTCGCTGGCCGTCAGCTACCCTGCGCAGGCTCCTCCTCCCCCGGGATGGGCACTCTCAACCTTCTCCTCTGCCTTCGGAGCGAACCCGTGCTCGAACAATCCCTGATGGAGGGACTGAACGCCGAGCAGGCTGAAGCCGTTCGCACCACCGAGGGCCCGCTGCTGGTGCTCGCAGGGGCCGGCAGCGGCAAGACCCGCGTTCTGACCCAGCGCATTGCGTGGCTGATCGGTGTGAACGGGATCGCGCCCGAGTCGATCCTGGCGGTCACGTTCACGAACAAGGCCGCGGGCGAGATGCGCGAGCGGGTCGAGAAGATCCTGGGGCCGGAGGCCCGGGACGTCTGGCTCTCGACCTTCCACTCGAGTTGTGTGCGTATCCTGCGTCAAGAGATCCACCATATGGATCGTTCGCGGAGCTTCGTCATCTATGACGAAAGCGACGCGCTGGCAACGGTGAAGGAAGCGCTGAAGCGCCATGGCATGGAGGCCAAGAACGCCGAAGCGCGGCGTATCCGTTGGCAGATAGACGGCTTGAAGAACGCGGGACTGTTGCCGGGGGCGGCGGCCGAAGCGGCACATGATCTCGATGCCGAGCAGACGGCCGAGGTGTATGCGACCTATCAACGACTGTTGACCGAGGCGAACGCGCTCGACTTCGGCGATCTGCTCATGCTCACGGTAGAGCTCTTCGACCGGTTCCCGGAGGTGTTGCGTCGCTACCAGGACCGCTGGAACTACGTCCTGGTCGACGAGTATCAAGACACCAATCGGGTGCAGTACCGCCTGGTGAACCAACTGGCGAGCGAGCACCGCAACCTGTGCGTGGTCGGCGATCCCCGCCAGTCGATCTACGGTTGGCGGGGCGCGGACATTCGCAACATCCGGGGCTTCGAACGCGACTATCCGGAAGCCCGGGTCGTTCATCTCAATCGGAACTACCGCTCGACCCAACGGATCCTGGGTGCGGCTGATGCCGTCGTGGAGCACAACTCGGGCGCCAAGCTCGAACGCATGGTGACCGACCGGGCCGAAGGCGACCTCATCACGCTCTACGAAGCCCGGGACGACCGCGACGAGGCCCAGTACGTGGTGCGCGGGATTCTCGAGGCGACCCGCGAGAAGGGTCGCGCGAACCGCCAGTGCGCGGTCTTCTATCGCACGAATGCGCAGTCGCGCCCGATCGAAGAAGAACTTCTCAAGTACGACGTTCCCTATGTCGTCGTTGGCGGCGTTCGCTTCTACGACCGCGCCGAGGTGAAGGACGCACTCGCCTACCTCCGACTCTTGATCAACCGGGCGGACCCGCAGGCGCTGAAGCGGATCGTGAACAAACCCGCGCGCGGCATTGGCAAGACCACGATCGAGCGCGCCGAAGCGCTGGCCCTGCAGCGGGGCGTGTCGCTCTACGATGGCCTGCAGCTTCTGGTCAGCGGCGGCAGTGCGGGTCGATCGGGGACCAAGGTCCAGGAGTTCGTGAAGTTGATCGAGGGTCTCTCAGTCGAGGTGCCGCACCTGGGCCCCGCGGACGCGATCGCACAGGTCCTGGACCGCACCGGGTACTTGAAGAGCCTCGAAAAAGAGAACACACCCGACGCCGAGGCCCGAGTCGAGAACCTGCGGGAGCTGTTGCTTGGCGCGGAGGATTTCGAGACCGCGAACCAGGAGGGCGGCGCCGTGCCCGGTGACGACCGGTCGCCGGTCGAACTCTTCCTGGATCAGGTCGCGTTGGTCTCGGATCTCGACAACAAGAACCTCGACGACGACCGCGTCTCCCTCATGACGGCGCATATGGCAAAGGGGCTCGAGTTTCCGGTCGTGCACCTTGTCGGACTCGAAGAGGGCGTCTTCCCGCATCAGGCCTCGTCGCGCGACGCGGACGGCGTCGAGGAAGAGCGCCGACTTTGTTATGTCGGGATGACACGTGCAATGGAAGAACTGACGCTCACCTACGCCCTGGAGCGCCGGCGCTACGGGTCGCGCACGTTCGGCTCGCCTTCCAGGTTTCTGCGCGAGATCCCGCAGGAGCTGCTCAACGAGGTATCGAGCGAGTTTCGGCAGCGAGCGGTGCAAGGCTCACTCTCCGAGGGCGGGAGTGCGGGGCGGAGCTACGACTATTCCTACGACCAGAGTGGGTCGACCGAAGAGGGGGACGCGGGCAGTCCCCGGGCCGGCATGCGCGTGCGGCACCCGATCTATGGCAGCGGGACAGTGCTCGCTGTTGAAGGTCGGGGGCCCGGCCAGAAACTGCGGATCCAGTTCGACGACGCGGGCGTCAAGAAGATTGTCGTTCGTTATGCCAACCTGGAAATGGGCTGATGTCGAAGCTCACCGACCTCCGTTACGCATCGGAGATCGCCGCGTTGGTTCGCCCGACCGTCCGATTGGCATTGCTGCGTGGCGGCCTCGACGACGATGTCTTCTCCGAGTTTCTGGAGCCGCGGACGGCGTCCGAATTTGCCGAGACGCGGGCGGTCGATCGCGCGCTGGCGGCTTCCTGGCTTCGTGCGGCGGCGGCAGCCGGATGGCTCGAGCGTCACGGCAATGCCTACACCTCGTCGCCCTTCGTGCGTTGGCTGCTTGAAACGGAGATGGGCGACGCTGGCCGCGCGATGCTCGAGGAAGCGGTATTGGCCTATGAGCCGATACTCGGGAGCTATCCCGCCAGAATGAAAAGCCAGGATCGACCCGCCTGGAACGGCGACACCGCCGCGGCAGAACGGGTTGCTCGCGGATCCCGGGTGATCGAGGGCCGCGCCCTGAAGGCGCTGTTTCGTGTTCCCGGCGTGCGACAGGCGCGACGCTTCATGGATATCGGCTGCGGCGAGGGCGTGTACCTGATGCGCCTCCTCGAGCGACACCGAGATTCGCTGGGAGACGGCGTCGAGTTGGATGCTGGCGTGGCCGAGCGCGCGCGCGTCCACCTTGCGCGTGCCGGCGTGCAGCGCCGCGCCGAGATTCATACGGGTGACTTCCACGCGCTCGAGCTGCCACACGGCAGCTACGACCTCGTGTTGCTGAATAACAACTTGTACTACTTCCAAGACGAGGAACGGGAGCCCCTGTTCGAGCGGATCCTGGAACACTTGTCGCCAAAGGGCGTTCTGGCGATCCAGAGCCCCTTTGTTTCGGACGATCCCTTGTCTCGCTGGCTCGGCGTCACGACGATGAATGCGAGCTTCGACGCATTCCTCCGCATCCACTCCGACCTCGCGGGCCTGCCCGAGCCGGACGAGCTCAACGCACAGCTCCAGAACGCGGGCTTTTCCAGCATGGGGACGGTACCGATCGTTCCCGGCGGGTCCGTTCGTTTCGTGTGGGCGCGAAAGGCCGGCCGCGGCTGACAGGTGCGTTGTAGGATGGGCCCATGAACACGCGCCTTCGACGAGTCCGAATCAGTTGTATCGCCACCGTCCTCACCGGCCTGCTCTTCCTGCCAGCTTGCGCCAGCGACGGCAGTATCTCCCAGGAGTTCATCGACGCGGCGTTGGTCCTTGCGCAAGGAGGCGGAACGGCGGACCGGAACACCGCCGGGCTCAGAGAGGCCCTCGAGGTCGCGACCGGACGCGCCGTATCGCGGACCTCCCAGGCTGGCGGCTTCTCGGCCAATGATCTGATCCGGGTGCGTCTCCCCGACTCCCTGCAGACGCCCGCCCGCGTGCTGCGCCTCGCCGGTTTCGGTAGCCAGGTGGACGAGCTGGAGAGCGGGATGAACCTGGCCGCCGAGCGTGCGGCGGCGGAGGCCACGCCGCTGTTCGTCGATGCGGTCCGTGGGCTCACATTCGCCGACGCCCGACAGATCATCCAAGGCGGTGACACCGCGGCCACCGAGTATTTCCGAGGCCGGACCGAAGCGAGCCTCTCGTCTCGCTTTGAACCCGAGGTGCAGGGCGCAATGCGGCAGGTGGGCCTCTACAGCGAGTATGAGACGCTTCTCGGGACCTACGACCAGTTGCCGCTGACGGACAAGCCCAACCTCGATCTTGCCGACTACGTGACGAACCGGACGATCGACGGCCTCTTCCAGATTCTGGGAGAGGAGGAGCGACGGATCCGGACGGATCCTGTCGCGCGGACGACCGAACTCCTTCGCGAGGTTTTTGGGCAGTAGCTGGGCCAGGGACGGGCCGCCTTCGCGGCGAAGATCGACCTTCGAATGACTCTCCGTCACTTCCCGCATCCGGTTCTGGTTGACAGTGGTCACCGCCCCGGAGTACGAAGGGGATTCGCCCCAGTCCGCATTCCAGAGGTTCCCATGGCTTCCAAGCTCATCTCTTCTCGCTCCTTCTTGTGCTTGGCGGTGCTGCTGCTCGCAGTGGGCCTCCTTGGCGCGAACTGCAACCCGCCGCCGGGGCTGCTGGTCGACTCGCCTGTCTCTGGCTCCTTCAGCAACGCGGGAACGATCCTCGTCGAGGGGCGTGTGAGCCGGGTAGACCCCTCGTTCGCCGACGTCCGCGTGAACGGAACCTCGGTCACCGTGCAGCCGGATCTCTCGTGGTCGCACGTCGTCACGCTCGACCCGGTCGCGGTTGTGAACCCGATCATCGTCGAGTTCCATCGGCCGAGTAACCCCGTGATTCGCAAGCGCGTGACCGTCATGGCCGGCGAGTCGGTCGTCGACGGCGACTTCTCGCTGCAAAGCGTCGCGATGCGGCTCAATGACGACGGTCTCGACCAGATCGAGCCCGCCATCACGAGCCTGGTTCCGCTCGACCTGGGCACACTGCTCCCGCCGGGCACCGTCGTGATCAGCAACTTCTGTTACATCGACCTCTTCGGATTGTGCATCGCCTCCACCGACGCAGTCGTGAATCCGACGCCTAGCATCTCGAGCTACGCGATCAACGTCGACAGCCAGCCGGGACTGGTTCAGGGCGACGTCCTACTGACCGGCCTGTTCGTCAGCATTCGTGCGACGTCGGTCAACTGCGACATCAACATCAACGCCGCTTCGTCGACGATCGCAGCCGACTACGGCTTGACCGGTGCCGTGGACGGTTCGATCGACGTCGTGCCCCTGACGAATCCGACCGTCTCGTTCTCTGGCTTCAGTGATTCCACGGACTGCTCTGGCCTGCTCGGCGGTCTGGTCGGGTTCTTTGTGAATCTGTTGATCGGCGACGTGCAGACCCTGGTTCGCGACGCCTTTGTTGGCTTCCTGTCCGCGGTCGATGTGGATGGCAACACCCCCATCGCGGCTGCGATCGAGACCGCACTCGCCAGTGTCGAGATCGCGGGCCCGATTGGCACCGCGATCGGCGTGGACCTCGAGGCTCCGATCTTCGATGTCTTCGAGGACGCGGCCGGGATCACGCTCGATTCGGACTCGCGGATCACGGCGCTTGCTCCCGTTGGGTCGGCGCCCAATCTGCTGGCTTCCTATCACGTGCCGGAAGCGTTCCCGTCCTTCGGCGCAACAACGCCGGTGACGGGCCTGCCTTATCACATGGGTCTGTGCATCTCGTCGTCGGCGTTCAATCAGCTCCTCAAAGCCGAGATCGAAAGCGGACTGCTTGCGAGCACGATCGACACGTTGCCCCTGGGACCAGGCGGTAGTCCCGTCGTCATCTCGGGCGCGCTGCTCACGGTCCTCGTGCCCGAGTTCTCGATCTTCCAGCCAACGACCCTGTTCGAGATCACGATCAAGCCCACGATGGCGCCATTCCTGACTGGGAGCACGGGGCCTGCCGGCGAGATCGCAGAACTCGTGATCCCGCACCTCGAGATTACGGTGAAGCCGACCGCGGGGCAGGCCGCGCCGCTGCGCGTCGTCGCTGATGCGACGGTGGGCCTCGATGTCGGGCTCAATGCCGGGCAGCTCAGCTTCACACTCGCGTCACTCCAGCCCCAGGATCTCCGCATCGACATCGTCCAGAATCCGCTGCTCGCGAACGAGCCGCAGTTGACGGCATTGTTGCAGTCGATCGTGCCGATCCTGTTCCCGTCGCTGGCGAACTCGTTGGGGTCGTTCCCGCTGCCGCAGTTCCTGGGACTGCAGCCGACGTTGGTCGAAGCGGACCGGGCCGGTCAGTTCCTCTCGCTGTTCCTCGACCTGCAGCCCGTGCCGTAGCCGGCGGCTAGAGAAAGCCCGGCGGGTCCAGGCCCAGCAGGACCTGGCCCGCGCGCTCGAAGCCTTCGTCGCTGGCGACGACGTGCTGAGAGCCCGCCTGCAAGTCGCGGAAACACCGCTGCAGGGCGCCTTCCCGGTAGAGCGAACTCGCGCCACCGGCACGGAATGCAAACTCGGCCGCTGCAGTCGCGGTCTGGTAGGCGTACACGAGGGATGCGATCAGTTCGGCCCGGATCGTCGCCGATGCATCGGTACCGGCTTCGACGACGCGCTCCATGGATTCGAACGCTGCAAGACGAGCGGCGCGGAGTGCGGTATGCGCACGGGCGAAGTCGCGTTGAAAGACGCTGCGCTCCGCAATCGGCGCCGAACTCGCGAAGCGCTGGGTCCCCGCGTAGGCGGCGATCTCGTCGAGTGCGCGTCTGCCCGAGCCAAGGGCGAAGCCCAGGTGACCCACGGCGGCCGCGGAAAGCACGGGGAGTTCCCAGAATGCGCCGCCACGGATTCGCGGGGTCGTCACCGAGCCGAACGAACGCGCCTCCGGGACGAAGACGTCGTCGAGTTGCAGATCGTTGCTTGAGGTGCCCTCGAGCCCGGCCACATGCCAGTTGTCCAGGATCTCGACCTCGGCGGTCCTGACGCAGAACGTGCGCATGGCCGTCGGACCCGCGGTTCCTTCGACCATCCCCGTGACCACGAGCCAGGATGCGAAGCGGCACCCGCTCGCGAACGGGAACCTTCCCGAGACCCGGTAGCCTCCGTCGGTCGGTTGCGCGCTCAGACGCGGCACGAACCCGCCGGCACACAATACGGTGTCTCGCGTCGGGAAGACTTCGGCAGCCCCCTCATCTGGAAGCCGACTCGCAGCCAGGCCTCCGATGATGCCGGCCATTCCGAGGCACCAACCCGTCGATCCATCGTGCTTCGAGACCTCCTCCACCAATTCCACGAGCGTGACGGCCCCTGCGTCAAGGCCGCCGAGCTCCGCCGGTCGGTAGGCGTCGAAGAGCCGAGCTTCGACCATGGCAGCGAGGACGGCCGGAGCAGGCACGCCTTCGCGCTCAGTTGCGGCGGCGTGCTCGCGGATCAGCGGGCCGATCCTGTGGGCTTCGCTCAGCAGGGTCTCGTCGGGGAGGTGGGACGCGGCCATCCCCGAGCCTACCCCACCGTGCACGATCACTCGCCCTCGGCAGGGCCCTTCAGCTCGACCGTGTTGCCGTCCGCGTCGTTGACGTAGATCGAGGGTCCGTATCCCTCGGCTCCGTAGACGCGCTTGACGCTGCCGGGCTGGAACCCCGCGGCCAACAACTGCTCGCGGATGCGCCGGGGCTCGAAGGGCTCAACGCGAAGGCAGAAGTGGTCGACGTTTCGCCCCTCTGCGCCCGGTCCGGCGCCCCCTTTTTGGCCGAGGCTGCCGTCGATGGGCACCAGGTCGATCAACGCGTGCCCGGCGCGCAGTTGGACGAGGCCTAGCGATGACACTTCGCGTTCCACCGAGCAGCCAAGGATGTCGCGATAGAAGCCGAGCGCCGCATCCAGGTCTGCGACGCGCAGGACGACATGATCGATTCCGAGGACTTTCACCGCTCAACCCGTCCGATAGGTGCGTTCGAGGCGTTGGCTCGCCTGGGCGCGCTCGATCGCGAGTTCGACCAGGCGGTCGAGCAGGGCCGTAAACGAGAGGCCGCTTGCTCGCCACATGCGCGGATACATGCTGACTTCGGTGAAACCGGGGAGGCTGTTCACTTCGTTCAAGTAGAAGTCGCTGCTCTCGCGGTCAACGAAGAAATCGACCCGGGCCAGTCCCGCTCCCTCGAGCACGCAGAATGCATCGACGGCGACTTCTCGCAGTTGCTGCGCCAGGGCCTCGGGCAGGTCCGCAGGCACCACCAGCTCGGTCTGCTCATCCACATACTTCGATTCGTAGTCGTACCAATCCGCCTTGGGGACGATTTCGCCCGGGACCGAGGCTTCCGGTGCGTCGTTTCCCAGGATTGCGATCTCGATCTCGCGGGCATCGACGGCGCGTTCGACCAGGATCTTGGTGTCGTATCGCGCCGCGTGCGCGAGGGCGGCTGGAAACTCGCTCTCGCTCGTCACCTTTCCGATGCCGACCGAGGAACCGGCATTCGCCGGCTTCACGAACGCGGGTAGGCCCACTTCCTTCATCGCGTGGGCGACGCAGGCGTCCGCGTCGGCCGCGAGCTGGTGCGCGCGGACCGTGACCCAAGGCACGACCGGGATTCCGGCTGCCTGGAGCAATTGCTTGGCGACGTCCTTGTCCATCTGGATCGCGGATCCGAGCACGCCGGCGCCCACGTAGGGCACGCCGGCGAGTTCGAGGAAGCCCTGGAGGGTTCCGTCCTCGCCGCCCGTTCCGTGGACGATCGGGATGACGACGTCGAGCTGGGCCGCCGGTTCTCCCGTCTCGCGCGACACGAGCTGGCCATTGCCCGGGATCGCCGGAAGCGTCACTTCCTCGCCCTCGACCACCGATGCCGGCAGCATTCCAGGCGCTCCGAGGTGCCAGCGCCCCTGCTGCGAGATCGCAATGAGGGTGGTGTCGTAGCGGTTCGGGTCGAGCGCTCCGAGGATCGACGTCGCGGACGCGACGGAGACCTCATGCTCGACCGAACGGCCGCCAAAGACGATGCCGACCCGAAGCTTTTCCATGGTTCCCCCAGGTGCCGCTGTCAGGCGCAACGGCCGACCCAGGATAGCAATCCGCTTGACCGCTTCCGGGGCTGAACCTACGCTCGGCCAATGGCGGCCATCCCCTCGGAACTCCAGGCAAAAGAGGCTTCTCTGCGCGAGCGGCTCCGCGACGCCGGACGCGTCATGGTCGCGTTCTCCGGGGGCGTCGATTCGAGCTACCTGGCCTACGCGGCGCACGCCGAACTCGGAGCGGATGCGCTTTCCGTGACCGCGGTCTCCGCCTCCTATCCCGCTTCGCATCGGGCGGTGGCCGAAGACGTCATCGAGCGCTTTGGACTCGCACACAGATTCGTCGATACCCACGAGATGGAGCGCGCGGACTATCGCGCCAACCGTCCGGATCGCTGTTATTTCTGCAAGACCGAGCTGTTCGAAGTGATGGGCGAGCTTCGAACGCAGCTCGGCTACGACGCCGTGGTCTACGGGGTCAATACGGATGACACCGGGGACTTTCGCCCGGGACACCGCGCGGCGGACGAACACGGCGTGTTGTCGCCCTTCCTCGATGTCTCGATGTCGAAGGAGGAGATCCGGGCGCTCTCCCGCGCTGCGGGCCTGCCAACCGCGGATCTGCCGGCATCAGCATGCCTGGCGTCGCGGCTTCCGTACGGCACCGAGGTGACGACCGAACGGCTCTCGCAAGTGGATCGTGGCGAAGAAGCGCTCCGCGAACTCGGCTTCCGCCAGGTACGCCTTCGCCACCATGGCGACGTCGCCCGCGTCGAGATCGCGCCGGACGAGCTCCCGCGCGCGCTGGATCCGACGATGACGCGCGCGATCGTGGATGCGATCAAGCCGCTGGGCTTTCGTTATGTGTCGCTTGACCTCGAGGGCTATCGAACCGGTGCGCTCAACGAGGGCCTGCTGCAGATCGATGGGCTGACCATGGTCCAGGGGCAGCGGAACGCTTCGTGACCGCGCTCGATGTCGTGCATTGTTCCGGGGCCCCGAGGGACCTCGGTTTGGACCAGGGCCGTGCATTCGCCGGCCGGATCGCTGAAGAGGCGGCGGAGATCCGGAGCGACGGAGCGGTCTTGCGCTGGGCGTTTGAACAGCGCAGCGATGGTCCCGCAGCCCGCGTTCGGCGCGACACCCTGCGTTACTTCCCGCATATGGGCGAGCGCGCGATGGGCATGGCAGCTGGATCGGGTGTAGGAGATCGTGCGCTGGCAGGCCTCCTGGCTCGCGCATTCCACGCTTCTGCCGATGCCGCGGCTTCTGTTCTGCTAGGCGGCGAGCCGTTTCTGGTGCGAACCTTGCGCCCGGGCAAGTCGCTCTTCCTTCGACACAGTGCCCCGGACACCGATTTTCATTCGGTCGAGATCGCGTTGCCATGGAGGGTGCCGTCACTCGCCGGTGTCAACGAACGAGGTCTTGCGGTTGCGTCGGTGGCCGTCGAGGCCGCCTCGGGGGAGGGTCACGCTGCGCCCGCGGTCCTGCTGACGCAGGACGTGCTGCAGCGCTTCGACCTTGTCGAGAAGGCGCTCGAATGGCTCGAAAGTCGTCCGGCTGGCGGCGCGGCCGACTTTGTTCTCGCGGATGCAACCGGCGCCGTAGCGGGCCTGGAGGTTCGCCCGAGCGCGCGGCCGCGACGCGAACCCACCGCAGGGACGGTCGTCGTCGGCGAGGGTCAGGGTCGGGAGACGCTTGAAGCCGCTATCCGAAGCGCAACGGATCTCGCCAGCCTGGTGGCTGCGGTCCCGGGCCCGGCCGTGGTGCTCGATCCCCGGTCTGGACGCCTGGCCTATGCCGGCGCCGACGGGATGGGCGACTGGCACCAGCCGACGTCGGGCGTCGAAGCGGAAACGCTAGTCGGCGGCTGAGTCGTCGGAATCGAGTTCTGCGAGCGCGGCGTCTGCAGCGCGGATACGGGCACGCAGCCAGCCAGCCACCTGGAAGTTGGTGCCACCATCTTCAGCGGCCAATGAGCGGAGCGCCAGCATGGCGGCCGTCAGTCCGCCGCGGTGCTTGGGGTCGACCGTCAGCGCCGCCTCTGCGAGGTGAAGGGCTTCGAGAGGCTTCCCTGCGAGAATCTTGGTCATGGCGGCTTGTCCAACGGCGTCGGGCCCCCCGGCCAGTGCCACGAGCTCCGGGTAGACCTCGAAGTGCGGAACGTCATAGAGCTCGGTCGTCGATTCGTAACGGAACCACCCGGTGTAGCTCTCATAGATCGCGCGGACGCCCCAGGCGACGCGTCCGTACTGCTCGCTGACGGCGAGTTCATCCGGCAGCTCGATCTCGCGCATCAGCGTCCAGAGCGACTTGCCCTCGTTCATCCCAGCGACCGTGGCGTCATGCACATAACGAACAGCCGCCGCTGTTCGGCGCAGCATCGGTGCGATCTCATCAGCGCCAACGAGCGGATCGAAATGGCCCGTCAGCAGCATCTCGGGCTCGAGCTCGGCCATCCGTTCCAGCGTCAGGATCATCGGAACGGCTTCGCGCATGTTCTCGCCGCGAAGCGTGAAGAGATTCGGGAAGGTGGCTGTCGAGGGTCCCAGGGTGTCCCCTGAGAACAGCACCTTCCAGTCCGGAATCCACACGGACAGGGAGTCCGGGCCCTCGCCGCCGGGCGTGACGAGCAGGTGGAACGTGACCCCGCCGACTTCCATCATGGTATCGACATCGATGTAGCGATCGACGGTGACGCGCGGGTAGGGGAACTGCTCCTCCGCGCCTTCGGGCATGACATCGGCCCACAGGACCCGGCTGCGTCTGGCCTGGAACGGGCGAAGGTCGGCGTAGTACTGGTTTCGGAGCGCGAACGCGCGCGCCGCCAACGTTTCGACCCCGTCGGTCTGCCAGAGGCCGACGCCACCGATGTGGTCGGCGTGCGCGTGCGTGAGAATGAGCTTGCGAACCGGCGCGTCGCTGACCGCACGCAGAGCGGCGTGGGTGGCGGCCGCTTGCGGCCCGAGCCCGGTATCGATCACGACGAGGCCGTCGTCGGTGGCGACGATGAACGCGTTGCTGTTTCCGGATGCCCGCCAGATCGACGGATGGACTTGCACCGCCTCGATCGTGTCCGCCGGTCGCAGCAACTCCGAGATCTTCTCCGCCGGTGCGGCGAACGCCCACGTAGGAAACGCCAGGACCAGAAGGAAGAGGGCTCGTCGGATCACGCTGTGGCTCCTTGGCTCGGGACAGTGCAGGGTTGCGGCACCGACCGTTCCGCGGAGGTTAGCGGCGCGGACGGCCACCACCGCGGCGTCGGTTTCCACCGCCACCACCGCCGCCACTACGTCGTCCGCGGCCTCGCCCGCCGTCGCCGTCGTCTTCGCGGGGGGAACGCTGCGCGGCATCGTCGCCCGCGTGCTGGTCTTCCTTGACCGTGGTCTCCGGCCGATGCTCCTTCATGTAGGCCGAAGCGACGAGCGCGAGCTCGCGCAGGCCATCGTGACTTCCTGCCATTTCCTTGATGACCGGAATCCAGCGGTCGACCTTGAAGTCGCGCTCGCGAAGCGGAATGTGGCGGATGTCCTGCTCGACCTTGACGGCCAGACGCTCTCGCAGGCGGTCGAGGAGTTGCGCGTCCGTCGGAAGCTGGCGCTCCTTGACGACGATCTCGTTCACCTTCTGGAGATTGCGGAATGCGCCGACATCGAGGCCGCTCACCAACGAAATCGCAACGCCGGCCTTGCCCGCGCGACCGGTTCGACCGGTGCGGTGCACGTAGACTTCGGGCGACTCCGGCGAGGAGTAGGCGATGACGTGAGTGAGGTCGCTGATGTCGATGCCGCGAGCGGCCACATCGGTCGCGACCAGGAAGCGCAATTTTCCCTCCTTGATCCGGCCCATTGCGACTTCGCGCGCGGCCTGGGAGAGATCGCCCGAGATCTGGTCGGCGTCGAAACCATGGCGCTGCAAGAACGAGGTCACGAAGCGGACATCATCCTTCGTATTGCAGAAGATGATCGCGCTCTCGGGATCTTCGAACTCGATGATGCGCCGGAGGTTCGCTTCCTTCTCCTGCGCGGTCGTGACGTAGTAGCAGTGCTCGATCTGGGCCGGAGCCGCGTCGTCGCCCGCCATCGAGATGAACTCGGGATCGGTCAAGAAAGCGCGCGAGAGTGCCAGGACCTTTTCGGGCATCGTGGCCGAGAACAGGCAGGACTGGCGCCCGTCTGCGGGCAAATAGGACTTGATCTCGCGCATGTCGGGCCAGAAACCCAACGAGAGCAGTTCGTCCGCCTCATCGAACACGACCATCTTGATGTCGTCGAATTTGAGGTTGCCCTGACCGAGGTGGTCGAGCATCCGGCCGGGGGTGCCCACGATGACGTGGACGCCACTCTCGAGCGCGTCGAGCTGTGCGCCGTACCCGACGCCGCCGTAGATCGCGAGCGTCTTGATGCCGCGGGGCTTGCCGAGTTGCTCGATCTCGCGCGAAATCTGGTTCGCCAGTTCACGGGTCGGCGCCATCACGAGGGCTTGGGGAACCGCGCGTTCGGGATCGACCTCGCAAATGATCGGGATCCCGAAGGCGCCGGTCTTGCCGCTGCCGGTCTGCGCCTGGACGATCAGGTCGCCGCCTGCGCGCATGGGCCCGATGGACTGGACCTGGACGTTGGTGGGTTCGGTCCAGCCGAGAGAATCGATGCCCTCGCGGACATCGGCAGGAAGATCTTGGAAGGAGGTCTCAGTGGTCAAAGCGGCGCAACTGTACAGGAATGCCCAGAAGGCGCCCGAAACGGCGGATTCCGCCCATTCTGGGCAGGGCGGCCTTCCCCGACCGTGCGGCTACTCTCCCCGGCCATGTCCAGGATCACGCGTGAACAGGTCGAACGGACCGCGCGGCTTGCCCGGCTGCGGCTCGAGCCCGAAGAAGTGGACGCCATGACGCGATCGCTCGAGGGGATCCTCGGCTACGCGGCACAACTCGAGAGCCTCGATACTGCCGATGTTGCGCCGACGGTCCATGTCATTCCGATGGCGACGCCGCTGCGCCCCGACACGGCTCGAGACACGATCTCGCCCGAGGTCGCCGTCGCCAATGCGCCCGAAGCCGTCGGGACCGCGTTCTCGGTTCCGAAGGTGCTCGACGCCGAGTCGGAGGGCTGACCATGGCGGATCCCCTCGGCACCGCTGCCGAGCTCCGCGCCGCGCTGGATGCGGGCGCAGTTTCGGCCGTCGACCTGGTCGACGCGGCCCACGCGCGTGCAGACGCGGTCGAGCCGCAGATCAAGGCATTGCTTCACCCACGCTGGGAGGCGGCCAGGGCCGAGGCCGCCGAATCGGACGATCGCCGTGCCGCCGCCGGGTCGGCCTCGAATCTCGATGGCATTCCGATCGTGCTCAAGGACAACATCGTTCAGCGGGACGAACCCGCGACTTGTGCATCGCGAATCCTGGAGGGTTATCGCTCGCCATTTTCAGCCACCGTCGTGGATCGCCTGCGGGAAGCAGGCGCCATCATCGTGGCGCGCACGAACATGGACGAGTTTGCGATGGGGTCCTCCACCGAGAACTCGGCATTCGGCGCCACCCGGAACCCGTGGGACCTCGAACGTGTACCCGGCGGGTCGTCGGGCGGTTCCGCCGCCGCAGTCGCAGCCGGCATCGTGCCACTCGCGCTCGGTAGCGATACCGGCGGCTCGATCCGTCAACCCGCGTCGTTCAGCGGCGTGGTGGGGATGAAGCCGACCTACGGTCGCGTCTCACGTTTCGGGTTGGTGGCGTTCGCCTCGTCACTGGACCAGATCGGCCCGTTTGCGCGGACGGCCGAGGATGCCGCCTGGCTCGTCGATGCGATCAGCGGGCACGACCCGCACGATTCGACTTCGTTGCCCGAGCCCGCGCTCGCGACGACGGCCGCGCTGACGACGCCGGGTGGAGGGCATGCAGACGTCGCAGGTCTGACCATCGGAATTCCGCGCGCGTCGGGCGACCAGGCCGGACTCTCCCCCGGCGTCGAAGAGCGCGTCCGTGAAGCCGTCGCCGTGCTCGAAGCGGCGGGGGCCAAGACGTGCGAAGTCTCCTTGCCGCATACACGTTACGGTGTCGCCGCCTACTATCTGGTCTGCACGGCAGAGGCTTCCAGCAATCTCGCCCGATTCGACGGTGTGCGATACGGCCGTCGCGTAGAAGGTCCCGAGGGCGGTATCACCGCGATGTACGAGTACACGCGGGCTGCGGGTTTCGGCGATGAGGTGAAGCGTCGCATTTTGCTGGGTACCTACGCGCTCTCGGCCGGCTATTACGACGCCTATTACCGGAAAGCGCAGCAGGTCCGGACATTGTTACGCCGCGATTTCGAGCAGGCGTTCGAAGCCTGCGACATCATCGCGATGCCGACGGTGCCCGAAACCGCGTTCCGCGTCGGCGAGAAGAGCGACGACCCGCTGGCCATGTACCTGGCCGACATCTTTACCGTTTCCGCGAACCTTGTTGGAGCGCCCGGCATCTCACTCCCGTGTGGCTTCGACCAGGACTTGCCTGTCGGCTTGCAGCTGGTCGGGCCGCCCCTCGAAGACGCGCGCGTACTGAGGGTGGCACACGCGTTCCAGCAATTGACCCGACACCACGAGCCGAGGCCGTCCCTGTGAGCCGACCCGCCCATCCGGACTACGACGTCGTCATCGGCCTCGAGGTGCACTGCCAACTGCGCACGGAGAGCAAGCTGTTCTCCTCGGCCGCGGTTTCCTACGGCGATGCGCCGAACCAGCACGTGACCGAGGTCTGCCTGGCACTTCCGGGCGCGCTCCCGGTGTTGAACGGTCGAGCGGTCGAACTCGCGATCCGCGCGGGCCTGGCGCTCGATTGCAAGATCCACCCGACGTCGGTCTTTGCGCGCAAGAACTACTTCTACCCCGACCTTCCCAAGGGCTACCAGATCTCGCAGTTCGAAGAGCCGGTGTGTACTGGCGGCCGTCTGGACATCCTCGTCGGAGGGGAGCGGAAGCGGATCGGCATTACGCGGATCCACATGGAAGAGGATGCCGGGAAGTCGATTCACGAAGGGGCAGTGACGACCCAGGTCGATCTCAACCGTTCTGGGGTTCCGCTCGTGGAGATCGTGTCGGAACCCGACCTTCGCTCGGCCGAAGAAGTCGGCGCGTATCTTCGAACGCTCCGTCAGATCCTTCGTTATGTCGGCGCATCGGACGCCGACATGGAGAAGGGACAGCTTCGCTGCGATGCGAACGTATCCCTTCGTCCGCACGGCGAGACGACGCTCGGGACGCGCCGCGAAATCAAGAACCTCAATTCCTTCCGCAACGCGCAGGCGGCTGTGAAGACCGAGATCGAGAACCAGGCGAACCTTCTCGACGACGGCGGCACGGTGATCCAGGCCACGGTTGGCTATGACGCCGATGCCGACCGGATCTTCGTGATGCGCACGAAAGAAAATGCCGATGACTATCGGTACTTCCCTGATCCGGACCTGATCCCGCTCGTGGTTCCCGAGGAGCGCATCGCCGAGATCCGGTCTGCGCTTCCGGAGTTGCCCGCCGCACGTGCAGATCGTTTCGCATCCGAGTATGGCCTGAAGGTGGATGACGCCGCCGTCTTGACCAGCAGCCGCGAACTCGCGGATTGGTTCGAATCTGCGGCGTCCGCACATGGGACCGGGAAGGCCGTGGCGAACTGGATCATCCGGGACGTACTGAGCGCCCTGAACGACCGCGATGTCGATATCGACGCGGTCGCACTTTCACCCGACGCATTCGCCGCGCTCGTGAAGATGTCGGACGACGGCCGCGTCACACCCAAGAACGCGCGGGATCTTCTTCAGGAGATCTTGTTCGATGGAGGCGACCCCGAGGCTCTGGTCCAGGAGCGTGGACTGGAGGCGGTCTCGGACACCGGCGAACTCGAAGCCCTGGTGGATGCCGCGATCGCGTCGAATCCGCAGGCGGTGGAGTCCTTTGCTGCGGGTGACAAGAAGTCGCTGAACTTCTTGATGGGCCAGGTCATGAAGCAGTCGCAAGGGAAAGCCGACCCGGGGTCGGTGCGTGAGATCCTGGCCCGAAAACTAGGAGGCTGAGCGTGAAGGCAATCGTGCGCATCGCGATCGGCGTTCTTGTGTTGTCGTTGGTTGGCGTCGTCGCTGCGGCGATCCTCGTGCCCCGGCTGCTCGACCGCCCCGAGGTCCGGACCCGGATCTCGGCAGGCGCGAAGCAGGTGACGGGACGAGACTTCAGTTGGGACCGGCTCGACGTCACGTGGCTCCCTCCGGGTTTCACCATGACCGGCGCGACCCTCCAGCCGGCCGCAAGTGAGGCGCCGTTGCGCGCCGAGCGGGTTGCCTTGCGGGTCGCTTTCCTTCCACTCTTCGCCGGGGTCGTCGCCATCGATGCCCTCGAAGTCGAAGGGGCAGAGATCGAGGTCGTGCGGACCCCGGACGGGATCAAGCTGCCGTTCGATCTCCCGGCGAACGCCTCGGACCCGGCATCGACCGATGCGCCGTCGGTCCAGCCGGTCGTTCGCGACACGGTCGACGGTGGCGAGGACGACCCGATAGCCTTGGCCGTCCAGCGCATCACCGTCCGAGACGTCCGGCTCACGCTGGTCGACCGCTCGCTGCCTGATGCGCCGACCCTGACGGTCGTAGTCGACCAGGCGGATGCGTCTGGGGGGCTGCGCCCCAATGTGCCGATCCCATTCGCCGCGACCGGGCGGTTGCTCTCCGGCGGCGACTTCGAGATCGAGGGCGAAGCATCGCTCGATCGCACCTGGTCCGGGAGCCTCGCGCTTTCCGATGTCGACCTCGCGCCGTTTGCACCGTGGGTGCCGGGAATGTCGATGACAGGGACCGCAGCCGTGGGGCTGGAAGCCTCCGGAAGCGCGGCGAACGTCGATACCCTGGCCCTTGGTGTGGTCCTCCAGAAACTCGATGCGAAACGGGACGATCTCGTGGTGCGTGGGTCCGTGATGTTGACCTGGGACGCAACCGGGAACGGGGCCGACGGACTTGGCGGCGCCCTGGAGGCGGTCCTGACGAAGGCGCACGTCTCCCAAGGCTCCGCGTTGGCCAAGCCGATCGGCGACGTGCTCGAGATTGCCGGGCCGTTCGTGCTGGACGCAGACGGCGGAATGACACTCTCGGGGGCCCGGGTGACACTTCCGGGTGTCGTCGCCGCCGTGGATGCACAGACCGCGCCTCGCATCCAAGTCAAGCTGGCGACGCCCCTCTTCGATCCCGCGGAACTCGCATCATGGCTTCCGGCGGCAAGCGATCTTCCCGTCACTGGCCGGATCGGGTTCGAGGACTGGATCGTCCAACTGGACCCACTAACGCTCTCCGGTGGGATGCACGTCGATGATGTTCGAATCCCGCTCGAAGCGGGTCAGTTCGCCCAGCTCACCGGGATGTTCGAGGGACAGGGCACCGCACTCGTTGGGAACGGTCTCGCGGTCGAGGTCGCAGGCCAGGCGCTGACGGCGACGGTGCGACTCGATGGTCTGGACGGCACGCCGACCGCGCGAATCCAGGCCGATGGACACGGTCTCGAAGCGGAACGACTGCTGCAGGCGCTGGGGGCCTCGACCGAGACCCTGAGCGGCTCGCTCGACTTTACGGCCGACCTGGCCGTTCCGCTTGGGGGCGAGGGGTCGCCGATGCAGGCGGCGCGAGGAAACGCGCAGTGGTCGATCGCGCCTGGTCGCGTGAAAGGGGTATCGCTCTTGCGGAGCACGTTCGACGCCTTCGGCGGTTTCGGGGAACTCGCACTTCTTGGCGGTCAGGCGTTCGGCGGAAGCACGCTGCAACGGTTCTACGGCGATGAGTTCGAGCGCGCGAGTTCGACCGTGACGCTTCGCGACGGCATTGTCCGGACCGATGATCTGGCTCTCGACTACCGTCACTATCGCGCCGAACTCGAGGGCACCGTTCGTCTCGCCGACCGGGCGCTGGACATGACCGGCCAGCTCACGTTGTTCGAGGAAATCGACCGAGCCCTGGGCGAAGCGGTGCCGGTTCCGACGCCCGACACCGGACGGTCGGTGGACCGGGTCATTCCCCTGGCCAGGGTCAGTGGCACGCTCGACGATCCCAAGGTTCAGTTGACGCGTGCGGCCGTGCTCGCGTTCTCGCAGGACTATCTCGGCCGTCGTGGTCGGCTGGATCGCTACAAGGGCAAGGTCGACGACAAACTTGGAGAAGGTGCGGGGGACGCCGTGATCGACATTCTCGAGGGCATTCTTGGCGGAGAGCGTCGAAGGTGAGCGAACCGGAACCCTGGTTCACGCTCGGCTGGAGCGATGCGGGTGTCGAACTTCTCGACCAACGCCTCCTGCCCGACCGGGAAGAAGTGCTCGTCTGTCGAAGCGTCGAAGAGGTCGCATGTGCGATCGAAGACCTGGTGGTGCGCGGAGCCCCCGCGATCGGGTGTACGGCCGCGCTCGGGATGGCGTTGGCGGCCCGCCAGGCCATTGGCCTGGACGCGGCGGCGTTCGGGGCCGCGCTCGACGCGGCTCACGCGAGGCTTGCAGCCACGCGGCCGACGGCGATCAACTTGTTCTGGGCGCTCGACCGGATGGCACGCACGCGGGCGGCGCTGCAGTCAGAGGGGCACGATGTTGCCGCGACGGCGGAGGCGCTGCGCGAAGAGGCGCTCGTCATCGTGGTGGAAGATGGCGAGATCTGTCGTCAACTTGGCCGTGCCGGTGTGGAGCTCGTGCCCGACGGCTCGCGGATCCTGACCCATTGCAACGCTGGCGCTCTCGCGACGTCGGCCTATGGAACCGCGCTTGGCGTCGTGCGCGCCGCCGTGGACGCCGGACGGCGCGTGAGCGTCCTGGCAGACGAAACAAGGCCGTTCCTTCAGGGTGCCCGACTGACCGCTTGGGAAATGCAACGCGACGGGATTCCGGTCTCGGTGATCACCGACAACATGGCCGCGCATCTGATGCAGCAAGGCGAGGTAGACCTGATCGTGGTCGGCGCCGACCGCGTCGCGGCCAATGGAGATGTGGCCAACAAGATCGGGACCTACGGCCTGGCCGTGCTCGCGCACGCACACGATATTCCGTTCTATGTCGCGGCTCCGATCTCGACGATCGATCCGGCGACGGCAACGGGTGCCGAAATCCCGATCGAAGAGCGTGGGCGGGAAGAAGTGGCGAACTTCGGAAATCGCCCGATCGTTCCCGACAACGTCCCTGTCCGACATCCCGCATTCGATGTGACCCCGGCTCGCTATGTCACGGCCCTCGTCACGGAACGGGGCGTCCTGCGAGATCCCGATGGTGCGGGGATTGCGCGTCTGCTGCGGGACACGCGCAGCTGAGTTGCCGGCCTGCTGCGCTTGCGCCGCGGGCAACCGTCGAAATGTGACACGGCACACTCCGGTTCTGCGCTGCATGGTCGATGCACATGAGACCGTTCCACTCGATCCTCTCGAGGTCTCACAAGCCGTGCCTGCCACCATTCTCTGCGCCGACGATGACCGGCACTACTGCCAGATCCTCTCGCGTGCCTTCGAGAAGGAGGGCTACCGCGTCGAGACCGCATTCGACGGCGAGGAGGCCCTCGAAAAGATTCGTTCCGTCCGGCCGCAGCTCGTCACCCTCGACGTCATGTTGCCCAAGCGGGACGGCTTCCAGGTTCTCGAGTCCTTGCGCCGCGAGGAGTCGGACGAGGCACGAGTCCCCGTCGTGCTCGTTTCTGGTTGTTCGTTGACGGCCGACTACGAAGCGCGCGCGACGGCGTTGCTCGCGAACGAGGTCCTGCAGAAACCGGTGCCTCTGGAAAAATTGTTAGGCGTCGTCGCCGATCACGTCGCGGGTGGCAGCACGGCTGCGCGTGTGACATCGGGCGACCCCACCGAAGCCCTGGCCGGGACGCTCGAAGAGCTGCCGATAGCGGCCTTGCTTCATCAACTCCACGGTCTGCGGGCGACGGGTGTCCTGCAGGTCCAGGCGGGGAAGAAGCGCAAGCAGATCCAGCTCCGCGAAGGCGCGCCGATCGCGGTGCGGTCGAACCTGGTCACTGAAACGTTGGGCAACCTGTTGCTCGCCTCCGGAAAGATCACGGAGGATGTCCTGCACGCCTCGTTGTTGCGTGTGAAGCGCGGTGAAGGAATGCACGGCCAGATCCTGAAGGCCATGCACATGCTGGACGAGGCGGACCTCGCGATCGCCCTGCGACGCCAGGCGATCCAGAAGCTCTTGGAAATGTTCACGTGGGAGCGTGGTCGCTTCCGCTTCCATCGGGGCGCGCGTCTAAAAAGCGCGAACGCACTGACACTGAAGAAGAGTCCGGCGCGCTTGATCTGGAAAGGCATCCAGAAGGAGGCGCCGATCGGACCGATCGACCAGTTCCTGGAGGACAACGGTCGCAAGGCGATCGTGCCGGGAGAGAGTGCGTTCTATCGGCACCAGGACGTCGACCTCGGGCCGGACGCGGAGCGTTGGATCGAACAGGCAGACGGCTCGGTACTGCTCGGCGCAATCCTGCCGCAAGAGGAACGTGCGCGACGTGAGTTGTACGGGCTGATCGTGCTCGAACTCCTCGAGCTCCGAGAGCCGTCGAACAAGCGACGGCTGGCCCATCAGCCGCGGCGGATTCGCGAAGTGAAGCGACGCGTCCCGCCGGATGAAGTGCGTGTGACGAGTCCGGAGAGCGAAGAAGAAACACTCCGGCGGCAGCTCGCCGAGATGGCCGCACGCATTCGCGACCAGGACTGCTTCCAGGTGTTGGACGTCGACCGCCGCGCGAATGACGAACAGATCCGGGGCGCCTATGCCCAGCTTGCCAAGCAGACCCACCCCGACCGGTTCACCGGGGCGAGCGAAGCGCTCGTCCGACTGGCCGAGGAAGTGTTCGGTGCGATTGCCCATGCCTATGACGAGATCGGCGCGCGCGACGCTCGCATGGCCTACCTGAAGAAGAAGCAGGGCGAGGCCGAAATGGAGAAAGAGCTCGAAATCGGGCACCGCGCGGTGGAAGCCGAACTCGAGTTCCAGAAGGGGACGACGGCACTGAAGGCCGGGGCCATCGAGACGGCGCTGCCACATTTCGAGATGGCGGCTCGCACCTATCCTGATGAGGGTGAGTACCTGGCCTACTTCGGCTGGACCTGGTATCTCGCCGCCCCGAACGAGGCCGATCGCGCGAAGAAGGCGATGGCCATGGTGGAGAAGGGGCGTCAGCTGGCGCCCGAAAGGGAGAAGCCCTACCTCTTCCTCGGTCGCCTCTGCCAGGCCACGAACCGCAGCGACGCCGCCGAGAAGATGTTCATGCGAGCCGTCCAGCTCGATCCGGACTCCGTCGAGGCGCTCCGCGAGTTGCGCCTGATCGATATGCGACGTGAGAAATCGAAGAGCTTCGTGAGCAAGATCCTGCGCCGGGCCTAGTCGCTCGCGAAGGCGTCCGCGACCTCGGAGGAACAGCATGAGTACCGGGGTCACCGGAGAGAAGATCTGGCTCGATGGCGAGATGGTCGCCTGGGACGAAGCGCAAGTGCACGTGCTCACGCACACGTTGCACTATGGACTCGGCGTCTTCGAGGGCATCCGATGCTATCGCACGGATGATGGCCGCTCGGCCGTCTTTCGTCTGACCGAGCACGTGAAACGGCTCTACGAGAGCGCGCATATCAACTTGATGGAGATTCCGTTCTCACAAGAGGTCGTCACGGACGCGATTCTCGACTGCCTGCGCGCGAACCATCTCGACGAGGGTTACATCCGGCCGCTCGCGTTCATCGGTTCGGGCGCGATGGGCCTGCACCCGGGAGCGAACCCGGTGCGCGTCGCAGTCGCCGCGTGGCCCTGGGGTGCCTACCTCGGCGAGGAAGGCCTCGAACAGGGAATCCGCGCCAAGATCTCGACGTTCAGTCGGCACCACGTCAACGCGAAGATGACGAAGGGCAAGACCTGCGGTGACTATGTGAACTCGATCCTCGCGAAGCGCGAGGCGCTGCTCGACGGCTACGACGAAGCCATCATGCTCGACACCGAAGGCCTCGTGTCAGAGGCGACCGGCGAGAACGTCTTCGTGGTTCGTGGCGACGTGATCAAGACGCCGCCGCTGCCGACAGTGCTCGACGGGATCACGCGCGCCTCGCTCATCCAGATGGCGCGAGACAAGGGCATGACCGTGGTCGAAAGCGGCATCACACGCGACGAACTGTATGTCGCGGACGAGGTCTTCCTGACTGGTACGGCGGCCGAGGTGACGCCCATTCGCGAGATCGATCACCGCAAGATCGGAAGCGGTCGGCGCGGACCCGTGGCGCAGGAGCTGCAGGAAGGGTTCTTCGACGTGGTTGCCGGCCGAAACGCGACCTACGAATCCTGGCTCACCTTCGTCTAGCCCAGTGACGGAAGCTGTCGGCTGCCTCTTCTGTCGCCTCGCAGACGCGCTTGAACGCGTCCGAGTCTAGAAGAGTCGCGAACTAACGTCCGATCTCGATGCGCCGGATCGACACGAACAAGGTGACCAGTCCCGCTGCTGTCCACGCGACGAGACGCAGCCATGCGGTCGTCCCGTCCACACGGAGACCCTCCTGGGCGGCTTCCGGAAGCCAGCTCACGAGCGAGACGATCGCGGTGGAGGCGAAGGGCGGGCCCCAGTCGTTCAGCGCTCCGTAGACGCCGCCCAACTCGGTGGCGGCCCCGATCGCATTCGAGAGCGCCATCGCGCCGACGACGGCGAATACGAGCAGCACGGTCGCGACCCGGGGCAGGTAGAGTGATGCCGTCATCGCCCATGCCGCCATCGCCAGCGCGCCGAGTAGACAAGCCGCGGTCGCCGCGCCGGCGGGCGCGAGGTCGACCCCATGGCGCGAAGCGAGCAGGAACGATGCCGCGCCCATCAGGACGACGGCGGCTCCCCATGCGATGACCAGGACACCCCCGAGGCGGGCGAGCCCGAACGAGAACCGGGACACCGGGCGAGCCAATGCCAGGGTTGCCGAGCCATCTTCGAGCGTTTGTCGCAGCTGGTCCGCAGCCAACACGCCGGCGAGTGCGACGAGCCAGAGCGTCAGGACGACCAGCGTGGCAGCGCCCGCAGACCCCGCGACAAGGGAACTCAGATCGACGGCTTCGCCGTTCACTTCCATGTTGGTCGCCATTGCGGCGGTGCAGCTGTCGAGCACCATGACCGAGAGGACACAACTCGCCGCCACGGCGAGTGCGAGCTTCCGCCGAATCGCGTCGAGGATCGCCTCGACGGTGAGGGCACCGAGACCGTTCATGCGCCCACCACCCGCACGAAGGCGTCCTCGAGACTTTCCCCATCCTGCACGATCTGATCGATGCCGCCCTGCGCTGCGATTCGCCCCTCGTGCAGGATGGCGACGTGATCGCAGGTTCGCTCGACCTCGGACAGTACGTGGCTGCTCACGAGCACGGTGCAACCGCGGTCTCGGGCATCCTGGATCCAGGCGCGCGCATCCCGGATGCCGATCGGGTCGAGGCCCGATGTGGGTTCGTCGAGTAGCAGCAGATCCGGCGGTCCCAGGAATGCCTGGGCAAAGCCGACCCGTTGTCGGAGGCCTTTCGAAAGGCTCGCCAGCGGGTCGGTCGCGCGGTCGGCGACTCCGACACGTTCCATGGCCTCATCTGCCTGGCGTTCGCCGTCGGCCCCGCGGCCTCCTGCGAGCTTGGCGTGAAGGCGCAGAAAGCTCCGGACCGTGACGCGGCCGGGGACCACGAGCCGTTCGGGCAGATAGCCGAGCCCCAGCCGTGCGTCCGGGTCCATCGGGTCCCGACCGCGGAGCTCGACGCGACCCTCCGAGGGTGCGCAGAAGCCCAAGAGCAGCCGCAGGGCCGTCGTCTTGCCCGCACCGTTCGGTCCCAGGAGGCCGAGCGCACCCCCCTGCTCGAGCCGAAGGCTGACGCGATCGAGTGCGGCGCGACGGCCGTAGCGCTTGGTCACGTCCGACAGTTCGAGTGCGTTCATCCGGGCAGGGTAGGCGTCCAACGCCACGCGCTCCATGCCGCGGTTGCACGACGTATGCTGGGCCGATGAGTCGTGCCGTCGTGTTCCCGCGCACCGTCCGCCAGGCGCTCACGCGGACGGGCGGGTATCTGGCCGGGTACTCCCATTCGTTGCAGCCCTACGTGGGTTGCGAGTTCTCCTGCGTGTACTGCTATGTCCGGGCGCTCCCGGTCCAGCGCGCGAACCCCTATGGACGCGCCTGGTCCGAGTGGATCTCGCCCAAGACGAACGTCGCGGAGCGTCTTGCGGCGCAAGGCCGGCGCGGCACGATCGCGGGCGCGAGGATCTTCTGCGCCTCCAGCACGGATCCCTATGTCCCGCTCGAACGGAAACTGGGGCTCACGCGTGCGTGCCTCGACGTGTTTGCTGCGTTCGCGCCCGAACGCCTGGTCATCCAGACGCGGAGCCCGCTCGTCCTGCGCGATGTCGAGCGGCTGAAGCGCATCTCGCACTGCGGCGTGAGTTTCACCGTACCGACGAACGACGACGTTGTTCGCCGCCGCTTCGAGCCGGACTCCCCCGCGATTGGTCGTCGCATCGAAACGCTTCGCGCGCTGCGTGAGGCGGGGGTCCCGACGCAGGCGGCGGTGGCGCCGGTGCTGCCGGGAGATGCCCGTGCTCTCGCGGAGCGGCTCGAGCCGGTCGTCGACCGGGTCGTCGTCGATGATCTCGTGAGCGGCGATGGCGCGCATGGGGCTCGCAGCCACGAGATCCGCGCGCGACTGCGCGCGGACGGAGACGGGTTCTGGGCAGAGTCCGGTGCGGCCGCCGAGGTCGCGATCACGTTTCGCAGCGTGTTCGGCGACGAACGCGTCGGGCTCTCGGAGGCCGGCTTCAACGACCTCGAAACGTGGCCTAATTGATGGCCCGCCGGACGTAGCGTCCATCCTCGTAGCCGGTGAAGTAGCTGTCGAGCAGCGGGTGGGTCAGCGGGGCGGGCGCTGGCTCCTGGGCCAGGTTTCGCTCGGCCACGTAGGTGGTCTGCTCGGCCCCGTCGGGCAACACGTGGTACCAGGGCTGGTCCTTGGGCGGCCGAGAGCGCGCGACCTGCTCGTACCAGGCGTCGGAGCCCTGAAAGGTCAGGTCCACATCGAACACCACGCCGCGGTATCCGAACCGGACGTGGCGGATGATCTCCCCCACCGAGAACGCAACGTCTGCCATTTTGGGAGCCTACCGGATCGTCCGAGCCTACCGGATGGATCGTCTGAGCCTGCCGGATCGTCAGGGACCTTGGACCGCAGTGGATCACATGCGTTGACAATGTGTGACAACGTAATACGTTGAGTGACATGACAGATCCCCACTCGACCGACACGGAACCCGATGCACCGGACGGCCCTGGCGCAACCGGCCAGGAACAAAAGGAAAAGTCGCGCACCAGCGGCTGCGGCGGCACACAATGGGAACATGTTCGAGATTCTGGCCGCCGCCATCGGAGCCGTCGAAACGGCCACCGAAAGGAGCGGATCCTTCACACCCGTATCTCGGAGCAACTCTCCGAAGAGATTCGGGCAATGGCAGATGACCTCCGTGTTCCGGTTTCAAACCTGGTCCGCAACGTCCTCGAAGAAGCCTTCAGCGTCGTCGAACAGGTGAGTGAAGACCTCGGCGGTGTCCTCGATGATGTCCTCGACGGCGCCGAAGAGGCCAGCGAGCGATACAGCCGACATCGCCGCGGAAGCCGCCGGCGAAGCCGTCGTCACGCGCGGTCCAGCCGGGACGACGATTCAACCGAGGCGGAGGCCGACGTGCCGTCCGAACCGCCCGCAGGCGCCCCGGCGTCAGGGGATCTGTTCGCCGGAATCGTGGCTTGGCAGCCCGTCGTCCTGCATGCGCCGCAGTTCTGCGCCCGAACGGGTGCGTCGCTTGCGGCAGGCGAACGCGCCTATGCGGCCATCGGCGCGCATGGGCTCACCGGCCTCTACGTTCGCGAAGACGCGCTGCCGGTGGACTGACGACGTAGACTCCGCAGCCATGGCCGACCCGAAAACGCTGCACGACCTTCCGACCCCGGCACTGGTTGCCGATCACTCGGCACTCCAACGCAACCTCACGACGATGGCGGAAGCGCTCCCGGGGGACCGGCTTCGTCCACACGTGAAGGCGCACAAGTGCACGGCGCTGGCAGCGCGTCAGGCCGCCGCCGGACACACCAACTTCACCTGCGCGACGGTGCGCGAGGTCGAAGGCATGGCGGCCGCCGGCCTCGGGAACGACCTGCTGCTGGCCAATGAGGTGCTGGATACCCGTCGTCTCGGGGCGCTGGATGCGCGCGTTACCGTGGCCGTGGACTCGACCGAGACCATTCGAGCGGCGGCCTCTGGCGGTGTGCGCGAAGTCGTCATCGACGTGAATGTGGGTCTGCCGCGCTGCGGCTGTTCGCCGGAGGCCGCCGGTGGACTCGCAGACGAGGCGCGTCGAGCCGGGCTCCTGGTGCGCGGTGTGATGGGCTACGAGGGCCACCTGATGATGGTCGACGACCGCGCCAAACAAAAGGCTGCAACCGACGAGTCGATGGCGCTCCTGCTCCAGGCGCATGGCGACGTCGGTGGTGAGCTGGTCTCCGCCGGCGGCACGGGCACCTACGACCTCAACAGCGCAGCCACCGAGATCCAGGCCGGTTCCTACGTCTTGATGGACACGGCCTATGCAAAGCTCGGGCTCCCTTTCGAACTCGCGCTGTCGGTGCTTTCGACCGTGATCTCGGTATCCGACAAGTGGGCGGTCGGCGATGGTGGCTTGAAGGCACTTGGGATGGACCACGGTGATCCGACGGTCGAGGGCGCCAACGTCTGGTTTTGCTCCGATGAACACCTGACGTTCTCCCGGAGTCCCTCGCCCGCCATCGGGGATCAGATCCGGATCCAACCGGCACACGTCGACCCCACCATGGCCAAGCATGAGCGGCTCTACCTGCTGGACGGCGAGGACGTGGTCGACGTCATGGAAATCGACCTACGCGGCTGGTAGCCCGCGCGCGGAGTGCGAGACTCGTCCGCCATGGCAACGTCTGATTCTCCTGCGGCGCCGAAACGCTCTGGCCTCCGTGTCTTCGGCGCCACGGTCGGCGTCGGCGCCGTCATCTCGATCCTGCTGGCGAGCCACTACTACGTGGCGAAACGCTTCTTCCTCGATCCCGGTTGGGGCGAGCCCCTGGCGACCTCCGGAACCGTGCTCGTGATGCTGGGCTTCGTCGGCTTCTTCGCACTGCCTGTGATCGAGCGAAAGCTCCCGCCGCGATGGATGCGCGCGTTGGCGCTGCCCACGGTCGTCTGGATGGGCGTGCTGTGGTTGGCGTTCTCGGCCTGGGTGATCGCCGACCTCGCGGCGCTCCTCCTCGGCCTCTTCGGGGTTCCGGGCCCGGATCCGGTGACGCGGGCCTTCGCGATCGGGGCCCTGGTCGCGGTCGCTTCGGCGGTCGCGCTGCGAAACGGCCTACGCATTCCAAAGGTCCGTCGTCAGGAGATCCGGCTCGATCGGTGGCCGGCGGCGCTCGATGGATTTCGGATCGCGCAGATCAGCGACATCCACATCGGCCCTGTGCTCGATCACCGGTTCGCGCGCGGTCTGACCGAACGCGTCAACTCCCTTGACGCCGACCTGGTCGTGGTGACCGGGGATCTCGTGGACGGTCCTGTCGAAGCGCTACGCGAGGACGTCGAACCGTTCGCGGCGCTGCGCGCACGGCATGGCGTGTATTTCATCACTGGCAACCACGACGTCTACTCGGGTGACGTCGCCTGGGTCGAACGGGTCCGCGAACTCGGAATGCGGCCGCTTCGCAACGAACGGGTTGCGATCGCGGGCGCGGACGGTTTCGACCTCGCCGGCGTCGACGATCACCGCGGCGACTGGCGGGCCAGCAGCAGCGAAGACCTCGGTGCTGCGCTCGACGGGCGTGACCCCGCTCGTGCCACGGTTCTGCTCGCGCATGATCCGTCGACGTTCAAGCGCGCGCGAGGGATGGACATCGATCTCCAGATCTCGGGACACACCCATGGTGGACAGCTCTGGCCGTTTCACGGCCTGGTGCGCCTGGTGATGCCGTGGGTGCAGGGCCTTCACCGAGAGGGGGCTGCGCAGATCTGGGTGAGTCGCGGTAGCGGCTTCTGGGGTCCGCCGATGCGGCTCTTCGCACCGTCGGAGGTCAGCGAGTTGGTCCTTCGCCCGTCACTGCCCGGAGCAACCGCGGCCCAATCCGCGCACTGAAGCGTTCTCCGGCGTCGTTCGTGATGTGGGAGCTGTCGAGGAAATCCTCGTCTGGCGCACTCGCAGAAAAGTCGAGGTGCGGTGCGTCGAACTCGCGCTCCAGCTCCTCGAACAATGCCTCGTAGGCGTTCTGCACATCGTCGCCGTACTCGGCTCGTTGGAAGCTCGAGAGCGGCGGGGTGATGAGCACGCAGCGGATGCCTGCGTCGCGGCAGCGGTCGAGCGCTCGTTCCAAGGCACCGACGGTCCGCTCGCTGATCGGAAACGGCGAAACGCGCTTTCCCCATCGTCGCGCACCGTCCTCGGGCTTGGCTTCGAAATCGGCGCCGCGATCGAGTCGAGCAATCGCGGGGTCCACAGGCGGCGTGCCAGCCGAGCCACCACTCGCTGCCACAAGCGTTGCCGATACGTACGGGGGTTCTTCTCCGACCCAGGCCGTCAGCAGCTCGTGCCGGTAGCGATAGGAGGGCAGGAGCCGGGCCCAGATCGTCTTGTCGAGGTCCTGTAAGGCGAGTTCCGGGAGCCAATGCCACACGTCGCTCCAATCGAACATCCGCACCATCTGTGCGTCGAGGTAGCGCGGCGGTCGCACGAACCATTCGGGGCTCATCTCGATGAACACGGCGCGCGGAGCCGCACCGCGGTCGAGCGCACGCTCGAGCAACATTGCGGATCCAACGATGCCCGATCCTTCTGCAACGATGCTGACCGTGGGAACGTGAATCGTTTCCTTCAATGTCCCGGTGTCGATCGCGGCCATGAACCGCGAACTGCCGAAGAAAAGCCATTCGGGGGACGGATCCGTCGCAGTGGCTCGGTCGAGCGCTGCATCGGCGACCCAGTGACGGACTCTCAGAGGCGCGTCGTCCAGCCAGAGGCCAGTGCCGAGTTGCAAGGCGACGAAGGCGACGGCCGCGAGCAGGAGGGCGCTCCGGTCGCGTCTCGCCGCACGTTTTCCGGGATGAAGTCGCACCGCCATCAGAATTGAAAGTAGATGAACGCGCCGCCGGCGTCCGGTGAGAAGAGCAGGGAGAGATAGAATCCGACGGCGACGACGAGTGCCGTGATGGGTGCCGGCCAGCTTCGGATCACGCGCTCCACATCGACGAAGCGCCGCACCGCGTGGGCAAGCACGACGACGGCCACGATCGCGAAGAACGATGCCGAAGCCGTGGCATCGAGCCATTCGCCGTCGGTCGGAACCAGCAACCGATGGATGATCAGGCCGGCATCGCTGAAGGTCTGTGCCCGGAACAGAACCCATCCGATGCACACGAAGAAGAACGTCGTTGCGATCCGGACGGGAATGAGCGCACGGTGCGCCAGCCACGCGGGCCACGGAATGATTCGATGAATCGCCAGGAGGAGCCCGTGGTACGCGCCCCAGGCGACGAACGTCCAGGCTGCACCGTGCCAGAGTCCGCCTAACAACATCGTCAAGAAGAGGTTGCGGTGGGTGGCGAATCCGCCGCCGCGGTTGCCACCGAGCGGAATGTAGAGGTAGTCACGCAGCCAGCTCGACAAGGAGATGTGCCAGCGACGCCAGAATTCGGAGACGTTCATCGACAGGTAGGGCAGGTTGAAGTTCTCGGGCAACTTCAGGCCGAACGCGTGGGCGATGCCGATCGCCATGTCGGTGTAGCCGGAGAAGTCGCAGTAGATCTGGATGGCGTAGCCCACGGTCCCGGCCCAGAGGACGGCGGTTCCATACGCACCGGGGTCGGCGAATATCGGATCGACCATGACGGCAAGGTTGTCTGCGATCACGGCCTTCTTGACGACACCGAGCAGGAACAGCCGGACGCCGAGTTCGAGGCGCCGCCAATCGAATCGCCGCAGGACCTGGAGCTGGGGGAGAAAGGAGGCCGGGCGGACGATCGGCCCAGCGACCAGGTGCGGGAAGAACATCAAGAAGAGCGCGTAGTCGACGAGCTTGCGTTCTGCCGGAACCCGCCGCTTATAGACGTCGACGATGTAGCTGATGGTTTCGAACGTGTAGAAGGAAATGCCGAGTGGCAGGATGATGTCGAACTCGGGGGGCAGCTCGGCAGCGCCAAGCCAATGGATTCCTGGCCACGCAACGCCCACGAGGAAGTTTGTGTACTTGAAGAAGCCCAGCAGCCCGAGGCTCACGGACAAGCTGATGACCATCAGCCGTTTGCGTCGCCGCGGCTCTTCCGCCGCGTCCATTCGCAATGCGATCCAGTAGTCGAACAGCGCGGTGAAGATGATCAGCAGGACGAGCCAGGGGCTCCAGCGCGCGTAGAAGTAGAGGCTCGCGAGCAGCAACACGATCATCCGGTGCTGCTGCCGGCGTAGGCCCCAATACAGCGCGAACGCGATCGCGAAGAGCTGCAGGAAGTCGGTGCTGTGGAAGAGCACGGCTCACTCCCCGCTTGGCGGCGACCACTCTACCAACTGATGGTGGCGACGGCTCTACGCGCGGGGCGCGTGATGCTCGCGAGCGGATCTTCGACGTCGTAGACGAATTCGGCGGACATGGGACCTCCGGCGCCCCAGCGTAGCGGCCGACTGCCGTGATGCCTGTGGCTAGTTGGCGGCCGCGGCAGGTTCGGCGTCGCCGGACGGGAGCCAGAGGCTGACCTGCGTACCCTCGCCGACATCGGACTCAACCTCGATGCGGCCGTCATGCTCTTCGATGATCCCGAATGCGATGGCAAGACCCAGGCCGGTCCCGACACCGACGGGTTTCGTCGTGAAGAATGGATCGAAGATGCGTTCCAGGTACTGCGGGGGAATGCCGCAGCCGGAATCGCGAATGCGGATCGTGACGCCCCCGGCGTCTGTTTCGGCGGACACCTGGATCGTTCCGGTGTCCTCGATCGCGTGTCCGGCGTTGACCAGGAGGTTGACCAGGACCTGCAACAGGCGTTGCCCATTTCCGGGCACGAACGGAATTTCGGGCACGTCGACGGCAACCGAGATCTGTTTTCGGATCTGGAGCCGCGCCACGCGAACGCTCTTCGCGATGACGTCGGAGAGGTCCGTCGGTCCGGTTGCTGAATTGCTCGTATGGGAGAACTCGCGAACGTCGCGCACGATCGCGGCGGCGCGGTCGATCCCTTCGAGGGACTCGTCGATGATGTTCTCGCAGTCCGCGGCGAGTTCCTCGAGTTGGTTCCAGTGGGGAAGCGTGCGGAGTTCCTTCTCGACCTGCTCGGTGTTGTCGCGCAGCACCGCAAGATTCGACCGGACGTAGGCAATTGGATTGTTGAGCTCGTGGGCGATCCCGGCGGCAAGTTCGCCGACGGCGGCCATCCGCCCGGAGACGAGCAGTCGCTTGCGGAGCGCCGCGACTTCGCGTTGGTCACGAACGATCACCAGGATGCTGGTCGTGGCGCCCAGGGTTTCGCGGAGCGACACCGAGACCGCGGCATCGACCGGGTGGCCGTCGGCGTTGGTCAGGACGCACTCGATGTCCTGGAGCGGTGTGGGGTCCGCGAAGAGTTCTGCCGGGAGATGGCGCCCGATGTGGCGGCCAATCAGGGACTCGGGTGCGACCCCGACGAGGCTGGCGAAGCGGTTGTTGGCACTTCGGATGAGGCCGTCCACGGAGAGGCTCACCACCCCGTCCGGAAGTGCCCGGAGGACCTCGGCGGTGACGCCCTGCGGGAGGAGGAGGAATTCGCCCCGGTTGTAGGTCGCGTAGGTGTGCAGGATTCCGATCAGGGCGATCGACGAAGAGCCAAGGCGCGGGATGTCGTGGAAGTCGAGGGTGGGCAGGGCCACATCGGTCGCGGAGACCACGAAGAGCGGGATGATCGTCGAGAGCGTGATGACCGGGGCAATCGTCGCTTCCTGCGCCCGCGGGACGCGTTTGCGGAAGTTGGAGAAGCCCGCGCCGATGCAGCTCACGACGAGCGCGTACTGGACCAACAGGAGTGGGCCGGTGTTGGGCGACCAGCCCCACCACGTGCGCGTCATATGCGTGATCAGCCACGGCGTGGTGACGGCCGCGCCAATGAGTACGGCTCCGGCGACATGGATCCACAGCAGTTGCCGGCGGAGCCGCGGTGTATCCATATCGCAGGCAATGGCCAGCGAGTGGAGCGCGATCGGGCCGAGGGGGACCGTGGCCAACGTTGAGGCGCGCGCCCAGAACAGTGCGCTTGCCGGATCGTTTGCAGAGTTCCAGAGAACCTCGAACGCGGCCCACGCGCACCCGATGCCGCTGAGCCCCGCGATCGGCCAGATCTGCTGATTGTCCGGTTCGCGGGCCCAGGTTCGACTGGCGACGCCGGCTGAAACGATACATGCGACAAGGGGAACAACGGGATACAGGTCCACGCCCGGGCGTATCGGACCGACCGGATCCTGACTTCAGCCCGATCCCCGGATCAGGAGCGCGGCACCAAGAACGCCGAGGCCGGCCCAGGCGATTTTTCGGAATCGTTCCGCCGGGACGTGCTTTGCAAGCCATGCTCCCCCGGCCTGGCCCAGGATCACGGCTGGGATTCCCCACAATGCGTTCTCCCAGACCGCGGCATCCATCAGGCCCTGCGACGCAGCGACCGGCGCTCGCACCAGGCTGATGGAGAGGAAGAGCGCTTGTAGCGTTCCACGGAGTGCATCGGGCCCTTCGGGCCGTCGGTAGAGGTGGGCGATGATCGGCGGGCCGCCCGTGTTGAAAGCGCCACCGAGGGTGCCGCCAATCACGCCGACACCGAGATCGAGCCACAGCGGGGGTTCGCCGCTGGCCAACCGCACGGCGGCGAGGTTCCAAGCTGCAAGACCCATGACCACCACGCCGAGAGATCGAAGGAGCAGGTCGGCATCGAAGGTACCCAGCGCGAAGACGCCGATGCCGACACCCGCAACGATCCCGGGAATGATGCGGCCGGCCACGCTCCACAGGACGGCCGTCCGTAGTCGCCAGAGCATCCCGGCCGAGACCAGCAAGCCCGTCAGGTTGACGACCCCACTGGCGTGGATGATGTCGAAGCCGAAAGCGAGTGCCGTCATTGCCACGATGCCGAAGCCGAAGCCCAGCACACCCTGGATGGCGGCGGCCGCACAGAGGACACCGAGACTGAAGGCGAGAGTGACCGGATCCACCCCAGGGGATTAGCGGCCCACGCTTCAGTCCGCCCCAAACGCAGGCTCGCGAGTCCGCTCAGACGGGCCTTGTATCAGCCGCCACGAGCGCGGACACTGGACGTTCCCCGCCCCAGAGGTTCCCCCCTTGTCTCCGTCGAAGCAGGAATACATCGAGGTCCGCGGAGCCGCGGAACACAACCTGAAGCGCATCGATGCGCGGATCCCCAAGCACAAGCTCGTGGTCTTTACCGGCCCGTCGGGATCCGGGAAGTCGAGTCTCGCGTTCGACACGATCTATGCCGAAGGCCAGCGACGTTATGTCGAGTCCTTGTCGGCCTACGCCCGGCAGTTCCTGGGCCAGATGGAGAAGCCCCGGTACGACCATATCCGCGGGCTCTCTCCGACGATCTCCATCGAGCAGAAGGCAGCAAGCAACAATCCGCGCTCGACGGTCGGAACCATCACCGAGATCTACGACTACCTACGCGTGCTGTGGGCCCGCATCGGAACGCAGAAGTGTCATCAGTGCGGCCGAGATGTCGAACGGTTGAGTGCGGGCGAAGTCGTCGACCGTTTGATGGGCGTGAAGGCCGGCACGAAATTCCTGCTGCTCGCGCGCATCGTCGACAATCGCAAAGGCGAGTACAAGGACCTCCTGCAGGAAGCCATCAAGGAAGGCTTCACCCGCTTCCGCATCGACGACGTGGTCGTGACCGGCGACGAGCTGCCGACTTTGGACAAGAAGAAGAAGCACACGATCGACATCGTCGTCGATCGTCTCGCAGTTCCGAAAGACGGAGATCGGAAGTTCTCGAATCGTCTCGCCGACAGCGTCGAAACGGCGCTGAAGAAAGGAAATGGGCTGCTGCTCGTGTCCATCGTCGGCGGCGAGGAACGGCTCTACTCCGAGCACCTGCATTGCCATCACTGCGACATCGGATTTCCTGAGTTGTCGCCGCAGTCGTTCTCGTTCAACTCCCCGCTTGGGATGTGCCCCGACTGCAACGGCCTCGGGACCAAGCCGGAGATGGATCCGGCGCTGGTGATTCCCGACGCGAGCCTCTCGATCCGCGACGGTGCGATCGAGCCGTGGGCGAAGGTGATCGACCGGGAGGACAGTTGGACCGGTTCGCTGATCCACAACCTCGCGAAGCAGTACAAGATCGACCTCGACAAGCCCTGGAACAAGCTCTCGAAGAAGCACCGCGACATCGTGCTGTTCGGGACGGGCGGGAAGCGCATCGCGACCGAGGTGCAGTTCTCCACCGGAAAGTTCGAGTTTCAGCGGAAGTTCGAGGGCATCCTCAATGCCATGTACCGCCGCTTCCGGCAGACCAAGTCGGAGGGAATGCGGAAGTACTACATGCGGTATTTGTCGGAGTCTGACTGCTCGACGTGCGACGGCGAGCGCCTGCGCGCCGAATCGCGGGCCGTCTTCGTGGGCGGAGAGACGCTACCCGCACTCGGCTCCGCAACGATCAAGGACGCGCGCGCATTCGCGAAGAACCTCACCCTCGATCGCGCGGAACGGCAGATCGCGGCCGAGGTGCTGAAGGAAGTCGACGGTCGCCTCGGCTTCCTGATGGACGTAGGGCTCGGCTATCTGACACTCGACCGGCCAGGGCCGTCGCTGTCGGGTGGCGAGAGTCAGCGAATCCGGCTCGCGAGCCAGATCGGCAGCGAACTCACCGGGGTGCTCTACATCCTGGACGAGCCTTCGATCGGCCTGCACCAACGCGACAATGATCGGTTGCTCGCCACGCTGAAGCGGCTTCGGGACATCGGCAACACGGTGGTCGTCGTCGAACACGATCAGGAGACCATCGAATCCGCCGACTACGTGCTCGACTTCGGTCCGGGCGCCGGGGTCACGGGCGGCGAGATCACTTTCGCGGGAACGCCGGCGCAGCTCGCGCGTTCGAACAAGTCCGTGACCGGCCGCTACCTCTCGGGCAAGGAGTCCATCGAGACGCCGATGCGCCGACGCAAGGGGTCGGGGAAGAAGCTGCGCATCGAAGGTGCGCGCGAAAACAACCTGAAGAACGTGAGTGTCGATCTTCCGCTGGAGACGTTGACCGCGGTCACAGGGGTCTCGGGCGCGGGCAAGAGCACTCTTATCAACGGCGTCTTGTTCCCGGCGTTGAAGCGGATCTTCTACGACAGCCCGGACGCGATCGGAGCCCACAAGGCGATCAAGGGGATCGACCATATCGACAAGGTGATCGACATCGATCAGCGGCCGATTGGTCGAACGCCGCGTTCCAATCCGGCCACGTACACCAAGGTCTTCGACGAGATTCGGAAGGTCTTCGCGCAAACGCCGGAAGCGCGCGCATTCGGATACCAACCCGGCCGCTTCTCTTTCAACGTCAAGGGAGGAAGATGTGAAGCCTGCGAGGGTGACGGCGTGCGCCGCATCGAGATGCACTTCCTTGCCGACGTCTTCGTGCCATGCGAGATCTGTTCGGGAAAGCGCTTCAACGACGCGACACTGCGCGTGCGGTTCAAGGGCTACAACATCGCCGAGGTCCTGGAACTCTCCGTTGCGGAAGCGCTCGAAGTCTTCGGGAACCAACCGAAGGTCGTCGCCGGTATCCGCACGTTGGCCGAAGTTGGCCTCGGCTATGTGAAGCTCGGTCAGCCCTCGCCCACATTGTCCGGAGGCGAGGCGCAGCGGATCAAGCTGGCGCGCGAACTCTCGAAGCGCGCCACCGGCCGCACCCTCTACATCCTCGACGAGCCGACGACGGGTCTTCACTTCGACGACTTGAAGAAGCTCCTGGTCGTGCTCGACCGCCTGGTGGAGCAGGGCAACACGGTCCTCGTCATCGAGCACAATCTCGACGTGATTCGCAGCGCTGACTACGTGATCGACCTGGGTCCGGAAGGGGGCGACGCCGGCGGAAAGATCGTTGCGACGGGAACACCCGAGGAAGTCTCCAAGTGCAAGGAGAGCTTCACGGGCAAGTACCTGCGGCGGGTCCTCTGAGCGCTGAGCGTCCGTGGCGGCGGACAGACGGCCAGCGGTTCCGCGAGCTTCCGTTCGAACTGCACGCGGTCCTTGCCGGAATCCCCCTGCATGACAGCTGGGAACTCGACCTCCCGGGTGCGGGCGCTAAGTACACCATCGCTGACACGCGCGCCTTGCTGTCGGCCGAGGCGCTTCGTGAGGTGAGTCCGGTGGTGCGTTTCCTCTTTGGGCTGCGCGCCGCGATGGGTCGCTGGTTCAAGTGGGACGCCAAAGCCGAGACGCCGCGTGAGTCCAAGCCTGAGCGACACTTCGTGTCGCCCGAAATCCTGGCGCAATCGCGGGCGGAACCGGGGACGTCCGATGGTCCCTTCGTGCTCTTGTACGCCCTCGACGAGGAGACCGTCAGCGAGATCCGAAACGCCACCGTGCACGCGTTCTCGGCGCTGGCACTGGAGCGCACCGATTTCGGGACCCGGGTGCATTGGGGTATCTACGTCGAACCGGTGGGAGGGCTCACCACGTTCTATATGGCGTTGATCGCCCCGTTCCGACGCTACCTGGTGTACCCGGCCATTCTCCAGTTTGCGTACGACCGTTGGATGGCTCGTGCAGGAGCGGACCAATGACAGATGACTTCAGTCAGTTCTACACCGGCTTCGTGGCCGAACACTACGACCGATTTATCCCCGAAGACGAGGCGACGTCGACACGGTTCTTTCGACGGTTCGTGATGGAGGGGCGGGGGCCAGCCCTCGAACTCGCGTGCGGTACGGGTCGCCCGATGCTCGACTTCATCGCCGATGGATTCGACGTCGACGGTCTCGACGCATCCGCCGACATGCTCGCGCAGTGTCGCCGCAAGGCATCGGCGCGGGGACTCGAGGTGGCGCTTCATCAGGCGCCGATGCAGGCGTTCTCCATCGGCAAGCGATATCAGACCCTCTACGTGGTCAGCGGCAGCTTCAACCTGCTGCAGGGCGATGTCGATGTCGGCAAGGCGCTTGCGTGTGCGCACGGGCACCTGAACGAAGGGGGCCGGATCGCGGTGGAACTCGAACTGCCTCGCGATCCCGGGCCGAAAGCGAGAGAGCGCTGGTATCCGTTCCGCGAAGCACAGGACGGCGATGTGACGGTTCGTTGCAGCAGTCGCGTCGAGGACGTCGATCCGGTGGCACAGCAGTTCATCTCCGCGCTTCGCTACGAGGCCTTCCGGGGTGCGGATCGGATCCACGAGGAGATCCGAAGGTTCACGCTCCAGTGGCACACCCAGGATCAGTTTCGATCTCGCCTGGAGACTGCCGGGTTCGAGTCCATCTCATTCGTCAACGACGACGGGAACCCCGCAGCGCCCGATTCCAGTACCTTCATCGCCCACGCGACCCGGCGTTAGTTCGCCGGGCACCGAAAGGACTCCGATGACTGAACCGATTCCCGCCTCCCTCCCCGACTGGATTCGAGACCACCTGAAGCGGTACATCGAGTCCGATGGGGAAGACGGTCACCTCTGGGATGCCTCGCTCGGCGGCGGGTCCGGGATGGTTCCCACGCTGATCCTGACGACGGTGGGTCGCAAGTCCGGCAACCCGCTTCCCTTGCCGTTGATCTACGGCGAGGTCGAGGCTGGGCACGCGGTCATCGCGTCGAAGGGCGGCGCGCCTGCTCACCCCGCCTGGTACCTCAACCTTGCGGCGAACCCCGACGTCAAGGTCCAGCTCAAGGCCGACAAGTTTCGTGCCTTTGCGCGCGTCGCCGAGGGAGCCGAACGCGCCAGGATCTGGAAGCAGATGGCGGCCATCTACCCGCCGTATGACGATTACCAGGTGCGTGCGGGCGAGCGCGAGATTCCGGTCGTTGTACTCGAACGCTCCGGCGACTAGCGCCTGAGGCGCGACTGATCAGGTACCGTCCGTCCGTGGCAGGAATCGACGCGCTCCTCGAGATCATGGCGAAGCTCCGCGACCCTGAGACGGGCTGTCCTTGGGACGTGGAGCAGACCTTTGCATCGATCGCTCCCTACACGATCGAAGAAGCGTATGAAGTCGACGACGCGATCCGGCGCAACGACATCGAAGGGCTCTGTGACGAGCTCGGCGATCTGCTGCTTCAGGTCGTGTTCCACGCCCGGATGGCCCAGGAGCTCGGACATTTTGCTTTCGCAGACGTGGTCGACGCGGTCTGCGAGAAGATGGTCCGTCGGCACCCGCATGTCTTCGCCGACGCGGAAGTCGAGGACGCCGCTGCGCAGACCCGAAACTGGGAAACGATCAAGGCTGCCGAACGCACGGCCCGCGGCGAGACCCAGCATCCGCTCGACGCGATTCCGGTGACGTTGCCTGCATTGACCCGCGCCGCGAAGTTGCAACGCCGCGCCGCGCGCGCCGGCTTCCCGGTGGAGGCCCCCGATGAGGGAGACATCGGACAACGGCTCTTCGCGCTCGTGGCCGAAGCGAACGCGACCGGCGTGGATCCCGAGCAAGCGCTGCGTGATGTCGCCGAGCGTTTCCGCGCTTCGATCCGCGAGGAGCCTGAAGGATGATCCACGAGATCGTGGTGGAGGCGAGGGGCCGCGGCATGCACGAGTTCACGTCGCAGGTGAATCAGGTCGTGGGCGCGGCTCCGGCAGGGGATGGCCTGTGCACCCTCTTTCTCCGTCACACTTCCGCGAGTCTCCTGATCCAGGAAAACGCAGACCCTTCGGCTCAACGCGACCTCGAGCAATGGCTCGCGCGGCTGGTGCCAGAGGACGATCCGCTCTACACCCATACCGCCGAGGGGCCGGACGACATGCCCGCCCACATCAAGGCCGCGCTCACTGCCACGACCCTGGGGATTCCATTCCAGCGGGGCCGCCTGTTGCTCGGAACGTGGCAGGGTGTCTTCCTCTTCGAACATCGCGACCGCGGCGGACCCCGCAGCGTCGTCGCCCACATCGCCGCATCCGGCTGAAGGAGTTTCCATGTCCCGCCGTGACCAGATCCGCATGACCGAAGACGAGTTGAAGGCCTACCTCGATGGTGCCCAGACGATGATCATCACCACGATTGGCAAGGATGGTGTGCCGCATCCAATGCCGATGTGGTTCGGCATCGAAGACGATGGCGCCGTCGTCATGACCACGTTCACCAAGAGCCAGAAGATCGCGAACATCGAACGCGACCCACGCGTCTCGCTGCTCGTCGAGTCCGGTAGCGTTTACGCCGAGCTCCAGGGCGTCGTCATCTATGGCGACGCGGAATTGGTGCGCGACACCGAACAGGTGACCGACATCCTCGTACGCGTGAGTTCCCGAAGCATCGACGGCATGGGTGACGCCAACGCGGACCAGATCCGTGCGGGTGTTGCGGTGACGGCTCCAAAGCGGACCGGCATCCGCATCCGGCCGACGCGCACGGTGAGCTGGAATCACAACAAGCTCGCGGGCGTCTATTAGGCCGTAGCAAGCACGCAACTGCCCGGTTTACGTAGGATTTACGACAAGCGCGCAACCGCGCTCTACACTTTCCCCGGATGCCTGCTGCGAAACCCCGGATCCTGGTCGTCGAAGACGAGCCCGCCATCCTGGCGGGTCTCCTCGATGTGCTGCGCATGCGCGACTACGACGCGACCGGGGTCGACGATGGGGAGTCGGGCCTGGAGCAGGGGCGCGACCCGTCGGTCGACCTCGTATTGCTCGACGTCATGCTCCCGGGGATTTCAGGTCTCGAAGTCTGCGAGGGACTTCGCCGCGAGCGACCGAACCTGCCGATCCTGATGTTGACCGCGCGCGGTTCCGAGGACGACGTGCTGCAAGGCTTTCAGCACGGAGCAGATGACTACGTCACGAAACCCTTCTCCCTTGCCGAACTGATTGCGCGGGTCGAGGCGTTGTTGCGCCGCCGCGTGTCACGGGGCGACGCGGTCCTGGCGCCGTTCGAAGTCGGGCCGTTCGCGGTCGACCCCGAACGGATGCGTGCCTGCGCGGATGGCGAAGAAGTGGAGCTCACACGTCGCGAAGTCGACATGCTCGCCCTGTTCTCGCGAGAATCGGGACGCATCGTGAGCCGGCGTGCGTTGTTGCATGAGGTGTGGGGGATGGAGGGTGCCGAGCGTGTCGAGACCCGAACCGTCGACATGCACATCGCCAAACTTCGCAAGAAACTCGGCTCCGCCCGCAACCTGATCGAGACGATCAGGGGCGAAGGCTACCGGCTGGTGGCCTAGCGCTTGCGTCGGGTTCGCATCGCCTTCGTGCTCCTCGTGCTCGGCCTTTCGATCGCGATGGGATGGTTGATCCAGCGCGCGCTCGGTGGGCTCCAGATCCAGCGCGAGGCGCAGAACCGGGCGGTGGCTGAGCGAGTCTTCGACGAGATGGAGCGCGCGCTGTCGGACTTCCTGCAGACCGAAGACGAGCGCTCCTATCGGCAGTACTCGTTCTACTACACGCCCGATGGAGCGCCATCGGACGTTCGTGTGTTGTCGCCACTTGCCGGGGAGCCCGGGTCGCCGTTCGTCGTTGGCTACTTCCAACTCGAGCCGGATGGCCAGGTGCGAACTCCCCTCCTCCCCGAGGACCGCGCGGGGGCCGAGGCCGCCGGCGATTTCGTGCTCTCGCTCGACCGTGAGGTGCGCGCTGCGCGGGTGCTCGAAGTCGCTTCGGCCCTGATCCTCGGGAACGGCGGAGAAGAGGCGCGATTTCCGGCCCTGAGTATCTCGCAGGCACCGGGAACGACGAGGAAGCTCGGCGCGTCCGGTGGGTTCGTGCGCCAACGCGCTTCGGGGATCGATGATGCGACGTCCGATGCATACGAAGTTCTCCAGCAGCTCAATCGGGGCGCTCGCGATCGCGCGGATCGTTTGAAGAAGGTCGAACCCGAGAGCGGTCGGTTCGATCTGGAGTCGAAGGCTTCCACCGTCGAAGAAGGCCTGGCATCCGAGGCCGATGCGCTCGTCGTTGGCGACGCCCAGGTGTCCCGCACGCCCCAGTCCGTGGCGGTTGCCCAGGCGCGCGATCGGCTCGAGGCCCTGCCTGGGGCGCGGCAGCGCCTCGCGCGGCTACCGGCTCGCGTTACCGTGGACCCGTTCCTGGGTCGGGAGGGGCCGGATGGTCTCTTCGTCCTACTCCGTACGGTGATCGTGGACGAACGTGGAATCCGGCAAGGCATCGTTCTCGAACTCGACGAGTTGATCCGGTCGCTTCGCGATCGTTCGCTTGTCGAAGGTGCCTTCGAGGGCGATGCCATCGAACTCGCGTTCGCGGCCGACGTGATCGGAACCGACCGCCCCCAGTACCGTCACCGCTTCGGCGAGCCGTTTGACACGCTGACGATCGACTTGGTCCTGGCGCCCCTTGGCGATGTGGCGGGCGGGAGCGCCGTCGCAGTGCTCTCGGCGTTGTCGCTCGGCGTGATGGGGCTCGCGCTGTTCGCCCTCTACCGGATGGTGGCGGTGACGGTTGCGTTCGCCGAACGCCGCAGCAACTTCGTGGCCGCTGTGTCTCACGAACTCAAGACACCCCTTACGGCCATTCGCATGTACGGTGAGATGTTGCGGGACGGACTCGTCCCAAACGAAGAGAAACAGCAAGAGTACTACCGATCGATCACGGCTGAGTCCGAACGCCTTTCGCGACTCATCAACAATGTCCTCGAGTTTTCGCGTCTGGAACGCGGCGCGCGAGAGGTCGATCTACGCGTCGGCGATGTGACGCCGGTGCTGCGTGAGGCGATCGAGCTGCTCGGTCCGAACGCAGAGCAGCGTGGCCACCCGCTTTCGCTCGAAGTCAGCGGGGAATTGCCGGCAGTGGCGTTCGAACGCGATGCGCTGCTCCAGGTCCTGTTCAACCTGGTTGACAACTCACTCAAGTACGCGGCCGATGCCGAGCAGCGCGGAATCGAAGTCAGTGCGAAGCGGCAGGGCCGAGGGGTGCGGATCACGGTTCGCGACCACGGACCCGGCATCTCGGCGGAACACGCCTCCCATATTCTCGAACCCTTCTATCGCGGCGAAACCGAGCTGACGCGAAGGACGCAGGGCACGGGGATCGGACTCGCTCTCGTCGACGGCCTGGTTCGGGAGATGGACGCGTCGATCGAACTTGGAAACGCGGACGGCGGCGGCTTCTTCGCCGCCGTGGAGATCGGCGTCTCCTGACGACGAGCGACTAACGTTCGATCGCGAAAACGTCGAGCGTCAGTGGTCCATGTGCGCCAAAGACCAGGCTCTGCTCGATATCGGCGGTCTTGGAGGGACCGCTGATCCATGTCACGTGATGGTGATCGAGAGCGTTCGCCGGCAGTCCGTCAAAGGCGTCGTGAAAGCTCGTCACTACCCGCTTCGGATCGACCACCAGGATCAGGTGGCGACACAGCACAGCGAGCGCACGGTGAGGTGCATCCGCGCCGCAGACCGCAACGGCGCCATTCTCGGCGCATGCGATCTCGCCCCGCACGATTGCGACCGCGACGTCGGCGAACGCGTGCGGAAGCCCGCCGGAAGGGGCGACGTCCCAGGGGCCATGTCCGACTTCCGCGGCCGCGCTGGCTTCCGCGACGATACGGCCGCCGTCGGCAAGTTCCGTGGCACGGAGACGCAGCGCCGGGCCCGCCGCACTTGGCGAGTAGGGTCCCGCCGGCTCTCCGCCGACGGATGTCAGTCGATCGGCGAACGCATCCCAGCCTCCGGGGCCGTCGGGGGCACGGTAGGCGCCCGGATGGCGCTCCTTGTGAAGGACGGCATTGCGGATGCGCGCGAGCACGATCTCACGATCATTCATCGGCGGAGCCTCGGCGTTCGCGCCACTGGTCGCGGAACCGCTCTCCCGGGTGCGCGGGGAGTTCCCGACTGGAGAGCCACGGCTCTGCCGGATTGCCTCGAAAGCGGCGCCCCAGCAGACCCCAGACGGAGCGCGCCGCGCGTCCCGCAAGATCGAAGCGGCGGGCCGAGCCCATTGCCCACGCTGCCATCCGCGTCGCGATTCGTTCGCCTGGGCCGGCAGTCCGGACTTCGCCCCGCCACGTCAGGAGCTGGTCGTGCAGGTTGATGCCGACCGGACAGACGGCCGTACAGCTTCCGCATAACGACGAGGCATGAGCGAGTTCGGCGCCGCCCTGTTTCGCGCGAACGCCGGGTGCCAGGACGGCCCCGATCGGTCCGGGGATTGGCTGGTCGTAGGCGTGGCCGCCGGCCCGTCGGTAGACCGGACACGTGTTGAGGCATGCACCGCATCGGATGCAGCCGAGCGCCCGCTTGTGCGCGTCGCTGGCCAGGAGTTCGGTGCGGCCATTGTCCACGAGGACGATGTGAAGCTCGGCATCCGCACGGGGCCCCGTCACCATGCTGGTGTAGACCGAGACAGGCTGTCCGGTCGCGCTCCGAGCAAGGAGGCGCAGGAAGACGGGTAGGTCGCTCATCGACGGAACGAGCTTCTCGATTCCCATGCATGCGATGTGCAGCCCGGGCAGGCTCATTCCCAGGTCGGCGTTCCCCTCGTTGGTCACGACCACGAGCGAGCCGGTCTCGGCGACCGCAAAGTTTGCACCCGTGATCGCGGCGTCCGCCTCGAGGAAATGTTTGCGGAGGTCTGCGCGCGCGAGTCGCGTGAGCCGCTCGGGGTCGGACTCGCCGGCCGGTGTTCCCATCGTGCGGTGGAAGAGTTCGCCGACCTCGTGCCGTGACCAGTGGATTGCAGGGACGATCAGATGGGATGGCGGTTCGTTCGCGAGTTGGACGATGCGTTCGCCCAGGTCGGTGTCGACTACTTCGATGCCGCGTCCTTCGAGAGCGTCGTTGAGGCCGCACTCTTCGGTGAGCATGGACTTGCTCTTCACGACCTTGTGCACGTCGCGCGCCGCCAATAACTCCGACACGATCTGGTTGGCGCTCTTGGCATCCGCGGCCCAGTGGACACGGGCACCGGCCGCACGCGCGGCCTCTTCAAACTGCACCAACAGCGTATCGAGGTGGTCGAGAACGTGGGCCTTGATTGCAGCGGCCTGGCCGCGCAGGGCTTCCCAGTCCGGTACCTCGGCCACCGCCAGGTCTCGCCGCCGTCGGAGATCGAACACGGCGGTGTCGTGCCACTCCACGCGAGCGTCATCGGGCAGGACTTCGCGGGCGCGCTCGTCGAATCGAGCGCTCATGCCGGTGCCCGCCCGGCAAGAACCTGGGCGAGATGAATGGGCCGCGGGCCCTTGCCCGCCCGTGCGCGCAGGCCTTCCAGATGCAACAGACAGCTCACGTCGGTGCCGACGACGAACTCGGCCCCGGAAAAACCAGCGAGGCGGGACTTTCCCATTCGGGCAGAGACCTCGGGATACTTCACGGCAAAGGTCCCGCCGAATCCGCAGCAGTCATCGGCTCGGTCCGGCGTCACGCGTTCGAGACCCTCGACCTTGTCCAATAGCAAGGACACGGCATCGCGGGTCTCTGGAGCGTCGGGTCCTTGCTCGGAACCCGGGGCAAGACCGAGGTCGCGCAACCCGTGACAACTCTGCAAGACGGCGACGCGATGGGGGAACCGTGCGCCCAGGGTCTCGACGCGTAGTTCATCGACGAGAAATTCCGCGAGTTCGTACGTCCGTGTGCGGCACTGTGCGTCGGGGCCCTGGGGGTCGATGCCGAGTTCGGCGAACCGGTTCCTGACTGTTGCGACACAGCTTCCTGAGGGGGATACGACGGTCTCGTGTTTGGCGAAGCGTTCGCAGTGCCGTGCGGCCAGCCGCTTCGCCTCACGCCGGGCGCCCGTATTCAGGAACGGCTGTCCGCAGCAGGTCTGGTCCGCTTCATAGTGGACGCGGCAGCCTGCGCGTTCGAGAACATCGACGGTGTCCCAGGCAACCTGCGGCGAGAGCTGGTCGACATAACACGGAACGAAAAGCGCTACGTCTCGCACGATTCAGTCGCTCACCAGCAAGGCCAGCGCCTGCTCCGGGGAAACTTCGTAACGCTCGGCACAGAATTCGCAGCGGACCTCGAGGGCCTCGCCCTCGGCCGCGGCGGCGTCGAGGTCCTCGCGGCCGAGCAGGGCCACGGCTCGCGTCACGCGCTCGATGCTGCATCCGCAGTGGTAGACCGCCGGGTCTCGGCGGAGTTCCCGTCCGCCGAGGTCCTGGAGCAACGCATCGCAGAGTCCCGCGACGTCACCACCGGCGGCGAGCCAGTCCGTTGGGGCACCGACCATTCGGACATTTGCTTCGAGTTTCGCCACAGCGTCTTCGGACGCGCCCGGGAGGGCCTGCGCCAGGAAGCCGACCGCATGAACGACCTCGCCGTCTTCGTCGACCGCGACACCGAGAGCGAGCGCCGACGGCGTCTGTTCACTTTCGGCGAGATAGAGGGCGAGGTCCTCGGCGACCTCGCCCGCTGTGATCGGGACGATTCCGGTATAGGGTTCGCGCCAACCGGGCCGGTGGCGGACCACGGTGACTTCACCGAAGCCAATGCCCGACGCCACATCGAGGCGTCCGTGCCTCGCCGGAAGCTGGGCCTCTGGGTGTGTGACATAGCCGCGTACCCGAGCGTCGCAGTCGGCGAGGGCGACCACGTGGCCGAGCGGGCCATTTCCCCGAAACCGGATCTGCACGGTTTCTTCGTCCTTGCCAGCGGCGCCCAGGAGAAGTGCGCCGAGGAGCGTGCGACCGAGAGCGACCGTGCCCAGGGTGCGACATTCGTGCCGTGCGGCAGCTTCGGCCACCAGCGCACGGCCTGAGACGGCTCGGACCGACAGGCTCCCATCGGCGGAGAGAAAACGGACCAGGACATCGGGGGACAGGGCGACCACGCCCGCGAGCTTAGGGAACGCCTCGCACGGACTCCCCTCTATCCCGCGATGCCGGGTGCTACGGTCGCCGACGCATGAACGCGGTGCGATCTCCCGACGACGACTTCTCCGAACGTCTGGCCGAAGTCGGTGCCGCGTCGCTGACGGCGCTTCACGCGCTCGAGGTCACGTTCCGCCGGATGGGCCCGATGGGTTTCGAAGCCCTCCGCCAGGGAATGCAGCCGGTGGAGCAGCGTCTCGAAGCGGCCTTGTCGCCGCTGCGAGACGCGACGGTGCCGGACGGCCTGGAACGCCTGTGCGCGCAGCTGCAGGGGGGTGCTGAAGCCGCGCTCGAGGGCTTGCAGGGCGCGGCCTCCCGAGAGCCCCAACGGATCCTTGGCGCGATGCGCGCGTACGCCCGCGCGCAGGCCTCGCTCTATCCCCTGCGCGGCGTGTTTCCGGTGCTCGGCCGGTTCTTCGCAGAACCGCACTGCTGGGGGGACCTTCCCGCGCTCGACCCGGATCCGTCCGATGGCGTCCGGGTGGGCCTCCACCACGCGGCGGGCGCCGCGGACGACGGGCGCGGAGGGTTCGTGTTCTATGTGCCCGAGCACTGGGACGGCAAGGCGGAATGGCCCCTGGTCGTTGCGTTGCACGGCGGCGCCGGCCACGGCGACGACTTCCTGTGGACCTGGCTGCGCGAGGCGCGAAGCCGGGGCTTCTTCCTGCTCGCGCCGACCTCGCGCGGGGAGACGTGGTCCTTGATGGCGCCCAGCCGCGACGCGACGCCGCTCGCGCGCATGATCGACTTCGTGGCCGATCGCTGGCCCGTCGACCGCGAACGGATCCTCCTGACCGGCCTTTCTGACGGTGCAACCTTCACGCTGCTGGCCGGCCTCGCGGAGGACGCGCCCTACACGGCCTTCGCTCCGATGTCGGGCGTTCTCCATCCGTTCAATGCGGTGAACGGAAACCTGGAGCGGGCGGCCGGTCGCCGCATCTACCTGGTGCACGGGGCCCTCGACTGGATGTTTCCGGTCGATTCGGCGCGGGAGGCCCGCGACACCCTCGCGGCTTCTGGGGCCGACATCGTGTTTCGTGAGATCGAGGACCTTTCACACGCCTACGCGCGCGAGGAGAACGCGCGAATCCTGCGTTGGTTCGACCCGTCGCTCGCCGTGGCGACGGATGAAACGGACTGACGGCGTGACGGTTTCGACGGGTCGTTTTGCGCCCTCTGCGACCGGGCCGGCGCATCCGGGTACGTTGCTGGCGGCGCTCCTGTGCTGGCTGGATGCGCGATCCCGCGACGGGAGGGTGGTCCTGCGACTCGAGGATCTCGATCCGGAGCGTTGCCGTCCTGCGTTCGTGGCACAGCTGGAAGCCGATCTCGCGTGGTTGGGGCTCGACTGGGATGCGCGCGTCCTGCAAAGCGAGTGCGCGGCCGCCCACGAAGCTGCACTCGACCAGCTGGCAGAAGGGGGCCGTCTCTATCCGTGCTCCTGTACGCGCGCAATGTTGCGCCTGCCGGAAGCCTCTCATGCCGACGGCAGCTTCAGGTACACCGGAACGTGTCGGGGGCGATCGTTGCCGCCCGGAGGTTGGCGCGCTTCGAGAGATCCGCTGCGGGTTCGTCTCGACCCTGGGGTGATCCCGGTGTTCGACGAAGCTGGCGACGATCTCTCTGCAGATCCGTCAGCAGTCCTCGGCGATCCGATCGTGCGCCGCCGCGATGGAGCCGTCGCCTATCATCTCGCGGCCGTCGTCGACGACGCGGCGAGTGATGTCACACGGGTCATTCGGGGGCGCGATCTCGCAGCCACGACTCCGACCCAAGTGGCATTGCGCCACCTGCTGGCGCTTTCGGTGCCCGTGCATCGCCATCACCTGTTGTTGCTCGAGCCCCGCGGCGACAAGCTGGCCAAGCTGCATGGCTCCGTGGCGGCGGCGGAACTGCGCGGGGCATACACGCCTGAATCACTTTGCGGCGCGCTCGCCCGTGCTGCGGGGCTGCTGCCGGCGGACGACGCGGGCGGATGTCGCCCCCAGGACCTCGTGCACGACTTTCGTTGGGAGCACGTCCGCGTACAAGACCGCGCCGCCGTCTGGGATGGCGAACGGTTGAACTTCGGAGCCTAATTCGCTCAGCGGTTAGGCGGGGCCGTCATCGCCCTCGGGCAACAGCAACCGCGCGGCTTCGCCTTCGGGAAGTTCCTCGACCTTGCGCAGCTTGCTCTCGATGTTGCGGCTCTTGCTCGAAGCGGTCGTGATCGTGTGCGATGCCTCTTGCAGTTTCTTGTCGACCTTGTCGAGGATGTCGCCGAACTTGCCGAACTCGCTCTTGACCGCGCCGAGCACCTTCCAGACTTCGGCCGAGCGCTTCTGGATCGCCAACGTGCGGAAGCCCATGCTGAGGCTGTTGAGCAGCGCCATGATGTTGGTCGGCCCGGCGACCATCACCTTGCAGTCGCTTTGCAGTGACTCGTGCAGCCCCGGCCGTCGGAGGATCTCGGCGTAGAGGCCCTCGGTCGGAACGAAGAGCACGGCAAAGTCCGTCGTGTGCGGAGGGCGGATGTACTTGTCCCGGATGCTGCGCGCTTCCGTGCGGATGCGCAGCTCGAGGGCCTTGGCCGCTGCTTCGGCCGCGGTCGCGTCGCCCTGCTCCTGCGCATCGATCAGACGTTGGTAGTCCTCCTGCGGGAACTTCGAGTCGATCGGTAGCCAGCAGGGATCGCCGTCCGAGCCCTCAGCGCCAGGCATGCGCACGCCGAAATCGACGCGCTCCTTGGCGCGCGGGTGAACCGCGACTTCTCGCGCCCACTGAGCGGGGGCGAGGGTTTGTTCCAGCAATGCATGGAGCTGCGTCTCGCCGAACGTGCCGCGCGTCTTGACGTTGGTGAGCACCTTCTTGAGGTCGCCGACACCGACCGCGAGGTTCTGCATCTCGCCGAGGCCCTGGTGAACGGCTTCGAGCCGTTGGCTCACCTGTTGGAAGGCTTCTCCCAGCCGCTTCTCGAGGGTGCCCTGAAGCTTCTCGTCGACGGTGGCGCGCATCTCTTCGAGCTTCTTCTGGTTCTCGACCTGAAGCTGTTGCAGGCGGCCATCGACAACCGTGCGAACGCCTTCGAGGCGCTTTTCAACCGTCTCTCCGACGCCGCGGATGCTGCCGCCGACTTCTTCTCGCAGGTTCTTCGTCTGCCCCACGAGTTCTTCGCGGCTGCGTGCGAGTTCCTCGCGCAGCACCGAGTCCGAGTGTTGCTGGCTCCGCACGAGGGCTTCGAGCTGATCGTGCACCTTGCGTTGCGCTTCGGCCTGGCCGGGGCGGCGGCCCTGGCGCCAGACGGCGAGGAGCAGGATCGCGCAAACGACCAGCAATCCGGCAACGAGGACCATTCCGGTTTCGAGCGCCGTCAGGGGTTGAGCGCCGCTCCATGCCGCTACCAGGCGATCGATCAGACCCATCAGCGCCGTCATGCTCGCATCCCCTCTCCCTGGTCCCCGGCCCCGGGGCACTCACGAGTGTACGCCCCGGCCCCGGTCCAAGGAAGCGTGCCGGAGCGTCGTGACAGCACCGGTCACGGCAAGTCAGCCGCCGGCGGCCAGGTTCTTCAGGATCTCGGCGCCGCCGAGGAAGGTCCCGATGAAGCTCCCGATCGTGGTCAGACCGAAAACGAGCAGGATCCGCAGCAGCCGGTTCTTCCACATGCCGGAGAGCTGGCCCATGTCGTCGAGCACGGTCGACAGTTCGCGCACCAGAGGAGGGCGCAGCCACGCCTGGAGGAAGCCGGTCAGGTAGCCGACGCCGACGACGGGCGTGAGGCTCGTCAGGGGTGCGGAAACGAAGGCCAGGAGAACCGTCAGGGGATGGGCCAGTGCAATGAGGGCCCCAATCGCCGCGGGAATGCCGTTGGCCAGCACCCAGAACGTGAGGTTCTCGGCCGCGGCGTCGGCGCCCTGGCGGACGCCGATGGCGACGAGTGCGCCCACGATCAAGGCGGGGATTCCCCACCCGACCCAGCGCATCGCGTTCGATCCTTCCGGAATCTTCTCCAGCGGCTCGAGATCGATCGGCCCCGGCCGTTCCAGCCAAGCCAGGATTCCCTGGACGTGGCCGGCGCCAACGACGGCCACCAGGCGGTCGCCCGGTGTCGAGCGGATTCGTTCGGCCAGGTAGGCGTCGCGCTCATCGATCAGCACGCGCTTGATGCCCGGGAAGGCCTCACCGAGTTCGTTCAAGAGGTTCGAGAGGACGTCCGCGCGCCTGAGCTCTCGCAGATCTTCCTCGGTCAGTTCCTGCTTCTCGAACAGGCCAGCGAGCAACGTGGACAGCAGCAGGAGCTTCTTCCACAGGGACAGCTCGGCCCATGCCCGCCGCAACGTGATGCCGACCTCGCGGTCGCACAAATGGACCGGGATGCCGCGCTCTTCGGCCGCCATGGCGCCCTCGAGCAGCTCGGTTCCCGGCCGGACGCCGAGCTGAAGGCCCAGTGAACGTTGATAGGCCGCCATCACGAGGCTCAGGGCCAGCGTGGCGAGTTGACGCTTGCGGATGATCTCCCGCAGGTCCAGGCCGTCGAATCGTTGTGGCTTGGCGAGCGCTTCGTAGCGGCCCTGGTCGAGTTCGATGCAGACGGCGTCGCAGTCACCCTCGTCGATCACGGCCCGGACCAGGTCAGCGGACTCCTGGGAGACATGCGCGGTCCCGACGAGCACGAATTCTCGGCCATCCACCAGCGCGGTATGCACGTCGGGCGAGGTGAGGGCGACGGGCGCTTCGGGGGAGTCGATGACGCGGGCCTCTTACCTCGTTCGCAGCGGCACAGCGCGAGAGGAGGGTTGGGGGGACGGCGAAGTGGCGAAGACACGGCAGCCTACCCGATTCTGGGGAATCGGCCGAGCCGTCCGGTGCCGACGAGGAGATCCCATGTCGCTCTCATTCTCGAAGCTGCAGGCGGCCGGAAACGGCTACCTCGCAATCGACGGCCATGGCCGCAACCTCGACGGGGGCGCCCTCGCGAAGGCAATGGGCCGCGCGCATTTCGGGGTCGGAGCCGACGGCCTGGTGGTCGCGGGCCCTTCTCGCGTGGCCCCCATCCGAATGCGCGTGTTCAACACCGACGGCGGCGAGGCCGAGATCAGTGGAAACGGTCTCCGACTCTTCACCAAGTTCGTGCTCGATCGCGGTTTGGTGGGTCTGGAGGAGGGTGCGCTCCAGGTCGAGACCGGTGCCGGTGTCCGGACCGTGTGGCCCCGTTTCGAAGCTGGCCGCGTGGTGAGCGCGCGGATCGCAATGGGCGTGCCGAAGCCGACCGGCGATGGCGCACAGGCCGTGTTCGAGATCGGCGGCCGGCCACTTCGATTCACGACCCTCGAAGTCGGAAACCCACACGCGGTCCATCTGATCGATACACCGGTCGCCGCATTTCCGTTGGAGCGTGTGGCGCCCCAGGTACAGGCTCACTCACGATTTCCCAACGGCGTGAACGTCGAGGTTGCGCGAGTGCTCGGCGCGACGGAGGTGGAGGCGCGGATCTTCGAACGGGGGGAAGGCGAGACGCTCTCCTCAGGGACCGGAAGCACAGCGGTCGCAGTGGCCGCGCGCTGGGCCGGCCTCACGGACGCGGCAGTACGCGTGGGCGTTCCAGGCGGCGAGCTCGGGGTCGTTTACGAAGGTGCCGGCGCAGAGGCCATGCTCGACGGTCCGACCGTCGAAGTCTTCACGGGTGTCTGGCCGCTGGGGTGAGTGCACGGCGCTGTGACTAGGAAGCGCGCGCCCGTCCTTCGTGCTGGCGGCGCGCGGTTTCCGCGAGGTAGGCCGCGACGGTTGCGCGCACATCGAGGTGGTCCACTTCGAGATCGAACGCCAGCGGATTCGGTGGGAACCCGAGGCGATACCAGCGCCCGTCGGCCGTCCGTTCGAGGTAGCCGTAGTCGACGAGGAGTCGTCGCACCGTCACGTGATCGGACTCGATCGCGGGGGCGACGCGGTCGCCCCACTCGAGTAACGCTTCGTTGATCTCGCCTTCCGAATAGTCGCGGTCGCTGTCGAGCGACATCACGATGCTCTTCATCAGGATCTCGCGGTCGCGCGGCTTGCGTGGGAACCGCCGGGGACCGCGGTCGGCGCCGAGTCGGCACAGGCGCTCGACGAACTCCTCCGGCGCGATCATGCCTAGCGTTCCGCCTTGTCCGCGTTCAACGCACGGCGGGATTCCAGGTATGCGTCGCGAACCTCGGGGTTCTCCCACCCGGCGGAGAAGAGCGGGCGGAGGCGGCGAACGGCCTCTTCATGCATGCCTGCGCGGTGCGCCACGAGCCCACCGCCTTCGATCGCGGTTACCCAGAGGGGCTCGAGCGCGAGGGCAGCGTCGTAGGCGTCGAGGGCGCCCTGGGGGTCGCCAAGGGACTCGCGCGCTTCGGCGAGTCGCGCCCAGCCCGGTGGGGTCTCGCGGAGCGCCAGGCTGCGCTCGAACTCGCGTGCGGCCTGTGCCGGCTGCTTGGCGGCCGCAAAACTCTCCCCGATTCGGAGGCGGTCTGCGCCGGATTCCTCGGCGAACCAGGACAAACGGTCCAGGGCGCGAGACGCGGACTCGGGACTTCCGTCCCGCAGTCCGGCTTCGACCCCGGCCACGCGGGCGGTCGTCTGGAAGAGGGCCGCGGCCAGGAAGACGGCGACGGCCGCCAGCACGAGCGGCCGCCTCCAGACCGGCGCCGGCTTCGTCTCGGTTTCCTCGTCTTTCCCGCTTCGCAGCAGGATGTTGGCGATCCGGCCGCTGCGGAGCTTCCAGATTGCACCGTCCAGGATGAAGTGGTGGAGGTTCAATGCGGCAATCGCGAGAACGGCAACGCCGGCGTCGTAGGACAGGGAGGATAGCGGCGTCTTGACCGCCAGCAGCGTCGGGATCAGGATCGCCGCATGGCCGAAGGCGATGGCCTTGGCCCAATACATGCCGTAGTTCGACCAGGTGGTGGAGCGACGCGCGAAGTACGTCGTGATCCACAGGTACTGGCACGCGTGCGCAATGGCGATGTAGGTGAAGAGCGTGTCTCGCGTGACGAGATCGATGAACGGGATGCCGGTCGAGATGCCGAAGTGCCCGAGCGAGAATGGGACCGTAAACCAGATCGTCTGCAACAAGACGATCATGATCGCTGGAATGCACTCGCGCACGGATGCCTGTCCGCGCAATCCGAAACCGGCACCGATCAGGCAGACGACGATTCCGGCGAGACATGCCGGGACGGCTGCCGCGGTGAACCAGGCCGGAAAGCCGAGCGAGATGAAGGCGAAGCCGCCGGCATAACGATTGACGAGTGCGTAGTCGGCCTGCTGCCCGAAGCTGCCGTGGGATGTGAGCATCACGACGAGGAATGACAGCGTGAACGAGACCTGGAGGAATCTCCGCGAGCGCGGGTCCAAGGTGACGCCCGCGCGCCGCAGGAACGTCATCGCGATGCCGAAGTTCTGCCCGGTGTAATGCCACGGGCTCCAGGTCAGATAGACCGTGAGGAACCAGGCGCCGACGATGGGGAAGTTGAGCCCGGCGGCGTAGGTCCCGTAGACGAGCACCGCTCCCCAGAGGCCGAACAGCCGGTACCGCGCGCGATCCTCCGACCGCTCATAGACCCGAAGCAGCGTCGCACCGTAGTGCGGAAGGCTGAACAAGAGAATGAGGAGTGGTCTCAGTAGATCGTGCTGCGCGTCCGAAATTCCGAACGCACCCCCGGCCATGAACGAGAACAGGAGCAGGTAGAGGCCGCCGCATCCAACCGCGATATCAATCGCGGGGCCGAACAGCCATGCCGATCCGGCTGCGGGCCCGGAGGAACCGGGAGGCGTTGATGCGACCGCTGCGGACATCGACGCAGGGTATCACTTCGCGAACTGCAGTCTGGCCCGGAATCACACAGGGTGCGCGCCGAGA
>JAJDAQ010000157.1 GCA_029261815.1 Deltaproteobacteria bacterium
CAGGAACGCGTCCTGACCGGGAGGCGGAACCTAGGGAGCGTTTGGGGCGGCGTCAACGTCGTTTTCGCTTTGTTCTTCCATAGAACTGCCTTTCAGTTGCGCGTGTAACTATCTGAACTTGATGACAAAAATCACTTTCTAGTTCAGACTGGGGTTCTCACGGAGGAAAGTTCCCATGCAGCGTTGGATCAAGCAGTGTGGAATCGCGGGAATCCTCTCCCTGGCGCTTTGTGCGCCGGCAATGGGAGGGTCCCTCTATAAATGGAAGACGGCTGACGGCACCGTGTCCTACACGGATGACCTGAAGCGCGTACCGGAGCAGTTCCGGGGCGAAGCCGTCCAGACGAAGACGAGCGGTCTCAAGGACTACGCGCGGTACACGCCGCGCAACGAGAAGGCCCAGGTTGGCCAGAGCGAACGGCTCCAGGAGCGGCTCGAGCGCCTTCGCGCGTTCAATGCCACACCGCAGGGGACGGTCTCGTTCCAGGCGCCGTCCAGCCAGACGATCGTACGCGTGAACGAACGGCTCTCGGTTGCCGTGCCGAACAGTGGCATGGATGCCCAGGCGCAGGCGCCCGTGGTGGTCGAGGAGCGCCGCGTGCGCGACCCCGGTGCCATCACGACCCGTCACGTCACCGTGGTGAAGCAGGGCGATCGGGTCATCTCGGTCATTCGTCCGAAGTCGTCGCACAACGGTGCGGACTGGGGTGACGAGGCCGAACTGCTCCCCGACTTCGACTAGCCCGCGTCGCGATTCCCTCGCGGGCGGTGAGCGTTCTGCGCCGCCGCCCGCACACGCGCCCGTGTCTGACGGCCTGTCAGTCGGCTTCGTAACGCTGAAGCACGCCGGCCGGAACGCCGTTGCGGCGCGCGCGTTCGACGAGTTCCGGGAGTTCGAGTTCGAGTTGCGCGAGAAGCTCTGTCTGCTCCTTGTGGCGCTCGACCAGTTCGATTCGCGCATCGCCGCGCGGGTAGTTGCTGCGTTTCATCTTGCCGATGTCGGCCGTCAGCTGACGGACGTTCGCGCGCGTCTCGGCGAGCTTGGCGGAAATGGTGTCGAGCCGAGCCACCCAGTCGGCCGTGTGCGCTTCCGTGCTCCCTTGCGCCTGTGCGAAGGCGGCGCTCATCGGCGCCAGCATGAGCGCCCAAACGACGACCAGGGCTGAGAGTACGTGTCTTCGCGTCATCAGGTCCGGGACGCCGCCAGCCACGGCATCGGGTCTTCGCTTCGCTCGTGAACGAACGCGTCGATGTCGCGCGAGGTCGGTCCATCGAGCTCGACGAAGCGCACACCCAGACCTGCGGGACCGCCGTTCGGAAGGGCGCGACGCCACATCACCTGCGCCGAGGATTCGACGCGATGCGGAGAGCCGGGGAGGTCGAACGTCAGCCAGACTTCGGCCCCTTCGGACGTATCGCAGTCGGACTCGATGAAGAGCCCACCCCGGGAGAGGTTTCGGATCGTGCCCTGGTAGGTCGCCGCCTTGAGCTTGACTTCAACGGGGGCTTCATGCGGAACGCGTGGAAGACCTGCAGGGCGTTTGGGCCGCCCGATGAAACGCGAGACGGACTGGATCAGCGCGTCGCGCGAGAGCGGCTTCGAAAGAACGTCGGCGGCGCCAGCGCGAATCGAACGCGCGTGTTCGTGCCTTGCTCCGGCGGTGACCATCACGATGGCCGCATTCGGGCCGCTCGCTGCCAGCAGCGCCGGAATCGCTTCGTCACCTTCGCAATCGGGAAGGTGCAGATCGAGCAGGATCACCTCGGGCGAATGGACGCGCGCTTCTCGCAATGCCTGTTCGATCGTACTGGCCGTCCGAACCTGCCCGAGCCGAGAAAGGAACAAACGCTCCATTTCCCGGAACATGGGGACATCGTCCACGACCAGGATCGTGGGCGGTGTCACCGAGGCAGGCTGCCGAACCGCCGCACTCACCGGATCGCGGCCTTTGCCGGTACGCCCAACAAGGCCGAGCGGAGTTCGTCGACATTCAGGCTCACGGTCCAGGCGCCGGTCTCCTCGTCGCGGGTCCATTCCTGGTCGACACGGAATGACTTCTCGATCGGCATGGATAGGCGGTAGCCCGTGTACCGCACGTTGGCGGTCGCGGACTGGTCATCTTCGGCGTAGTCGAGCCGGATCACTTCGTAGTCGGTGAAGCGCATGTCGTTGATTTCTGGCGCCAGCTCCAGGAACGCGTCGCGCTGTTCGTCGACGACGAAGATGCTGGCTTCGTCGATCGCACCCCAGCGAATGAACTTGGTGAACTTCCCCTGGATCTCTTCGAAGTCGCGCTTCACACCCATGGGGTCGGAGAACATCGTCGTTTGGCACGCGGTGGTGCCGACCATGACGAGGAAGGCGAGACCGAGAACTCGGGCCAGATGCATGTGGGATCCCTCCGGAGCCGGCAGGTCGGGGCGCAGGGCCCCGCGCCGGCGATTGTTTTCCCTATCGGTCGCATCGGTCGCATGACTTGAGCCCGCGCCGGGCAGGACGTAGGTTGCCCGGGCGACATTGGGCCCGTCCGGGTCACATTCGGGGGAGGAGCCCCACATCCAGATTCATCTCGGCATCGATATCGGCGGAACCAAGATCGCCATGGCCTACGGCTCAGCCGACGGCACCCTGCACGGGCGGGACCGGTTCCCGACGCCGGCGCATGGCAACGCAGCGGCCGATCTGGCCGAGATCGCCGACCGGGCACGTCAGCTGGCCGCGTCGTGCGGTGTTTCGCTGGAAGACGTCGGACACGTCGGCGTGTCCGTTCCCGGTCCCTTCGACCGGGCAGCCGGCGTCTTGCTGAACCCGCCCAATCTCGTCGGCTGGGAGGATGCGCCCGTCAGGGCAACACTCGAAGCCGCGCTCGGGCGCCCGGTTGGGCTCGAGAACGATGCCAACGCAGCGGCACTGGCCGAATGGCGCTTTGGCGCCGGGCGCGGGAGCCAGGACCTCGTGTATCTCACGATGTCGACCGGCGTCGGCAGCGGGATCTTGTGCGGCGGCCGTCTACACCGGGGCATTCGATCGAGCGCGGGTGAAGTCGGTCATACGCCGATCGAGTGGGATGGCGAGCTGTGCGCGTGCGGAATGCGCGGGTGTCTCGAGGCCTATATCGGCGGCGCCGCTTGGACGCGTCGGCTGGCCAGCGTCACACCGGCGGAGAGCCCAGTCGCTCGCCTGGCCGGGCCCGGGGGACCGAGACCCGAAGACGTGGTCCGTGCCGCTCGGCAATCCGACCCCTTCGCGCTGGCCGAGATGGAACGCTTCAACCACTACCTCGCATGGGGCATTTGCCACATCGCCTACACGCTGGCGCCCGAAGTGGTCGTGCTCGGAACCATTCCCACGGCTGCCGGCGACGCGCTTTGCCTGGACCCGGTCCGGGAGAAGGTCCGCGCGCGGCTGTGGCCGTTCCTGGCGGATGGCCTGCGCATCGTGCCGGCGGGTTGTGGCGACCGGCTGGGGGATTACGCGGGATTGTCCGTGGCACTCGAGGCATCGGCTTCTTCGCCTTGACCCGACCCTGCGTTGCCTAGCATTTCGGTCAGTTCTGCCTGAACGGCGTCGATCTGCGCAACGATGGCTTCCGGCGATGCGCCGTGTCGTTCCGCGGCTTCCATGATCTTCCCGATGCTGGCCGAGGCAGCCTCGCTGGCCATCGTGTGGCTCTTCGTGCTCGCCTGAACGGTCTTGATGACTTCGGTGATGCTGGCGACCGCATTCGCGATGAAGCGTGCGGTCTCGCGCTGTTCCTCGGTTGTTCGACGGACGCCGTCGCACTGGGTCAGCGCGCTCTGTGCGCTGTCGAGCAGGGCGCTGGACGCCGCTCGCTGCTCGGTCAGGATCGACGTGATGGTCAGGACCATGTTCGACGTTTCTTGTGCCGCGCGCGCAACATGGTTGGAGTTGCGGCTCTGCTCCTCGGTCGCGCGAGCGATGCCGGTCACGCGTTCGCTCGCTTCTTGCGCCGCGGTCCGGATCTCGCCGAGTTCGACGCCCGCCCGACGGGATAGGGTCACTCCATTCTCGACAGAGCCCATCCCAGCACCGATGGCATCGACGGCGTCGCGGGCCTGGTCCTGGACGTCGCGGACCAGGGCCGCGATCTCCTGGGTGCTCTTGCCGGTCCGGTTGGCCAGCATCTTGACGTGGTGGGCCACCACGCCGAAGGCCTTGCCCTGTTCGCCAGCCTGAGCAGCAATGATCGCGGCGTTCAACGACAGCAGATTCGTCTCGTCGTTGATGCTCCCGATCACATTCACGATCTCGTCGATCTCGCGAATGCGCTCCTCGAGTCGGACGATCACGTCGCGGGCGCGCGTGGTCTCCGATCGGATGTTGTCGATGCCGCGCACGGTTTCGTTCATGGCCGTTACGCCCGCGTCAGCCGAGGTTCGCACCCGATCCGTGAGCGCCGAAGCATCCGCCGCGTGCTGATTGACTTCCTGGATCGCGCGATCCATCTGCACCATCGCGGCAGCGGATTCTTCCGCCATTCCGAGCACGCCATTGGCGCTCTCGGACGCTTCCTCGGTGCGCGCGTTCATCTGGTGTACCGCGGCGGCCGCACCCCGATTGACGTCGTGAAGCGTGGCGGCGGACTCTGCGACCGCGTCGATCGAGGCGCCCATTTCGAGCGCCGAGGTCGTGATCCCCTCGGCGGACGTACCGAGACCTTCCACTTCCCCATGAATCGAAAGGATGGATTGGTTGAGTCTCGAGAGCAGTGACGCGGTCTCCTCCACGCCCTCCTCGATGGCGGCGTCGCCTTCGCCCGTCGTTTCGGCCAGGGTGCGCAGCTGTTCGGGGAGCGGGGCCAGCAAGGGCCCGAGACGGGCGAGGCCGCGGTGAATCGAGCGTTCCCGGTGAGCGACGCGAAGCAGGGCCTTGCCAAGCGGGTCCTGGGCGTCGATCTCGGTTCTCGAAGGAGGGCGGCCGGTCTCGGCCCAATGGTCGAGGGCCTGCACGACTTCAGCGTCGGGCTGGCCGCAGCGCCGTCGGAACATCCAGGCAGCCGCAGCCGACAGCGGAAGCGCGATGGCGGCCCCCATCGGGAGTGAGTCCGAAGCGCTCTGGACCGTCAACGCAACCAGCGAGGCTGCGAACCCCGACCCTACGGCGAGGGCAAGCTTCTTCGAGTCTTCGAGATCGTGCGGGCGCACGCGGCAAAACCCTCCCACAGCAACGCAGGGGCTGCATCGGCGCGGGACGGCGGCGGCTTGAGGCCGTCGGCTAGCGGGCGAGATCCATGATCTCGCGATGCAGCGCCGGGAAGCGGCCTTCGGAGATGGCCTGGCGGGCCCGCTGCATGAGCCGCAGCGTGTAGCGGAGGTTGTGGAGGCTGGTCAGGCGTGGACCCAGGCGCTCGCCGACCGCGAAGAGATGACGGATATAGGCCCGGTGGTGCTGGCGACAAGCCGGGCAATCGCAGTCGGGGTCGAGCGGGCCGAAGTCGTCCTTGAACCGGGCGTTCTTCACGTTGAGCGGACCTTCGGACGTGAATACGAGACCGTGCCGGCCATGGCGCGTCGGCACGACGCAGTCGAACAGGTCGACGCCCTCGGCGATCGCGTCGACGATGTCCTCCGGGCGCCCGAGGCCCATCAAGTAGCGCGGCGGTTCGGCGGCCAACACGCCGTGCACTTCAGCAATCATGGCGCGTCGTTCCGCACGCTCCTCGCCGAGACCGAGTCCCCCATGCGCGTGTCCCTCGAAACCGAGCGACCCCGTGGCTCGCGCGCTGCGGACGCGCAGGTCGACGTCGGCACCGCCCTGGACGATGCCGAAGACCGCCTGGTCCGGACGCGTACGTGCTTGCTGGCATCGTTCGGCCCAGCGCAAGCTGCGCTCCATCGCCGCCTCGATCTCGCTTCGACCGTCCGGCGTGATGGGCACGACCTGGTCGAGTGCCATGGCGATGTCCGCGCCCAACGCTTCCTGGATCTGGATGGCCTTCTCGGGTGTCAGTTCGCGACGGCGGCCATCGACCGGAGACGAGAAGGTCACGCCCGACTCGTCGAGTCGGACGCGGTCCGCCAGGGACGTGACTTGAAAGCCGCCGCTGTCGGTCAGCCACGGCCCCTTCCAACCGGTGAAGCCCCGCAATCCTCCGGCCGCGGCGACGATGTCTTCTCCGGGGCGTTCGTGCAGGTGGAACGTGTTCGCGAGCACGATCTGGGCGCCAAGCGGCGGGAGGTCGTCGAAGCCCACGCCGCGCACTGCGCCATAGGTCGCGACCGACATGAACGCCGGGGTCTCCACGAGCCCGCCGCCCAGCCGCAACAAGCCGCGCCGCGCAGTGCCATCGTGGGCCACGGTCTGGAAGTCGAACGTCTCGCTCATGAGATCCACATCGCATCGCCGTAGGAATAGAATCGATACCCGCGTTCGACGGCAGTTTGATAGGCGCGAAGAACGCGCTCTCGACCCGCGAATGCGGCGACCAGCATCAGGAGCGAGGACTTCGGGAGGTGGAAATTCGTCAGCAAGGCATCGACCACGGCGAACGGATCGCCCGGCTTCAGGAACAAGCGCGTCTCGCCGGCGCCCGCCTTGACGTGTCCGTCGCCACAGTGTGCATGCTCGAGAACCCGCGTGGTCGTCGTGCCGACCGCGGCGACGCGCCCACCCCGACGGCGGGTCTCGGCGATAGAGGTCTCGGTCTCCTCCGAAAGTTCGAAGCGTTCCGCATGCAGCCGCCCCGCGGCGAGATCGGTGTCGCGAACGGGTCGGAACGTCCCGATGCCGACGTGGAGGAGCACCTCGGCCGTGTGCACGCCACGCGTCGCGAGTCTCGCAAGGAGTTCCTCGGTCAGATGGAGCCCGGCCGTTGGAGCCGCGACCGACCCTGGCGCGCGTGCGTAGACGGTCTGGTAGCGCTCTTCGTCGGCGGCCCGGGCGGCACTGCGCGCAATGTAGGGCGGCAGCGGCATTTCACCGATCTCGTACGGGTCCGCCGCGGTCGCGAAGCGCAGGTGGACACGGCCATCGTCCTCGATCCGGGTGACCTCGGCGTCGAGCGAGCGGTCCGCGCGGTGGAACCGGTAATGGGCGCCCACCCGGTGGCTGCCGCGCGACTTCACCAGGGCCTCGTAGGTATCGGGGCCGTCGGCTGGGCCAAGGAGCAGGGCTTCGGCTTTGCCCCCGGTCTGTTTTTCGCCGCGGAGCCTCGCGGGATCGACCCGCGTCGCGTTCATGACCAGCAGATCGCCGGGTTCGAGTTCGCTCGCGAGGTCTTGAATCGTCGCGTCCGTCGGCTCTCCTGCGGTTCGGGGCAGGCGCATCATCCGGGCAGCATCGCGCTCAGTGCTGGGCGCCTGGGCGATCTGTTCCGGGGGAAGCGCGTAGTCGAAGTCAGCGAGTTGCAGCGGAGCGCTCCCGCGCGGCCTCCGACGCGAGCGCGTTGAGGAGGGCCGGCGTTTCGCGAATCGCGTCCCAGGAGAAGAGGGCGGTGCCGATTCCGGGGGTGTCCGTGGCGGCGCGCAGTTGCGCAACGCCATCCGCGGGGGCCCCCGCAAAGAGCCAGGAGCCCAACCCGATGAGGAGTTCCCGAGACTTTCCGTGCGCCGCCATCGCCTCGAGTTGGTGGCCAAGCCGCACGTGGTCGCGCGTGTAGAGCATGGGTACGGCGAAATCGAGTGCGTTGGCGTCGAGCCAACCGAGCCAGTCCTGGAGGTCGACAAGATAGGCGCGTTCGCGATCGCTGATGACGGCGGCCGACATCTGTAGACCGGGCCGGGCCTGTCGGGCGGACTGCGCGATCTTGCCGACCAGGGCGCTTAGCTGCGCTCGGCGCCAATCGTCGAACGCATTGGCGTTGCGCAACGAGGACTGGAACGGCGCCTCCAGTCCCGTGTCCGTTCGAAAGCGTGCGCGCGTTTCAGCGCCGAACCCAAAGCCCAAGCCGACACCGAAACGGGTTCCGGGCGCAAAGGGCAGGGCGTCGGCGTAGCGGATGTAGTCGAGGTGGAGTCCGTCGAATGTGGGGTAGGCACGCAGCAAGTCCCCGAAGACTTCGGCCAGATAATCGTCGAGACCGGCGGCAGCCGGGTCGAGCCACACGGCCGGAGTTCCCATGCGCACCCACTCGCGATCGGGCGCCGGGATTTCCTGGTCCGGGTAGTCGAGAACCGAGCGACCCTTCTGGTCGACGATTGCGACCTGCCGGCCAAGCCGCTGGAGGAGGGGGGCCTCGGTGTTCCGCGAGAGGGACAAGACGTTGACCCAGGCATGGACGCGGATTCCACGGGCGTGGGCCCCGTCGATCAACTCGGCCAAGGTGTCGCGGCCGTTGATGCGCACGCGTGCCGCGGGCCCGGCATCTGCAAGGGCGGTCGGAAACCATGCGCGGCCGCCGCGATAGACCTGGACGAAGAGGTCGGTGACCGCGAGGGCCTCCGCGTCCGCGAGCAGGACCGCGACGCGATCCGGATGTTCCAGGACCCGCTGGGAGCCTTCGCAGAGCACCCACAGTCCACGTCGTTGCGGTCCCGGAGCCGATGCGAGCGGCTCGCTCGGCACGGATCCGTCAGCCTCGGTGTCTGAAGGTAGAGCGGCGACCGGCGGAGGCGTGCTGCCCCCGCAGCTGATGGAGAAAAGCATGAGCACGCACGCGGCCAAGCCGGTGCCGATTCGTCCCTGTCCGCGTCGATTCGTCACGCGCGGACGCTAGCAACTGCCATTGATGCCGCAGCGACGGTCGATCACAATGCAACGGGGTGAGGGGGGTCGCGTGAGCGCCGACAAGAAGAGGATGATCCAGCGAGATCGCGTGCGCCGCCTCGGGCAGCGCGCCGCGCTCGCGTTGTTCTGGGTTGGCCTGGCCGTCGTCGTGGTGGGCGCCGACACGCCGGACGCGTCGTCCGCACTTTCCCCCGGTGCCTCACTCAGGGCGGGGCGTGCGGCGCTCGAGGCCGGTGCCAACGACACCGCAGCCCGGTTGTTTGCCCAGGTTCGACGTCAGCACGCAATCGTCGCCGACCACGCTGCGCGTTGGGAAGCCACGGCGTTGCTGGCGGGCGAGCGGCCAACGGAAGCCGCCGCGCGTGCGAGTGAAGCGCAGGCGGCGACGCCTTCGAGCTTGCTTCTTGGGGACCTCGCACGGCTCGAAGCATCGGCCCGGTACGCCGCGGGAGACCTGGAAGGCGCGCGCGCCGCGTGGCAGAAAGCCCTCGCGAACGAAAAGGAAAAGGAAGCGCGTGCCGCACTGCTGACCCAGATCGCCGAGGCGCTCGAGCAGGAAGGGGACCTGGCGGCTGCGCGAAAGGCCTGGCTCGAGGTCTGGACCGAGCTGCCGCATACGGGCGAGGGGGAGGCCGCCACCGTTGCGTTGGATCGCCTCGACGCGGTGTCGCCCCGCGAGCGCGACCAGCTGTCGGTCCTCCGCGCACGCTGCAATTCGTTGACGGCCGCTCGTTACAACCTCGAAGCGCTCGAGGTTTGCACGCGCGCGCGGTCCGTGGCCCAGGAGGCTGCGCTCAGGCGACGCCTCGACCGGCGCATCGCGGACCTGCTGTTCCGCTTGCGACGCTACCCGGAGGCAGTGCAGGCATTCGGCGCGATTCCGGGCCGCGATGCCCGTTTCTGGCACGCCAGATCGCTCGCGCGCAGCGGACAGATCTCGGAATCGATTCGGCGCTTCGAGGCGTTGGGGAAGGGCAGCGACGCGTTGGCGTTTCGCTCCCGCTTCCTGGTCGCAACGTTATGGGAAGACAGTGACGTGCCGAAGGCCGAGGCGCACTATGCCGCAGTTGCCAAGCGGGCGCCGAGAGCGAGCCAGCGGCGCGAAGCGAGCTGGCGCCTTGGCTGGGCCGCCTATCAAGCCGGGCGTTTTGGCGAGGCGGAATCGCGACTTCGCGACGTCGTGGCTTCGACCCCGGATCCGATCGAAGCGCTGCGTGGACGCTACTGGAGCGCACGCGCGGCGCAGCAGGCCGGACAGGAGGACGCGACCGAACGTCTGGCCGAACTCGCCCGCACCTTTCCGGTGACCTACTACGGCTGGCGCGCCGCGCAGGCACTCGGACAGCCCCCTGTATTCGGCCGCGTCGGTCCCCCGGCTCGGAGCTCGACTCAGCCTCCGGCTTCCCGGATTCCGGAACGAACGCTGGAGCGGGCACGAATCCTGATCGAGGCCGGTCTCGAGGAGGACGCGGCACGGGAGCTCAGTGCCGAGCGCAAGCGCGCACGGCATCGAAGTGATCGGCTTCTGCTCGCCAACTTGTTGCAGGAAGCCGGCGACTATCATCAGGCTCAGCGCGTCGTGCTGGACGCGCACCTTCTCGAACTGGCGAAGGGGCCGAGTACCGGCGTCGTCGATCTCTGGTGGGCCGCGTGGCCGAACGCGTACGGTGAATTCGTCGAGGCCGCCGTGGAGGGCCGCGAGGTCGACGCGGCACTGCTGTCGGCCGTGATGCGAGAGGAGAGCGGCTATCGCCCCAAGGTGCTGTCGGTCGTTGGTGCGCGCGGACTGGCGCAGATCATGCCGGATACCGGACGTCGACTCGCGGAGCAGCTCGGTGCCGCGGCCTATCATCCGGATGAGTTGTTGGTGCCGGAACGAAATCTCGAGCTTGCGGGCCTGTATCTCGAATCGCTGTTGGCCCGTTTCAGCGGCAGGACATCGGCCGCAGTCGCCAGCTACAACGCTGGGCCCGGAGCGGTGACGCGCTGGATCGACGCTGCCCCGAACCTCCCCGACGACGAATGGGTCGAGGCCATCCCCTACGACCAGACCCGAACGTACGTGAAACGGGTGCTCCGCAGTCGGTTCGCGTACGAGGTTCTCTACTGACCGGTCAGCAACGACTCTGGGAGCTGCGCCCGGCGGACCGGGCGACGGACGGGTTGGGGATCGGGCCGATTTCGCTCGATCAGGTCGGCGTCGCGCAAACGCTCCCGGTCCCGGCCGGCAAGGCGCCGATGACCACGTGGCACGTGTCGACCGGAGGTCAGGTGGCCACCGCGCTGTTATGCATCCGCCGACTCGGCCGACAAACCGCCTTCGTGAGCACGGTGGGCGACGACGAAGCCGCTACCCAGGTCCTGGCGCCCTTGGCGGCGGCCGGTGTCGATACCTCTCGCGTCCGCACGGTTCGCGGCGCCGCGACGCAGCGGGCGATGATCTGGGTCGACGCCGGATCCGGCGAACGGACGGTCCTCTGGCAACGGGACACCGCGCTGACATTGAGCGGCGCCGACGCACCACTCGCGCTCGTTGCCGAAGCGGGCCTCTTGCTGATCGACGGCGGCGACCCGGAGGCATCGCTTCCGGCTGCGCGCGAAGCACGGGAGCACGGCGTTCCCGTGGTCATGGATGCCGACGGGGACGGACCCGCGGTCGACGAACTACTCGCGCTGAGCGATTTCCCGATCGTCTCTGGCGATTGGGCCAGCCAGCGGTGGGGCAGTGCGGAATCGGCCGTTCACGCCCTGGCCGCGCAAGGCGCGACGTTGGCCGTCGTCACGCAGGGCCGACACGGTGCCGTTGCGGCCGGGGCCGCGACGCCGTTGCTCCACGCCCCGGCACTACGCATCCAGCCCGTCGACACGACCGGCGCTGGCGACGCGTTCCACGGCGCGTTTTGCGACGCAGTCCTGGGGGGTGCGGGTGCGGAAGAGGCGTTGCGCTTCAGCAACGCCGTGGCGGGCCTGAACTGCCTGCACCTTGGCGCCCAGGCCGGCCTGCCAACGCGGCAGACAGTCGAATCCGCGTTGGAGGCCGACGTACAGGCCTGAGCAGCCCCCGTGGCTAGTCGTCGTCGGTGGTTTCGGGCGTGAAACCGGCTCCGCCTTCACCCAGCGACTCGATGTCGAGTTCGGCGGCTTCGTCGTCGCCGCTGTCGGCCTCGGGTGTCGCGGGCTCGTCCTCGTCGAGGTAGCGAGCCATCGGAGCCATCGCCGGCTTCTTCTTGGCCGGCGGCGGGGGCGGCGGCGCGGGGACGGTGTCGACGGGTTGCTCGAACTGGTTGGCCCCACATTTGGGACAAAGCGGCGGCACCTTTTCGAGATCGTAGAAGCGTGAGCCACAGCCGAAGCACGCCCACTTCAAGCCGAGGCCGGGCTTGGGCTCTCGCGTGAGAGCCTCCGGCTTCACGTACTTGATCTTCGGCGCCTTCTTCTTCTTGGCCTTCTTGGGCGCTGCCTTCTTGGGCGC
>JAJDAQ010000158.1 GCA_029261815.1 Deltaproteobacteria bacterium
CGCGTCGGACTCGCCGCTTCGCTCCGCAACCGTCGGCGATACGGCGCGTGCCCAGGTAAGACTCCAGCCGGTGCGCGGGCCCGCGAATCCGGGCGCGCGGGACCGACGCAATGACTGGCCCCGCGTGGGCGCAAGCGGCGGGCTGGTTCACCCCAACGCCGCGGTGATCGTCGAACGGGCAGCCGCATGGCCAGCGGGCCTGCAGGCCTTTCGGCTTCGAACCGCTCGGCGCCTTCAGAGCGAAGGGCACGGCGGCGCGTTGCTCGCAGCCCTCGCGCTGGGCGAGCGTTCGGGTCTCGGGCCGGACGTCGCAGACTGGGCGGCGCGAGCCGGGCTGTCGCATCTGCTCGCAGTGTCGGGTCTGCATCTCGGGCTGGTGGGCGCGTTGGCCTTCACATTGACCCGATGGGGATTGAGACGTGGGGCCGCGCTCGCTCGGTGGGATCGCCGCCGCCTGGCATTGCTTGCCGCGGTAGTCATGGGCGTCGCCTACGCGGCTCTCAGCGGTTGGCCAGTCTCGATGCAGCGCGCGTTGATGTTTGTCGTGATCGCAGGAGGCGGCGTCGCGATGCGCCGTGTCGTGTCGCGGCTCCATCTGGTGGCGCTCGCCGCAGCAGGCGTGCTGATCGTTGAACCGAGCGCGCTCTTCTCGGCGGGCGCGCAACTATCGTTCGTGGCCACGGCGGCATTGTTGGTCGACGCCGCATCGAGTCCGAGGGCGTCGCATGCCGTGGTCGCACTCGCGCGCGCGTCTCTCGTCGCATCGTGCGCGACCGCGCCGATCGCGGCGTGGCACTTTGGAACCGCATCTGCGCTGGGCTGGGTGGCCAACTTGCTGGCGATTCCGTGGACGGCCGGAATCCTCCTTCCGGCTGCGCTTGTTGCGGCTGCCTGTGCGGCGCTCGACCAATGGGATGGCGTGATCGCCGTCGCCGCGTGGTTGGGAGACCGCTCCCTCGATGCGGGCGCAGCGTTGGCGAGTGCGTTCCCGGTTCGAGCCGGCGGGCGGCCGGGTGCGCTGGCGTGCGGAACGGCATTCGTGCTCGCACTCGGTGTGGTGTGGCTCCGTCGGTGGCCGACGCGCGCGTTGGCTGCGACCGCTAGCGCGGCGGTGCTCGGCTTGGCGCCGGTCCCTGGTGTGCAGCCAACCGGAGACCGTGTGGTGTTTCTCGACGTGGGCTGGGGAGATGCCACGGTCGTCGAGGTCGGCGGCCAAACGATCCTGGTCGATGCGGGTGTGGCCGGGCATGGGGGGCGGGACGCAGGAGCCACGGTGGTGGTGCCGGCGCTACGCGCGCTGGGGATCCGCCGGATCGATCTCCTGATCGTGACCCATGCCGATCGTGATCACGCAGGGGGTGTGCCCGCCGTCCTGAAGCAATTCGAAGTGGGCGTCATCTGGTTGCCGCTGGGAGGCGCGCGAGATCCTGGATTCGGGGCGATTCGGAGTGCCGCCAGAGGGACCGGTACCCCTGTCGTTGAGACTGGCCAGGGAAGGGCTCCCTATCGGAGTCGCGGTCTCGCGGCGTTCCCGCTATGGCCCCCGGTTGGGCCCAGGCTGCCGGGAAACGCTGGGTCGCTGGTGGTCCGGATCGAGGCAGGGGGGCGCCGCGTGCTGTTGACCGGTGATCTTGGAAAGCCGGGGGAGTGGGCATTGCGGGACGGCGGCGCGGATCTGTCGGCCGATGTCCTGAAGCTGGGTCACCACGGCAGCAAGACGTCGAGTGGTGCCGGGTTCCTGGCATCGGTGGCTCCGGCCTGGGCCATCGTCTCTGCGCCGCGGCGCGGGCGGCTCGCGTTCCCGCATCCGACCGTGTTGGAACGGCTCGACCGTGCGGAGATCGATTGGGCCTGGACGGGAAGGGACGGCGCGGTGCTCATCGAGCTCGAAACCCTGCGAGCGCGGACCTGGCGCGGGGGCTGGAGGGTTTCGCCTAACGACCCCGCCAGACCGGTGGTCGCTTCTCCATGAAAGCACGCTGGGCCTCGGCGGCATCTTCGGTCTTGCGAAGCGGGCGGCCGAGGGCTTCTTGCGCTGGATAGGCGGCATCGAGCGGGGTTGCGAGCAGAGACCGCACGCCGCGTCGCGTCTCACGCACGGCCAGGGGCGCATTCCGCGCGATGGCGTCGGCGGCCGCGAACGCGGAGGACAGAAGGTCGGTGGGCCCGACGACCTCGTTGACGAGGCCGATCGAGGCGGCCCGCTCGGCCGAGATCGGGCGCGCGGTCAGCAGGAGGTCCTGCGCATGCGTCCAACCGATCTGTTTCGGCAGCAATACCGTCGCATTGCCTGTGGGGTAGAGGCCGAGCGCGACCTCCTCCAGTGCGAAGGTCGCGTGAGGCACGGCGTAACGCAGTTCGGACGCCAGCATCATGTCGAAGCCCCCGGCCCGTGCGTGTCCGTTGATCGCGGCGACCAGGGGCGTACCGAGATCGAAGCCCGCGAGTAGGGCTGTCGAGACGTTTCGAAGACCCTCGAAGCTGCGCGGATCGACCCGTTCTCCGCGCGCCAGCTGCTGGGAAACCGGGATCGTGGTGCCCATGTCCATCCCTGAACAGAAGACGCGCTCGCCGGCCCCGGTCACGACGGCGCAGCGGATCTCCTCGTCGGCCGCAATTTCGCGCCACGCGTCCGCCAGGTCGCACAGCATCCCGGGATCCAGGCTGTTGGCTTTCTCGGGGCGGTCGATGGTGACGAGCGCCGTATTCGGATGATCGCCGGGGCGTTCGAGTCGGACGGGCATGCGGGAAAGATATCGCCTTCTGGGGAAGCCAACGCCGCTAACCTGCCGTTTCCGGTCCCAGAACCCCGAAGGAGGACTCCATGCCCCGACTGCCGCAGATTCCGAAGGCCGACGTCCATGAGCGCGGCCGCCCGATCTATCAAATGCTCTTTGGCGATCGCGATCCCGTCGCCGAGCCCGGGACGGCAACGGGCACGCCGGGTGACTGGTGGACGGTCTTTGCCGGCGTACCGGATGCCTTCGATCACGCGGTCGCCGGATTCGGGTTCTACCGGAGTCCCGAGCGAAAGCTTGACCCGAAATTGCGAGAGCTCGGCCAGATGCGCGCGGGCTTCGCTCGTGGAAGCCAGTTCGTGTTCTCGCAACATTGCAAGGCCGCGCGGGACGTGGGGCTGTCAGAAGCGCAGATCGAAGCGATCCCGCACTGGGGTGCCGCCGATTGCTATGCGCCAGTCGAACGTGCGGTGTTGGCGTATACGGATTGCCTTGTTCTGGACGGCGGCCGGACACCCGATGGCGTGTTCGAGGCGTTGAAGGTCCATCTCGACGACCAGGAGATTCTCGAACTGACCTACGTCACGTGCTTGTACGAGATGCACGCGACCATGTGCCGCGCGCTCCGCCTCGAGTTCGACGATGTTGACGAGCGCGTCGTGGAAGTCCCGGCGCCCGAGGCCGGTGGCGGCGACTTCATGTCTGGCGTGGGCCAGAAGTAGCGGCCGCGCTCAGCCGTAGAAGCCGAGCATCTTTGCGGCCAGCGCCACGACCGCGACCCCCAACACGGGTCGGATCACGCGCTCTCCGCCGCGTACGGCGAGGCGCGGACCGATGGCACCGCCAGCGGCGAAACCGGCGCCCAATGCTAGGGCGTGCGGCCACGAGATCTGGTCCGAGAACAGGAAGATCGGTAGCACCAGCAGTGTGAAGCAGAAGTTGATCACGACCTTCATGCTGTTGGTCTTGACCAGGTCGACCCCACTCCAGGAGATCCCGTAGATCAACAGGATGCCGACGCCGGCCTGGAAGGCGCCGCCATAGAGGCCGATGCCGAAGAAGAGGAGGGACCGCAGCCAGGGCGACAGGGTCCGCGATGAGTTCCCGGCCCCGGCGGCGCCGCGAAGTGTGGGCACGAGCAGGATCAGCATGACGAAGCCGAAGAGCCGTTCGAAGACGGCGTCGTCCAGCTGCGAGATCCCGTACGCGCCGATGAGGGCGCCCACGGCGACGGGGAGCACGAGCGGTGCAGCGTCTCGAAACCCGGGTACGCCTTCGCGCCAGAAGCCCCACGAAGCGACGCCGTTCTGGATCAGGATGCCGACACGGTTGGTTCCGTTGGCCAAGGTCCCGGGCAGGCCCACGAATGTGAGCAAGGGCACGGTGAGGAGGGAGCCGCCGCCGGCCAGCGTATTCACGACGCCGGCCGCCAGACCCCCGAACACGAGCAGCAGGGCATCGATGGGTTCCACGGGCCCTGTAAAGTAGGGGGAGGGGGTGCATTTGTCGCGAGTCCGTCCGTACGGGGCCTGGTCCTCACCGTTGTCTGCGCACGATGTTGCAGCCGCGAGCCGCGGCTACAGCCAACCGCGTGTCCGGAACGGCGCGACGGTGTGGCTCGAGTCGCGCCCGGAGGCGCAAGGGCGCCAGACCCTGGTTCGCCACGAAGGCGGCCGGACCCAAGACCTCTCGCCCGCTGACGTGGACGTGCGCAGCGGCGTTCACGAGTACGGGGGCGGCGAGTTCGGATTCCTGGGCGACGACATCGTCTACGTCGTGGGGCGCGGGCACGAGCTTCGACGTGTGCGCGGCGGTCCCATCGGCTCGACCCGGACGGACACACGACTTGGCGACCTCGCCGGCTCGCCCGACGGGCGATGGCTGCTCGCGGTCGAAGAAGACCACGCGGCCAGCGCGACTGAACCGACGAACTTCCTCGTCGCGTTCTCCCCCTCCGCCGGCACGCGGATGGTCGTGTGCGACAGCCACGACTTCGTGTCTTCTCCCGCCTGGTCTCCTTCCGGCGACCGGATCGCGTTCCTCAGCTGGGACCATCCCGACATGCCCTGGGATGGCACGACGTTGTGGGTCCAGGGATGGGGGCCAGAGGGACCGCGTGGCGCTGCGGTGAAGGTCGCGGGAGGCCGCGGCGAGTCGATCTTTCAACCCACCTTCTCGCCCGCGGGCGTGCTGACGTTCGTGTCCGATCGCTCGGGCTTCGGGAACCTCTCCCAACTCCGTGGAGACGAGGTCGTGGCGCTGACGAATGAGCGCGCCGAATTCGGGCGGCCGCAATGGGTCCTCGGAATGCGTGCTTTCGCATTCGAGAATGAACAGCAGATCCTCTGTGCGATTTCGCGAAACGCCGTAGACGACGTGGTGCGCGTCTCGGCCGCGCGCGGTGAGATCACTTCGTGCGGACTTCCCTTCACGACAGTCATGGGCATCGATGCCGACGCGAGCGGCGCGGTCGTTCTCGGCGCCAGTGGGCACGCGTTGCCGACGCTCGCGCGGTTGGGGTCCTCGGGTTTCGAGGTTGTCGCCGGGGGCGAACCGTGGAAGGTGGGCGAAGCCGCCTTGCCCGAGGCGATCTCGTTCCCGTCGGACGGTGGGCGGACGGCGCATGCGTTCTTGTACCGGCCTCGCTCCGACGCGTTCGAGGGGCCCGCTGGCGAGCGGCCGCCCCTGATCGTGAAGAGTCATGGCGGTCCCAGCGCGGCGACGGCGCCGGCGTTGAAGGCGGCGACGCAATTCTGGACCAGCCGCGGCTTCGCACTGCTCGACGTCAACTACGGCGGAAGTACTGGCTATGGGCGTGCCTATCGTGAACAACTGGACGGCCAGTGGGGCATTGTCGATGTGGAAGACTGCATTGCGGGCGCGCGCGCGGTCAGTGCCGACGGAGCGGCCGATGGGGCACGTTGGCTGGCGACGGGCGGAAGCGCCGGCGGTTACACGACGCTCTGCGCGTTGACGTTCCACGACGTGTTCGCGGCAGGTGCCAGCCACTACGGGATCGGAGACCTCACCGCGCTGGCGCAAGATACGCACAAGTTCGAGTCCCGCTACGTGGATCGTCTGGTGGGACCCTACCCGGAAGCGGCGTCGCTTTATCGAGAACGCTCGCCGATCCATTCGCCGGACCGTCTCGGCTGTCCCGTGATCTTCTTCCAGGGGCTCGAAGACAAGGTGGTGCCGCCGGCCCAGGCCGAGGCCATGGTCGCGGCCCTCGCCCTGCGGGGCGTGCCTCATGCCTACGTTCCGTTTGCCGGAGAGGGGCATGGCTTTCGCCAGGCCAAGAACATGGTGGCCGCGCTGGAGGGCGAGTGGTGGTTCTACGGTCAGGTGCTCGGCTTCGAGACGCCGGAGCCTTCGCGCGCGATCGATTTGTTAGGTACCCGGTGACGCGCGTCGGGTCTCGAAACCTGCCGGGGCGACGCGCGATCATGGCCGTCGCTGTCTTCGCGCTGTGCACCGTCGGTTGTGCGACGACGCCGGCCGATCCGTTGGGACCCATGCACCCCTATCTGTGGGTGGCGGAGGGCGAACTCGAGTGGCTGACTTGTCGCTGGTCAACGGAGTCGCCGATCGGGGTGGCGATCCTGGGCACCGATGACCGTGAGACCCTCGTGATCGAGGCCGCGCTCAAGGCTTGGGAAGGCGCCGGGATCGGTGTTCGTTTCACGCAGGTGCCGCCGAGCGGTGCACAGCTACAGCTGCGGTCGGTCGAGTCCGGCCTGCGGCGCGACAACGGCACCCGGGCGGCGGCGCTGACCA
>JAJDAQ010000159.1 GCA_029261815.1 Deltaproteobacteria bacterium
GTACGACCGCAGCCCCGACGTCTCCCTCGACCACGAATCTTCGCTGGACTCCGATATCGCCGACCTGAATGGCGACGGCAAGGCCGACATCGTCAGTGCCTACGGAAAACGCGTACTCGGGTGGGCCGACACGCGGGAACCAGAAGCCTACGGCAAGACCAAGCAGGCCCGTCGCCGCGAGGAAGAGCGCCGCAAGCGCGCCGCGCTGCCGACTCCGTCTGGCGCCGAAACGCGCATCCGCATCCTGTTGTCGCGCTAGCGCCCGACAACGGGGCTCTCAGGCGATCGAGATCCCGCCGAGCTTCAGCACCTTGTCGAAGTGGACCTTCTCGACGGGAACCACCGAGAGCCGGCCCTGACGCACGAGTTCCATCTTCTGGAGCTGCGCGTCGCCCTTCACGTCGGCCAGCGTGACGGGTGTCTTCAACGGCTTCACGGGCTTCAGGTCCACGACGACCCAGCGATCATCGTCGATGGTCGGGTCCGGGTAGGACTCCTTCGCGACCTTGGCGACCCCCACGACTTCCTTGCCCTCGTTCGAGTGGTAGTAGAGGACCAGGTCGCCCTTCTTCATCGCCTGCAGGTTGTTGCGCGCGCCGTAGTTTCGCACGCCGTCCCAGTAAGTGGAGCCGTCCTTCACGAACTCGTCCCACGAGTACTTGAAGGGTTCACTCTTCACCAGCCAGTAGGAACGCTTCGTTGCGGGTTTCGTCGTGCGCGCTGCCATGAGTCAGGACCCCTCGGGTATGATTCGCCGGAACCGCGAGCAGAGGTAGCGAGTTGAGTGAAGTCGTGCGAGAGGATCGAGAGATCGGACATTGCACTGTGCTGTTCGGCAAGGACGGGGGCAAGTATCCCGAGGGCAACAGCCTGCTCGTGCGCGGGACCGATGCGACGCTGCTGATCGACCCGTCGCTCGGCGTCGTTCCGCGCGTGGACACCCTTCCCACGATCGACCACGTTGTGCTCTCGCACTGCCACGAAGACCACATCGCGGGCGCCAGCCTCTTCCCCGACGCCAAGGGCCATTGCCACGAAGCCGACCTCATCGGCTGGGAATCGTTCGCTGGCATCATGGAGATCTACGGCTTCGACGATCCGGTGATCTCGGCCGGATGGGAGACCGCCCTCCGCGAGCAGTTTCGTTATGCGGAGCGCCACGACGCGGAGCCCTACGTCGATGGGGCAATTTGGGACCTCGGCGGCGGCGTGACGGTGCGCGCGATCCACACCCCGGGCCACACGCGCGGACATACGGCTCTTTGGGTGGAACCCGACCGGCTTCTCTACCTCGGAGACATCGACCTCTCGAGTTTCGGCCCCTACTACGGCGACGCCTGGTCCGACCTTGAAGACTTCGAACGCAGCCTGAAGAAGGTCCGCACCATCGAAGCCGACCATTATGCGACGTTCCATCACATCGGCGTCGTCGACCGGCCGACGTTCCTGGAACGACTCGACAAGTTCGAGGCCGTGATCCAGCGCCGCGAAGACCGCCTGATGGAATTCCTGAGTGAGGCGCCGCGCAGCATGAACGACATTGCAGAACACCGCTTCGTCTACCGTCCCGGAGACCCGGTCGCGTTCGCGGACCCGGTGGAGCGGCGCAGCATGGGGCAGCACATCGACCGCGCGGTGCGTGAAGGCCGAGTGAGCGAAGTCGAACCCGGCAGGTTCCTGGCCAACGTGGTATAGCTTTCCGCCTCTCGGCCCGGATCGAACGGGGCCGCATCTGGAGGCAAGAGGAACTGATGAAGGTCAAGGTCGACTGGGATCTGTGCGAAGCCAACGCCGTCTGCATGGACGTCGCCCCCGAACTCTACAAGGTGGACGACGACGACAACTTCCATCATGTGCTGAAGGGCGATTCCGATGAGGTCTCGGGCGCTGTTCCCGCCGACCAGGAAGCAAAGGCGCGCGAGGCCGTGCGTCTTTGCCCGCGTCAGGCGCTCGCGATCATCGAGTAACGCCCCGGCTGCACACACGCCTTTCGGGCGTCCACGGTCCTCGGCGAGGACTGCGGGCGCCCGTTTTCGTTGGAGCGCAACCCGGGACCCGTCCGCGGGTTGAAACCGGAATCGCCCGACCCGAGGTGCCCATGCGCTCCGTTCGAAATCTCCCGTCCAACTGGCTCGCCGCACTGGCGCTGTGCGGCCTCGTCGCCGGCTGCGCGGCTCCGGCGGCACAGACGACGCGCCCCGCCCTGTCCCCCGCCGCACCGGCGGGCTGGAACGCAGATGCGCTCATGGACGCCATCGCGTGGGCGGAGTCGCACCACTCCTCCAGCCTGATCATCCTGTGGCGCGGCGACGTCGTCGTCGAACAACACTGGCCGGAGACCCGCGGCGGTGATCGTCTTGGGGCGCGCGTCGTCTACCGCGGGCTCCGGCGGGGCACTACCGCGAATGGCGAAGCCATCGAAGATGTTGCGTCGGTACAGAAGAGCGTGGTCGCCGTGCTCGCGGCGATGGCGGCCGAGCGCGGCCTTCTCGACACCGACGCAGCGGTCTCCGACTACCTCGGCTCGAGCTGGAGCCAGGCCTCCCGCGGTGAAGAGGCTCGCATCCGAGTGCGCCACCTGATGACGATGACGTCGGGCCTCGACGACGATCTGCGTTTCGCCCAAGACGCCGGTTTCCACTGGGCCTACGTCAACAACGCCTTCCATCAGCTCCACGCCGTGCTCGAGGCCGCCACAGGGAAGCCTGGCCAGGAGCTGTTGGACGAGTGGTTGGCGGAGCCGCTGGGTTGGTCCGCCGAGGCGCGGTTCGCCCCGCGGCCGCTCTCTCGCTTGCGCGGGCTCACGGTCACCGCAAACGATCTCGCCGGCTTCGGCGAGATGGTCCGCCGCGGCGGCACGACCCCGGACGGAACACGGTTGATCGAACGCGCGCGCCTCGATGCGCTGCTTGTCCCATCGCAGCGCAAGAACCCGGCGTACGGCGCGCTCTGGTGGCTGAATGGTGGCTCGCATAGCGTGTTCCCGCGCGGCCGACGCGTGGGCGGCCCGCTGTTCCCAGCGGCGCCGCGCGACCTCGTGATGGGCCTCGGCGCGCTCGACCGCGTCGTCGCGGTCTCCCGCGCCCACGAACTGACGGTCGTTCGCATTGGCGGCGCCGTCTCGGGGGAACGCAACCCGGGCGCGATGAACGGCTTCTGGGTCCACCTGGCGCGCGCGCTGCCGCCGGTCGATCCAGTGGACTAGACCTCGGCTTCCGGGTCCATGTCCTCGTCGAGCTCGAGTGAGACCGAGTTCATGCAGTAGCGGCGCCCGGTCGGGGGCGGTCCGTCCGGGAAGACGTGGCCCAGATGACCGTCGCATGTCGCGCAAAGCACCTCGGTCCGGATCATCCCATGGGCGCTGTCGGTCTTCTCGTCGACCGCGGCTTCGGCGATCGGCTCCCAGAAGGACGGCCAGCCGGATCCAGAGTCGTACTTGTGGCTGCTCCGGAAGAGCGGCGTCTTGCATCCGGCGCAGCGATAGATGCCCGGCGTCTTCTCACCGTCGTACTTTCCCGAGAATGCGGGCTCGGTGCCGGCCTTTCGCAGGACGGCATACTGCTCGGGCGTGAGCTCATCGGCCCACTCGGTTTCGCTTTTGTCGATCTTGGGCATCGCCTCTTCCTCTGGTTCAAGCACATTGCCGTAGGAGCTGGAAGCCCACGGCCAGGATCACGAACACGGTCCAGCCCCAGCTCCGGCCGGCCGGCTCCTCGACTTCCGCCGGGCCTCCATCGCTGGTCGCCGAGCGCAATGCCGCGATCAGGCCCTCGCCGAGCGGTCCACCGCAGTGGATGCAGGTCTTCGTCTCCGGAGCGAAGGATGTTTCGCACCGCTCGCACCGGACACTGTATTCCTCGGAAGAAGCCACATCCGATAGGTACCGCACCCGGCCGCGGGCGCTACTCGGTCGGAATCGCCAGTTCGGCCGGAAGCTCGCCTTCGGTGAAGACATGCTCTTCGTGGCGGCGGCGAATTCGCCAGCCGTCGGCCGTGCGGACCCAATCATCGACGTAATAGGCACCGACGGCGAAGTGGTCGCGGCCGCCGTCCTTGCGAGCAAAGAACATCGGGTTGTAGACGGCCGTGCGCGTGTGCGCGGCGTCTCCGTCGAGTCTGACCTCGGTGTTGCCAATCAGGTGCATCGTCTCGGGAAAGGCCGCCAGCGCCTTCGCCAGCCACGCCTGGACCTCGGGAAACCCACCTGCGATGCCGCCCGACGACGTGTAGTCGAACTCGGCATCAGGTGTGAACACCTGTTCGAGCAACGCCCAGTCCTTCTCATCGATGGCCTTGGTGTACCGGATCAACTGGTCGTTGATCTCGATGCGATCGGAGACTTCCTGAAGGCTCAGCATCGGCGCAATGGCCTCACTACGCCGTGACGACGACGGACGAACCGTGACCGAACAGGCCCATGTTCGCCGTGACGCCGGCCTTGGCGTTCTCGATCTGGCGACCCTTGGCTTCGCCCCGGATCTGCCACACGAGTTCACAGACCTGGGCGATGGCCTGGGCCGGGATGGCTTCGCCGAACGCGCCAAGGCCGCCGCTCGGGTTGACCGGGATCCGGCCACCGAGAGAGAGGTCACCTGCGCGCAGCAGCTTCGCCGCATCGCCCGGCTCGCAGACGCCAATGGCCTCCACCCAGTCGAGTTCGAGGGCCGATGAGAGGTCGTAGACCTCGGCCATCGACATGTCTTCGGGGCCGAGACCGGCCTGCTCGTAGGCACGCAGCGCGATGCTGTCGCGGTAGCCGACATCGGGCTGCGGGACCGCGAACGCCGAGTCCGTCGCGAAGTCGGGCATTTCAATGTTGGTGTTCGGATACTGGGGCGTCACCGTAGACACGCCGCGTAGTCGCACGGGATTCGTCGCGTGCTTGCGCGCGTAGTCCATTGAGGTGAGGACCATGGCGGCACCGCCATCGCTGGTCGCGCAGATCTGCAGCAGACGCAGCGGATCGCTGACCATGGGCGAGCTCAGCACATCGTCGATTCCAAATGCCTTCGGGTAACGCGCGTTCGGGTTCTGGGCCCCGCACTGCGAGTTCTTGACCTTCACGTTCGCGAAGTCCTCCACGGTGTCGCCGTAGAGTTCCATGCGGCGGCGGGCATAGAGGCCGAAATAGACTGGGTTCGTGGCGCCTAGCAAACGGAAGCGCAGCCAGTCCGGGTCGTCCGTGCGGTCGCCGCCCGTCGGGGCGAAGAAGCCCTTGGGCGTAGTGTCGGCGCCGACGACCAGCGCGACGTCGGTCACTCCGGCCAGGATCTGCGCCCGCGCCATGCTGATGGCCTGACAGCCGGACGCACAGGCGCCGTAGCTCGATCCGACGTGCGCGCCGTTGAAGCCGAGTGCTGCGGCGATCGACGCACCCGCGACGTAGCCCGGGTAGCCGTTGCGGATGGTCTCGCCTCCGGCGACGAATCCCACGTCCTTCCAATCGACCCCGGCGTCGTCCAGCGCATCACGCGCGGCCTTCACGCCGTACTCGACGAAATTCCGGCCCCACTTCCCCCACGGATGCATTCCGACACCGAGGACTGCGACTTCACCTGTTGCCATCGTTCAATCTCCTTGTTCGTCGGCCGCTAGAGGCAACGCGAAGCGCTGTCGTGCGGGCAGCGCGGCTTCGCCGCGCGATCACCAGCCTAACTAGGCAGGCCTCCATTTCCACACGACATACTCGTTGTCGTCGTCCTCGAACAGGGTGTCGACGACGAGTTCCATTTCCATCCCAGCTTCGAGCTGCTCGATGGAGACCTGGTCGGGCACCTGGCCCAGCACGATCATCTTCTCTTCTTCCAGCTCGACCGCGGCCACGGCGAAGGGCTCGTAGTCCTCTTTCGGCGAAACGTAGGGGGCCGGCGGCTGGTAGTTGTTCGTGGTGTACGACCAGAGCTTGCCCGTCGTGGACAGCGGTCGATCGTTGAACTGGTCGTTCACGCACCCGGGGTTGCGGCAGAACGTGCGCTCCGGCGGAAAGAAGATGGATTGGCAGGACGTGCACTGGGTCCCGATCAGGGCCGGGGTCGGTGCGTCCTGGAACCAGCCTTCGATGGCCAGGGTACGGGTCTTGGGCATTTGGGGGTCCTCGCGCGAGAGCGGATGGGTTTTAACACAGGGCGCGCCACCAGGCCGGGGAGGCGTACTCTAGAGGCATGCATCTTCGCCTTCTCCTCATCGTGTTGCTCGGACTGGGAGTGACCGCCTGCTCCGAGGACCCGCCGGGGCCGACCGGCGACGCCCCGCTTCGGATCCGCGTGGTCGACGCGTCCACGGGAGAGCCGATTCCGGCCCGTGTCGAGGTCCGTTCCGCTACGGGCGAGTTCGCGGTTCCCCCGACCGCGCTGTTGGTGACCCTGGAGTGCGCGCTGGCCCCGCCTTCGGACTGGCCCGAGAGCGTCGGGACACGTGTCCTCGACAACCCGCACACGGGTACGCCCCAGTTCTACATGAACGGCGAGATCGAGGTCGGCGTGGCACCCGGCCCGCACGAGATCCGCGTCGAACGCGGCATCGAGTGGAAGCTCGGGCACGCGAGCGTCGAGGTTGGCGACGAGGGCGCCTCGGTCGAGGTCCGGCTCGAGCGCTGGGCCAACGAACCCGCCCGGGGTTGGTGGGGGGCCGACGACCACATCCACCTGACGCGGAGGTCGGGCGAGGACAACGACCGCATCTCGGCCTGGATGCAGGCGGAGGACCTCCACGTCGCGAACCTCCTCCAGATGGGCACGATGCAGCAGCACGACGTGACGCCGCAGCCTGCGTTCGGCCCCGATGGCGTCGTCCGAAGCGGCAACCACTTGCTGGTGCCTGGCCAGGAACACCCGCGCACGCACTTCCTCGGCCACACCATCACCCTCGGCGCGAACGAACGCATCGACTCGCGCGACACCTACATCCACTACGAATCGACCTGGGCGCCCGCCCGCGAAGCCGGCGGGCTTTCGGGTTTTGCGCACTGGGGCGCCGGTGTCGCCAACGACGGGCTGGCGATCGACGCACCACGCGGCTGGATCTCCTTCATCGAGGTACTGCAGTTCGAATGGCCCTACTACCAGCCCTGGTACGACATGTTGAACCTGGGCATCCGTGTGGCTCCGACGGCCGGTACCGACTTCCCCTGTGGACCGTGGAGTATTCCCGGGCGTGAGCGGTTCTACGCGCAACTCGACGGCGACTTGTCCGTGCCTGCATGGCTCGACGCGATCCGGAACGGGCGCACCTTCGTGACGAATGGGCCACTGGTCGACTTCCGAGTCGACGGCGTCGGCATCGGCGGCGACGTGCTCCTCGGCGCACCTGGCGAGGTGCGGGTCCGCGGCCGTGTGCGGTTCGACCCCGACCGGGACCGCGTGGATGGAGCGGAACTCATCGTGAATGGGCGTGGGATTGCGCTGGAGGGCGTTCTCGAACCCGAGGGCTCGGGAATGGCCTGGCGCTTCGACCAACGCGTGAGGGTCGAGACCTCGAGCTGGCTCGCGCTGCGGGTCGAAGGCGACAAGCCGAACGACCAACCGTTGCGAAGGCTCGACGCCATGGGACTTCCCCAGTGGGCCCTCGACCTCTCTGCGAACATCGCCGACGGGGCCCAGGGCTTCGACGTTCGAGAAAAGTGGCTCATCGAACGGGTCGACCCGGTGGCGGCCGCGCACACCGCGCCGATCTGGGTCTCCGTCGCAGGCACCCCCCGTGTGGGACACGGACCGGACGGCCGGGCCCTCGCAGCCAGCTACGTCGAACGCCTCGATGCCTTCGCGGACAAGCTCTCGGACGAACGCATCGGCGAGCAACCCATCTGGGATTGGCTCACCCGCTACAGCGATGGCGTGAGCGAAGAGCACCTGCGCGCCAATCGCCCCGCCGTGCTGCGATCCGTCGGCGAATCTCGCTCCCTCCTGAAACAACAAGCCGGCGGCGCCGCTCCGCAGAAGAGCCAGCCCAATGGATGACTTGGAGCGCCTTGTCGCCCTGGAAGCGATTCGCGACCTCGCACGACGTTATGCCATCTACCTGGACGCGCGCGATCTAGACGGGCTCGTTGGCCTGTACCCGGAGGACGTTCGCGCGAGCGGCGGGCGATCCGGACGCGAAGCACTCCGTGATGACTTCGACCAGTCGCTCCGCTCGGTCGGCGTCACGTTCCTGCACGTTGGCAATCACATCGTCGACTTCCAGGACGACGCAAATGCCACCGGCATCGTCTACTGCCGCGGCGAGATCCAGGACGGAGGTCCCAATGCCGACCGTTGGATCATCCACACCATCCAGTACCACGACACCTACACGAAGACGGATGGCGCCTGGCACTTCACGCGGCGCAAGCATCTGCTGGTCTACGGCGCGCAACTGGGGGTGAACCCGACAAGCCTGCCGCCCGCCAACTGGCCCGCGAGCCAGACGGGGATGGGGAGCGTGCCCGGCGACCTGGAGACCTGGAAACGGTTCTGGGGACTCGAACCGGCGAACTAGCGAGCGCTCATTCAAGGCCTGATCGTCGCCGCGATCCGATCCGGGTCGGCACGGACAGTCGGATGATGGACGCTACCAGTAGCGAACGGGCGAAATGCCTTCGGGCGCGATGAGGTCACACTTGACGGATTCCGTTTCGAAGCAGTTGAGCTCGAAGCGGTTGCCCCACGGATCCTGGAAGCCGTAGGCGTAGCAGAGGTCGAAATCGACGACGTCGTCCTTGGTTAGTTTATCGCCGCCAACGGCTTGAATGCCTCCGGCTTCGAGTCCGCGTGCGAACCTCACGAACTGCTCCGCATCAACGCTGAATGCGGCGCCCATCTCGAGGGTGGTCGCGCCGTGTCCACCACCGATCTCGAACAGGGCGACCCCAGAATGCCCACCGTCCGCGGACAGATGCAGCGGCCCGCCCGAAACCTGAGTCCACGCCTCATACGCTTCGACCGGCTCGAGGCCGAGGTTGTCCGAATACCATCGGGCTGCGGCCGGACGATCGGGGACCGCCACGTGCACGTGATTCAAGGAACCGATTTTGAACGCGGGCATCCGCTCTCCCTCTACAGCGAACTCGCGTCGGCCAGGATCTTGTCCACCTCGGTCCGGAAGTCGGCTGGGTAGTTGTGGCGATAGTTCGCCCAGAACCAATTGCCGCCTGGTGTGTCGAGGATCCGCCGAACCAGCGTGTTCCCCTGCGTGTTCCAGGTTTCCGGCGCGAACCCGGTTGCCATCGTCTGGGAGTAGATCTCCAACATCACCTCGGTGACGTTCTGGATCAACAGCCGGTATCGGAGCCTGGGAACGTCCGCGAGGTCCTGCGGGTTCGCGTTCCCCAGGAAGAAGATCTCGGCCATCTCGCCAGACGCGAAGATCGAGGCCCGGGTCTCCCGCAACGCGACGTTGCTGGCATTCTGGGCGGCCGCCCGCGCCATCAACGTGCCCTGCTCGAGTT
>JAJDAQ010000160.1 GCA_029261815.1 Deltaproteobacteria bacterium
CACCCGACCGAAATCCACGGCGGCGCCCCCCCCCCCTGCGCTCCCCTGCACTAACCCCCGCCCAATCCACCCAACCCCACCCCCCCCACCCAAGCGGCAATCCACCTCCGAGCCGCCGCCAGGCGGCCGCCGGCCAATGGCCGGCGTCACGCTGACCGGCATGCCGCGGTCGACGCGGACCCCGATGGAGTTCCGGGAGCGGACCGGTGGCCGGGCGAAGTCAAGCGGAACTCGTAGTCCCCCCTCGTGAGCACGTCGCACCGGGCGAAGCCCGAAGTGCGACACCCCGTTCCCCGTCGCGGCGGGCACCCCAGCCCGAGTGAGCCATTCGCCCGGCCACCGGTCTGCTCCCGGAACGGCGCCCAAAGGAACCCCGCCGCCGCCCCCGGCATCCGATCCCCCAACCCCCCGATTCCGACGGTATTTCGAGACGTTACGGCTCGATTCGGCCCGGTGGATTCGCTAAACCCACTTTCCACCCCCGGAGCGCCCCAAGCGCCCGGATTTCAAGGGGATCCCGTGGTCGACGTGGTTCGCCATGACGTAGTGATTGTCGGTGGTGGCGGGGCCGGACTCCGGGCCGCCATCGCAGTCGTGCAAGCAGACCCGACTGCCAGCGTGGCGCTGGTCTCGAAGGTCTATCCGATGCGGAGTCATACCGTCTCGGCCGAGGGCGGTGCTGCCGCTGTCGCGCGCGAAGACGACTCCATCGAGATGCACGGCTATGACACCGTGAAGGGCTCGGACTTCCTGGGCGACCAGGACGTGATCCAGTACTTCGTGGAGCAGGCGCCGAAGGAACTGGCCCAGCTCGAGCGCTGGGGCTGCCCGTTCAGCCGGAACGAAGACGGTACGGTTTCGACCCGCGCCTTCGGCGGCATGACGACCAAGCGCACGTGGTATGCGACCGACAAGATCGGCTTCCACATGCTGCACGCACTGTTCCAGACCTCGATGCAGTACGACAACATCGTGCGCCTCGATGAGCACTACGTCACGAAGCTCTTGATCGAGAACGGCCAGTGCGGCGGCGTCGCGGCGCTCGACATCCGCACGGGGGAGATGAAGGCCGTCCTGGGCCGCTCGGTCATCCTCTGCACCGGCGGTGGCGGCAAGGTCTGGCCCTTTACGACCAACGGCAACATCAAGACCGGCGACGGCATGGCTCTGGCGTACCGCGAAGGCGTTGCGCTGAAGGACATGGAGTTCGTCCAGTACCACCCGACCGGGCTTCCGGGCACCGGCATCCTCATCACCGAGGCCGCGCGCGGCGAGGGCGGGTACCTGATCAACTCCGAGGGCGAACGCTTCCTGACGACGCGTGACTACGGTGTTGGCAAGAAAGCCGAACTGGGTCCGCGCGACATGATTTCGCGCGCCATCATGCTGGAAGTGCGCGCAGGCCGCGGCATCAAGCTTCCGGGCAAGGTCGGCGAATACGCGCAGCTGGATCTCCGGCACCTGGGCGAAGCGCACATCGACGCGAAGATTCCCTTCGTTCGTGAGCTGTCCAAGATCTACGCGAACACCGACCCCGTGCACGATCCGATCCCGATCCGACCCGTGCTGCACTACATGATGGGTGGCGTCGACGTGGACATCGACGGCAAGACCAGCATCGGCGGCCTCTACGCCGCGGGCGAAACCGCCTGCGTTTCGTTGAATGGCGCGAACCGACTCGGATCGAACTCCTTGACCGAGTGTCTGGTCTTCGGGGCGCGCGCCGGCGAGCACTGCATCGAGCACGCCAAGGGCACAGCCGAACTCAGTGAAGCGGCGCTGACGGCGCAAGCCGAAGCCGAATCTGGCCGGATGGATGCGTTGCGTGGCCAAAAGCGCGGCAGCGAGACTGTTTCCGGCGTGCGCGGAGCCATGAACGACGTCATGGAAGAGGGAACCGGCGTGTACCGGGACCAGGAGCGCATGTCCAAGGCCGTCGTCGACATCGCGGCCGTCAAGGCGCGTTACGACGACATCAGCCTCTCTGACGGCAGCCGGGTCTTCAATACCGAGATCCTGGCAATGATGGAGCTTCGCAACCTGATCGATGTCGCCGAGACCGTGGCCACGGCCGCGGTCAACCGGAAGGAAAGCCGGGGCGCCCACGCCTGTGAGGACTTCCCGACCCGGGACGACCAGAACTACCTGCACCACTCGCTCGTCACCCGCTCCGAGAGCGGCGGACCGGTCTTCGGCACGAAGCCGGTGACCCTGGGCAAGTGGGAGCCTGAGGAGCGGAAGTACTAACGATGGCAGAGAAGCCCACGAAGACCATCGTCGTCACGCGGTTCGACCCGGACGTCGACGAAGTGCCGAAGACGCAGGAGTACACCATCCCGGTCGAAGACGACTGGAAGGTGCTCGACGCGCTGAACTACATCAAGGACGAGGTCGATCCGAGCCTTTCCCACCGCTGGTCGTGCCGGATGGCCGTCTGCGGTAGCTGCGGAATGACCGTGAACGGCGAGCCGAAGCTGACGTGCAAGCAGTCGCTGGCCGACTACGGCGACCGCGTCGAGATCGCGCCGCTCGCGAACTTCCCCGTTGTGCGCGACCTGGTCGTGGAGCTCGAAGGCTTCATGGACAAGTTCAAGAAGGTGAAGCCCTGGATCGTCGAGGCCAAGGAAGCCGCGGTCGTCGAGGGGACGAACCGCCAGAGTCACGAAGAGCTGATGGACTTCAAGCAGTTCAGCATGTGCATCAACTGCATGCTTTGTTATTCGGCGTGCCCGGTGGTTTCGAACGAGCCTGACTTCCTCGGGCCCGCGGCCATCGCGCTCGGCCACCGGTACAACCAGGACAACCGCGACCACGGCGACGCAGAGCGGAACGAGATCTTCCGTGAAGACGGTGGCGTGTTCAGTTGCTCCTATGCCAACGAATGTGCCGAGGTCTGCCCCAAGGGGGTCGATCCTTCGGGGGCCATCCAGCAGGCGAAGCTGAATAACGTGGTCGACTGGGCCAAGGGCTTCGTCGTTCCGAGGGGGAAGTAACCGTGAGCGAGCTTCGCGCACGTGTCGACGCCATGCGCCCGGCGACGCCGGGTCCGACCCGGACCGCTGACCCGCAGCCGCCGGCCAACTTCCCTACCAAGGGAAACTACTTCGGCTATATCGCCTTCGGACTCGGCAGCTCGCTGATGCTGCTCGTCTCGATGAACATCGTACGCACCCTGTGGGCGTTGATGGAGGGCGAGGCCGCCTTCCGCGCATTGATGGAGAGCTTCAAGCACCCGGCCTATGTCGCCTTTCACGCGCTCTGCTTCGCGTGGTTGGTGTGGGTGGCGCTGCGCTTTTTCAGCCTGTTCCCGAAGACCCAGCCCTTCCGCATCGGCCCCTTTCAACGGCCCGCGGACGGCGTCCTGGTCGCCGGGCTCTACGGAATCTTCGTGGTCGCGACCCTGGTTGTTGCCGCCATCCTGACCGGAGCGATCCTCTAGTGCGCACCTTGATGCTCAAGCTCGAGCCCATCATCTGGGGTTTGTTTGGCGGCGGGATGTTCATCGGCGCTCTGGTGCTCCCCGCGTGGTTGCTCGTCGTTGGCGTGCTCGCACCGACGGGAATCATCTCGGCGACGCCGCTCGACTTCGATCATATCTACGGACTCGCGAGCCACCCGATCGGTCGGCTCGTTTTCCTGGCTGCCGCGGCATTGCCGCTCTGGGCCGGCGCACACCAGCTGCGCCACATCTTCCTCGACTTTGGCGGCCTGTCGCGCGACGGTCTCGTCGGCGGAGTGCTCTATGCCATCGCCCTCGTGGGCAGCGTGCTCGCCGTCGTCGCGGCGGTGAACCTCTAGGGCACGCGCACGACATGGAGCGCGTGCTCGACGGCATCCGGGTTCTCGACCTGACCCGGGTCGTCGCCGGACCCTTTGCGACCGCGGTCCTGGCCGACCTGGGTGCCGAGGTCTGGAAGATCGAGCGTCCGCGCACGGGAGACGACTACCGCTACGGTCCGTCGCCCGAAGGGGAGACGTCACTGTCTTTCCAGAACGTGAATCGTGGCAAGCGCTCGCTCACGCTCGACCTCCGGCAGCCGAAGGGGCGCGATCTTTTTCTGCGACTCGTGGAGGATGCAGACGCCGTCGTCGAGAATTTTCGCGCCGGGACATTGGCGGGTTGGGGGTTGGGCCCTGACGTGATCCAGGAACGGAATCCGGAATGCCTCGTGGCATCCCTGTCGGGCTTCGGGCAGGAAGGTCCGCTAGCCGGACGCGGGAGCTATGACATCGTCGCTCAAGCGACGGGCGGGTACATGGCGATGACGGGTCCCGAAGGGGGCGAGCCGATGCGCGGCGGCGGTGCGCTCGCCGATTACGTGGGGGCGCTCTACCTCGCGCTCGGCATGGTGGCTGGTCTTCGGGATCGCGATCGCACGGGAAAGGCACGGGTGCTCGACCTTTCGAACCAGGACTGCATGTTCGCGATCACCGATTCTGCGGCCTCGATCTTCCATGCGACCGGCCAGACGATGGAGCGCGTAGGCAACCAGCATCCGTTCACAGCCCCCTACGATGCCTTCCCGACCACCGATGGCCACATCGCGATCGGAACGGCGAGCAACAAGCTCTTCCGGAGGTTGATGGACGCGATCGGGCGGCCGGAACTCGGTCGCGACGCACGCTTCAAGCATCACCGCGTGCGCTCGGAGAATCGTGCCGAAATCAACGGGATCGTCGCCGGTTGGATGGCCGAGCGAAGCTGCGAGGAGGCGCTCCAGGCGCTGGGGCCGGATGGGGCCGATGTCCCGTGCGGTCAGGTTCGTGCGCCGCACGAACTGGTCGATGACCCGCAGCTCGTGGCGCGCGAGATGGTCGAACGCCATCCCCACCCGAGCCTGGGCGAGGTCGTATTCCACGGGAACGCGCTGCGCTTTTCGGGCGCGGATCCTCGCGAGCGGAGCCTCGCCCCCGATCTCGGCGAGGCGAATGCCGAAATCTACGGCGCGCTCGGTTTGAGTTCCGCCGAGCAGGCCGCTTTGGCCGAGGAAGGCATCCTCTAGAGGAGCCCGACGTGCGGTCGCATCCCCAAGCGGTTTTCGTCACCCTCGCCGCTCCTGGTGATTCCGCCGCGAAAGGAAACCGATGTTGGCCCAGACATTTCGCCCGTTGACGACGCTCTTGTTCTTCCTGACCTGTGTCGGCGCGGCGGGTCTCGCATGCGCGGAGGAGACGAGCGCGGGCGACGATCCCGTCGCCAGCGAGGACGCCGCGGTCGCTTCGGGCGCCGCCGAAGACCAGGCGGTTCTTCGTTTCATCGGCGAGCGCGTCGCGGCGTCGTTGGCCGAGCTCGCGTTCGAGCCTGAAGAGGCAGACGTTGTCGCGGACGGTTTCCGTGCCGGACTCCGGGGCGAGCCCAGCGAACTCGACCCGGCTGAGTCGCAAGTGAAGCTTGAGGCCTTCCTCATCGCACGTCAGGGCACCGCCGCGGCCGCGGAACGCGAAGCTTCGGCCGAATTCTTGGCCGAGTATGCCGCGCAGCCGGATGCCGTGGTCAGCGAATCGGGCCTCGTCTATATCGAAACGCAGGCCGGGGAAGGCGACGCGCCGGGCCCGGACAGTCAGGTCAAGGTCCACTACCACGGCACGCTGCGGGACGGCCGCGTCTTCGATAGCTCCGTCGAACGCGGTGAACCCTCCGCGTTCCCGTTGAACCGCGTGATTTCGTGCTGGCAGGAAGGCGTCGTCAAGATGCGCGTAGGCGGCAAGGCCACGCTCATCTGTCCGTCGACGATCGCCTACGGCGATCGGGGCTCGCCGCCGCTGATCGCCGCGGGTGCCGCGCTGAAGTTCGACGTGGAGTTGCTCGAAGTGGTCTCGCCCTAGGCTCAGCCCTCCGTACGGATCCCGGTCACGGTTTCACACCGCGTCCAGAGGCGCGCGCGGTCTTCGGGCGTCGCGTGTGTCCATGGGAAGAAATGCGTGCGCCGTTTCGTCCGGTCGAACCAAAAGCGCCCGGACCCGAGTTCGACGTCTGCCGCCGCGAGCCAGATCACGGTATCGGCACCCTCCGCCGGCGTGCGCAGGATCCGTTCCGTGACGCGCCGGAAGCGCGGAAGCGAAGACTGCACGGCCGGGGTATCGGCCCAACCCGGATGCATGGCATGCACAGTGACCCGGGTGCCGGCGAATGCCTTCGCCCAGAGTTCGCTGAGGATGACCTGGGCACGCTTGGTTTCTGCGTAGGCGCGCACGCCATCATAAGGCCGGTCGGCCCAGTTCGGGTCAGCCAGGTTCAACCCCGTCGTGTACATGCCGCCCGACGACACCCAGATGACGCGCGCGGCCTTCGACGCTTCGAGGTTTGCGCGAAGCAGATGGGTCAGTAGGAAGGGGCCCGCAACATGGGTGGCCCAGGTTTCTTCGAGCCCGTCGTCGGTCTCGGCCCGGGTATCGGGAAGCACGCCGGCATTGTGGACGAGCACGTCGATCGGCTCGTCTGCGAATGCCGTCGCTGCCTCGCGAACGGAGCTCAGATCCGACATGTCGACGGCTGCGAGCGAGACGCGGCGGTTGCCAGTTTCCTCCACGATTCGATCGAGGGCCTTCTGTCCCCGCTCGGCGTTGCGGCATAGCAGCACGACGTCGGCACCGAGGTCAGCCAGGGCGCGGGCGGTCTCGAACCCGATCCCCGAGTTGGCCCCGGTCACTACGCAGCGCTTTCCCGCCAGATCGACATCGAGGTCTTCCGGATCGAAGGTCAGGGAGTGGATCCGGAAACCGGTGCGATCGAAGGATGAGATGATGAAGGGGTCGACGAGCTTGCTGAGTCCATGGCCGAGGACTCGCTGGGCCGCGGACGGGGCATCGAACTCGGTCACGGCCACGGCATCCTCGTCGAGCGCGGCAAGGATGTCTTCGATCGGCGGGTGGTCCCCCGCCTCCGTGCTTCGATAGGCGAACGTCGTCTGTCCATCCGGGCGAAGGACGAAGACGCCGCCGAGTTGCCACGCGTCGCCTTCGACCGCCGTTTGCCGGTAGCCCGATCGCATGGCGCGAAAGGCATTTCCGGCCATGCGCGGCGAGAGCGCTTCGACGCGGCCCCGGCGGAGCCCGGCGGCGCGGTACGCGTTCAGATCCGGATCGACGAAGAGCGGGGTGTCGAGGTCGAGGTCTTCGCGGAATGCAGCCGCAAAGTTGGGCGCACCGTTTCCGACGATGACCAGTTCGGCGCCACGTGCATGGATCTCTTCCAGGGCGTCACGCAACTGCGTGACCTGCTCACGGCAGAAGAGTCAACCGAAGTGCCGGATGAAGGCGAGGACCACGGGCTGGTCGCGCCACTGGTCGCCGAGGCGGCCGGGCGTGCCTTGCCAATCCGCCAGTTCGAGCGGGCCGAGCTTCGTATGGAGGGTCATGGGGGTTCCGAGGGCGCCGGAGGAGGGGCGAGACTAGGGTTCCTG
>JAJDAQ010000161.1 GCA_029261815.1 Deltaproteobacteria bacterium
TCTCCCAGGATCTCGGTCGCCAGGGCGACGGGACAGTAGCTTCCGTAGCGGCCATTCATGGGACGAGGATGGAAGACAAGGCGCTCGGGAACAACTACTAAAAAAGAAGTGACTTGTGGCGGTCCAGGTGCTGAAATCGAGAGGTTCAGCAACACGCTGGGCGGAGGAACTGGCCATGCACGGAACCAACGCGATTGAGTCCGCAAAGTCCCTCGAGGCAACGCTTTGCACCCACCGCTCGGCGACGGACGAAGAACGGTGCTTGGCACCCGCCGTCGTCGATGGGATCGTCCGCGAGCGGCTCCACCGAATGTTCCTGGCGCCCGATGTCGGAGGGCATCCAGCGGATCCGCTTGAAGCGATCGCGTCCTATGAGATCCTCGCGGGGGTCGAAGCAGCCGTGCCGTGGATCTGCTGGAACAACGCGCTGGTGTGCATGTTCGCGCGGTTTCTCGAGCCGGCGGTTCGCAAGGAACTCTTCAGCCACGCGAGCGATCTCTTTGCGCAGTCGACCCGTCCCATGGGCGTCGCGGTGCCGACCGCCAACGGTTTTCGCGTCGACGGTCGCTGGGACCTGGTCTCCGGCTGCACGCATGCGGCCTGGCTGATGTTGCATTGCCGGGTGGCCCCGTCCAAGGAGGCACCGAGCGCGGCCGGCGACGAGACCCGCTTCGTGTTCGTGCGCCGCGACGACGTCGAGATCCTCGACACCTGGAACGTCGGCGGTCTGCGGGGAACGGGGAGTCATGATGTCGTGGTCGACGGCGTCGACGTCCCGGCAGGCTTGACGCTGACACCGGGCCCGCCGACATCGGAGTCGAGCGCCCCGATCGAGCGGGTGCCGGTGATGGTGACCATGGGCGTCGGGTTCGCATCGCAGACGCTGGGTGTGGCGCGCGCATGCGTGGAAGCCTCGCTGTCGCTCTGGACCGGAAAGGCCGGGGACGATCGCCCAGACGCCTATCGATCGATCGTCATGCACGAAGCCGCGGTCCTCTCTGCGCGCGCGCACTTGATGGAATGTACCGAGGCCATCTGGCAAGGCGCGTGCGCTGGGGAGGTGCCCCAAGCGACGCTCTTGGCGAATGCCTATGCCTCGGCGGACTGGGCCAACGAAGTAGCGCGCCGGGTCGTGGATGCGATGTACGCACTCGGCGGCACCCGCTCGCTGTACACAGACGGACCCTTCGACCGCGCGCACCGCGACCTTCACGCCATGCTGCGCCATATCGTCGCGCAACCTCTTTGGGCCGAGGATGCTGGCCGTGTTCGATTGGGAAGGGCGGCCAAGGATCCGCTCTTCGCTCTCTAGGCATGAAGCGGACGCGGGCCGCGCGGACGGCTCAGCCGCTCGTGCTGGGTGGTCGGGTCTGATCGGGATGGCGTACGTTTGGCGGGTGGCATTGTTCAAGCGCTATCGACTAATTCCGGCTGTCCTCTTCTCCGTCGCTCTCGCAGCGTGCGCAGGGCCTAGGCCGGATGCGGGCTCGGCTGAAGTTTCAGAAGCGGGCGATCCAGCCCAAGTGCTGGCCGCGGCGGCCGACGCGCGAGGCCTCTCGATACTGGTTGTGACCGCGGACGTTGAGGGGGGACCGTTCGCTCCGCTTCCGGGCCGTGGGCTTCCGCGAAGCCTCGGCATCGATATCCGGGTTCTCAATGGCGGCGCCGAGCAGGCCGGGGCGCTGCTCGGCTACCGCTCCTCAGAAGAGAAACGGGTGACGCAGCATGGCACGACGAAGCCCGCCAAGGGCGAGCATGGAAGTGCCTCGCTTTCTCTCAAGAAGTGGCACATCCACAGCACGGGCTCGCGCGGCGGAGAACTCCAGATGCGAATTCTGGTAGGTGGGATCGTCACGGGGACCGAGGTGGAACTCACCGCGTACGGAAACCCCGCGCACGGCACGCGTGATTTCCTGTTTCGCCAGGTGAGCGTTAACGCCCTACAGGTGGACCGCTTGAAGGCATCGAAAACCGTCACCTTCAACGACGTCGCGACAGGCGTTTACACTGCCAGGCTCGAGATGGTCGACCAGCCCTAGCGAGGCAGGCGCATCGCCGTTTACGCCAGCTTCAGCACCTTTCGTGCGTTGTCTCGCAGGAACTTCGGCCAGACTTCGTCCTTGAAGGCGACGGTGGGCATGTCGGTCATGATGCGTTCGAGGGAGAGGCCCATCGGGAAGTAGCCGGCGTAGATGATCTTGTCGGCGCCGCGGGTGTTGGCGTACTTCACGATCTCTTCGGGGTAGTGCTTGGGCGCGAAGGCCGAGGTCGAGTAGTAGAGGTTGGGCCACTTGAGCATCAGCTTCATGGCGAGCTTCTCCCACGGTTCGCAGCCGTGGCGGGTAACGAAGACCAGCTCGGGGAAGTCGTACATGACCTGGTCGATGTGCTCGACCTTCTGCGGCCACATCGGGAAGCGCGGGCCCGGTACGCCGACGCAGGAGAAGATCGGCACGTCGAGTTCCACGCACTTGGCGTAGATCGGATACATCTTGGCGTCCGCGATCCCGACCTGGGGGTTGAAGCCCGAGTTGAAGGCGCCGAATGAACGCACGCCAAACTCTTCGTACTGGCGCACCATCTCACGGATGCCTTCCATGCCGAGGTTCGGGTCCACGCTGCCCTGGCCCACAAAGCGGTCCGGGTGGTCCTTCAACGCCTTGGCGCTGACGTCGCCGCCGACGCCGATGAGTCCGACCTCGACGCCGTACTTGTCCATTTCGTGCAGCGTGATCGAGAGCGGATCGCTCGTGCCGTAGAGCTCCTTCGGCACGTTCTTGAACATGTACTCGACCGGGAAATCGAACTCGGCGGACGGATCCTTGAGCTGCTTGCGGATGAAGTCGTACTGGGCGAAGTCGTTGGCCGGGAATCCGATCATGCAATCGACGATTCCGATGTCACTGGGCATGGGCACGGGATGAGGTTCCTTTCGGTGGGCGAGATCGACATTCTGGCGCATGTTGGGGCGCGTGTCTGACAGCAGGAGGATATGGCATGAAGCGCGTCCTGATCGGAATGCTTGCCCTGGGCGTACTGGGGGTCGCATTCGTCTACGCCAACTACGCGACGTGGCGTGCCTCGCAGTTCGACGCGCTGGGGGCCAACGCCCAGGTGGTCGAAACCGCGCAGGGGCCGATCCAGTTCGTGCTGGAGGGGCCGGACGGTGCGCCGGTCCTGCTGTTCCTTCATGGTACGCCTGGCGGTTGTGATCAGACGATCCCGGCACCGGGAGGGGCGCGTGTTCTCTCTCCTTCCCGGCCTGGTTACCTAGGCACGCCCCTCGAGGCGGGCCGGTCGCCCGCAGACCAGGCCGACGCCTACGCGGCGTTACTCGACGAGCTGGGGATCGAGTCCGTCGTGGTGATGGGAGCGTCCGGGGGCGGACCCTCTGCGTTGGCATTCGCGGAGCGCCATCCGAGTCGCACGCGCGCGCTGATCGCCCTGGAGGCGGTCAGTCAGTCGATGCCGCTCGAGACGATTCCGGGATTTCTGCAATCGGACTTCGCGGTGTGGCTGATGTTGCGTGCCATGGGCTTGGGCGGGGATGACGCGATGGTGCGACGCCTAGTGCCCGATGTCGCCAACCAGGAGAGACTCCTCGCGGACCCGGCAGCGCTTGCCCGATTCGAGGCGACGATATGGTCGCTATGGCCACCCTCGGAGCGCATGGAGGGCTGGAACAACGACGTCGAGGCGTTTGCTGCGTTCGACGTGCCGGTCGAGTCGATCCGGGTGCCAACACTGATCGTGCACGGCACGGAAGACGTCGCAGTGCCGATCCAGCACGCGCGTGACCTGGCGCTGGCGATCCCGCACGCGGAGGTGAAGATCCTAGACGGCGCTGACCACATGATGCCATTCAGCCATGCGCAGGAAGTCGAAGCCGCGATCGAGGACTTTCTGGTTCGCAATGGCGCGAGTGCTCGCGCGCCTGCAGCGGACTAACGTGGAGATGGAAGGCTAGGGTGCCGGGTCGAGCCAGATGGGAGAAGACCAGGCGCGCTCTTCGATGTTGGCCAGGCAGTCCTCGCCTTCCAGCGCACCGACCGCGCAAGCGGTCACCTCCTCGCATCCCCCGTTTCCGTCCGAGACGCAACCGAGTCCCGCACCGTTTACGGCCGGCGTCGGCTCCTGGATCGCACGCGCGTAGTACGCAGCGGTTCGTCCGAGCGCGAGGAACTCGGAGTCCTCGAACTCGACCATGCAGCCAGCCGTGTCGGGCTCGCAGTCGAAGCGCCGCCACGGGTCGTCGATGAGGTCTGCGATGTCTTCGTCTGCTCCGGTCTGAGGGCGGATGCGCACGATCTCGATCCGCGTGATCTGCTTACGCTGGTCGGAGGGGTGGTAGCACTCGCCCAGACAAAGTCGTTGGAGGCGGTCGGGGCCGAGCGCGCCTTCCACGAAATCGGGGCAGCCCGGCTTCTGGAAGAATGCGCCGGTTGCGGAAACGCGGAAGCGAGGGACCTCGGTCTGGACGACTTCGGATCCCATGGGCGTGCGGCCGCGCGGGCCATTCAAGAGGTCGAACCACAGGAGCGTGCGATCTCCCGAGGTGGCGTAGACCTCGCGGGCTTCGAGCGCATCATAGATTTCGTTGCGATCGCGACTTGGCGCGTGCACGGCGACGAGACCGCCCGTGACGTAGAGCGAGGCCTGGCGTTCGGTGTCGCGGCGTTTCTGGAGCGGAAGCTCACTGAAGACGACGGCCTGGGATTCGGCCGTGACGTCTCCGGTCCCCATGAACCGGCTGTTCTTCAGCGTGGCATCGGCACTGCGACGGAGACCGAATTCCTTGAAGCCGTTTCCCGCACGTGCGCGGTGGGTGTCGCTAGAACCGATGAAGCCCATCCGGTAGTGCAGGGGGGCCGAGGGCTCGTCGAAGTTGCCGACCGCGATTCCGTACTGACCCGACATCATCGGGACGTGGCCGTTTGCGGGGAGGAAGCAGTCGCGGCATTGGCCGCAGTCGAGCCATTCTTGGACGCTGGCTCCCGGGACGGTCTGGAAACCCGCGGGGCCGGCTGCGAGATAGTTATGCCGCGCCGTCTCGACCCGGGCCTCACAGGTGGCGTCGTCGACGTCTGCACAGCGGCCGCGAATGATCTCTCCCGCCTGCCAACAGCAGGCGAGGTAGTTCTCGGTCGGTGCGGGGCAGCTCGGTGTACCGGCCTCATCTCGCAGGAACGTGCGCCAGCGCCGGTATTCCTCAGCGTTGCCATGGCCCGAATAGATCTCCAGGAGACGCTGGCTCGCGGGGTCGTGATCCTTGGCGTTGAGGCCGAGGTCGAGCCGCGCGCCGCCCGGCGCGTTGAAGCCCCAGGTCGTTCCATGTGGAATGACGAGGTGATCGAAGCCCCATTCGTCCAGTTTCGCGTAGAGGCCCTCGGGCGTGCGCGCGCCTTCCATGCAGTCGTCCGGGAGGTCTCGGGTCGGAACGCCCTCTGCGCAAACCGGCGTGTCGGCGACCTGGGCATTCTGGAACTGTTGGTCCCAGTAGGTCTGCCGGTTCTCCCAATCGGCGAAGGGCGCGAGCCTTGCCAGGAACGGCAGCTCCATGTGCGTGAACTCAGGGCGAATCGCCTGGATCGGGCGGCGCGGTACGCGACCGGGTCCGAATTCGCGGAGCACGACGTTCTTGTGGCCGTAGTGCTGCTCCGGAGTGTTGCCGACCTGGGTCCACTCCCATCCCAGGAACGCGACCGTATCCGGGTCCTGGTCGTCCGCGCTGACCGCGTTGCACGCGCGAATCGAGTCGACCGTTTCCTGCCAGTGTGCCGGGGTAATGCCCTCGGCATGGTCGTTGATGCTCCAGAAGTCGAGGTCCGCGCAGTAGCGGGCGAAGTCGCAGGCATCGGCGGGGGGATGAACGCCTTCGCCTCCCAGTAGGGGGAGGGCGATGGCGAACGCATCGGCCGAGAACGTGGTGTGGACGTGCAGGTCACCGAACAGGATCTGCTTGTTCGCGCGGCCGTGCGGCCGGACCGCGGCGGGAAGAGCTGCCTGCCGTTCCAAGCGTGCCGCCACCCGCGTGGTCGGGAGCGCCTCCGCCGTGACCTGGCCCGGTCCCTGGTGCTCGCCGCAGCCGGTGGCTGCAACGAAGACGAGCAAGGCACCAAGCCGTGAGGCGTTAGCCCTCCGCAAGGGCGGCTTCCACGCGAGCCAGTTCGCGCTCCAGCAGGATGACTTCGTGGTGATTCACCCCGCCGCTCTGTTCGAGCAGGCTGTCAAGCGCGCGCTTCGTCAGGGAAAGCGCTCCCGGGTGAGCGGGTTCGCGCTCGAGGACGACTTCGGCAAGATGAATGGCTTCGACGGGGCGACCTGCAGCGAGATGCGCGTCGGCGCGTTCCACGATGGCATCGCTCCCGGCAAGCTCCGCGAGGTCGCCATACACAGCTCGCGCTGCCACTGGGTAAAGCTCGGTGATGCTCTCGTCGCGCCACCACCCCGCATAGCTTTCCCAGATCGCGCGGACGCCCCACGCCACCTTGCCGTGTCCCTGGTTGAGGGCGAGATCTTCTGGAAGCTGGATCTCGCGCATCAGGGTGTGCAGGTCCTTGCCGTCGTTCATGCCGGAGATGGTTGCATCGTGCACGTAGGCGACGCCGTCGCGCATACGCTGGAGGCCCTGTCGTACGATCTCCTTGCCGACGACGGGGGCGAAGTGACTCGGGACGAGCATCTCCGGCTCGAGCGCCAGGACGCGATCGAGCGAATCGATGTACGCCTTCGCGTACCGCATCTTCTCGCCACGCGGTGTGTCGAGGTTCGGCCACATGGGGAAGATGGGCCCGTAGAAGTCACCCGTGAACAGGATCTTCTGGTCGGGAAGCCACAGGCTGACCGAGTCTGCACCCTCCGCGCCCGGCGTCGAGAGGACCTCGAACGAAACGCCGCCAAGCGCGAACGCATAGCGATCCGAGACCAGTCGGGTGGGTTTGAGTTGCGGGTAGAACCGCTTGATCAAACGGTCGCCGAGCCCGAACGGGAAGTCGGGAACGTCGTCGGGATAGAAGATTCGATTACGTGCCATCAAGAAGGGCACGAGTTCCGTGAGGTAGCGCTGGGTCTCGGGGAACTCGGCGTGGGCAATGACCTCGACGTCGTCGCCGATCCATTCGCCCGAGCCACTGTAGTGGTCCGCATGCGCGTGCGAGGCAACCAGGGCGACGACCGGACCCGGCGCCGCGCGAAGCAGCTTCTCCCGGTGGGCCGCGGCTTCGGTCTGGAGGCCCGTATCGAAGACGACGCTGCCGGCAGGCGTGTAGATCAGGTGGGCGTTGCCAACACCGCGCGCCTGGAAGACGCCGGGTGCGAGTTCGACGGCATCCGCCAGATCGTCCCCAAACGCGCCCAGCGCGTCCGCGCGTTCTCCCTGGCCCTCGGCGACCGCGACGCGTTGTGCAGAAGGTGCCTCAGCTTCCGGAGGCGGATTCTCCGCGCGGTCGCAGGCCAGCAGAGCGACCGCGACGAGCGTGAGTACGGAAACGAGGCGAAGCGTCATCTCGCCCTCCAGATTCCCGAACCCGCACGGTCCGGGGTGGAGGACGGTACCGTACGGGCGCACGCGGGGTCGCTACCCTTTTGTCATGGCAATCGGCCCAGCGCTTCCGGCCGCCCTCCTCGCGTGGGCCTCGCGCCTCCGATTCCCCACACTGCTCGCGGTGACTGCGGGCCTCTTCGTTCTGGACCTGGCGGTTCCAGACGTGATTCCCTTCGTCGACGAGGTACTGCTCGGTCTCGCGACAGCGATCCTTGCATCGAAGAAGCGCGAGGAACCCGAGACCGAGGAATGAAGCAGCGGATCGCCGGGGGTCGCGGTCTCCAGGGGCGAGCTCAGCTTGGAAACGTCAGCCCCAGTGGCTGATAGCTGAGTCCGGGAAAAGCCACCGTCGGGTCGGGCAGGCCCATCCGTTCGACGAAGATCTCTGCGAAGACGTTTCGGTAGTCGTTGACGGGCGCGAGGCCGTTTCCGTGGATGAGCGCGGTTTCGTCGAGACCTGGCCAGGAGCCATGAACGCCCCCGCGGATGCCACCGCCGATCGCGAAGGCGACACCCCCATTGCCGTGGTCGCATCCGCCGTTTCCATTCTCGTGGACCTGGCGTCCGAACTCGGCCATGACCAGGATCGTGACCTCGCCGAGTAGGTCTTGGATGTCCTCGGCGAACGCGCGGAGTCCGCTGCCCAACATCGAGAGTTGGTTGAGCATTCGCCCGCCGTTCTCGTCGCCCATGTCGTTATGCGTGTCCCAGCCACCGACGTCGAGAGTGGCGAGGCGCAGGCGAAGGTCCGTTTCCGTTCGGAGCAGTTGCGCAACCCTTCGCAGGCTGCGGCCAATCCCACTTTCCGGATAGACCGCGCCATTGGCGGGCGCGTACTGGGAAGGGTTCGCGGCCGCGATGCTGGCGACTGCGGCCAGTGAACCGCTGGCGGCTTGTCCGAGTGCGGCGTGATTTCCGGGGCGAGGGGTGTAGAGGCGGTCGAGGATATCTCGGGCGCGCGTGGGGTCAGGGAAACCACCGATCCGGAAGTTGCCCGGGTCGCTGATGGCGACCGCCGAGGGCGAGCGCTGAAGGCTTCGGGGGAGGCGTCCCGCGATACCGGCGGCCGGAATCTCGCCTGGTCCCGGTGCTCCGAGGGCCGAGACCACGCGCGAGAAGACGCCGTCCGTGGGTCGCGCCGCCGGATCGGGTTGGCCCAGTTCGATTCGTTCCATGCAATCGAAATGGCTGCGGCCGTGGGACGCATGACCACATGCCGGGACGACCGCGAGCTGACCGTCCGACCAGAGGTCGGCGAGGGGCGCGAGGCCGGGGTGCAAGCCGAACCCTCGTTGCAACGGCGTGAGGAGCGCTTCGGGAATCGAGATGTTGGGTCGCCGGTCGTAGTAAAGGGGCTCGTGGGCCGGAATCACGGCGGACAGGCCGTCCATTCCGCCGCGCAGGAAGAGGAACACGAGTGCGTCTCCGCGGCCCGGGTCTCCCGGTGCGGCGAAAGCGAGACGCGGTTGAGTGGCGGCGGCCGCGGCGCCCACGGCGCTGGCCTGTAGAAATCGTCTTCGGGATAGCTTCATGCGGATTGACCTTCGCGCCTGAGCGCCTAACGAACCTGTGCGTCTTGCGAGGAAAGGAGGAAGGCAACGAGTTCGGGCGCCAGGGCAGTCGCGATCTCGGGGGTCAGTGGGTCCGAACCCGTGAATCCGGTCGCATCGACCAGGATCTGCCACTGGGCCACTCCGAGCGGGCGGACCAGAAGCCGGGCGGCCAGGAGGGTGATCCAATCGCCGACGGTGGGCGGAAGTGGGGCGGGGAGAATCCCATCGACGCCGGTCGTGAGCCCCTCGAACGCGTCGCGCGCGAGGTCGGCGGCCAGTGTCCAGCGCCGCAACATCCCGTCGGCCGAGAGCCATGCGGGGCCGACGTCGGGATAGCCCGTCGGCGGGCCCCACTCGAAGAGCCCCTGGCCCAGCCCGTCGAGGATCCAGCGCAGGTTGTCGGCACCCGAGCTGTCCGGGCGGACCTCTACCGCGGTACCCAGTGCCCGAAGCGTGCCGACCAGGAGTTCGAATGGCCGTCGCAGTTTCGCCTGGCCAGATGTTCGGAACTCGGTGTTGCGAAAGATCGCTTCGAGTGTGGGGACGATTGCCGTGTCCGCTGCGAGATAGGCCGTCGCGACCGCATCGATGAGTGCACTCGATGGATCATCCCCGACGAATCGCACGCAGAGCTTCCGTGCGAGTCGGCGCGCTGTGCTCGGATGGTGGGCCAGGTAATCCAGGTAGGCGACGCCGTCCTGCAGCCCGTTGGCGCCCGCGGTCGCGAAGTCCAGGACTTGCAGCGGCCCGAGATAGTGACGCCCAGGGTCGAACTCGAATGCGCCGTCTCGGACGCGCCACCCCGTCAGGAGCAGCGCGGAGTTGCGAACATCGACCTCGGAGTAGCCGGCTTCGACTCCGACCGTGTGGAGCTCGAGGACTTCGCGTCCGTAATTCTCGTTCGGGTTCGCCCCCGTGTTCTCCGCGTTGTCGAGGTAGAGCAACATCGCGGGGCTCTGGGCCGAGGCAATCAGGAGGTCTGCGAATCGCGCTAGCGCAAGGGGACGGATGACGTCGCGATCTTCGCCGGCCTTGAAGTAGCGGATGTCGCCCTTGTGGAGATAGACGTTGAAGTGGTTGCTCCAGAAGTCGACCATGATCTCCTGCAACTGTCGTTGGCTCGTGAGTGCGCGCAGGAGCGTGGCGTGCTGGATTTCGTCGGTGGCTTCTTCACCACTGACCGCTTCGCGTCGCTGGACGTTGGACAATGCAAGCGTGGGCATCGCGGCAATGAGCTGATCCGTCAGGGAATCATCGAGGGTCTCGGGCGCGAGTTGGTCCGCGATGAAGGCGTCGACGCCTCGGGTTTCAATCTCGGCGACAAGGGCCGGTGTGGGGCCGAATGACAGCCGTTCGGCAACGAGCTGAACCTCGGGGTCGAGACTGAGCACAAGCTCACGGTCCGAGACGCCAGCGCCCGACACCGTCGCGCTCGGCTGCGCGGCGGGTGCGGCAGGCGTTGACGAGGGCGTTTCCGGCGCCGTGGGTGAAGGCACCGTCGGGCTGCCGGGATCGAACGCGTTGGCTCCTCCCATGTTCGGCGCCATCCCGCTGGGAAGCGGCGCGCCGGCGAGAACAACGAATGGAACCGCGGCGGCCGGCGCAGCGCCCGGCGTCGGTTGGCTCGCTTCCATTGACGGAGACATGGGGTTCGCCAGTTTCGAGGAGGCGTTCGGCGGCGCGAGCGGCGGCGCTTCGGGCGGGGGGCCCTGGAACGAGGGGTCGCCAAACATCGGACGCGCGCTTGCCGGGGGAGGGACGAACGCACGGCGCTCGATCCTGCGGCGAGGCGGGGGCGCGCTGGCTTCCGAGGGGCGGCGCCGAGACGAAGTCATGGTGGGCTCGGCCTTCGATGCGGGCGCCACCATGGGACCAGGATGGGTCGGCGGTACGGGCGCCGGGTTCGCTGACGAGCGAATGGGTCGTGTGGGCGGAAGCGCTTTCGCCACGGGCTCGGCGCGAAAGCGGCTGCGCATCGCGCTCGCGACGCTACTGAGCAGGACACCGGCGCCGGCGAAGGCGAGCACGCGCCGTCGGGTCCACGGGCGTTTCGAAGGCGGGCGATCTTCCATGACAAGAACATCGGCCGGGCCCGGGGCCTTCTCGTGCGACGTGCGTCACAGCTCGTGGCGAATTCCGATGGCACTGCGCTTCGATGGGTGGCCGGTTGCGGCTCATCTGCTCAACGCTTGCGAGCTACCCGTGTGCGCGCCCGACGGGCGCGCCGAGCTAGCCTCAGCCGTAGGCCCGCGGCCGCGCCCGGGGTCTCGGCGCCGAAGCAACGATCTGGATCCGTCGCGCCCCCCACCCGAGTTCGTTCAGGAACGCGCTGGCTCGCCCGACGTTGGCCGTCAGGACACGCCCGTCGGCATAGATGATCGTCGAGGCGTCTTGCTTCAAGATCGGATGGGGCGGGAGCGATGCGGCGAGGGCGGCGACCTTGGCCGGCGTGGTGAGGATCACCAGTTCGACGGGGCCTGCGGCTTGCGGCGCCGGACGCTCGGCGCAGACCTGACCTTCTTGCCCGGCCGCCGGCCATGCGATGGCGCATGCGACCACTACGACTGCCGTCCATCGATAATCCATATTCCCGGATCGGCCGACGGGTCGCTGGCCTTCAGCGTTTCGCGAGTGTTTCCTGGATGACGGGTTCAAGGTGGTCGGGGCTGAATCCGAACGGGCCGATGCCGGGGTTGTAGACGACGCGACCCTCGCGATCGATGAAGTAGATGCGTGTGGGACGGGCCGTGTAGAGATCGGCCACGTGGTTATCCATCTCGTCCACGTAGAGCGGCACACGGTCGCCAAACAGCGTGGACTGGCAGCTGGCGGCGACCTTGCGGCGCTGGGCCAGCGTCACGGGTTCCGCCACATCGGTGAGCGACAGGTTCCCGGCGAAGGCGTGGAGCGCCCGCTGCGTACGCGATCGCCCGAGTGCCCAACGATCGCTCGCGTGGGCTTCCTTGACATAGACGACGATGAATTCGACATCGTCCTTGTAGCGCTCGAAGAGCTGTGTGAGACGCACGGTCCCATTACTGAAAGGCGGTCAGGTGTAGCTGCCGAAGATGAGGGCCACGGGACGTTTGCCACGGAAGTCAGAGAGGCGTACGACTCGCCGACCTTCGGGATCCTGCAGTTCGAAGTCGGGTGCCAGGTCGCCGCGCTTCGGAGACGCCGGATCGCGTTGCAGTTGCCAGTCGACTTCTTCGGCGCGCCACTCCATGGCCGGACCGACCAGTTGGGCCGTCAATCGCAGGTTGTCGTCTCCCTCCCACACCATGAAGGCTGCCGTCAGCACGGCGGCGGCGCCTGCGACGGTTCGTGCCAGACCGCCGAAGGGGCGTGCGGATCGCTCTCCGAAGGCAAGCCAGACAAAGCTTGCGACGGCCGCGGCAAGAGAAACGGACATTGGTGCAGCGACCAGGACCGGCGCCAGGAGGAGCAGCCCCAGCGCACCCCGAACGAGGGCCGAGCGGCGTTGTGTCCCGGCAGCGGGGACGAGGAAGCCAAGGCATCGCAGCCACGGACCGTCGGCATTGGGCCGGAGCATCGCGGTGAGGGAGGTAACGCAAAGAAACGATGCGAGGCCCACGTGCAGACCCGCGATCGCTCCGTGGACCGCGTACGCGAGCATCGTCCAGGCGAGCTGGCCGACTTCGAGCAGGTTCTCGTATTCGGGGTCCATGACGTTTGCGCTCCTTCGCGCGGGCAGAGGGCGAGTTCTTGATATTACTCGATCGAATAAGTCATGCAAATCGGTCGAGCGGTGCCCGTGCGGTTGGGACCTCGGCGGAACCTCGTGCACAAACCCGCGGCGAAGCTGCTTCGAAGTCGGGCAGTCGCCGCCGGCGGCACCGGCCTTCGTCGTGGAGCGGGCGTTTCGCTGGCACGGCGTATGCAACGGCCTCCACCAGGAGGTTTTGAGATGACGATCCTGTGCGGCTGGTGCTCTTCCATTCTGGCCATGGCGGTGGGGAAGTCAGGCGCACCCAGCCATGCGTTATGCGACGGCTGCGCGAGAGATCTTCGCGCCCAGCTCGACCGTACGCGCGACCCGTCGAGAGGCTGAGCGGTGGCGCACTACAACTACGATCGATTGTCGGCCCAGGACGCGACCTTCCTGTGGTCGGAGGCAGAGTCGCAGCCCATGCACGTGGGAGGGCTGGCGGTTTTCGAGTCCGGGCCTCTCCAGCGACCGGATGGCGGCATCGAGTTCGAACGAATTCGGTCAGGGATCGAAGCGGTCCTGCATTGGATTCCACGCTATCGCCAGAAGATCGAGTGGACGCCGATCGAGGGATGGCCGGTATGGGTCGACGACCGGGGGTTCGACCTCGGCTACCACATCCGACACATCGCGCTTCCCAAGCCCGGTGGCCTCGACCAGCTGAAGGAACTCGCCGCGCGGATCCATTCCCGACCCTTGGACCGCCAGCACTCGCTCTGGGAGATGTGGGTGATCGAGGGCGTGGAAGGCGGCGAACAGTTCGCGCTTTTGAACAAGATCCACCACTGCATGATCGACGGTGCGGCCGGGGCAGACCTGTCGCAGATCCTGATGTCACCGTCTCCGCGCTACGAGGCGGGTGAAGTGGTGCCTTACATCCCGCGCACGGCACCGACGGATCTCGAGCTCTGGTCGGACTCGGTCCGTCGCGCTGTCGCCGGACCCCTCGAACTTGCGCGCGATTGGTGGGTTGCGGATTCGTCCGATGAGTCCGAGGCCAGGCCGTCCCTGGCCCGTCGGTTGGGCGGGATTCGGCAGATGCTGCGCTATGCGATCACGCCCGCTTCGGAGACGCCGATCAACGGTGCGCTGGGTCCGCACCGGCGGATCGATTGGCTCACCATGCCGCTCGACGACGTGAAGGAGTTGCGGCGCGCACTGGGTTGCACGATCAACGACCTGGTCCTGGCGACGGTGGCCGGCGCCATGCGTCGCTATCTGTTCCGACGCCGGGTCGATACCCGCGAACTCGATTTCCGTGTCGCAGCGCCCGTGAACATGCGTCGCCCGGACGATGAGCCGCGGCAGGGCAACCGCGTGTCGTCCTGGATCGTGCCGTTGCCGGTGTCCGAGGAGGATCCGATCGCGCAGCTTCGCGAGATCCAGACCGTGACGCAGGACCTGAAGGACTCAGAGGCCTCGCTCGGGGTCGAGACACTGATGGAGGCTGCGGAGTGGCTGCCGGCATCGCTGTTGTCGCGGGCCGTCGGCCTGGCGGAAGGGCCGGCCAACATGATCGTGACCAACGTGCCCGGTCCTGGTTTCCCGCTCTATACCGTCGGCGCAAAGCTACTTGCCCTCTATCCCCTGGTCCCACTGCTGCCGGGCGGCGGTCTCGGTGTCGCGCTGTTCAGCTACAACGGGATTCTCTGCTGGGGGTTCAATGCTGACGATCAACGGGTCGCAGACGTGTCGACATTCGCGGAAGACATCGCGCAGTCATTCGAGGCATTGCGCGCCGCGACGGTGTCGCACGTTCTCGACCGCCGAACGGCGCCTGACGACGCCGTCCCCATTCCGAGAAATCCGGCGCAGGGGCCGAAGCCGCGCCCACGGAAGACGCCGTCGAAGGCGTCCCGGAAGCAGCCGGAACGAACGGGTGTCGCGCCCGCAAAGGAACGCGCCGCCGCCGCTGACGTGTCCTGACCCGATAGGCTCGCCGCGATCGAGTCCCTCGACTTGGTCATTGACGCAAACCACGTCACTCTCCGGAAATGCCGGACCCGCCGCGCGGTCCCTCTCTGCTCGCAGCGATCGGGATTCCCAACCGGATGTCGGCCATTGCAGTCGCCGCCATCGGGGCCTTCGTGGCCGGCTCCGTACTCTCGATCGATGTGACCGGTGCCGCCCTGATCGCGTCGAAGGACCTCGTTGTTGCGTGGTTCGACGGTTTCTTCGTGGTGGTCGCAACGGGGTGCGTGGTCGCCGTCGCGGTCCTGGCGGTCGCGCCCGGCGCAAACGTGCGCCTCGGCCCTGATGACGAACCCCCCGAGTTCGGGCGCATGGCGTGGTTCTCCATGCTGTTCTCCGCAGGGCTCGCGTCGGGCCTCCTGTACTGGGCCACCGCCGAGCCCGTCATCCACTTCCAAGGCACGCCGTTCCTCGAGCGAGGGGGCCTCACCGCGGGGACCGCGTCCGCGGTGGTCCCTGCACTGCGTCTCACGATTCTCCACTGGGCCCTCCACGGATGGGCCTTCTATGTACTCGCCGCGATCGCCATCGGGATCTACGGCTACCGCCACGGTCGACCCATCACGTTTCGAACCGCCTTGTTCCCAGTCCTGGGAGAGAAGTGGGTGGATCGCTGGCCCGGGCGGTGGGTCGACTTCGCCGCACTCCTCGGCACCATTTGCGGCGTCGCGACCTCGATTGGCCTGGCTGCCGCGGGTCTGAACGCGACGCTCGACGGGTTGCTCGGGATCGGCGTCGGGATGGGCATGCAGATCGGCATCGTGATGATCGTTTGCCTATTAGGCGTGGTCTCCGCGCTGTCAGGTGTTTCACGTGGGATTCGACTCTTGAGTGAGGCGAACGTGTGGCTGAGTCTCGCGTTGTTGGTCGCCTTCTTCCTGTTGGGTCCGACTGCCGAACTCGCGTCTCTCGTGGTGGCTTCAGGCGTCGGATATGTGCAGCACGCCATTTCGGACGGCCTCTGGTTGGGGCAAACGGAGGCGCACCGCTCCTGGCAGGCGGCGTGGACCGTCTTCTACTGGGGCTGGTGGCTGGCCTGGACGCCTTTCGTGGCCGTCTTCATTGCGCGGATCTCCCGCGGGCGCACCGTGCGGGAGTTTGCGGTGGCCGTCATGGTGGTGCCGGCCCTCGTGATCATCGTGTGGATGGCCGTCTTCGGCGGCACCGCGCTCTATCAGGAACTCGATGTCCCCGGGTCCGTGAGCGTCGCGGTGAACGAGGATTACAGCCGTGGGCTCGTCGCCGTGATCCAGAACTTCGCGCTCGGCTTCCTGGAGAAGCCCCTGATCGCCATCGCGACAGTCCTGCTCTTCAGTTGGCTGATCACGTCACTCGACTCTGCCACGCTCGTGATCTGTCACCTCCTGGGTGTCGACGAACTTCCCCAGGCAAAGGTGTTCTGGGGGGTGGCTCTCGGGGCGGTGACCTCGGCGCTGCTGCTCGTCGGGGGCGTGCCTGCGCTGCAGGCAGCTTCGATCGTCGTCGGCGTTCCACTGGCCGCGCTCGTTGTGCTGATGGCCGGCGGATTGCTTCGCGATCTCGTGCGGCAGACGCTCTGAGCCGGCAGCTCAGTCGGCGTCGAACTCGCTGCCGTCGACCTGGCGGGTCGGTCGGCCATAGAGGCGGGCGGTCGCGGCACTCATGGCGTTGATGAGTCCGGTCCTCGGTACCGGCCAGAGGCCCCGGGCGGCGTTTCGATTCGCGGCGCCCGGAACAAAGTGAGGGCCCTCGCCGAGTGCAGAGAGGGCACCGCGTGCCACTTCGGCCGGGTCCATGGCGTCGTCAAATGCGTCGCTATGCGCCAGCTCGGTCTCTGTGCGCGTTGCGCCCGCCAGGACGTTCAAGACATCGACGCCATGGGCGGAGAATTCGTGCCAGAGACCTTCGGCCAGGATGTTGTCGAACGCCTTGGTCGCTGCATAGGCGGCGACGCCGGCGCTTCCAGCGAGACTGGCCAATGACGACATGAGGATGAGGCCGCCGGACCCGCGCGCGCGAAGACGCTGTCCGAAGGCATGCGCAAAGCGCACGGGGCTCTCGCAGTTCCGCTGGACCAACGCGGCAGCGTCCTCGGGATTCGCTTCCAGGAAGTCGCGAGCGCCGCCCGCAGCGCCCGCGTTGTAGATGCATAGACCGACATCGAGGTCGGCCGTGCGCGTCGAGACCTCCGTGGCCGCTGTAGAGGCACAGAGATCGAGGGAGATCGTGCGGGTTTCTACGCCGTGGCCGGCGGTCAGCTCTGCGGCCTTGGCAGCGAGCTTGTCCTCGTTGCGAGCGATCAGGACGAGGTGGATGCCTCGTTGCGCAAGCTCTTGCGCGAATGCCGCACCGATCCCATCGGAGCCACCGGCGATCACGGCCCAGGGCCCGAAGCGCGTGCCGAAGTCTGCGCTCAACTCGCTGGCGGCCCGGTGACGGTGATCTCGCCGTCCGCTGCGATGAAGTCATCGATCACCTGGTAGAGGTAGTCGCAGTCTTCTCGTGTCATCGTGGGATGGCAGGGCAACATGATTCCGTGCTCCATGATGTGGTCGGCGTTGCCAAGTCCGGCTTCATGGATGCGGTACTCGTGGCCCTTCATCATGGGGTGCCGAGTGATGTTTCCGGAGAAGATCACACGACTCATGATGCCACTGTCCTCGAGCTGCACCTGGAACTTGCGGCGACTCCAGCCTCTCTCGGGGCGAAGCTGCACCGGGTAGCAGAGCCAGGTGGTCTCGGTTTCGGGCAGGATGGTGGGCAGGAGGAACTTGTCCTCGTGCTGCGTCAGGAACTCCGTGTGCCAGGCGAAACGCTCTGCCCGAAGCCTCCAGAGTTCGTCGATCTTGTTCATCTGGCCGATGCCGAAGGCGGCACCGCACTCGTTCGGAATGAACCCGTAGGCATTCTCTTCGAAGATGAACAACGCGTCGTACTCGACCCCATCGAGTGTCTCGAGGAATCGGCCATCGCTCTCGGCGGCCTTGGTGCCGTGCATGAACTTCTCGGAGGACCGACCCCAGGCGCGCAGGGCCAGCGCACGATCCAGGAAACGCTCGTCGTCGAAGAACACCATCCCGCCGTTTCCGAGCGCGGTGATGATGTGGAAGATCGAGAAGCTCGTGATCGAAATGTCGGCTCTCGTGGCGGTGTGTCGGCCGCGGAGTTTTCCGCCGAGTGTGTCGGCAGAGTCGTGGATGACGAAGAGGTCATGGCGGTCGGCGATCTCGCGCACACGGTCCCAGTCGCAGATTCCGCCGATCAGATCCGGGACGAGAATCGCACGGGTATCGGTGCCGATCGCGGCCTCGATCTGGTCGACCAGGATTTGATAGTCGGACAATCCGACATCAACGAACACGGGCGTGCAGCCCACCTGGTAGATCGCGGCGACGTCCGACGAGAACGTCAGTGCCGGCGTGATGACCTCGGAGCCGAGCGGGAGGTTGGCCAGCCGCATGGCCACGGTCAGCGCAGAGGATCCGGAGTTGACCATGACGCCGTGCGCTTTTCCCATGTAGGCGGCGACCCGGGCCTCGAACTCGGCGACGCGCGCACCGGGCACCAGGCCCATGGGGTCCTGAAGCTGGCCCATGACGAGGTCGATCTCGTCCTGGTCGAACATGGCGCCGCCATAACGGACGATGCGGGGAGGGATGCGCTCAGGCATCAGCGACTACTGATCTCGTGTGAGGCTGGTGTAGACGCGATTGACGAAACCGAGGGACTCGGACTCGGGACCGTAGACGGCGTCCAGGTCCGCCGTCGGCTTCGCAGCCACTGCCTCTTTAAGCGTCTTGCCATCTGCGATGAGCTTCGCGACCCGACCGCGGACGGTCTCGAGCATCTCGATGTATCGCCGAAGTGCGGCGTCGTCAGTGACGGGCCCGTGGCCCGGAATCACGATGGCGTCAGGCCGCAGTTCCGCGAGTACGGCCTTGCAGAAGGAGATCATGCCGTCGATCCCGCCGCCGCTGTCGGCGTCGATGAACGGATAGCCGCTGTTGTTGAATACATCGCCCAGATGGACGGCGTTATGCGCGCGAAAAAACACCGCGGTGTCGCCCGCGGTATGCGCAGGTCCGTCATGCAGCAACTCGATCTCGCCGCCGTTGAAGTGCAGCTTCATCTGCTCGTCGTAGGTCACGGTGGGGCGGGCGTTCTCGGGGTACGCGGGCTGCTGGTAGCGGGCGGTCACGAGGTTGACGAGCCCCCCGGTCGCCATCTTCTCGCCGGATTCGGATTGGGCGATGAGGATCGTGCCCGCCGGGCCAAACCCGAGGTTCCCCTCGGCGTGATCGAAGTGCCAATGCGTGTTGATCGCGAAATCGACCCGGCCGCCGCCGAGGCCCCCGATCGCGCGCTCGATCTTCTGCTGAAGCGCCGGAAACTGGTCATCGACGATCAGTACGCCGTCGTCGCCGATCGAGACGGCAATGTTTCCGCCGGCGCCGAACAGTACGTGCAGCCCCTGGGCGACGGTCTCGGACGTGATCTCCGTCGCGTCAAGATCCCAGCCGAAGTTCTGGAGCAGGACGTCGAGATCGGTGATGACGTCGTCGGCGTGTGCGGGCGCGGCCAAGAGCAATAGGGACAGGGCGATGACTCGAAGCTTCACGGGATCCTCCTGAGTCGCCACGGGCGGCGCTCCTGGGCTTGGTAGCACCTCGCCGTTCCTGTTGCGTCGGGCAGAAATGCACTGGCGGGTTAGCATTCGCAGATGCGTCGCCTCGCGCCGGTCTTCCTGCTGCTGTTCGCCCTTGTGTTGCGGGCGGAGACCGTGGCCGCGGACGTCCAGTTGACGTCGTTGCAGCAGCATCAATTCCAGCAGGTGTGTGCGCGGTGCCACGCGCGGCCCGATGCAGGGGCGCCGCTGGTGGGAGACGTTGCGGCCTGGAGCGAGCGAAACGCGCAGGGCTTCGAGGTCTTGCTGCGACACACGATCGATGGATGGCGCACCATGCCGCCGTTGGGCACGTGCGGCAGCTGTGGCGAAGTGGACCTTCGGGTCCTGGTCTCCTTGGTTTCCGGACTCTCCGACCCGGCGGGTGCCCCTTGATCTGGAACTCCCAATGAAGTGGACCCGCAGGAGCTTCTTGCAGTCCGCCGCCGCGGGAGCCGCGCTCGCCACGTTGCCCGGGTGTGGCGACCCGACGCCGCCCCTCGCACAAGGCGGGCCCGGCTACGCCCCAGGAAGTGGCGCGCCCTTGCCTTGGCGAAACTGGGCCGGCACGGCCTGGTGCCAACCCGAGCAGCGCGCGGCGCCACAGTCCGAGAGTGAGGTCGTGGACTTGTTGGCGAGCGCGACCGCACCGGTTCGACCGGTCGGTGCCGGCCATTCCTTCAGTCCGCTGGTTCCTACCGATGGCACACTCTTCTCGCTGGATGGGCTGAATGGACTGGGAGAGGTGGACGACCGTGCCCTGACCGCCTGGGTCTGGGCCGGTACGCGGCTCGGGCCGCTCGGCCCGATGCTCGAGGCGCGCGGCCAGGCGATGCCCAATCTGCCGGACATCGACTACCAGGCGCTGGGCGGGGCGCTGGCGACATCGACGCACGGAACGGGAGCGGCGTTGGGATCCATCTCGGATGGCGTCGATGGGTTGGTGCTGGCCACGGCAACGGGCGAGCTCATCGAGTGTGATCGCTCCCGAAACGCCGCAGTATTTCATGCCGCGCGGTGCTCGTTAGGCGCGCTTGGTGTGGTGACGCGGGTGAAGCTTCGCAATCGACGGCCGTTCCGGGCACGAGAAACCACGCGCATGGTGCCGGTGGATGAATTGCTGGACGAGGCACCCGCGCGGGCGGCCGCCGTGCCGTTCTGGGAGTTCTACGCGTTCCCACACGCCTCGGTCGGCATGGAGATCGCGACCGTCGAAACGGATGCACCAGTGGAGATTCCAGAAGAGGAAGATCTCAACGCGCTGGGCGAGATGCGCGATCTTGCCGTGCGTCTGGTCCAGGCCGGACGGCCCGGCGTCGCCGTCCTCGACGCGATCCTGGGCGGTCTCCCTTCGAGTGAGCGAACCGACACGTCGCATCGCGTGCTGGCGCACACTCGCGTCGAGCGATTCCACGAGATGGAGTACACGGTCCCGGCTGAAGCGGGGCCCGCGTGCTTGCGCGAAATTCTCGACACGATCCGGGCCGAGAAGATTCCGATCATCTTCCCGATCGAGTTCCGCTACATCCGCCGCGATGATGCCTGGCTGTCGATGTTTTCGAATCGGGATGGGGCGTCGATCTCGATCCACCAGTTCCACGATCTCGACTACCGGCCGTACTTCGAGCGAATCGAGCCGATCTTCTGGAAGTACGACGGGCGGCCCCACTGGGGCAAGCTCCACACCCTGGACGCCAGCCGGCTCGCGACCCTCTACCCGCACTGGGGGGAATTCGAGGCCGTGCGCGAAGCGCTCGATCCGAGCGGGCGGATGCTGAACGCGCATCTACGCCAGGTCCTCGGCGCCTAGAACCGCCCCCGGGCTCCCCGCCGCGCGCAACCGTTTCGATGGTTCAGGGCCCTTTATCGGCCGCAGCGTTTGGCCGAAGTATTCATCCACGTGCATTTCGCCGCGGACGCGCCCGTGGCCAGTGATGAATGGGAATCGATGATGATCGAACTGGACGCGGTGTCCCAGGTCCTCCTTCTGCTCATGTTCACTGCGGGGGGCGTGGTCCTGGGACGCATTCCGGGCCGAGCCGGCTTGCTGGGCAGGGTCGAGCGGGCGGAGAAGAATGCCGCCGCCGCTGAGAAGCTCTCGGTGGAGCATCAGCGTTCGAGCGAGAACATGTGGGAGCGCTGCCGCGAGTCGGACGAGCAGATCCGCACCCTCCAGTTGTCGGTCGTCCAGATTCCGGAGATCGCCCAGCGTCTCTCCGGGGTGCGGGACCTCCGCGAGATCCCCGAGCATGCGCTCGATCTCTGCCAGGAAATCTTCGAGCCGTCGTACTCGATGTTCTATCGCGTGAACAAGGGCCAACTCGTGGCCGTGAGTCGGCGCGGCAGTTGCGAGTTCAACGTGGGGCATCAACTCGAGCCGGGTGAGGGACTGGTCGGCTGGACGGCGGTGAAGCAACTCCCGATCACGCCCGAAGACTGCGAACACGAGAATGCGGTCGTGAAGCAGCGCAACCTCGATCGTTGCATGCCCAGCCGCGGTTTCTCGCTGACGCTGCCGATCGTTGCCGGCGAACGAACCGTCGGCGTGATCTTGATGGGCCCATCGCCGCGGACGATGCCGCACGCGCGCGAGATCGGGCGCACCATCGCCATGATCACGGCCGTTGCGATTACCAGCACGCTCGTGCTGAAGAAAGAACAGTTGATGGCCAAGACCGATGGCCTCACCGGACTGCTGAACAAGACCAGCATCTATCAGCGCCTGGTCGACTTGATCTCGGCAGAGACGCCGCCGTCGAAGGTGTCGATCTTCCTGCTCGATATCGACCACTTCAAGAACTACAACGACACCAACGGTCACCTGCCCGGCGATGAGCTGTTGCAGGGGTTGGGTCGACTGCTGTCAGAGAACAGCCGGCAGAACGAACACATCGGTCGCTACGGCGGCGAGGAGTTTCTGCTGGTCCTCGAGGACGCGACCAAGGACGAGGCGCTGGCGGCGGCAGAGCGTATCCGGGAGATGGTCGAGACCACCGCGTTCGCCCACCGAGAACTTCAGCCGGGCGGCGCCGTGACGATCAGCGGGGGCGTCGCGACCTGGCCCCTCGACGCGGGGGACGTCGATTCGTTGATCCGTTCCGCCGACGAGGCGCTCTACGCCGCCAAGGGGGCTGGACGAAACCGCGTCGTCGTGTGCGATTCGTCCGGTTCCGGCTCGGAAGTCGCTGCAGAGGCGTTCGCCCTTGATGGAGAGCTCGAGAAGATCGAGTAGCCCGGGGGGCGGCACACGGGGCTAACGTCCATGCGGAGGACGCTGCCGGTGCCCGCACTTCGGTTCAACCACATGGAACTCACCCTCGCGAAGGGCGCGCTCGACGCCGCGACCCGCGAGGACATCAAGCGATTCTACGGCGACGTGTTCGAGATGGACGCGCTCGACGTGCCGATCCTCAAGCAGATCGGTCTGCTGCTGCGCACCGATGCAGAGACGAGCCAGTTCCTATTGCTGACCGAAGCGCAGGAGCCGATTCGTTCGCCCGGTTTCGATCACCTCGGGTTCCTCTACGAGACGCGTGCCGAGGTGGATCAGAAGCTCGCGCAAATCAAGGAATGGCAGGCCAGAGACGACCGAATCCAGATCAAGGAGTACGCGGACCTCGTGGCCGGTGAAACAACGGTCCACGCGTTCTACGTGCGGTTCCTGCTGCCGATCTGGTTCGACATCCAGTGCATCGAGAGCCCGGCGAGCGATGCGCCGCACTGGCAGTACACCTGACGCCGCTTCCGTGGAAACCCTCAAGAGTGGCCCGGGCATCCGAGCGGCAGTAGCTTCGCGCTCCGCTTGGAGGAGAGTGTCTTGAGTCGAGTCCTGGGAATTTCATTCGCAATCATCGTCGTGTTGCTGATCGCGCTGAACTGGATTGGTTCAGGCGGCCTCGGCGATCGTTGGGAAGAGGGCGAGCCCACCAACGTCCGGCTCCCCATCGCGAGCGTTGATGCGCGCGATGCCGGGCAACGTGAAGCCGCGGCCGCGGTCGGTGTCGCTCGACCGAAGCAGATCCTGTTCGGGGACCTCCATGTCCACACGACCTTCTCGCCGGATGCGTTCGCGATGTCGCTGTCGATGACCGGGGGCGACGGCGCGCGGCCGATCTCCGATGCCTGCGACTATGCGCGCTATTGCGCCAACCTCGACTTCTGGAGCGTGAACGACCATGCGCTCGGGATCACGCCGTGGAAGTGGGAACAAACCGTCGATGCGATCCGACGTTGCGACGCGGTTTCGGGCGGTGGCGACGATGCAGATCTGACGGCGTTCCTGGGCTGGGAATGGACGCAGATGGGCACGACGCCGGACAACCACTATGGCCACAAGAACGTGATCGTCCGAGGCCTGGACGAGGCCGACATTCCCGACCGCCCGGTGGCCGCCACGAGCCCCCAGGGCCTGGCCGAGGGAACGCCGGGTCGGACGTTGAGCGGTCTCCTCGGTGTCATCCGTCCGACCCAGGACATCTTTGACCTGTTGGAATTCAACGACGATCTCAATCAGTTCGCCGACTGTCCGCTCGGCGTACCGGTGCGTGAGCAGTCGCGCGGGTGCCGCGACTCCGTGGCGACCCCGGCCGAACTCTACTCACGGCTCGACGACTGGGGCTTCGAGAGCATGGTGATCCCACACGGCACGACCTGGGGCATGTACACACCGTTGGGTTCGAGCTGGAACAAACAACTCGTCGGGGACATGCACGACCCGGCCCGACAGACATTGATCGAAGTGTTCTCGGGCCACGGAAACTCCGAGGAGTATCGGGCCTGGCGTGAGGTCGAGTTCACCGAAGAAGGCTCGGTCTGTCCGGCGCCCGAGGCCGGCTTCATGCCGAGTTGTTGGCGCGCGGGTGAGATCATCCGCGAACGCTGCAGCGCGGACGGTGAGTCCGCGGACGAATGCGAGGCGCGCGCGATTGCGGCGCGACAGAACTACGTCGACGCCGATGTCCCTGGGCACCTCACGGTCCACGCCACGAAGCCCGAAGACTGGCTCGAGTCCGGTCAGTGCACGGACTGCTTCCAGCCGAGCTTCAACTATCGGCCGAAGAGTTCGGTCCAGTACATCATGGCGATCCGGGACTTCGAAGATCCCGAGAACCCGCGTCGCTTCGATTTCGGCTTCATGGCCTCCAGTGACAACCACACGGCTCGGCCCGGGACCGGGTACAAGGAGTATGGGCGGCTGGAGATGACCGAGACGCGCCTGGGCGCGATCGGGGGCGCGATCGACGCGGGCAACACCGTGCCCACCGAACCGAAATCCGAATCGGTTCCGTATGACCCGGCCGAATACGCCGGCCAGTTCTTCGCTACGCGCGAGGCCGAACGCGCCGGGTCGTTCTTCGTGACCGGCGGCCTGATCGCCGTCCACGCGCAGGGTCGCGGCCGCGACGCCATCTGGGAAGCCATGGACCGCAAGGAGGTCTACGGCACGAGCGGGCCGCGCATGTTGCTCTGGTTCGATCTGTTGAATCCGCCGGGTTCCCGCGGCGGTACGGTCGCGATGGGCGGAGAGACCGCGCTGTCGAGCGCTCCGATCTTCCAGGTCCGTGCCGTCGGGTCGTTCGAACAGAAGCCCGGATGCCCGGCAGACACCTTGGATGCGTTACCCGGAGACCGCATTGCCCGGCTGTGCGGCGGCGAGTGCTACTTCCCGGGCGATGCGCGGCGCGCGATCACCCGGGTCGAGATCGTACGCGTGCGACCGCAGGACTATGAGGGAGAACCGGTCGCCCCCTTGATCGAAGACCCCTGGCGCGTGTTCGCATGCGACGGGGACCCCGCCGGGTGTGCGGTGACCTTCACCGATCCAGAATTCGAAACTGCCGGTCGCGACACGCTGTACTACGCGCGGGCCATCGAGGAAGAGTCGCTTGCAGTCGGCGCCGATCCGCTGTCGTGCACGCGCGACGCCACAGGCCAATGCATCGCCGTCGACGCGTGCAAGGATCGGCCTGATTCCGACGACTGCCTTGCGCCGACCGAGGAGCGCGCCTGGTCCTCGCCAATCTTCATTGGCTATGCGCCCGCGGAAAATTCCTTTCCGTCCGGGGCAGTCGCTGCAGGAGCCCGTTGATGCCCGAATTGCCCGCGTCCCCGATTGCGCCCAAGCAGTTCCTGGAGGAGTGGCTTCCGTCCGCGTTTGCTGAAGCGGGCCTGCCGCCGGGCTCCGATGCCGTCGACGTGAGTCTGGGGGTCGCGCTTGAAGGCGAGGGCGGAGGCGAGTGGGTCCTTCGCATCAACCACGGCGAACTGACGATCTCGGCCGCGAGTCGGGAGGAGACGGCGTTCACCTACGTCCAGTCCGTGGACGACTGGCGGGGCGCTTTGTGGGAGGGTCGCGGAGGCGCCATTGGCGAGGCCTTCGGGCGCTTCTTCCGGCCGGGTGCTGAGGCTGCGGCTGGTCCTGCGGGCGCTCTTGGCGGGACACCCCCGCCCCAGGCGTTGACCATGATGGAGCGCCTGGACGGCAGTATCCGGATCGTGGTCACTGGCGAGGAGCAGGGTGACTGGGCCGTGGCTGTGCGCCTGGGCCCGGGTGCGGTCCCCGAGGAGCCGACCTGTACGCTCTCCATTGCCTCTGCCGACGCCGCAGCGCTTGCCCGCGGGGAACTGGACCCCATGCAGGCCTTCATGGGCGGTCAGATGGTGGTAACGGGCGACATGACGCTGATGCTCCAGATGCAGGCCGCGCTGATGCAGGCCGCGGGCGGGTCTCCCGCCTAGGCAGCGTTTCAGGTTTGGATCGGATTCGGGGATATAGGGTTTCGCCCTCAGTGGATCCCTCTATGATCGAGGTCCAGTGGTGATTGTGCCCGCGTGCCCGCGGCGCTTTCCACCGCTTTGAGGACCCCCCATGCGACGCCTGACCCTTCTCTCGATCACGGCCCTGGTGCTGTTCGCGCTCCCGCTCAGCGCTTCAGCGACCCCGAGCCTGTACAACCTGCTCTCGGGCAGCAAGATCCAGAAGATGCGGGTGTCGGAAGTCAGTGATCCGGCTGGGTCTCCGTGCCGCATTGGCGTCTGGTGGGCGAACTGCCTGACCAACGCGCCGCTGGCCGTGGATTCGGGTTCGGCCGTGATCGACTTCGCCACGGGCCAGATGCAGGACCTCCAGTTCCAGATCAACTCGACCGGCATCCTCGACCTCAAGGGGTACGCGGGGATCAACCAGATCCAGTTCTCGCTGTCGAACTTCCAGAGCACCGGAACCGCCGGCGTCACGAGCCTGAGCGGTGGCCTCTACAACCTTGCGCCGACCGCCGGTAATTTCACGTCTTCCGTGGTCGTCGATTGGGCGGATGGGTCGCAGACCAGCTACCAGTCGCTCGCCAGCACCGCGCTCAGCGGGATGGTCTACCAGGGCGCGGGAACCACGCAGATCATCATCGACAGCGTCAACATCGGCTCGATCTTCGACAGCGTCCTGGGCAAGGGCCTCAACTTCCAGGCTGACTTCGCGCTCTACGCCGCGCCCGCCATCCCGGAGCCCAGCGCGGCTGTGGTCTTCGGCATCGGGCTCGTCGGCGTCCTGTCGGCTCGTCGTCGGCTCGATCGCTAGCGACCCCCCCACCGATCAGCTAAATCACCTGCGCCTGTGGGGCGGTAGTTCAATTGGTTAGAGCACTGGCCTGTCACGCCAGAAGTTGCGGGTTCGAGTCCCGTCCGCCCCGCCAGGCTTGCCTTCCAGATCGCTGGGGCCAGCGCCCGATCTGAGGCAGCGTCGGCCAGAAGGCTATGCGCGGACGAGTCCCGTGAGCGGAGCGATATCAGTCGAACCCGGGAATACGGTTCGGCCGAGGGCTTCGGGCGAGACGCCCATGTGTTCACCCAGGATGCCTTTCCAGACCGCGCGCAGGTCGGTGGTCGGGCGCAGGTCGCGGCCTTCGTGGAGAGCGTGTGCGGCGAGGCCGGGCCAGTCACTCAGGACACGGCCTCCGGCGACGGCGCCACCGAGCACGAACGCGGTGCTCGCTGTTCCGTGGTCGGTCCCACCGGAACCGTTCATGGCCACGGTGCGCCCGAACTCGGTGGTGACGACGACGATGGTGTGTTGCCAACGCTCGCCCAGTCCTACGCGCAACGCGCCGAGTCCAGCGTCGAGTGCACGGAGACTGCGATCAAGGCCACCGTAGGCCTGGTCCTGCAGGCTGTGACTGTCGAATCCGCCGTGATCGAGCACAGCGACACGCGGACCGAGCGGTCGCGAGAGGAATGCGGCGGCCGCCTTCGCGAGTGCCGGAAACGAGGTGTCGGCGTTCCGTCGGCCCTCGTGCGCGCCCGCGACATCGCGTGCGGCGCGCGCCCCCGCGACCGTCGCGCCGAACAGGTCGTCGCCCTCGTACATCCCGGATGCGGCATCGAGGAGCGTGTCAGACGGCGCCTCCAGCGAGGACGGCGACCAGGAGTCCGCCCGCACGGAACCCCGAAGCGACAGCGGCAGAACGGGCGCCAACGCGATGGCCGGCTGGGATGCCAGCCCACGCGCAAGGAAGCCATCGCGTTGTGCGAACGGACGCGTGCCACCGCTCTCGAGCAGGTCCTGGGCGTCGAAGTGCGAACGTTCCCGATAGGGCAGCGCGCACGCGTGGACGATGGCGAGTTCGTCCCGCGTGTACATGGCGTGAAGCGACCTCAGGCGCGGATCCAGCGCGAAGAGGCCATCAAGGGGTCGCGGAGCCCCGATCGTTTCGACCGTGCGGGCCAGACCGGCGCGCGCATGCTCCCAATGGGGGTCGCCGACGGCCGGAACCGCCGCGAGTCCATCGAGGCCGCCGCGCAGGAACACAGCGACCAGGCGCGCTTGTGCGCGGGCGCCCTTCGGGCCCGCGTTTCCGGCAATGGGCCAGCCGGCCAGATGCAACGCGGAAAGGCCGCCGAGTCCACGCAACAGGCTTCTTCGGGTGATCTTCATCGTTGCTTCTCCTTCGGATCGGTCATCGCCGCTGGAATTCAGGGCTCGACAGGAGCGCGGCGAGCGCGGTCGTGGGAGGCGCCGCGCCGAGCGCTCTGCGGGTGCGGTCGCCCAGGTACGGCCCGAGGACATCGGCCGCGCGTGTGAGGACGTCGTTCGGGCCGCCGAATGCGTCGGCGCTGTCAGCGGCGGCGGCCTGCGCCCAGGCGAGTCGCTTCCACAGGGCGTCGCCACCACGCCATTCGCTGGCGACATCGGGAAAGCCGGCCGGGGAGGGCGCCCACTGCGGCCTTTGGCCCATCTCGGTCAGGGTCTGCACGAGGTCGGGGCCCGCCGCGAGCGAGCCCGGGACCGCTCTCGCCCCCGCGATCACTAGTTCCTCGGGCCGACGCAGCTTCGACGGTCGCTGCCAGGCTTCGGGTAACTCGACCAGGGCGCGCGAGACTTCGGCCAGGTCCCCCTCGCTTTCGCGGAAGACTTGGGCGATTCGCGCTACCGCGGGCTCCGGCGGAACGTCGGCGACGAAGTGGCGCACCAGTTTCTGCGCGATGAAGCGTGCGGTGGCCGGGTGACGAACCAGATCGTGCAATACGGCCTCCGCCTGGGCGCCATTCTCCTGGGCGTACACGGTCCCGAGGACGGTCTGCGCACCGGGCTCGTGCGACTTCGCGTCGAAGCGCACGAGGTCGGCGCCATCATGGCGACTACGAAAGAATGGACGGACGCGGATGCGCCAGCCCGAGAGCGTCATTGCGAAGCGGGTCACATCCTGCTGGCTGTAGCCGCCATCCACGCCCAGGGTGTGAAGCTCGAGGATCTCGCGCGCGAGATTCTCGTTCAGGCCCGTGGCCGGGTCGATCGGGATCAAGCCGCGCCGTTCCGGGTTTTCGGCGCGGTGGGAATTCGGCCCGAGGTTCCGCTCGTTGTCGAGATAGAGCAACATGCCCGGGTGTCGTGTCGACGCGCCTAGCATGTCCTCGAAGCGGCCCATGACGTGTGGGCGCACGACGTCGCGCTCGAAAGATGGCGGCAAGGCGATGGTGACCGGCCTGGCCGACGAGATGGTGAAATGGTTGGCCCAGAAGTGGATGAGCCGTTCGCGAAACGGCGTGTCCGTTTCGGCCGCGACCGACAACCGCGCGTGCAGCGCGGCCTGGTAGCGGGGCGCGAAATGGCGCTCGAAGGCGAGGTCCCCGTCCGGAATCGGTTCGTCGCGTCTGCGAGCTCGGCGGGTCTTCCGGCCGATGTCGAAGAGCGCACCGAAGAACGCCCACAGGTCCTCACCGGTTGCCGGGAGTGAGGCCAGCGGGGTCGGCAATTCCATTTCGGGCACGGTCTGCGCGCGCAGCCATCCGCGGGGGTCGCCGGCGATCGCGCGGTTCTCGCCGGGGCGGGCCCCGAGGCCGAAGCGCTGGGTCGCGAGGACCGCCTGGACGGCGGGCTGGGTCGCATCGGGAGTCTGCATGGCTTTGCTCCGAGCGGGCGGCCGGCATTGGCACCGGCTGCCCCTGGGTCGAACCCGGGGACACCCAAAGGGTTGCGCGGATTCGGCCCGGCGTCGCCCGGCGGCTAATCCGAGCGCGAACGCTTGCGCCGTTCCGCCTGCCAGCGCTCGACCCGGTCCCTGATCGCGCGTTCGTCGCCGTGTTCGCTCGGCTCGTAGAACGGAGTGCCCGGGACTCCGGCGGGAAGGTTCTCGTCGGGGACGAAGGCGTCGGACTCGTCGTGGGGGTAGCGGTAACCGTCCCCGTAGCCCTCGGCCTTCATGAAGCCCGTCGGCGCGTTTCGCAGATGCATCGGGATCGGGAGTGCGCCGCTCTGGCGAACGGCCGCACTCGCGCGATTCAGGGCGACGTAGGCGCGGTTGCTCTTGGGCGCGCTTGCGAGGTACGTGGTGGCGTGGGCGAGTGGGATGCGGCCCTCCGGGAGCCCGATCCGCTCGACGGTTTGATAGGCGGCGAGCGCGAGGGGCAATCCCTGGGCGTCGGCGTTGCCGACATCTTCCGAGGCGAAGATCACCAACCGTCGCGCGAGGAAGAGGGGGTCTTCGCCGCCCTCGAGCATGCGTGCGAGGTAGTAGATCGCGGCGTCCGGATCGCTCGCGCGCAGGCTCTTGATGAAGGCCGAGATCGTGTTGTAGTGCTCCTCCCGGTCGCGGTCGTAGCGCAGCGTGCGTGCGCCGATGGTTTCGCGCACGGCATCCAGCGAAAGCGACCCGTCGGCCGAGTCGTGGGCGGCGGCCGCGGTGTCAAGCATCCCGAGTGCGCGGCGGGCGTCGCCGTCGGCGCTCTCGGCCAGCGCCGTGATCGCGTCCTCGTCGATCGCGAGGCCCCCGAGTCCGCGCTCCTGGTCCGTTGCTGCGCGGTGCAACAGTGTCGCGATCTCGGTCGCGCCGAGGGATCGCAGCGTGAACACGCGGCATCGCGAGAGGAGTGGGCCGATCACTTCGAAGGAAGGGTTCTCGGTGGTCGCCCCGATCAGCGTCAGCGTGCCGGCTTCGACGTGCGGGAGCAGGGCATCTTGCTGCGCGCGATTGAAGCGGTGGATCTCGTCGAGGAAGAACACGGTCTGGAGGCCGGTGCGCCGTGCGCGCTGGGCTTCTGCGACGACGGCGCGCACATCCTTGAGTCCGGCCATCACGGCCGAAAGCGCGACGAAGCGCGCCTCTCCACTTGGCTGACTGGTCGCGACCAGTCGCGCCAAGGTGGTCTTGCCGATTCCGGGCGGTCCCCAGAGCACCATGGACGGCAGCCGTCCGGCTTCGATCAGCTTTCGAAGCGGCGCGCCCGGGGCCACCAGATGATCCTGGCCCACGACTTCGTCGAGCGTGCGCGGTCGCATCCGGTCGGCCAAGGGCGCACCCGGACTCGAAGCCGCCTGTGCACCCGGTTCGTCTGTCGACGCGCTCGCGAGAGATTCGTCCGGAAAGAGTTCGAGGGATTCGCCGTCGACCATCTTGCGAGTCTACCGTCCCGTCGCGGTTGAGGGGCGCGCGCGGGGGCGACGTGTCATCGTTCTCCTTGGAGGGCGTGGTGAGCGAGCGCCGGACCCAACCCATCAAGACCGTCGGGCTGTGCGTGAAGCCCGCTTCCCGCACCGCGGCCGACGCGGCACGCGCGCTGCACGGCTGGCTTGAAGAACGCGGCGTCACGGTTCGCGCGGATCCCGACGCGGCCGCCGTCTGTGGCGTGTCCGCGCATGAGCGCGAGACGCTGGCGGAGAAGGTCGATCTGTTGCTCGTCCTCGGAGGGGACGGAACGATCCTGGCCGTCGTGCGTGAATCCGGCAGCTTCGAAGTCCCGATCCTCGGGGTGAACCTCGGGACCTTGGGCTTCCTCGCTGAGATCAACCCCGACCAACAACATGCGCTGCTCGAGGACATGCTGGCCGGGCATTACGAAGTCGAGCCACGCATGCGCTTGCGGGTGCGGGTCGTGCGCGACGGGACCGAGATCCTTTCAGCCCTCGCGCTGAACGACGCGGTCTTCACGCGCACAGAACTCTCGCGCATGCTCCATATCGAGGCGCGCGCGGACGGCGTTCCGGTCACGCGCTACCGCGGCGACGGGCTGATCGTCTCCACGCCCACGGGGTCGACCGCGTATACCCTGTCTGCCGGCGGTCCGATCCTGATGCCCGGAAGCCGCGTGGTCGCGCTGACACCGATCTGTCCGCATACGCTGACGCAGCGACCGTTGGTTCTGCCGGCCGAATCCGCGCTCGAGATCACGGTGCGAGATGACGAGGGCGCTGCCCAGCTGACGGTCGATGGACAGGTCGGCGCGTCGCTGGCTCCGAGCGACATCGTCTACGTGACGACCGACGTTCCACCGGCCTGGTTCGTCGTCGTGCCCGATCGCTCGCGGTTCGAAGTCTTGCGGACCAAGCTCGGTTGGGGAGCCGGATGATCGAACGCCTGCGGATCGAGCAGCTCGCGCTCGTGGACGAACTCGAACTCGAATTCGGCCCCGGCCTGAACGTGCTGACCGGCGAAACGGGGGCGGGCAAATCGATCGTCCTCGGCGCGCTGGCACTGCTGGCGGGCGGGCGGGCCCAGGCGGACGCCGTACGCGAAGGTGCGGAGCAAGCCGTTGTGGAAGCCGTTTTCGATACCGCGGCCCTGCCGGCACTCGAAGCCGACCTCGCCGAACGCGGCTTCGAGATCGAAGACCACGCGCTGATCGTTCGCCGGACGCTGTCGCGCGCAGGGCGAAGCCGAGCCTGGCTCGGCGGCCACCTGGTGCCGATCGGGACGTTGGCCGAACTGCTCGCGGAACGGATCGAAATCTCGAGCCAGCACGCATCTCAGGCATTGCTGCGTCCGGAGGTGCAGGGCCGGCTCCTCGACGAATGCGGTGATCTCGGCGCCGATCGTCAGCGCGTCGAAGAGGGCATTCGCGAACTGCGCGCACGCGACGAAGAGATCTCGCGATTGCGAGACGACGCCGAGGAGCGTGCCCGACGCGAGGACTACCTCGCATTCCAGGTCGCCGAGATCGACGAGGCCGCACTGGATGTCGAGGAGGTCGAAGGTCTGGCGGCCGAGCACGGTCGCCTGGTGCACGCCGAGCGCTTGCAGCGCGAGGCCGCACACGCGGCGTCTGCCCTGCAGGGGGATGCCTCCCAGCCGGAGGCGCCTGGCGCCGTCGACCGGACCGGCGACGCCGGTCGTCTCATCGAGGAGTTGGCCGAACTCGACCCCTCTCTCGCGCCGCTGGCCGAGCGTCTGGTGTCGGTGCGGACCGAGTTGGACGACCTTGCCGCGGACCTTGAACGTTATGCGTCAGGAATCGAGGTCGATCCGGCGCGTCTCGATCACGTCGAGACCCGTATCCAGCAATTCGAACGGCTTCGCCGCAAGTACGGAGAAACCGCGGAAGCCATCTTGGCCTTTCGTGACAACGCTGCAGGGGAGCGCGCAGCGCTGGCCGGCAGCGACGAGCGATTGACGAAGCTCGTCGAGGAGCGCACCGCGGCTCACGGAAGCGTCGCGAAGGCCGCTGCCAAGCTCTCACGGGGGCGCAAGAAGGCGGCGACGTCCCTTGCGAAGGAGGCTCAGGCTGCGATCCGAGACCTCGCACTCGCCGAGGCCGCATTCGAGATCGCACTCGAACCCGCGGTCGCGCCGGAGGGGTTGCCGTGCGCGGCGTCGGGCGCCGAGACGGTCGAGTTCCGGTTCTCGGCAAATCCGGGCGAGGGCGTGCGTGCGCTACGCAAGGTCGCCTCCGGCGGTGAGCTGTCGCGGATCTTCCTGGCCTTGAAGAACGTGCTTCGCCGCACGGGTGCGGGCATGGTCCTGGTCTTCGACGAGGTTGATACCGGAATCGGCGGGGCCGTTGCAGACCGTGTGGGATCGGTGCTGGGGGCGCTCGCGAGCGAGCACCAGATTCTCTGCATCACACACCTGCCCCAGATCGCGGCCCAGGAAGGCGCTCATTTCCAGGTCCGGAAGGGCCAGACCGAAGGCCGCACCACGACCGAGGTGGTCCGCCTCGGCGAGCGGGAACGGGTGGACGAAATCGCCCGGATGGCCGGCGGCGAGCGGATGACAGAGGCGACGCGTAAGCACGCGCGTGCATTGTTGAAGGGCGCGCGCGGCGGAAGCTGAGGAATTCCAGCCAGTTCAGGCACTTTCCTCATGTCTTGCCTGCGCAAGGTCGTGCGCACAGGCGGCGAGATTCATCCGCCTGCCGGCATCAAGTTCGCAGCGGTCCGCTCCGATGAAGTAGCGGTGCCGGAAGCCGGCTCACGCCGTTAGACGGTTCGTGACGTGGCTCACGGCCACCGTGAGTCTCCGCGCCGACACGGTTCTGGACGTGCGAAACGCGGTTGGGCGTCACACGGCTGGAACCCCGAGAGGATCCAATGAGCGAACAGAATGGTCAGGCAGGAGGCAGCAGCGTTCCCGTCCCGTCGGGTGCGAGCGTGCGCGTCCTTCACGGCTTCTACGAGGGGCTCGAGCTTCCCGTAGACCGCGAATGGTTCGTGATCGGTCGCGGCCGTGGCGCCGACGGGGTCGTTCCCGAGCCGACCATCAGCCGCGCGCATGCCGCCATCGGGTGGGAGCGGAAGGAAGGCTTCTTCGTTCAGGACCTCGGAAGCACGAATGGAACCATGGTCAACGGCAGCACGGAGAAGCGTGTCGCCTTGGCCACCGGAGATGAAATCCAGATGGGCAAGCTACGGCTGCGCATCCAACTGCCGGGCGGACAATGAAGGCGCAGCACGACGAGATGAACCTGATCCTGGTGACCGACGAACTCTCGCCGGTTCGCCGCTTCAGTCTGACGCGGCAGCGCATCCAGGCGGCCGCCATCGGCGCGGGTGCGCTGGTCTTGCTGCTGTCGATCGGCATCGTCGACTACGTACGTTTGCGGATCAACGCCGTCGACGTCGATGCGTTGCGCGCCCAGACGGTCGAGCAGCAGGCCGAGTTGGCCGACCTCGCGGGCCAGGTGGGAACCCTCTCGTTCGAGTTCGACCAGCTGCGTGAACTCGAACGGAAGGTGCGTGTGATCGCGAATCTCCCGGGCGCCGTCGACGAAGCCCGTGTGCCGGTCCCGACGGGTCGAGGCGGAATGGGAACCGAAGGCGGCACGCCGGTGGGCATGCTCCAACCTGAATCGGCACCGACCAAGACGCACCCCGGGCCGGCATCGGCGGCTCCGGAATTCTCCGAACCCACGGCGGACGTGAGCCCGTCCGCGGGCTTCGACTCGATGGCCATGGAACGTGCGGCGCGCCGTGCGCGTGAACTCGCCACGACCCTCACGCCGAGCCGCGACCGCCTCGCCAAGCTCGTCGAAGGCCTCGAAGGCAAGCGTCATCAGCTCGAGTCGACGCCCTCGATCTGGCCGACCGATGGCTGGGTGACCTCGCGTTACGGAAGCCGGGTCTCGCCGTTCACGGGCAAGCCCCAATTCCACGGTGGGCTCGACATTGCCGCTGCCTTCGGAACCCAGATCATCGCGCCTGCGCGGGGCCGGGTCTCGTTCGTGGGCAAGAAGGGGCCGCTGGGCCGGACCGTGATCATCGACCACGGCTTCGGTCTAAAGACCACCTACGGCCACACGGCCAAGACGTACGTGGCCCGTGGCGAGGTCGTAGAGCGCGGAACGCCGATTGCGGCGGTCGGGTCGACGGGCCGGAGCACCGGTCCGCATCTCCATTATTCCGTCCAGGTGAACGGCAAGACCGTGAACCCGTCCAACTACATCTTCGAGTAGATCTCTCGAAACACGGACGCTGGGGTTTGCCGCCCCGGTGGCGCTTCCTTAGATTCTTCGGACCCTGCCCCCCGGAGTACCGGCACCGCGATGTTGAACTGGGCCAAGAACCTCGTCGGCACCCAGAACGACCGCGAGTTGAAGCGCATTGTTCCCCTTGTGGAACGCATCAGTGCGCTTGAACCCTCGCTCGTAAAGCTTCCCGACGCCGCCCTGGCGGCCAAGACAGCTGACTTCAAGCAGCGCCTGGAGAACGGCGAAGAACTCGACGCGCTCCTCCCCGAAGCTTTCGGGGTGGTGCGCGAGGCGATGAAGCGCACGATCGGCAAGCGCCACTTCGACGTTCAGATGATCGGTGGCGTCGTGCTCCACGAGGGGCGCATCGCCGAGATGAAGACGGGCGAGGGCAAGACCTTCGTCGCGACCCTGCCGTCCTACTTGAATGCGTTGACCGGCAAGGGTGTCCACGTCGTGACGGTGAACGACTACCTTGCCAGCCGCGATGCGGAGTGGATGGGACAGATCCACGGCTTCCTGGGGCTCTCCACCGGCTGCGTGGTTCCGAACCTCAGCGAGGCCGACCGCCGCGCCGCCTACGCGTCCGACATCACCTACGCGACCAATAACGAACTCGGCTTCGACTACCTGCGCGACAACATGAAGCCGTCGATCGAACTCTGCGTGCAGCGCAAGCACCACTTCGCCATCGTGGACGAGGTCGACTCGATCCTGATCGATGAAGCGCGTACGCCGCTCATCATCTCGGGCCCGTCTGAACAGAACACCGACATCTATCGCGTTGCGAACCAGGTCGTGCCGAGACTGGCCAAGGGCGACAAGGCCGACCCGCGGACGGATACGCCCGAGTCCGGCGACTACTGGGTGGACGAGGAGCATTCCTCAGTCGCGCTGACCGAGGACGGCGTTCGCACGGCCGAAGGCCTGTTGCGGGTCGACAATCTCTATGACCCGCAGATGCTGCCCGTCCTTCATGCGGTCAATCAGGCGCTCCACGCGCACGCGCTCAAGAAGCGCGACGTCGACTACGTGGTGCAGCCGGGCGACAACGGCAAACCCGAAGTCGTGATCGTGGATGAGTTCACCGGGCGCCTGATGTCGGGTCGGCGCTGGGCCGACGGCTTGCACCAGGCGGTGGAGGCCAAGGAAGGGATCACGGTCCAGAGCGAGAGCCAGACCTACGCATCGGTGACCTTCCAGAACTACTTCCGGATGTACGACAAGCTGTCGGGAATGACGGGTACCGCGGACACCGAGGCGCCGGAGTTCGCGAAGATCTACGACCTCGAAGTGACGCTGGTCCCGACCAACCGGCCGATGGTGCGAATCGATGAGCCCGACATCGTCTACAAGAGCGCACGCGAGAAGTTCGACGCCGTGATCGAGAACATCAAGGAGCGTCACGAGACCGGCCAACCCGTGCTCGTGGGAACGATCTCCATCGACAGTTCCGAACGCCTCGGCAAGCGGCTCAAGAAGCGTGGTGTGAAGCACAACGTGCTCAACGCCAAGCAGCACGAACGCGAAGCCGAGATTGTCTCCCAGGCGGGTCGCAAGGGCGCCGTCACGATCTCGACCAACATGGCCGGCCGTGGCACCGACATCCTGCTCGGCGGAAATCCCGAACAGATGGCGCTCGACAAGTGCGGTGGCGACAAGGACTCGCCCGAATACCCGCGGCTCCTGGCCGACTTCGAAGCCCAGTGTGCGACCGAGCGAGACGAGGTCATCGCTGCCGGCGGCCTCCATATCCTCGGGACCGAGCGTCACGAGAGTCGTCGGATCGACAACCAGCTCCGCGGTCGCGCGGGTCGGCAGGGGGATGCGGGATCCTCCCAGTTCTTCCTTTCACTCGAAGACGATCTGCTGCGCATCTTTGGTGGCGAGCGCATCCAACCCTGGATGGAGCGGCTCGGGCTGGAAGAGGGCGAAGCGATCGAGCACAAGATGATCACGCGCGCGATCGAGAATGCGCAGAAGAAGGTTGAAGGCCGGAACTTCGATATCCGGAAGCACCTTCTCGACTACGACAACGTGATGAACCTGCAGCGCACCACCTTCTACCAGAAGCGCCGCGAAGTCCTGGCGAAGCCGGATGTCCACGAGGAGATCACGGAGATCACCGAAGGCGTCGTCGTCGATGCGCTCGCCCAGTTCTGGCCCGACAAGGGTGCTCCCGACGAAGAGCGGCTGGTCGAGCTCGCCACGTCGCTGGAAGCCGGATTCGGCGTTTCCTTCGATCCTACGTCCGCACCGTTCGTGGTGGGCGGCAAGCCGGAGGGGGATCGCGACGCACTGGGTCGTGCGATCTTCGACCAGCTTTCCGCGGCGCTGGAAGAGAAGAAGAAGCAATGCGACGCGCGGGCGGAAGAATTCGTGGACGTCGGGTATCCGCGCTTCAGCGATATCGAACGCGACATCCTGCTGACGATCAACGACCGGCAGTGGAAGGACCACCTCCACGCAATGGACGCGCTGCGGGACAGCGTCGGCCTGCGTGGAATGGCGTCCAAGGACCCGAAGCTCGAGTACCAGCGCGAGGGCTTCAACATGTTCGAAGAGATGAGCCAGCGCGTCGATCACGAAGTGGCCCAGATCTTGTTCAGGATCGCGCTTCCCGAAGTCGAACAGCTGAATCCGGCGCCAGCTCGCGGGCCCCGCGGGCAAGGGGCCACGCAAGAAGGTCGGCCGGGTCTGCCGCAGGCGAAGGCCGGACCGGGTTCCGACAAGGCGACGAAGGTTGGACGCAACGACCCGTGTCCGTGCGGTAGCGGGAAGAAGTTCAAGAAGTGCCACGGTGCCGCCTAGCCAACGGAAGAACCCGCGGGTTCGCGGGTTCCAGTGGGCGGGCGTCCGATGTGGGGTCAAGGCCAAGGGGCCGGACCTCGCACTCCTGGTGAGCGACCGACCGGCTACCGTCGCGGGCGTCTTTACGCAGTCGACCGTGCCCGGGGCGCCCATCGTCGTGACGCGGCGGCGCGTGCGGCGCGGTCGTGCGCAGGCGGTCGTCGCGAACGCCGGAATCTCGAATGTCGCGATGGGCGATGCCGGGATCCGCGACGCCGAAGCCATGACCGAACGTCTTGCGTCGGGCCTGGGCCTAACGAAGGGACAGGTGCTCGTGGCGTCGACGGGCGTGATCGGCGAGCCGTTGCCGATGGACAAGATCCTCCCCGGCATCGACCGTGGTCAGCGAGCGCTCGCGGCGGACGGAATCGGCCGTTCGGCACGCGCGATCATGACGACGGATACGTTCGCCAAGGTGGCATCCAAGGGCTTCGCGCTCGGTCCGCGCCGATGCCGCGCCGCCGGCATTGCCAAGGGATCGGGGATGATCGAGCCCAAGATGGCGACGATGTTGGCCTTCCTCGCGACCGACGCCGCGGTGGCCCCCGAGGTCCTCCGCGGGCTCTGGCGCGAAGTGGCCGAGGACACCTTCAATCGCGTGACCGTGGATGGCGAGACGTCGACCAGCGACATGGCGTTGGTGCTCGCGAACGGGGCCGCCGGCGGGCCCGAGATCCGCAGCGCCAAGGGCGCGAACGCGGATTCGCTGCAGCGCGCGCTCCATGCCGTCGCGTCGGATCTCTCGCGGTCGCTTGCGCGCGACGGGGAGGGCGCGACCAAGCTCGTGACGGTCGAGGTCAGCGGTGCCCGCAACCCGGCGCAGGCGGAACATGCAGCGCGCCGCATCGCGAACTCCCTGCTGGTCAAGACCGCGATCTTCGGTCGCGACCCGAACTGGGGCCGGATCCTCCAGACCGTCGGAGCCGGTGAGGTCACGCTCGACCTGGCGAAGACCTCGGTGAGGTTGTGTGGCGTGCCGGTCTTCCGTCGCGGCGCATCCGCTGGGCCGGCCGCTCGAAGCCGCGCAGGCCAGCGCCTCGTCCAGCCCGAGATCACGATCCAGGTCGAGTTGGGTGCTGGTCAGGCAGCCGCCCGCGTCTGGACCTGCGACCTGTCCTACGACTACGTCCGGATCAACGCCGAATACACCACCTGATTCGGGGAGATCGGCGATCCGGGCCCCGCGGGGAGTGGGTACCTGGCGCTCGATCCGTCTGCTAACTCCTTCCCACTTCACACGACCCGGGCAGCCCCTGCGGTCCCGCCACAGGCGGGATGGGGCGAGCCGGCAGCACCGAGGGTGCTCCTGGTTTTCGGGTCGGACGTCTAACCGCAAAGGAGACACTTATGTCGGAAACCCCGGCACCGCCCGAAGCCCCGGCCGAATCGGCCGCCGCCGCTGAAGCACCGCCCGAGCGACCGCGTCCCGAAGGGACGCTCCAGGAAATGCTCGAAGCCGGTGCCCACTTCGGTCACCAGACCCGTCGTTGGAACCCGCAGATGAAGCCGTACCTCTTCGGTGAGCGGAACGGCATTCACATCATCGACCTGGACCAGACGATGCCGCGGCTTGAAGTCGCGCTCGAGTTCATCCGGGAAGTGGCTGCGCAGGGTGGCAAGCTGTTGATGGTGGCAACCAAGCGCCAGGCCCAGGAGCCCGTGCGCGACGAAGCCGTGCGCGCAAACCAGTTCTACGTGAACAACCGTTGGCTCGGCGGCATGCTCACGAACTTCCGTACGGTCAAGCGCTCGATCGAAGTGTTCAAGGAACAGATCGCGACCGTGGCCGACGAGGAGCAGGTGGCCGATCTGTCGAAGAAGGATCTGTCGCGGCTCAACCGTTCGATTGCCAAGTACACCAAGTCGCTCGACGGTCTGAAGGAAATGCAGAAGCTGCCGGACGTCTTGTTCATCATTGACGTGAATCGGGAGCACCTGGCGGTCGCGGAGGCCAAGCGACTCGGGATTCCGATCGTGGCCATCGTCGACTCGAACTGCAGCCCGCGCGACATCGACTTCCCGATTCCGGCGAACGACGATGCGATTCGCGCGATCCAGCTCTACTGCGCGCTTGTCTCGGACGCATGTGTCGAGGGCGCCAACATGTTCAACGAGCGTGTGACGTCGCAAGAACCGGCTGGCGGCAGCGAGGGAGCCGGCACGGCTGGTGGGCGTCGCGTGGTCGAGATCCAGCAGCCGCCCGCAGGCGGTGGCGGCGGCGGTGGTCGCCAGAACCGTGGTGGCGAAACGGGCCGACGTCCGCGTCAGGCCGGTGGATCGTTCTCGGCCGGGGGGCCCCGCGAGGGCGGAGGAACTCCCGCTGGCCCGGGCGGTCGCGAACGCACCGCTGATCCGGCGCCGGCAGCCCCGGCGGCAACGCCCGAGGCCGCACCGGAGGCCGGCGACAAGCCGGCCGATAGCTAGGAGAGCGACGTGGCGATCAGTGCAAAGGCGGTAATGGAACTCCGGGACAAGACCGGCGCCGGAATGATGGATTGCAAGCGCGCGTTGACCGACTCGGACGGCGACGCCGAGAAGGCCGTCGAAGTCCTGCGCGAGCGTGGTCTGGCCAAGGCCGTGAAGCGGAGTGGGCGCGAAACCAGTGAGGGCACCATCGCGATGGCGTTCTCGGGCGCCGCGGCCGCGATCGTCGAAATCGGTTGCGAGACCGACTTCGTCGCGAAGACCGACGACTTCCAGTCCCTCGCGACCTCGGTTGCGACGGCCGCGGTCGAGAACGCCGCAGCCGCTTCGCCGGAAGCCGTTGAAGCGGTTTCACTCGGAAGCGAGACCGTGGGCGAGACCATCCAGTCGGCTGTGAGCCGGTTGGGGGAGAACATTGTGCTGAAGCGCGTTGAGCGCATCGGCATCGACGGCGCGGGCGGTGCAGGCGGCTATGTCCACGCGGGCGGGAAGCTCGGGGTGGTCGTGGCGCTCAAGACCGACGCGACGGGTGATGCGGTCCAGTCCCTGGCGAAGGATCTGGCCATGCATGTGGCGGCCGCCGACCCGTTCCCGGTGTCGGTCGATCGTGATGGCGTGGCGAAAGAACTCATCGACAAGGAAGCCGAACTCTTCCGCAAGCAGGCGGAGCAGGAAGGCAAGCCCGAGAAGGTGATCGAGCGCATCGTCGAAGGACGCATCAAGAAGTTCTACTCCGAGGTCTGTCTCCTGGAGCAGGCCTTCGTGAAGGACTCGGACAAGACGATCCAGCAGCTGCTGGGCGACGTCGCCGGCGAACTCGGGAACCCTGTCGAGGTCGCGGGTTTCGTACGCTATCGGCTGGGAGAGACCGCCGCAGAATGAAGGCAAAATACGGCCGCATCGTGCTCAAACTCTCGGGCGAGGTTCTCGCTGGAGAGAAGGGTTTCGGCATCCATCCGCCTGTGATCGATGCCTTGGCCGAGGAACTGCGTGGGGCACATGCCCTGGGCGGCCAGATCGGCATCGTGATCGGTGGCGGCAACTTCATTCGAGGTGTGGCCGCGGCCGGCGAGGGGATGGACCGCGCCACTGGCGACTACATGGGCATGCTCGCATCGGTCATGAACGGCCTCGCGGTGCAGGACTCCCTCGAGAAGCAGGGCCTCCCGACCCGCGTGCTGACCGCGTTCGAGATGCGCGAAGTCGCCGAGCCCTACATCCGCCGACGGGCCGTTCGCCACCTGGAGAAGGGGCGCATCGTCATCTTCGCTGGCGGAACGGGGAACCCGTACTTCACGACGGATACGGCGGCTGCCCTTCGCGCGGCCGAAATCGGAGCCGGCGCCGTCCTGAAGGCGACCAAGGTCGACGGCGTCTATACGGCGGACCCCGAGAAGGATCCGAGCGCGACACGCTACGACACGCTGACCTACGAGCGTGTGATCCGGGAAGGGCTCGGCTTCATGGATCAGGCCGCCATCGCCCTTTGCATGGAGAACGATCTTCCGATCGTGGTCTTCGACATGAAGGTCCCTGGAAACATCCAGCGCGTCGTTGCGGGAGATCCCGTCGGAACGCGCGTGAACCGTTAGGCGAGGAGCCCCGACGATGTCCGACGAAGAGGTTGCACTGGTCGTCGACGAGACGACGGACAGCATGGACAAGGCCATCCGGAGCTTTCGGGCCGACCTGCAGAAGGTCCGGACCGGTCGCGCGAACCCGGCCATCCTCGACGGCATCCAGGTCGACTACTACGGCGTCGCGACGCCGCTGAATCAGCTCGCGAACGTCGGTGTTCCCGACGCTCGGTTGATCGTCGTCTCGCCGTTCGACGCGGGCGTCCTGAACGACATCGAGAAGGCCATCCTGGCGGCCGACCTCGGTTTGACCCCGAGCAACGATGGCAAGATCATCCGCTGCCCGGTTCCGCCGCTCACCGAAGAGCGCCGCAAGGACATCGTCAAGCAGGTGAAGAAGTCCGCCGAGGAACACAAGGTCGGTGTGCGCGATGCGCGCCGCGCGGCGATTTCGATGCTGAAGGATCTCGAAGGCGAGGGCAGCCTGCCTGCCGATGACCGAAAGCGCGCGGAGAAGACGGTGCAGGACCTCACCGATCAGCACACGACCCAGATCGACCAGATGACCCAGGCAAAGGAACAGGAGGTCCTCGAGGTCTAGGCCTCGAGCACCCCCATGGAACCGCAATCCGCCGAAGGTCCGCGCCACGTCGCCGTCATCATGGACGGCAATGGACGCTGGGCGGAGCGACAAGGCCTCGAGCGCACCGAAGGGCACCGCGCCGGCGTCGAGTCCGTGCGCCAGGTTGTGCGGTCGGCCAACGAGCTGGGTGTGGGTTGGCTCACCCTGTATGCCTTCTCGTCCGAGAACTGGAACCGGCCCAAGCACGAAGTCGAACTGCTGATGTCCTTGCCGGAGGAGTTCTTTGAAGAGGAGCTTCCCGAGGTCATCGAGAGGAACGTGCGCATCCTGTCGATTGGTCGCCGTGATCGCCTGCCGCCCAGCGTTCGCGCTTCTCTCGAGAACGCCGAAGAGAAGACGGCGCATAACACCGGGATGCGTCTGGTGTTTGCGCTTTCCTATGGCGCTCGCGGCGAGATCGTCGATGCGGTCAAGCGACTCGTGCGTGACGGCCGAGTCGATGCGGACGACATCGACGAGAAGACCTTTGCCGCGTATCTCGATCAGCCGGAGATGCCCGACGTCGACCTGCTGATCCGGACCGGGGGCGAGCAGCGCCTTTCGAACTTCCTGCTCTGGCAGGTCGCCTACGCGGAGCTGGTTACGCTGGACTGCATGTGGCCCGACTTTCGACGCGAACACCTCGAAGCCGCGATGGGCGCCTTTGGCGACCGCGAACGGCGCTTCGGTTTGACCGGTGCCCAGGTGCGGAGCGGGGGCGGGTCGTGAAGCGCCTTTCGCTGCTCGGCAGCACCGGGAGCATCGGCGAGCAGACCCTGGCGGTCGTCGAAGAATTCCCGGACCGCTTCGACGTTGTCGCAATGGCGGCCGGCCAGAACGTCGCAAAACTCGAGGCGCAGGTCCGGGCTCACCGTCCCGAACTCGTTTCGATCGGAACCGAGGAAGGCGCGAAGGAACTGCGGGAGCGGCTCGGCAGCGACGCGCCGGAAGTCGTCGTGGGTCCGTCCGGGTTGGTGCAGGTGGCCGAGCACCCGAGCGACCTGGTCGTTGCGGGGCTGGTCGGTGCGGTGGGGCTCCCGCCGACACTGGCCGCAGTCCGAGCCGGCCGCGACATCGCGCTTGCGAACAAGGAAGTGCTGGTCATGGCCGGGGCGCTCTTCCAGCGCGAGGTGCACGAGCACGGTGTGACGCTTCTGCCGGTCGACAGTGAGCACAGCGCGATCTTCCAGGCCCTCAGCGGGCAACGTGCCGAGGATGTCGACCGCTTGATCCTGACCGCGTCGGGTGGCCCGTTCCGGACCTGGACCGAAGATCGCATTGCCGACGCTTCGATCGAAGCCGCTTTGGCGCACCCGAACTGGAGCATGGGCCCCAAGATCACGATCGACTCCGCGACGCTGATGAACAAGGCGCTCGAAGTCATCGAAGCGCGCTGGCTCTTCGATGTTTCGCCCGAGCGGGTTGCGGTCGTCGTGCACCCGCAGTCGATCATCCATTCGTTGGTCGAGTACATCGATGGCTCGGTAATCGCGCAGCTCGGAATGCCGGATATGAAGGGGCCGATCGCGCTCGCGCTTTCCTATCCGGAGCGGTTGCCGGTCTCGACACCGCGGCTTGATCTGGCCGCGATCGCACAGCTCGATTTCGAAGAGCCGGACACCAAGCGCTTTCCGTGCCTGGACCTGGCCTGGCGCGCGCTCGCCGGACACGAAACGGCGCCCGCGGTCGTCAACGCGGCCAACGAAGTCGCGGTGGCCGCGTTCCTGGCCGGTGCAATTCCGTTCCCGCGCATTGCCGAAGTCAACGCGGCCGTGTTGAACCAGCACCTCGACGGCGACGCGCCCTCGGAGTCGACGATCGAAGATGTGCTCGTTGCGGACGCGGCCGCCCGTCGCGCCGCGCGGCAGTCAATCGAAGGCGTCGAGTAGTGGGCGGGCTCGTACAAGGCGCCGAGTTCATCTGGGCCCTCGTCCTGATGTTGGGCGTGCTCATCACCGTCCACGAGTTCGGGCACTTCATTGTGGCCAAGGCATGTGGCGTGAAGGTGCTGAAGTTCTCGATCGGCTTTGGCCCGGCGATTGGTTTCGGGCGCTACCGCCTGTCATTCACGCGCGGTGAAACCGAGTACGTGATCGCGTGGTTCCCGCTGGGCGGCTTCGTGAAGATGCTCGGTGAAGTGCCGGGCGAGGAGTCGACGGCCGAGACCCAGGCCGAGTGGGATCGCTCCCTCGGTGCGCGACCGGTCTGGCAGAAACTGGCCATCATCCTGGCGGGCCCCGCCATGAATCTGGTGCTGCCCGTTTTCGTCGTGATGGGCTTCCTCTGGGTCGGGAGCCAGCAGCCGTTGTCGGTGGTGGGGACCGTCGAGCCAGGCTCTCCGGCGGCCAACGCCGGGATCCGACCTGGCGATCGCGTCACCGCGATCGATCAGGAGCCCGTGAAATGGTGGAGCGAACTCGCCGACGCGATCGAGCCGGCGGCGGGCGGACCGCTGGCCCTGACGGTCGAGCGTGACGGCAAGTCCTTCGACACCACCGTCGCGGTGGCACCTCGGACGCGACTGGATTTCATGCTCGCGCAGGAAGAGCGGGGCTGGATCGGTATCCAGTCCGCGCGTCAGCGCCCGGTCGTTGGGGTGATCTCGCTGACGAGTCCTGCAGCGAACGCGGGCATCCGCTCGGGCGATGAAGTGCAGACGGTCGCTGGACAGGCGGTGGATGACTGGTCGAGCTTCGCGGCCGCCTACGCGATGGCGGGCGACCGCGTGCAGCTCTCGGTCGTGCGCGGACCGGAGGGCGAAGAGGAAACCCTCGAGATCGATGTGCCCGGCCTTGGCAGCGTGGACCGCCTCGGCGTCATTCCCTCGGTCGTGCTGATCCAGGAGGTGAGCGAGGGCACGCCGGCTGAGCGTGCGGGCCTCGCGGGCGGCGACCTGATCATGGCCGTGGATGGTGCTGCCGTGGGCAGTTTCCTCACGTTCCAGGAAACGGTGATGGCTTCGGGCGGCCGCGACCTGCAGGTCCAGTTCGCTCGCGACGGAGAGACTCGGGTTGCAACCCTGGCGCCGCAGCGCCGCACGATCGATATCGACGGGAATGAGATCGAGGTCTTCCAGATCGGAATTCGCGCGGTGATGAGTGTCGCGCCCGGAGCGATGGAACTCGAACGCTACACGGACCCCCGGGACGCGTTTCCCCGGGCTGTGAGCCGCGTCGCCGGCGTCACCGGCATGATCATCCAGAGCTTCGGTCGGTTGCTCGACGGGTCGATCTCGCGCAAGGAACTCGGCGGCCCGATCGAGATCGCGCGCCAATCCCACAAGGCAATGGAAGCGGGCTGGGAGCGTTTCCTGAGTTTGCTGATCGTGATCAGCATCAATCTGGCCGTGCTGAACATGCTGCCGATCCCGGTTCTCGATGGCGGTCAGGCCGTGCTCTTCCTGATCGAGGGCGTGAAGCGCAGCGCAGTTTCAGTGCGGACCCGCGAGATCGCCCAGGTCGGGGGTCTGTTCCTGGTGCTGTCCTTGATGGGGCTGGCGCTCTGGAATGATCTTTCGAAGTACTGGTCCTCGTTCGTCGACTGGCTCGTCGGGCTCTAGGTCGCGATGCCGCGCGAACGCCAGACCGTGCGAGCGGGAAGGGCGCGCGACCCGGACGCGGGCGCGGAGCCGATGGGCGAGCGCTGGTTGGCGCTCGAGACGGCGACACGCGCCATGGGCATCGCACTCTATGAGGGCGGCCACTTGCGGGCCGAGCTCTGTGAGGACGTTTCCGGCAAACACGCCGAGGCGCTGCTTCCCGCGCTGGAACGAATGTTGTCGTCGGTGGCGTGGACGCCCGCGAGTCTCGACGGCGTCGCACTGTCGATCGGGCCGGGCTCCTTCACGGGGCTCCGCGTAGGGCTTGCGACCGTCAAGGGGATGGCTTTCGGCGGGACGCTGCCGGTCGTGCCAGTGTCCACCCTGGCTGGGCTGGCGGCCCTGGCTGACGGCGCCAGGCCGATTGCGGCCTTCCTCGACGCACGCCGAGATGAGGTCTATGCCGCCGTCTGGAACGATGACCTGACGGTGCCGCCGTCGCTGGGCGAGTCGGTCTACGGGGCTGCTGAGCTGATCGAGCGCCTCCCGGAAGGCTGCCGCATCGTGGTTGGGGAGGGGAGCCGTGCGGTTGCCGACGTGGTTCTGGCCGAGCGTCCCGACATGGCCGCCACGCCGGTCGGAGAGGTTCGTGCGCGCGCAGACGCGATTGGCCGCCTCGCCGCCAATGCCCTGCGTTCCCGCGAGGGGCAGCCGGCCGATCTGCTGGTGCCGCGCTACGTCCGTAGGGCCGAAGCCGAGGTGCAGCGGACCGGGGTCGCCCTCGAGGGCTGAAGCCCGACCGTCGGTGCGCAAGGCTGGGCGCTTTGACGCTCGGGCGGCCCGCCGGTAACCTCGCGGCTTTCCGACAGAAACCCTGTCTCGGGGCCGTACGGCGGCCCCCGATGGCGAATCCGGTGTGACCGGCAGACCGAAGCCCGCAAGCGGCACGCCCGTAGGCGGAGCCTCAGGAGAACCCCCATGGCCCTCAATATCTATTACGACAAGGACGCCGACCTCGGTCGCCTCGAAGGCAAGACCGTGGCCATGATCGGCTATGGCAGCCAGGGCCATGCCCATGCGTTGAACCTTCACGAATCAGGCGTTTCCGTCGTCGTTGGCCTGCGCAAGGATTCCGGGTCCTGGGCCAAGGCCGAGAACGCGGGCCTCCGAGTGGCCACGCCGGCCGAAGCCGCGCGCGAAGCCGACATCGTGATGCTGACGCTGCCCGACGAAACGGCGGCCCAGATCTACAGGGAGGACATCGAGCCGGGTCTGAACCCGGGTGATTATCTCGCCGTCGCCCACGGCTTCAACCTGCACTTCCAGGCGATCAAACCCGATCCCGCCGTCAACGTCTTCATGTGTGCGCCCAAGGGTCCGGGCCACACCGTGCGCGGCCACTACGAAGAAGGAAAGGGCGTTCCCTGTCTCGTGGCCGTTGACCAGGACCCCTCCGGTGACACGCTCCAGATCGCGCTGGCCTACGCCAAGGGCGTCGGCGGCGGTCGTGCGGGCATCATCGAAACGACTTTCGCCGAAGAGACCGAGACCGACCTGTTCGGCGAGCAGGCCGTGCTCTGCGGCGGTCTGACCGCGCTCATGCAGGCCGGCTTCGAGACGCTGGTCGAGGCCGGTTATGCGCCCGAGATGGCGTACTTCGAGACCATCCACGAAGTCAAACTGATCGTGGACCTGATCTATGAGAACGGAATGGCCAACATGCGCTACTCGGTGTCGAATACGGCCGAGTACGGCGACTTCACACGCGGGCCGCGCGTGGTCGACGCCGACACCAAGGCGCGCATGAAGGAGATCCTGGGCGAGATCCAGCGCGGCGAGTTCGCGCGCGAGTTCATCGTCGAGAACCAGTCCGGCAACGTTTCCTTCAACGCCATGCGGCGCAACGCGGCCGCGCACCAGATGGAAGAAGTCGGCGGGCGCCTTCGCGGCCTGATGCCGTGGCTGAAGGAAAAGCAGCTCGTCGACCGCAGCCGAAACTGAGAACCGGGGGTGGCGTCGCCACCCCGTGTCGCCCCCGGGTGACTCGAGGAAGATCGTGAGCGACCGACCGACCGACGCCCCCGTTTTCGAAGAACGCCTGACCGGGCTCTTTGCGCCCGATGTCTACCGCTTTGCATTGCCGTTGCTGCTGCTCGGGGGCTTCGCCTTCGGGTCGTCCTGGGCTGTGGCCGGCGTGCTCCTGAGCGGGCTCGGGCTGTTCGTCGTCGCATTCTTCCGGAATCCGGATCGTGCGTTGCCGCCGGGAGACGGCAACGTGATTTCGCCCGCAGACGGGCGAGTGTTATGCGTCGATGAAATCGAGCGTGAGAACGGCGAGAAGGCGCTGCGAATCGGCATCTTCCTTTCCGTCTTCAATGTGCATGTGAACCGCGCGCCGATCGCGGGCCGGATCACGGCGATCGAGCGCAGCGGCGACAAGTTCCTGGCGGCATTCAATCCCGACGCAGAAACACGGAACGTGCGCCTCGCAATGTCGCTCGATACCGCGGTCGGGCGGGTCGACGTCATCCAGATCACCGGCCTGATTGCGCGCCGGATCGTGTGTCAGCCCGCCATCGGGGACTGGCTTGATCGCGGCGTGCGGTATGGCCTGATCCGTTTCGGCTCGCGGACGGATGTCGTGCTGCCCGTCGGCGCCGCGGCCTGTGTCGCCAAGGGCGATACCGTGACAGGGGGCGCCACCGTCATCGCGACGGTCCCGGAGACGCCGAATGAGTGACGTCGGTGCCCCGCCCGGGGGCCCGGAGAATCCGGGTTCCGGCAAGCGCCGCCGTCGTCGGCGTCGCCGGACCCGAGAACAGCGCCGACGCGGGTTGGTGGTACTGCTCCCGCAGCTTCTGACGACGTGCAACCTGGGCGCTGGCTTCTTCTCGATCACGCTGACCGTGAGCGAGCGTTTCGACGCGGCCGCGTTGGCTATCTTCGTTGCCGCGCTCTTCGACATCGCCGACGGGCGCGTCGCTCGGATGGCGCGGGCCACCAGTCGCTTCGGGGCCGAATACGATTCGATTTCGGACACCGTCTCCTTCGGTGTGGCACCCGCTCTGTTGGCTTACGGGGCGGGCGATCTCGCGGCGCTGGGTTGGGCTGGCTGGGTTCTGGCGTTCTCGTATACCGCGGGCGCCGCCCTGCGGCTGGCGCGCTTCAACGTGTCGCCCGGCCGCTATCGGGGCCGTTTCGATGGTCTGGCGTCGCCGGCCGGTGCTGGCATGGTGCTCTCGGCCGTCTGGTTCGGGAGCTTCATGCGCTCGGTAGACATGCCCATCGACCTGCCGCCGCTGCTCGGGGGCCTCGGCGTCGCAGCGCTAGGCGGTCTCATGGTCAGCCCGATTCCGTACAACTCGTTCAAGGAAGTGGACTTCCGCGGGTCGTATGGCACGACGGTCCTGATGGTCTTCATCCTGATCGGGCTCATCCTGGAGCCCCAGATCACGTTCTTCGTGTTCGGCCTCTGTTATGTGGCGTCCGGGCCGATCGGCATCGCCTGGCGGGCGCGAACGGGACAGGTGCTTGAGGCCGCGCCACCGCCGGCGGCGACGGATGACGCGGAGCCGTCGGCTTCTGCGGACGTGACAGGGAGTGTCTGAAATGAAAGACGACGGCCGCATCCGCATCTTCGATACGACGCTTCGTGACGGGGAACAATCTCCCGGTTGCAGCATGAACCTGTCGGAGAAACTGACGCTGGCGAAGCAGATCGCGCGCCTGGGCGTCGATGTCATCGAAGCCGGCTTCGCGATCGCCAGCGAAGGCGACTACGAGGCCGTGCGCGCCATCGCGTCCGAAATTGGCGACACCACGATCGCAAGTCTTGCTCGGACCGCGCCCGGGGACATCGATCGTGCTGGCCAGGCGTTGGAGCCGGCCAAACTCGGACGGATCCATACCTTCATCGCGACCAGTGACATCCATCTCGAGCACAAACTCAAGATGGGGCGCGAGCAGGTCCTCGAAGAAGTGGATGCCGCGGTGCGACGCGCGCGTCAGTTCACCGACGATGTCGAGTTCTCGGCCGAGGATGCGACGCGAACCGATCGCGACTACCTCGTCCAGGTCTTTCGCTGCGCGATCGACGCAGGGGCAACGACCCTGAACGTGCCGGACACGGTCGGCTACACGACACCGGTCGAATACCACGATCTGATCCGGTACCTGAGGGCCAGCCTGCCGAACAGCGACGACATCATCTTCTCGCTTCACTGCCACAATGACCTCGGTTTGGCGGTGGCCAACAGCCTGGCCGCGATCCAGGGCGGTGCGCGGCAGGTGGAATGCACCGTCAATGGCATCGGCGAGCGCGCCGGGAATACCGCGATGGAAGAAGTCGTAATGGCAATCAAGACGCGACCGGATGTCTTCGAGGGTCTGGACACGAATATCCGGACCACCGAGATCTATCCGACGAGTCGGCTGCTGTCGTCGATCATCGGGAGCCCGGTGCAGCCGAACAAGGCGATCGTGGGCGACAACGCGTTCGCGCACGAAGCCGGGATCCACCAGCACGGTGTGCTCGAGAACGCCGAGACGTACGAGATCATGACGCCGCAGTCGATCGGGCGGCCGTCGAACGAACTGGTGCTTGGAAAGCACTCGGGTCGCCACGCCTTTCGTGACCGCCTGCAGGACCTTGGCTACGACCTCGGCGACGAGGAGTTCCAGCGCGTCTTCCGTGAGTTCAAGGATCTCGCCGACCGGAAGAAGGTCATCTACAACGAAGACCTCGAATCGCTCGTCGGCGCCAACGTTCGCACGCAGGAAGGCCGATTCGAACTCGGCAACCTGGTGATCCAGAGCGGGACATTCGCAACGCCGAATGCGACGGTCGAACTCTCGGTCGATGGCGAGTCGCGCAAGGCAACCGCGCAGGGAGACGGCCCGGTGGACGCGGTCTTCAAGGCCATCGTCGAGCTTACCGAGTCGAAGGCCGAGTTGGTCACCTATCAAGTCAAGGCGATCACGGGCGGCATGGACGCCCAGGGCGAAGTGACCGTCATCGTGTCCGAGGACGGCCGACGCGTGATCGGCCACGGAGCCCACACCGACATCATCGTTGCCAGCGGGCGCGCGTATGTGAATGCGCTCAACAAGCTGGAAGTCACCCAGGGGCAGAAGGCCCCGGACGGACCGCGCGGCATCTAGCGCCAGCGCGAGGGAGAAGAGTATGGAGCGGGTACTGGTCCTGCCCGGAGACGGTATTGGTCCCGAAGTGACGGCCCAGGCCGTCCGGGTTCTCGAGGCAGCGGGTCGCGCTGCGGGCATCGGGATCGAATGCGTCGAAGGCCTGATCGGAGGGGCATCGATCGATGCGCACGGCGATCCGCTCACGGATGAGACCGTCGCATTGGCGCGAACCTGTCGTGCGGTGTTGCTCGGTGCCGTCGGAGGGCCGAAGTGGGACGCGATGCCGGTCGCGACGCGACCGGAGAAGGGACTGCTGCGCATCCGCAAGGAACTCGGTCTCTACGCGAACCTGCGGCCCGCGGCAGTCTTCCCGGCACTGGCGTCGGCGTCGACGCTCCGGCCCGAGGTGGTCGCTGGCATCGATCTGTTGGTCGTGCGGGAACTGACCGGGGGCATCTACTTCGGAGAGCCGCGCGGCCGCGCCATCGTGGATGGGCGGCGGGAAGCCCGAAACACCATGGTGTATGACGATTCCGAGATCGAGCGGATCACGCGCGTGGCATTCGAGTCAGCGCGGCGCCGGAGCCGGCACGTGACCCACGTGCACAAAGCAAACGTGCTCGATGTCTCGCAGCTCTGGATGGAGGTGGTCGACGAGGTCGCCAAGGACTACGACGACGTCGAGCTCGTGCACCAGCTCGTCGATTCCTGCGCCATGTTGTTGCTGTCGGATCCGAAACGCTTCGACGTGATCGTGACCGGGAACCTCTTTGGCGACATCCTGTCGGACGAGGCAGCGATGCTCACGGGGTCTCTGGGCATGTTGCCGTCGGCTAGTCTGGGCGATGGCGGAATCGGCCTCTATGAGCCGGTGCATGGGTCGGCCCCGGATATCGCGGGACAGGACCTGGCCAACCCGCTGGCGGCGATTCTCTCGGTGGCGATGTTGCTCGAACACACCTTCGATCGACCCGACGCGGCCGGTGAGGTCCGCGATGCGGTCACGGCCGTACTCGCCGATGGCCACCGGACGGGAGATATCGTTCTCGAAGGTGAAGACCGCGAAACGATCGGTTGCGTTGCCATGGCCGATCATGTGCTCGCGAAGCTGGGCGCATGACAGAGCCGCTACGGATTGCCGTGATTGGCGTGACTGGCACGGTCGGGAGCGAACTGATCGGAGTGCTCGAGGAGCGGCGCTTCCCCGTCCATGATTTTCGCGCGGTTGCGACCGAACGCTCGCTCGGCGAAGGAATCGACCTGCTGGGCCTCGACGCCGCGGTGGAGGTCGATGTCGAATCGCTGCGCACGATCGATCGCGTGTTTGTCTGCACCCCCGAATCCGAGGCCGTCGAGTGGGTGCGCCGCTGTCTCCAAGACGAGGCGCGCTGCATCGACGTGACGGGCGTGATGTCGGCACGCGCCGAGGTCGCGCTTGCCGGTACGGCCGAGGGTGTTGACGCGCCGCTGGTCTCGGTTCCGCCGCCTGCGGCATTGGCGCTGGGTCGCGTACTCGAAGCCATCGCGTCGGAGATGCCGGGACTCCGAGTGACGGCCACGTGTCTGGTCGGCGTCGGCCATGCCGGCCGCGCCGGTGTGGACGCGCTCCAGGCCGAAACGATCGCGCTCTTCAATCAGAGCGAGTTCCCCGAGCCGTCGGTGTTCGATCGAGAGGTCGCATTCGATGCGGCACCGTTTGGTGCCGAGGACCCGATGGCGACCGAATCGCGCGCGGTCGCAGCGCTCGAACGGCTCGTTCCCGGTTGCAGCGCGTCGGTGGCTGCGGTTCGCATCCCCGTTTTCTCGGGTCTCGGAATCCAGGTTTCGGTACAGGCCGATCAAGCGTTCGACGTGGCCTGGGTCCGGGATGCGTTGGCCAAGACGCCGGGCATCGTTGCTGGAGATCGGGGCGTGAGTACCCGAGAGGCCTTGGGCTCCGATGCCGTGCATGTCGGCCCGGTGGAGGAAGACCCGGGACACCCCGGCGCGATCCGATTCTGGCTTGCGGCGGACCCCGTCCGATTGGTCGTCATCGCCGCCGTGAACGCGGCGGAAGCCGACCCCCGATCGTCCGTCCACTAGGGCCGTCAGCATGGCGGCGACGCTCCAGCTCGTCCTCGAGTACGACGGGACCGCGTTCGAAGGCTGGCAACGCCAACCCGCGGGCCATCGCACGGTGCAGGGTGAGCTCGAGCGCGTGCTGGGCGAACTCGGTCGGGTCGAACGCATCATGGGTGCCGGCCGAACCGACGCGGGTGTACACGCGGAAGGCCAGGTGGCGAGCGTCCGAATCGAGACGGAGCTCGACTTCGAGACCCTCGGTCGCGCCCTTAATGGCAAGCTTCCCCGCGACATCGCCGTCGTGGCCTGCCGGAGCGCGCCCGCTGGCTTCGACGCGCGCCGCGCCGCCCTCGGCAAGCACTACCGGTATTGTGTCTGGAATGGTCGGCTCCGCTCGCCGCTTCGCGAGGCGAAGTTCCTGCACGTCCGAGAGCCTCTCGATCTGGGTGCGATCGCACGGGCCGCAGCCGACCTGGAAGGGCGCCACGACTTCGCCTCGTTCCAGGGCGTTGGGACGCCGGTGCCGCACACGGTCCGCACGCTCACCCGGGTTCAAGTCGAGGGTGTCGCGGGCGGGGAGGTCGTCTTCGACTTCCAGGGCGACGGATTCCTGAAGCACATGGTGCGAAATCTCGTCGGGACACTGCTCGAAGTGGGGCACGGGCGGCGTCCGGCAGACAGCATGCGCGAGCTCCTGGCGAAGCTGGACCGAAGCGCAGCCGGCCCCACTGCGCGCCCCCAGGGGCTCACGCTGGTCTCGGTCCGCTATCCGGACCCGCTTCCGGGCTCTCCAAGTGAAGAACCCTCCTGACTTCAACCGGTTACGGGTCACTGGCGCGGGTCGCCCGAGTTGACCCGTCCGGGCCCGTCGGCTAAATAACCCGGCTCTGCCGCGGCGCATTGCGCCCGGCGGTCGTTCGCCTGCGCAAGTCCGCGCATGCCCGCGTCGCTCAAAAGGAGCCCTGAGATGGGAGCCGTTTCCCACAAGGCCACCCAGCCCGCCAAGCCCGCCGAGGTGGAGCGCCAGTGGTACGTCGTCGATGCCGAGGATCTCGTCCTCGGCCGCCTCTCGACGCGCATCGCCACGGTCCTGCGCGGCAAGCACAAGCCGATCTTCACGCCTCACGTGGACACGGGTGACTTCGTCATCGTCGTGAACGCCGAGAAGGTCAAGTTGACGGGCAAGAAGCGCGAAACGAAGAAGTACTACCGGCACTCCGGTTGGGTCGGCGGTCTCAAGGAGACCACGGCAGACAAGATCCTCGACGGCCCGCATGCGGACCGTGTCCTGACGGCGGCCGTTCGCGGCATGCTTCCCAAGAATTCGCTCGGCCGGCAGATGCTCTCGAAGCTCAAGGTCTACACCGGCCCCGAACATCCCCACCAGGCACAGAAGCCTGAGGAGCTCTCCCTTTGAGTGATGTCCTGACCAGCGCGGAAGCCACCGGCAAGCGCAAGAGTTCCGTTGCCCACGTGTGGGTCAACCTCGGCACCGGCCAGTTCAACGTGAACGGCCGCACCCTTGAGGACTACTTTCCGCGCGAGAGCCTTCGCACGGTCATCCATCAGCCGTTCGAAGCGACCGGCCTGTTGGGCCAGTACGACATCAAGGTGAGCGTGAAGGGCGGCGGCATGGCCGGCCAGGCCGGTGCATTGCGCCACGCCATTTCGCGCGCACTCGAGAAGATCGACCCGAACCAGCGGCCGAACCTGAAGAAGGCCGGTCTCCTGACCCGGGATGCCCGTCGCGTGGAGCGAAAGAAGTACGGACAGCGCGGCGCGCGTGCCCGTTTCCAGTTCTCCAAGCGCTAGGCCTCCGGCCAGTCGAGTTTCGACGAACGCGAGGCCCTCGGGCCTCGCGTTTTTCGTTTGTGTCGTCGTCTAGAATTTCCACCAAGGAGCTTGTCATGCGAGTCGCCGTCATCGGAGCCAGCGGATACACCGGAATGGAGCTGATGCGCATCCTGCACCGCCACCCGCGGACTGAGATCGCAGCAGCGACCTCGGAGCAGCGGGCTGGACAACAGGTGGGCGAGGCCTTTCCGGCGCTTCGCGGTGTGGTGAATGCGACGTTCGAGTCGCTCGACCCCAAAAAGCTGATCGGTCGCGTCGACGCTGCATTCACCTGTTTGCCGCACGCGACGGCGGCCCCGGTGGTCGCGGCGCTGAGGAAGGGCGGCGTCACCGTCATCGATATCTCGGCCGACTTCCGGCTGCGGGATCCGGCCGTCTATGAAGCCTGGTACGGGCCCCATGGTGCGCCTGAGCTCTTCAGCGACGGCGTCTATGGACTCCCGGAGGTGTACGGTGCCGAGATCGCCGAAGCCTCGTTGGTGGCGGCGCCAGGCTGCTATCCGACGAGCGCGCTGTTGCCCATGCTGCCGTTCCTGCGCGCCGGCGTGGTCGAGGCGGCACCGATCATTGTCGACGCCAAGTCCGGCGTCTCCGGGGCCGGACGAACGCTCCAGGAGCCCTATCTGATGGGCGAGCACGATGGGAATTTCTACGCCTACAAGGTCGCGGCGCACCGCCACGGTCCCGAGATCGAACAGGAAGCCTCCGTAGCCGCTGGGGAAGCGGCGACCGTCACGTTCGTGCCTCATCTCCTGCCGACGATCCGCGGGATCGGTGCCACCGTCTATCTGCGCCTCAAGCAGTCACTCTCGACCGCGGACGCCCGCGCGATCCTGGTCGAGGCCTACGAGGCCGCGCCATTCGTTCGCGTCATGCCCGAGGGCGAGACGCCTCGGCTCTCGAGCGTGCGTGGCAGCAACTTCTGCGATGTCGGCTGTGTCGTCGATGAGCGCGCGGGGACGCTGGTCGCGCTCGGCGCGATCGACAACCTGGTCAAGGGAGCCGTCGGGCAGGGCGTGCAGTGTCTCAATCTGACACAAGGGTGGGCAGAGACGCTGGGCCTCGAAGAAGCACCGTTTTCGCCGTAAGCGCCGTTTGGGCTGTAGACGTCGATGACGGACACGAACCATTGGAACCGGCGATCGCAGCGGCGTCATTCGAACGCCGTCTCGTGACGTTTTCGGCTCGCCGATTTGACACCGGCCGGAGCGGAGCCCTATAACGGCTCAAACCTGCGGACGGGTGAGAGACCATCCAGCAGCCCCCTCACATCGATCGCGCCGAAGGTTCCGCTGGAGCCATTGGCGAGGACCCGACGAAGACTTCGTACTACGCGTCGGATCCGACGGCGATCCGCCTCTCGGTGTCAGCCGTGGTGTGGAGCGCCGATGCCGCGGGCGAGTTGCTGCTGATGCAACGCTCGGACAATGGTCACTGGGGTTTACCCGGGGGCTACGTCGAGTGCGGCGAGAGTGTGGCGACCGCGACCGCGCGTGAGGTCTACGAGGAGACGGGGGTGGAAGTCGAGGTGGGACGCTTGATCGGCGTGTACTCGGACCCCGCGCGTCAGGTCATCGCGTATCCGGAGCGAGATGGCGTGTGCGGCGCTCGCATCCAGGCGGTGAACCTCTGCTTCGAAGCCAGGCCCGTGGGTGTCGGAACGCCGACCACCCCCGAAGAAACCCTTGCCCAGGGCTATTTCCCCAGCGATGCGCTTCCCGCGCCGCTGGTTCCGATTCACCAGATCCGCATTGACGATGCCGTGACCGCCGATCCTGCGGCCAGCATCCGATAGCCCGAAACCCGTTGGAGACTCCATGACGCCGCGCCCCAAGAAGTTCATTTTCGTGACCGGAGGGGTCCTGTCTGGGCTCGGGAAGGGTCTCTCGGCCGCCGCGATCGGTTCACTGCTCGAAGCCCGCGGGCTCCGCGTGACATTCCTGAAGCTCGACCCGTACCTGAATGTCGACCCGGGCACGATGAACCCGGTGCAGCACGGCGAGGTCTATGTCACCGACGACGGCGCCGAGACCGACCTCGACCTCGGTCACTACGAGCGGTACACGCGTTCGATTACGGGCCAGGTCAACAATGTGACAGCCGGCCGCGTCTACAACGAGGTCATCACCAAGGAACGCCGAGGCGACTACCTTGGTGGAACCGTCCAGGTCATTCCGCACATCACCGATGAGATCAAGCGGCGAGTCCACCTCGCTTCCGAGGGCGCCGACATCCTGATCTGCGAAGTCGGCGGGACCGTCGGCGACATCGAGGCGCTGCCCTTCCTCGAGGCCGTTCGCCAGTTCCGGTCCGAAGTCGGCCGCGACAACGTTTGTTATGTCCACCTCGCGCTCGTCCCGTACATTCCGAGCGTGGGCGAGTTGAAGACCAAGCCGCTGCAGCATTCGGTCAAGGAACTCCAGGCGCTCGGGATCGCGCCCGATGTCCTGCTCTGCCGCACCGACCGGGATATCCCGCGCTCGGTGAAGAAGAAGATTGCGCTGTTCTGCAACGTGGACGAAGCGGCCGTGATCTCGGCCCGCGACGTCGAGCACATCTACGAAGTCCCGTTGGTCTTTCACGACGAGGGGCTCGACGAGACGATTACGCGCTCCCTTGGTATCTGGACCGGCGAACCGCAGCTCGAGGAGTGGGGGCGCGTCGTTGCGGCGGTGAAGAACCCGGTCGGAACCGTGCGCATCGCCATGGTGGGCAAGTACGTCGACCTCTCGGATAGCTACAAGAGCTTGAACGAGGCACTTCATCACGGCGGCATCGCCCACCGGACCAAGGTCGAGATCGAATATTTCGACAGCGAGAAGCTCGACAACCCGGAAGTCCTGTCGCACTGCGACGGCATTCTGGTCCCGCACGGCTTCGGCGCGCGTGGCGTCGAGGGCAAAGTGGCGGCGGTGAAGTATGCGCGTGAGAGCCGGACGCCGTACTTCGGGATCTGTTACGGGATGCAGATGGCCGTGATCGAGTTCGCCCGGAACGTGGCCGGTCTCGACGGCGCCAACTCGACCGAGGTCGACCCCGATACGCCCCATCCCGTGATCTGCTTGATGGAGAGCCAGGAGGAGGTCGACGAGAAGGGTGGCACGATGCGCCTCGGGGCATGGCCGTGCGAAGTGCGAGAGGGCACGAAGGCCTACGCCGCGTACGGCAAGAAAGCGATCTCTGAGCGCCATCGGCACCGTCTCGAGTTCAATCCCGAATACAAGGATCGCCTCGAGGCCGCAGGCATGACCCTGTCCGGGATGTCGCCGGATGGTCGCCTTGCCGAGATCGTCGAGCTCGCTGACCACCCGTGGTTCGTCGGCTCGCAGTATCACCCGGAGTTCAAGTCGACCCCGTTCGAGCCGCACCCGCTGTTCACCGACTTCATTGGCGCGGCCATCAAGCACGCGGCCGACGACTAGGCGGCGGACGCGTCCGAGGTGCTTGCGGCGCTCCTGTCGCTGACCTAAAAATCCTGATCCCACCGGGAGTTGCCGCATTTCGGCCACCTCCCTGGGTCGGCCCGGCCGATTCGTGGGGCGTTAGCTCAGTTGGCTAGAGCGCCGTGTTCACACCGCGGAGGTCGGAGGTTCGAATCCTCCACGCCCCACCAGCCGAACCGTCGGAACTGGCTTCAATTTCGAACTCGGGTCCTGGCCCACCTGGGACGTGATGGTTCCCGCGGGGCCGGCGGATGGCGATGCCATGGGGCGGCGCGCGCGAGTGCACGCGGCCTCCCTCCCGTACCATGCGCGGGCTTCGACGAGGAGGAATGCATGCAGGAGTTCGAGGGCCGCGTCGCAGTCGTGACCGGGGCTGCCAGCGGGATTGGTCTCGCGGTGGCGTCCCGACTGGCGCAGGAGGGCATGCGCGTCGTGCTCGCGGACATCGAACGGGGTCCCCTCGCCGACGCGGTCGCGAAACTCGAAGGAGCGGGGCACGAAGTGCTCGGAGTTCCGACCGACGTCAGCAAATGGGAAGACCTGCAGCGGCTGGCCGACCGGACGGTCAGCACGTTCGGTCAGGTCAACGTCGTGCATAACAATGCGGGCGTCGTGCGCGCGGGCCGCCTGGAAGAACTCACCCTGGCCGATTGGGAGTGGGTGATCGGCGTCGACCTCTGGAGCGTGATCTATGGCGTCAAGACGTTCCTGCCGCTGATCCGGAAAGCCGGAGAGGGCCACATCGTCAATACGGCGTCCAGCGCGGGTCTCCAGGCGTCGTCGGAGATCGGGCCCTACAACGTGGCCAAGTTCGGGGTCGTGGCGCTTACCGAGACGCTGCAGTTGGAGTTGGCGGCGGACCAGAGCGCGATTGGCGCCTCGGTTCTCTGCCCCGGCGCAATCGACACGCAGATCACCGAGAGCGAGCGTAATCGGCCCGAGCCGGCCGCGGAGACCGAGACCAACCGACGCTTCTCCAAGATGGCCGGCCAGGTCGTCGGCCAGGGGCACAGCCCGGAAAGCGTCGCTGAGTTGGTGCTGGCCGGGATCCGCGATCAGTCGTTCTGGATTCTCACGCACCCGGAGTGGATCGATGTCCTCCGGCGGCGGGTCGAGGGCATGAAGGACGGCCGTCGTCTCGTGACGGGCTTCGGTGGCTGAAGCAACCGCGCGCCCGGTCGCGATCGTCACCGGTGCGGCGCAGGGACTTGGCCGCTCGCTCGCCGACGGTCTGGGAGCGGCGGGATACGAGATCGTCGTCTGCGACGTGAACCCGGTCGTTGAGGAGCAGCACGGTCTCGCGTTTCTTGCGGATGTCGCAAAGCCCGCCGATGTGCGGCGCGTGGTCGACGGGGCGATGGCGCAATACGGACGGATCGACGTGCTGGTGAACAATGCCGGCGTCGCCCGCCCCACGCGTGCGGGGCAGGACTGGGAGACAGGCCTGCGTGACTACGAAGAGGTGATGGCCCCGAATCTGCGCGGCGCCTTCCTGTTCGGCCGCGCGGTGGCGCCGATCATGATCGCCCAGGAGATCGGCCACATCGTCAACATCTCGACCGACCACGTGTACCCCGTCCCGGGCGAGCGCGTCTGGGGCCATGGCGGGATGGATGTGTACAACGCGTCGAAGTGGGCCCTGAACGGGCTGACCCTCGATTGGGCGACGACGCTGCGCCGGCACGGTGTGCGCGTAAACGGTCTTTGTCTTGGAGCGACGGACACGCCGATGCTGCGCGAATTCGCAGGCGGGGTCGATGCCGATGTCATCGCCTCCTGGATGAAGCCCGCGGAGATCTGTGCGCTGCTGATCGAGCTACTCGAAGAGGGGCCCAGTGGCCGAACCGGCCACAACGTGGGCTGCTGGGTCGGGCGGCCTCTGTCTCTCGACGACAGCATCGAGGTCGGGCACCGAAGGTAGGTCGAGGGCCGAATCGCAACTCCGCGTACACTGAAGCCGATGTCCAGCGCGAAATCGCACTGCAGCGGGGGCCCGCAATGACTTTCCGTGTTCTTCAATGGTCGACCGGAAACGTTGGGCGAGCGAGTCTGCGGGCGATCCTCGCGCACCCCGAGATCGAGCTGGCCGGCGTCTTCGCGCATGCGCCGGAGAAGGACGGAACGGACGTCGGTTCACTGCTGGGGCGAGATGAGATTGGTGTCGTCGTCACGAACGATCTGGACGCCGCCCTCTCGCTCGACGTCGATTGCGTCCTGCACATGCCATTGCCTTCCCAACGATACGGGGACGACCCGGGCCGCGATCTGGACGATCTTTGCCGGATACTCCGAGCGGGCCGGAATGTCATTACCACCGTCGGATACGTCTATCCGCGCGCTTATGGCGACGACGTGGTCGCGCGACTCGAGGAGGCCTGCGCCGTGGGAGGCGCGTCGGTGCACGGGACCGGGATGAACCCGGGTTGGCTCGGTGAATTGCTGCCACTCGTGATGACCGGGCTCTCGGAGCGCATCGATCGGATCTCGGTGCTCGAATCGACGGAGTTCTCGTTCTACCCCTCGCGCGACGTGATCTTCGAGATGATGGGCCTTGGAAGCACGCCGGAACGCTTCGAGACGAGTTCAGAACGTTATGTCGGTTGGCTCTCGGGACTGTTCCGCGAGAGCCTCCTGATGATGGCGGATGGTCTCGCGTTGAACCTCGAGGAAGAAACCCGCTCGGTCGAACTGGTCCTGGCGGATGAGTCCTTCGAAATCGCCGCGGGACGTATCGAGGTGGGCACGATCGCGGCGCAACGCTTCCGCTGGACGGGGAACGTGGGCGGTGAGGAACGGATCGTGCTGGAGGCTGTCTATCGAGCGGGCGCCGAGGTCGCCCCCGAGTGGACGGCGCCGGGCTGCAAGGTCCAGATCGAGGGCAGGCCGCGCATGGCCATGGACCTCGGGGAGGGCTGGATCTCGAATGGACTGGCTGCAACCGCCATGCACGCGGTCCATGCCGTCCCTCACGTGTGCCGCGCGGAGCCGGGCATTCGGACCTTCCTCGACCTGCCGCTCATCGTGGGACGCCATGCCTTCAAGGGCGCCCGGCCCGTCGCCGCGCCCGGATGACCGGCGGTGCTCCCCGGCCGTCGGCGCGGCGGCGAGCAGCTCGACGCCTTCGCGGCGGCCGGCCGGCGACGACAAGTCCCAACAGTCCGATCGTGAGTAGGCTCAAGCTCGACGGCTCGGGCAGGGAGACGACGCCGAAGGTCTGCTGCAGGATCTGCAGGCTGACGACATCGCCGGGAGCCAACGCCAGCAGCTGTGCCCCGGTCGTGACGGTGGCCGACGTCGTTGCCGGGACGGCGACGTTGTCCGCCAGCTGTCCGGAACCGAAGCTCGTGAACAGTGTCCCCAGCCCCGCACCGTTCGACAGCGTGGAGCCCACGGTCCCGATGGCCGCGGTCCCGAACGCGATGCCGGTGACCAGCATCGCGGCGTGATCGAGGGCATAACCGGCGGCCGCGCTGACCTGGTACTGGAGATTGAGGCCGCCCGTAGCGCCGTCGAAGACGGCCAGTGGACCTGACACCTGGAAACCGTTCGGCAACGGCGTCACGGAGTAGAGTGCGAGATCGGCGGGGACCGTGCCCGAAAGCGAGATGCTCCCGGCGTCGAATTGGTAGGTCGTCAGGCCATCGCTCGACTGGAAGCTCGCTCCGGCGTCGAGATCGGCCAGGGTCAAAGCGAGTCCGCTCGCCGGGAGTGCGAGCAGGAGGGCGGCAAGACCCGCGGCGGGCGCGAACCGCGGGAGCCGGCGCCCCGGTCGCCTCGAAGCCGTCGAGGGAAACGTGAAGGGAAGTTGCACGGATTGAAGTCTCCTCGGTCGCAGGTGCCCGTCCGACAACGCGCGCCGATGAGTCCATTCATCGGTGGCTCACTTCTCAGCTCTGTGACCCAGGTCGGTCGAATCCTGTGATTCATGACCCGGTGGCCCGGGCGCTACGGCCGGTCTTCCTGACGCTTGCCACGCGGCTTCCGTCGTCGCCGACCGGTTGCCGGCCGCGAACCCACTGGCGTCGCGATTCTGGCCGCAGGCGCTAGGATCCGCAGCTCACTGGGGCCCCGTAGCTCAGCTGGATAGAGCGCCAGCCTCCGAAGCTGGAAGTCGCAGGTTCGAATCTTGCCGGGGTCACCAGCGCCGCTTCTGCTCTGCGCCTAGGAAGCGGGCGTGCTGCCGGCGAGCGAGAGGATTTCGTCGCGGACCGCGGCGGAGCCGATCTCGCGCTCGCGCATCGTGATCAAGCGACCGGCGGCGCGCGGGTGGTCCTGGCGGAGGGCTTCGATTTCGCGCGCGAATGAAGACGCGTACGTGAATTCGTCCACCGGCATCAAGATCGGAACACGTTGCGCCAGCAGCTTGTCACCGAGGCGAGACAAGACGCCGAAGCCGTTCACCCATGAATCGTCGTCAGCCTTGTGCTTGTGGTAGGGCATGAGCACGAGGTCGAACGAACGGCCGTCTTCGAGCATGGACGCGGCCTGGTCATCCGGGGTACCGACCGGGATCTCGTCGCCCAGGGCGAAGCCCATCTCTTCAAGAAACGTGAAGACGCGGCGCCGGATGGCGGCCGGGTAGGGCCGGACGACGATGAAGGTGCGGTCGGGCGGCGATTCCATGAGAGACCAATCGGGTGAGCTGGCACGACGCTTGAGCGCGCCGCGAGTGGGCGTCAGTCGAGTGGTTCCACCACCGCGGCGAAGTCGTCGACGAGGCTTCGCAGTTCCGATGGCAAGTCGCCGAACGACAGCGCGAAGCCGGCTTCAACGTGGCGGGCCACCGTGCCGGTCAGTTCGAAGGGCCGACTGGGGTCCACGAACAGATAGAGACGCACCTTCGTTCCCTCGGGCGGGCAGATCGGCGAGTCCAGGATCCGCGCGCCGGCATAGGAGAGGTCGTGAAGCGTTCCTTCCCCTTCTTCGCGCCCGGAGGAACAGAAGGCGTCGAAACGGGTGCGATACCGCGGGTGGGTGCGTCGGTCCATGAGCGTCCTTGCGCAAGGGAGAGGCTGGAAAGGGACTTATCGTCCGTTGCGGCCGAACTCTGAAGCGCCTCGGAGTTCGTCTCCCCTCGGGGATTCGGGTTCTGCGGTGATCTCCGTAGATTTCCTTGAGGCGGAACCCCGTCAGACCGATTCAATCCGAGCGACGGAAGCTTGCGTCCGCGCACGCGCCCGCCGGAAGGAGCCCATGGAACGCCGCGATGCACGCAGAATCAGCCGCCGCCTGGCGTGTGGCTTCCGGGTCGGCGACCGCAAACACCGCGGGTTCGTGCTGAACATCTCGCGCGAGGGCCTCTATCTCCAGACCGACATCTCGATCGAGGTCGGAAGCGAGATTGAAGTGTCGCTGGAAGGCACACGCTTTCCCGAATGCACGCTTCGCGCCGAGGTCGCCCGGCGACTCTTCGTCCCCGGCCCTCTGGCGAGTCTCGTCAAGCGGGGCGTTGGTTTGCGGCTGCTCGCGCCGCCGGCCGAGTATCTCGAGGCCCTGAGCGGCGCGTTGCAAGACTTCGATGAGGCGGA
>JAJDAQ010000162.1 GCA_029261815.1 Deltaproteobacteria bacterium
GCGACGTCATCGCCCTGGGCCTGGGCGGCGAGCGCATGGGCCGAGATCGGCATCGACGGATACTGGGCATAGACCTCGCGGTAGATCTCGCCGATTCGCGCGCGTTTGGCCTCGTCCGCGACCACCATGAAGTGCCAACCCCGCGCGTTCGAACCACTCGGTGCCTGCATCGCGATCTCGACACACTCCTTGACCAGGTCCAGCGGAACGGGCCGGTCGTAGTCGAGGCGTTTTCGGACGGCGCGTGTTGTGGTGAGGAGTTCGTCGGGAGTCAGGTCGAGTGTGGCAGGCATGCGACCCATGCTAACGGGCCGCTCCACACTGGGGCCACTTCTTGGCGCACCGAGTTCGCTGGTACGCTCGGGTTCTCCAGGAGGAACCCATGAAAGATCTCGCAGACAAGGCCGTTCTCATCACCGGGGCCGCCCGCGGAACTGGGGCGGCCATCGCGCGCCGCTTCGCAGAAGCCGGAAGTCACGTCTTCCTCGGCGACATTCGCCATGACGAGGCGGAGGCCGTCGCGCGCGACATCGGCGAGCGTGCCCAGTTCATTCCGATCGACGTGACCGACGAGGATGCGTGGACAAGGTTCGTCAGCGCCGCGGTCGAGCGCGCCGGCCGAGTGGATGTCCTCGTCAACAATGCGGCGGTGCTTCACCTCGGAACGATCGCCAATACCTCGGCCGACACGATGCGGCGCGTCTTCGAGGTCAATACGTTAGGCCCGTTCCTCGGCATTCGTGCGGTGACGTCGGCGATGAAGGCCCAGGGCGGAGGCAGCATCGTGAACGTCGGTTCCGTCGACGGCCTCATCGGAATGAACGGTGTCTCGGCCTACTGCACTTCGAAGTGGGGACTGCGCGGTCTGACGAAATCCGCGGGCACCGAACTTGGTCGCGACGGGATCCGCGTGAATCAAGTGTGCCCGGCCGGCGGAAACGTCGAGATGTATGGGCCCTGGATGAAGCAGCTCGTCGGTTTTCTCGACGAGACGAAGGTCTACACCGAAAACCGTGGACTCCCGGGCGAAGCCTCCCTCGAAGCGATCGCCGATGCCGTGCTCTTTCTCGCGAGCGATGCGAGCCGCAACACCACGGCGTCCGATCTTCCCGTCGACGGTGGAGCGCACGCGGGTACGTTCATCCCCGGCTTCAATACGCTGTAGCCCCGAGCCGTCCGCGATCACATCGCTCCGAGCGCGCGGCGACCCCCGAGGTAGAGCGCGGGCGTCGTTGCCTCTCCGGCAATCGCGCCTGCGACATGGCTCGACCGGTTCGCGAGGTAGCCCACCGGATCGAGCACGGCCCACCAGAGGGCGTCGATCTGGCGACTCTGGCTGCGCCCGGTGCGGCACCAATAGGCGAAGTGCTCGCAGTTGTACGAAAAGAAGTCGAACCCCGAGCGCCCCAGTTCGCCTAACGCGCGCTGTACGACGGCGTCTGGCGATCGGTCGGTGTCGTCACTCGGAAATCCACGTTGTCGGTCGAGCCTCTCCTGTGCCGCGTGATGGAGGCTGCGGGCGAGCCGCCGGCTCGGGAGGCGAGGCGGTGTGTCCTCGTCGGGTGCCACGTGGAGTTGACTCGCGGGTGCGAAATCATCGATCGCGCTGCGGCGGACCGACGTGTCCGACCAGGTCGATCCCCATAGGTGGACGACGCTGCCATCGCCGCAATCGATCCCGTGATGGGAGTAGATGCCTCCCTTGCGGAAGGTGAAGATGTGGTCGCCCCTGGCCATTGCTATGCAGCGGGGATCGAGCCGCGATTGGCCCGGGCATCGTCAGAGAACGCGTTGCGTAGGCCGCTCAGGGCGTTCCGTCCCACGCAGAAGAACGCGAGTTGGACGGCTCCGTCGAAGACCGCCCGGAACCCCCGGAGTTGGATATGAGCGTCGTAGACGATGCGTGTCTTGCCGCCCGAACCCCGCGTGATTTCGATCGTATCGATCGACCGGAATGATTCCGTTTCCGCCTCGAACGCGACGCGATGTGGAGCCTCCAGTTCGGTGACCCGGTATTCGAGTCGGATCGGCTGTCCCAGGAAGCCGAGTCCGACCTCGACCCGGGAGCCGACGCGAACGCGCCCCGTCTCGAGTCGTTGGGCCGTCGTCACGCTCGGATCCCAGTCCACGACATTCGAGAAGTCAGACAGGTAGGCGAAGACTTCGTCCGGGCTTCGGTCGACCAGGGCGGTTCCGCGGTATCGGGCCAAGGGTTCTCCTTTGATTCTGCACGCCGTCTCCGGCGTTCATCGGTGTAGGGTCAGGCTGACTCTTGGGCTTCGAGCCGGGCGATCGCCGCATCTCGGATCGCCGCGTCTTCCTGCTCGAATCCCGGCCGCGGCCGAAGGTTCGCCACTTCCTGGAAGATGGCATCGACCTCGGTGGATCGACCGCGAAGCGCGAGGACGGTATCTGCCCAGAGGAACCGGTTGCCCGGGTCGTCGGGGGCGATTCGCAGGGCACGTTCGGCTTCGGGAATGGCCTGCGTAGAGTCTACCCAGCCGGTGATGAAGGGGACCCGCGGAAGCGTCGCATGCAGGGCGGACAGCATGCGGTGCGGCCCGCCGCGGTCGTAGCCGGGCTCGAGTTCGAGCGACACCTGAAGGAACGCGTACATGCGGTTGGCGGTTCCTTCGCGCACCGACGCGAGCAGCCCAGCACTTCGACTCCATGCCCCGAGGTGAATGCTGGACCAGAAGTAGAAGCGCGCGACATCGCTCTTGGCGAGACCGACCCCATCGACCCAGGCACGTTGATGTTCGCGGGCGAGCTGATGGGGCACGCGGCCATCCCCTGTCTCGGTCAGCAAGCGAAGCCCGTCTTCAGCGATGGAGCGCCCCTCGCTCCAGGCGGCATCCTCCTCTTCCTCACCTCTCGCCGCGAAGTCGCCCCGGTAATAGATGGCGCGTAGCAGGCGCCACCGGACATCGAGCCGATCGGGAGACGCGAGGAGGTCCTGCTGCCAGGCACGCTCGGCTTCCGGGCCCACGTCGGGTCGGGGTTCGGCTGCCGCCGGGACGGCCAGCAAGTGGGCGAGAACAAGGATCGTTAGCGAGAATCTCATTATGTCTATATTTTATATGGACAAACTGTGATCTCAAGGGCATTCTCCCGATTCCTGCAAAAAAGATAGGTCTACGGCCATGACGACTTCATCCTCTCAGGCGCCCATCGCCCCCCCGCCCAGCTCCGAGCCGGCCCCCGCGTACTCCGGACCGTGGGGAGAGGACGAGGTCCGGACGTACCTCGATGACGCGGAGATTCCGGTTCGCCTGTCCTGCAACGGCCCCGCGGGCTTCCCGCTCGTCGCGAGCCTCTGGTTCGTGCATGAGGCAGGCGAACTCTGGTGCGCGACGCGGCCGGACTCCGAGGTGGCCCGGCGCCTCACCCTGGATCCGCGCTGCGCATTCGAAGTCGCAGCAGATGGGCCGCCTTACCGTGGTGTGCGCGGTATCGGACAAGCGAGCTTCGAGCCGGGCCGCGGGCGCTCTGTGCTCGAGCGGTTGATCGAGCGCTACCAGGGTCGTACGGACAATCCCCTGGGCCGCTGGCTCCTGGGTCGCGCCGATGACGAACTCGCCGTCCGCATCGCGCCAATTCGGATGATGAGCTGGGACTACCGGGAACGGATGAAGTCCTGATGGCAAGCACCGTCGCCATTGCAGGCGCCAGCGGGTTCGTTGGCCAGGCCTTGTGTCGGGCGCTCGCGGACGACCATCATGTGATTGGTCTTGGCCGGTCCGGCGCACCTCCGGACACCGGCGCCCACGAGTGGCGAACCTGTGACCTCTTTTCCCTCCACCAGCTCGAACAAGAGCTGCAGGGTGTCGACACCGCGATCTACCTCGTGCACTCGATGCTTCCCTCCGCGCGCCTCACCCAGGGCGGCTTTGCGGATCTCGACCTGTTGTTGGCTGACAACTTCGCGAGAGCGGCGGAACGCGCGGGCATCCGCCGAATCTTGTACGTCGGCGGGTTCGTTCCGAGCGCGGGGGCACTCTCCCCCCACCTGAAGAGCCGCTTCGAAGTCGAGCGGACCCTTTCGAGTCGCACGCCGGAGCTCACGTCGCTCCGTTGCGGAATCATCATCGGGCCGAACAGTTCGTCGTTCTGGATTCTCCGCAACCTGGTCAGACGGCTTCCGTTCATGTTGCTGCCCCGCTGGACGGAATCTCGGACGCAGCCCATTGCGTTGGCCGACCTGACACGGGCCACATGCCACGCAATCGCGGTTAGCACGACGGCCTCGGCGTCGTTTGACCTCGGTGGACCGGACATCATGACCTACCGGGAGCTGATGGGGCGCGTGGCGCGCATCATGGGCCGTCGCCGATGGATGGTGGGTACCCGATTCTTCTCACCGCGATTCTCGCGCCTTTGGGTCACGCTCTTCGGTAGCGCGCCCAAGGCATTGGTCGCACCGTTGCTGGAGAGCCTCCGGCACGACATGGTGGCGCAGGCGAACCCGCTCCAGGAATGGATGCTGCCGGGTACCGTCCCTCTGGACGATGCCATCAAGGCCGCGCTCGATGGGCCGCAGTCGAGCCGCCGGCCGCCGTTGCTGGGCCGCAAGCAGACGATTCGTCGACAACTCCATCAGGACCGTCGCGCACGCTCGGTCCAGCGCCTGCCGCTTCCAGACGGTGCGGACGCCGTGTGGGCGGCACAGGAGTACCTGCGGTTCCTGCCGCGTTTCGCGAACGCGTGGATTCGGGTCGAGACCGACCCAGACGGTTCCTGCCGTTTCTTCCTCGCCGGCACGCGCATCGTGCTCATGCGGCTCACACTCTCGGAAGATCGTTCGACTCCGGACCGGCAGGTGTTCTTCGTCGGTGGAGGCGCCTTGGTGAGGCGCGGCGAACGAGAGCCTGGGCGTCTCGAGTTCCGCGTGGTCGAGGGTCAGCTTCTCGCGGCGGTCCACGATTTCGCGCCCGCGCTCCCGTGGACGCTCTACACCCAGACGCAGGCCCGCGTTCATGTGCATGTGATGAACGCCTTCGGAAAGTGGCTCGCGCAGGTCCGGTTGCCTGTGGAACCCGGTGTCCTCGTTGTCGCGCCCGAGACCGTGAGTTCGCTCCCGTGACGAAGCGAGTGGCCATCATTGGTGCTGGCATGGCAGGTCTGACGTGCGCTCGCGGTGTGGCTGCGGCGGGGTACGAGGTCGTCGTCTTCGACAAGGCCCGCGGGCCCGGCGGGCGGCTTCCGACACGACGTCGGGATGGGGTCGCCTTCGATCACGGTGCCCCGTATTTCTCTGCGAGAGGGGCCGCGTTCAAGGACGAAGTCGACCGATGGAGAGACGCCGGCGTGGCCGGACCCTGGAAGCCGCGCCGCGTCCAGTTCGCTCCTTCGGGACCTCCTCGTATCCTGCCCCCGGAAACGGTCTGGTTAGGCCAGCCCCGGATGAGTGCGATCGGTCGGAGCCTCAGCGAAAGCCTCGACGTGCGCCTCGCCTGTCGGATCGCAGTCATCGAGAGAGAGGGCGACCACTGGACGCTCCAGGAGGAATCCGGTCGCGATCACCGCGGATTCGGTGTCGTGGTGTCAACGGTGCCGCCCGTCCAGGCGACTGAACTGTTGGCCGGCCTGTCGGTTTCCGGCCTGTCGGTCGCCGGTCGAGCAGCCGACGCTCGGGCGAAGCTCTCGGACGCGGCGGACGCGATGGTGCCGCGTTGGTCCTTGATGCTGTCATTCGAGGCGCCGTTCGATCCAGGCTTCGATGTCGCGGAGTTCAATGGCCCGGTCCTGGAGAGAGCAATCCGGAACGAGGCCAAGCCCCTCCGAGACCCGACACCGGCATGGGTCGTCCATGCGTCCGCGGGGTGGAGCCACAGCTGCCTGGAAGCGCCACCGACGGAGGTCGCTGAGCAGATCGAGACGGCATTGCGCGCGCGCATCCCGGGACTTCCTGCGACCACGTCCCGGGATACCCATCGCTGGCGTTATGCGACCGCCAACCCGCAACGGGAGCGAGGCGTCATTGACGCCGGGCACGGTCTCCTGCTTGGGGGTGACTGGACGTGCGGCGCCGAGCTCGAAGACGCTTTCGACAGTGGTCAGGCATTGGCCGCAGCTGCCGTGAGCCGATTGCAGTGAGGAAGATCGCGCTGCAGCAAATGGCATTCCAGGCCGTCTGGCTGGCTTGTGCTTTGGGCGGGGCGGCCGGTCGGGCCTGGCCCGGTGTCCTGGCGGCCACCGCCTTCATCGCCATCCACCTGGCGACCGCGCAGAGTCGCATCCGTGAGATCGTGTTGGTGGCGACCGGCATCGCCCTGGGCTGGACGCTCGACCTGGTGCTCGTACCAGGATCCCTGGTGACGTATCCCGGTTCGCCGATCGCATTCGGCGCGAGTCCGGGTTGGATGCTGGCGCTTTGGGGCGCGTTCGCGCTGACAGTTCCTGTTTCGTTCGCGTGGCTGCGGAATCGGCTCCTTCTCGCGGCCGGTGTCGGAGGGATCGGGGGCGTCGTGGCCTACTCGGCGGGCGCAGCGATGGGCTCGCTCGCTGTTGGTGCGACTGCGGGGTGGGTCGTGATCGCGTTCGGGTGGGCGCTCGCGATGCCGGCTCTCATCATCGTCTCGAAGCTCGACACCCGGGCGTCGAGCGAGGTCGAGGGCGGCCGCTTCCTGGTGTGAATGCACACAAACGCAAGCACTCGTGCGTACGCGTTTACTCCACCGGCTCCAGGCGATACGGGACCGCGTCGCTGACGTCGAACAGGGCATCGATGTAGGCATCGGCCCAGCCGTACTTCTCTCGCAGCAAGCCGTTGATGGTGGCTCGCTTTTCTGGGGTGGCGGTGGCCACGTACGCGGCCGACTGACCGGCGCGTTCGACGGTCACGTTCGCGTCCTCCGCGATGCGAAGCGCCCAACCGGATTCGGCCTGGCCTGCCCGGAGCCACTGCGCCCCGTCGTGTTCGACGATCCAGAGGCGCGTCTGTGTCGCCTCCTCGTTGGCGGCCCGCGTCGTCAGAGTGATGACCTCGCCACTTTCGGATGCCGCCATCTGGCTGAGGCCCAGCAAGAGAAAAAGGCCAAGAACGGCGGCCACGATGATTCCGAGTTTCTTCATCATGGGGGGATCCTACACGCTATTCGATGGGTGTGAGCTCGGTTTCGACCCGGATCTCGCTATGCAGGGTCCGGTGGACGGGACAGCGATCGGCAATCTCCAGTAGTCGAGCACGCTGGGCTTCGTCGAGCGCGCCATGCAACGCAATTTCCTTGCGGATGAGGTCGATCTTCCCTGTCTCCGTTTCGCACTCGGCGCAATCGGTCGCGTGGATCTTGTCGTGGTGCAAGCGGACCTCGACCTCGTCGAGGGGCCATTCCTTGCGCTTGGCGTACATCTGGATGGTCATCGACGTGCACGCGCCGAGACTGGCGAGCAGCAGCCCGTATGGAGTCGGCCCCGTATCGTCTCCGCCGACGGACAGCGGCTCGTCGGCACGAAGCCGGTGCGGCCCCGCGGCGATGTCCTGTGGGAACCGCCCCGGCATCGCCTGGCGCACGACGACCTCGTCGGGTGCCGCCTCGATCGGGTCCTCGACCGGTGGCAAGAAACGGGATGCCCATGCTGCGAGGACTTCGGCGGCGTAAGTGGAATCCTCCTTCTTCGATAGGAGGTGGTCGGCGGCATCCAGTGAGATGAAGCTCTTCGGATGCTTTGCTGCTTGAAAGATCTGCGACGCATTCTCGATTCCGACCGTGGCATCGAGCGGCGAATGCATGACGAGCAGCGGACGGCGGAGTGTTTCGATCGCGCGTGGAAGTGTCTGAGCGCGCAAGTCGTCGAGGAGTTGTCGCCGAATCGTGAAGTGGCGCCCAGCCAGCTCTACCTCCGCTTCGCCTTCGCGCACGATCTTCTCGTGGTCGTGCGCGAACAGTTTTTCGACGTGGGCAGGATCGGCGGGCGCACCTAGCGTCGCAATCGCGCGCGCCTCGGGAATGCGCGAAGCCGCCGCCAGTACGGCAGCGCCACCGAGGCTATGGCCGATCAGGAGGTCAGCCGGAGTGCCGCGTTCGCGCAAGGCCGTCGCCGCAAGGACCAGATCTTCTACGTTCGAAGAGAAGTTCGTGCTCGCGAACTCGCCCTCGCTGTGTCCCAAGCCGGTGAAGTCGAAGCGCAGCACGGCGATGCCGCGGTCGGCAAGCGCGCGCGCAATTCGCGATACCGCGCCAAGATCCTTCGAGCAGGTAAAGCAGTGCGCAAAGAGCGCGGTGGACCGGATCGGCCCGATGGGCCGGTCGAAACGCGCCGCGAGCAGTCCGCCGCTACTTCCGGGGAACTCAAGACGTTCGGTGCGGGCCATTCGATCCTCCTGGGACACTGCCCGGAAGCTAACCGATCGACCACGCGCGCACGGCTCGGCTCAGTGAGCCGATCAAGCAGGCGACGTCCCGAGTGCGACCCGTACCTTCGTGGTCCGACCACCCCCACTCCCGAAGGTTCCAGCGGATCGAGGGTGGTAGCTCGAGTTGCACGCCCTTGCTCGGGGGCAGGTTCACGGGGTTGTTCGGGTGCATCCCGCGAAGTTCGTTCGGAATGGACTCGACATCGTCGAGAACCTGGTACCGCTGTGGGAGATCGCCGCGGAGTTGGTCGCCGATATGGCGGGCGAGTGTGCGATTCTGTCCGCCTAGCAACAAGTGTCTTCGGAGTCGCCGGCGGCCGTATCCGTGAATCGTGAGGACAATGTCAACGCGCTCGAGAAAACCGGCGAGCGTCTCGGATTCTCGCGGATCAAAGCGCGTCGAAGGCAGATGGTTCCTGTGCGGGGCAGCCTGGGTGATGCCGTAGTAAGACGCGCCGGATTGCTCTGCGACCTCCCGTGCGATCGCATCCGTTGTCCGCTCGAGGTTTCCGCCGTGGTAGGCCATCACGCCGAACCGCCCACGCAACGTGGATTCCTCGGTGACCTCGGGGCGATCCAGGTGGGTGCGCAGACTCGAAGCGGAGGGCGGGTTCACCCGGCGAACCTAGCGAGTGGAAATCATGCGAGCCCGGACAGCCGCTGAGTCGAGGCTTCGCAGACTGCGGCGAGCCGGACCTGTTCGGTGCTGGAGAGGTGTTGGAACCGTCCCGACAGGGCCCCGCGTACGAGTGAACAGGCCTCCAAACCCTGTCGCTGCCACTCGTGGCACCTCAAAGCGTTCGCCCAGCGCATCGAGGCCACGCTCGATGGGGACGCTCCAGGCCACGACGGGTGCGGTCGGTGTGTCATTGGCCATCTCTCGACACTACCATCGGTCGACGTTCGAGAACCCGAGGAGATGCGCGATGTCGAGAGCTTGGAAGTGTGTGTGGGTGTCCGTCTTGCTGGGGATCGCGGGTGCGTTGCCTTTGTCGGCGGAACCCGATGCCTCGGCCGTCAGCGTCGAGTTGCGCGCGGCATGGGACGACCTGTTGACGAGCCTGCAATCCGCGCGGGAAGCGATCGACGATCCCGCACTTCACGCGCCGCCCGAATCGGAGCGGGGCCTCGCCGAGGGCTATCGCTACCTCCTCGGCTTCGCACATACGAGCTTCGAGCGCGCCTTCTTCGACGATCCGGATTTCCCGTACTTCCGTCGGTCGATTCCGCCCCACGCGAAGGCCACGATCGACAATTCCGACAATCTCTACATGAGCGCGCGGATTGATGGCGAGGGCACCTACCGGATCGAGGGCCGGGCCTACGCGAACGAACATTGGCGCGGTGGGACGCGCGCGGCGGCGGGTCGGCTGGCTCCCCAATACGTGCTCTTCTCCGCCATCACACACTACACCGCAGATTCTGGCGGGATGGCCGAGCTCTCTCCCCTCATCACTGCGAACACGGACTCCCTCGACTCCACCCAGATCGAAGTCGGGCCCGACGGAATGTTCGAGATCCTGCTCGCACCGGAACGGCCAGAAGGACACACGGGAAACTTCATCGCGACGCGTGCTGTGAAGACAGTTCAAGGGAAGGAGCGCACCTTCGTTGCGCGCTACCTGATCGGCCGCGAATTGTTCGGTGACTGGGAACGGGAGTATCCGGTGGAACTCCACATCGCGCGGGAAGGGATGGCCGGTCTAGCGCCGAAGCCGCTCGACCCGGTCAGGGCCGCCGCGCAGATCCGCGAGATGGGGAGACTGGTCGATGCGAAGATGCGCTTCTGGAACGAGTTCTACGTCCGCATCCTCGACCCCTACCAACAGCCCGGGGTGACCGCTTCGAATGACCTGTCGATCAACGACATCGCGCAACCACACTGGACCACCGGCGTAGGCGCGGCCCAGGCGACCACGACCTACGGCTCTGGCATCTATGACCTGGCACCGGGCGAAGCCCTGGTGGTGGAGGACCATCTGGCGGATCCGCCCGTCTACGTGGGATTCAATCTCTCCAATTTCTGGGGCGAATCGTATGACTACGCCAACCACACGAGCAGCTTGAACGACTTCCAGGCGCAGCCGGATGGGGACGGTGTCGTCCGTTATGTCGTCGCGCACGAAGATCCAGGCGTGGTGAACTGGATCGATACCGCGGGCCATCGGACGGGCTACATGAGCCGCCGTTGGGCATACGCCGACCGTGAGGCCAGGCTTCCGACGGTTCGCGTGAAGAAGGTCTCCCTGCAGGATCTGTTTGCACATCTCCCGGCAGATACCCGCAGGGCGACGCCCGAAGACCGGCGCGCGCAGGTGGAAGTGCGTCAACGCCACACGCAGCGGCGCTATCGCCAGTACTAACCGGCGCGAAGCCCGGCCACACCCCCAGTCTTGATGTAGACGACGCACTCTCGTGCAGGGCGCGGGTGGTGGGTTGCGCCCGGTGGTAGGCGGACCCACGAATGGGTCTCGTAGGTATCGGCTTCGTCCGAAAACATGCCCTCAACGACGAAAAGTTCGGCGCCACCCGGGTAGGTGCGTCGGCCAGGGCTTGCGTCCATCGACCAGCGTTCGAGGTGTGTCTCGTCGGGAAACGACGCTTCGTCGAGGAGCGTCATTCGAGCGATCCCCGGGGTCGAAGTCGCCGACCAATCCATCGAATGGGTCTGGAGGGCGACGTGGACACGCTCGGTGCCCGCCAGCTGACGCAGTTTCACGAATAGCATGCAGCCTTCTCGCGAGAAGGGTGCATGACGGAAGCCTTCGGGGTTCGCGAGGAACGTCCCAGCCGGCCAGTCGCCGTGTTCATCGGAGAAGATGCCATCGAGAACCAGGATTTCTTCGCCCTCGGGATGATCGTGCGCCGGAAACTTCGCGCCCGCCGCATACCGGACGACCGACGTCACCTGGCCGTCTTCTTCGCCGCCCGTGCGATGCAGTCGCTTCCGCTGCACGCTCGCGCTCGGACTGGCCACCCACGGCATCGCGGTCGAATGCGCAACGGCGCGTGCCGAGAGATCGCCATGAAGTGTCGGTGTTCGAGCCATGCCGGACTCCTCGATCATCCTACCGGGCCGAAGGACTCAAAGTGGATCTGGTCGGGCGGAACGCCCAGGGCTTCGAGCGTCTCCACGCCTTCGCGCAGGAAGGCGACCGGGCCGCAGAGGTAGGCGTCGACGTTGGTGTCCGGGACGAGATGCTCGATGGTGGATCGCCCGATCCTCCCCGTTGCATCGTATCCCGAATCTTCAGCGCGCGGTTGGCTGTAGGCGACGTGCACGCGAACGTGCGGTGCAGCGCGAGCGAGTGCGCGGACCTCGTCTGCGAGGGCGTGGTGCGCCCCATCGCGCGCGCCATGGAGGAACGACACGTGACGGGGGCCGGGCTCGGCGGCTGTCGCATGCAACATCGCCATCATGGGCGTGACGCCGATCCCGGTACTCCACAAGAGGACGGGGCGGTCGGCGTCGTTGAGCACGAAGTCTCCGGCCGGCGCGTCCGCATCGAAGTCGGATCCCAGCTGCGCGTGTTCGTGCAACCACTGCGAGACCCGGCCGTGCTTCTCGCGCTTGACCGAGATGCGGTAGCGATTCGTCCCCGCCGCCCCGGACAAGGAGTAGGTTCGGGTTTCCTTCGTGCCGTCTCCGAGCGGGACATGGATCGGCAGGTGCTGCCCCGGTCGCCAGGCGGGAAGCGCTGCGCCGCCGTGGGCCTCGAACGAGAACGACACGACGTCGGCACTCTCTTGCGTCCGTTCGACCAGGCGCAGGGACAGTGCATTCGTCCGGGGCGTTGACCACCGCAGCGGCAGCGCCTTCTCGAGAGAGATCACGCGTTCCAGGTGGAACCGGACCCTCCGCTGCGCGCTGGCGGAAGCCGCGACGGCCGGCGAGTCCCAGTCGATCTCGACGGTTCCGGTCAGCTGCAGCAAAGTGCCGCGTGCAAAGTCGACGAAGAGGAGGCCGGCCCGAGGATCCTCTACGAGATTGCCGATCGTGTTGAAGTGATTGTTCCCGGCATAGTCGGGGAACGAGAGCGTCTTCGGGTTCTCGACCGTCACGAAGCCTGGCGGGCCCCCACGGTGGGACGCATCCATGCCATTCGCTTCATGCGGTTCAGCCCCGCGGTGGCCGCTCGCGATGAAGAACGTGTCTGCGCGGGCGACTTGTTCGGCGAGCGCGGCCGGTAGATGGTCGAACTCGGTGCGGTCGGGACGGGCCTGGGCAAGCGGCGCCCGGCTCCATTCGCGCGGACGAATGTGCTGCGGGCAGTTGCCGAAGCTCTGTCCCACTGCGAGCGTGAATGCTCCTGCAGTTGAATTCGACACCTGACCATTCACGCGGTTGCGTCTTCGGGTCGCGAGCTCGATGCCGAGCAGGCCCACCTCGGACCCAGGCCGGAAGGCGCCCTCGAGGGCATCCCCCGCGGCCGTCGCGGTGTTGATGTCGAGCGTCTCCGGCGTCGGCGAGTGCGCGAACCCCGGTTCCCCGAATAGCAGGGTGACCCAGGGACGTTCCTCGTCGTCGCGGGCGGCGGCGACCAGAAAGGGTTGCTGCGCATAGAACGCGCGATGCTCTTCCGGAAGGAAGCCGCGCACGACGCGGCGCGCCCAGGGTTCGATCTGCTCCCGCACGCCGAGGCGTTCCTGGACGCGTAGTTCACCGGCATGGAACGGAGATGCGGACATGGCTGGCTCCTTCAAGCTTTCGCGGGCGCGATGAACTCGACGCGGATGCCACCCGGGATCGCCGTCATCATGTGGCGGGTCGGGCCATGGCCGAGGGGTTCGGGCGCGAACTCGATGACCACACCGGGCGTTTCCGTGAGCCGTGTGTGAAGCGAGTCGAGTGCGTCCTGATCCCCGACCGTCAGGGCCAGGTGATGCAGGCCGACGTTCTTGTGGCGATCGAAAGCCGTGGCGCTGGCCGGGTCCTCGGCCTGCCACAAAGTGATCATGCCGTGCCCGTCACTCAGGAAGACGGCCGGGTAGGCGGGGACCTCGCCCACGGCCTCGAAGCCGAGGGTTTCTTCGAAGAAGCTTCGGGTTGCGGGAAGGTCGGGCACGGTCAGGCCGACATGGTGGGCGCCGCGGGTGATCGGATCGTTGTGTTGACTCATGATGGGTTCCTCCTGTGGATGAGCCTCATCAGTATCGATGTGTTCCATGGATGAATAAATGGGATGAAAATCAGATCACTACTCCGATTAATGGAGTAATATGACACTCATGGACAAGCTCCAGGCCATGAGGGACTTCGTCGCGATCGTCGACGCCGGCAGCCTGACCGCGGCCGGAACGACGCAAGGCCGGTCGCTGCCCACCATGGTCCGGAGCCTGAAGGCGCTCGAGGAATCCCTCGGCGCCCGCCTGCTGCAGCGCACCACCCGGCGCATGTCGCTGACGGACGAGGGTGCCGCCTACCTGGCCCGGTGTCGGCAGATCCTGACCGACGTCGAAGAGGCCGAGGGGATCCTGACACTGGGCGATGCCGAGCCGCGCGGCCGGCTACGCGTGACGGCGTCCGTCTTGTTCGGACAGATGCACGTGGCACCGGCCGTGTTCGCGTTCCTGGCCGCCTACCCCCGGGTGACGGTCGATCTGGTTCTCCTCGATCGCAACCTGAACATGGTCGAGGAAGGTCTCGACGTCGGCATCCGAATCGGCACGCTGGACGACAGCGGGATGATCGCGGCTCGCGTCGGTGAGATTCGGCGCGTGGTCTGCGCCAGCGATTCGTTACTCGCGCGAACCGGCATGCCCTCGCATCCGACGGAACTCGCTGACCTTCCTTGCGTCGTATTCAGTGGATTGACCGCATCCGCGACCTGGCGGTTCGAAGAGAACGGGAAGCCGTTCCGGGTCGACGTCGCTGGCCCCCTGGCGTGCAACCAGGCAGCGGTAGAGAGACAAGCGTGCCTGAACGGCGTCGGCTTCGGGACGTTTCTCGCCTACCAGGTGCAGCCTTGGATCGACGATGGGACGTTGCAGGTCGTTCTCGAAGAGTTCGAGCCTCCGCCGCTTCCACTCAGCGTGGTCTACCCCGAAACGCGATTGCTGACGCCGCGCGTCCGCGCGTTCATCGACTGGATGAAGGAGTCTCTCGCGAACCCAGCAACGACCGGAGCACCGGCTAGTTTGGATTCATGAGAATCCTGACCGCGGCCCTACTCGTGCTCTTCGCGACATTCGCCGCACCTGCCGACGGAGAATCCGCCCGGATCCAGCCGGCACGGCAAGAAGCCAACGGCCGGTACTTGAACCTCGACGGTGAACGCACGCCGCCGGGCCTGGATGTGACCGTGCCATTCTTCCTGCGCCGGATCGGCGGTGCATTCGTCAGCCGCGACGGAGCACCGAAGGTCGTCGAGAACAATGGCGCCTGGCTTCGCGAGAACTCCGCGAAGGGGGTGACCGCGCAGCCCTCCGTCACGTGGATCGGGCATGCGACCTTCCTGGTGCAGATGGAGGGGCTCACGTTCCTGACGGATCCGACCTGGTCAAGAACCGCGAGCCCTGTTCGCTTCCTGGGTCCGCGTCGCTATGTCGCGCCCGGGCTTCGCATCGAAGACCTGCCGGAAATCGACTTCGTCGTGATCTCGCATAACCACTATGACCATCTCGATCTGAAGAGCCTCCAGTCGCTCTCGAAGCGGAACGCGGCGACCCGGTTCTACGTCCCGATCGGAGATGCGGAGCGGCTGGCGGATGCCGGCGTGTCGAACGTGAAGGAGTTCAACTGGGGCGACGAAGTGCTGCACGGCGCAACCCGCGTGGTGTTCCTTCCGGCGCAGCATTGGAGCCAGCGCGGTATTGCAGATGCACGTCGCGCGTTGTGGGGCTCGTGGGCGGTCCTGGGTGAGGGTCGACGTTTCTACTTCGCTGGCGACTCCGGTGTCTTCTCGGGCTTCGCGGAGATCGGCCAGATCCATGGCCCGTTCGATCTCGCAGCCGTCCCGATCGGAGCCTACGAGCCAGCAGCGATGATGCGCCCGGTACACCTGGATCCCGAAGAGGCGGTGGCCGCCGGCCAGGAGGTGGGCGCCAGCCGGTTGGTCGGAATGCACTACGGAACCTTCGACCTGACCGACGAACCGCTTGCGGAACCTCCGCAGCGTTTCCGGGCTGCCGGCGCCGCAGCCGGTTACTCGCCGGAGGACATCTGGATTCTCGACGTCGGCGAGACGCGGGACTTCTAGCGGGAGCCTATTTGCGGCGCGAACGGCCTAGAAGCGGACGTCGAATCCCGCTCAGGTCGCACGTTGGAGAGTGGGACCGGGGAGTGGGTGGCCGGCCACGGGAGTCCGGTTGCCGGAGGCACCCGCCGAAGCCCCGAAAATGAAACCGGCCCGGCGGCAATGCCACCGGGCCGGTTCGTCACCAGCGACAGATTCTGGCTAGTTCGGGGTGCTGTAGGCCGTCTCGGAGTGCTCGGCCAGGTCGAGGCCCTCGTACTCGGCTTCTTCGTCGACCCGCAGGCCGCCGAGCACCAGCTTCAGAACGAAGAGAATGGCGAGGCTGGCCGCGACCGCGAAGACGGCCGTGAAGGCGATGCTCGAGAGCTGGGTGAGGATCTGGGCACCGCGGCTGCCTCCGTCGAGAGCGACTTCCGTCGCGAACAGGCCGGTCGCGAGGGCGCCCCAAGCACCCCCGACGCCGTGAACACCAAACACGTCGAGCGAGTCGTCGTAGCCGAGACGCGGCTTCAGCAGCGTGACGGCGGCATAACAGACGACGGCGGCCCCGACGCCGATCGCCATGGCCCCGAGCGGCGATACGAACGCGCAAGCCGGAGTGATCGCGACCAGGCCCGCGACGGCGCCCGTGGCGGCTCCCAGTACCGTGGGCTTTCCTCGGTGCAACCATTCGATCACGACCCAGGCGAGCACGCAGGTCGCTGCCGCGGTCTGCGTCGTCAGGAACGCGAGTCCGGCGACACCGTCGGCCGCGAGCTGGCTGCCGGCGTTGAAACCGAACCACCCCACCCAGAGGAGCGACGTGCCGATGACGGTGAGGGGAAGGCTATTCGGAGGCATCGGCTCGCTGCCGTAACCGCGGCGCTTTCCGACGAAGATCGCGGCGGCGAGGGCCGAGAACCCGCTCGACATATGAACCACGAGGCCACCCGCGAAGTCCAGTGCGCCGTCGGCGCCAAGCCAGCCGCCGCCCCACACCATGTGTGCGAGCGGGCAATACACGATCAACACCCACAGCACGATGAAGGAGAGGTAGGCGCTGAACTTCATCCGTTCGGCGAATGCGCCCAACATCAAGGCAGGCGTAATGATGGCGAACATCCCCTGGAACATGACGAACACGTAGGTCGGGATCGTTCCGGAGACCGAGTCGGGCGTAATGCCTTCGAGGCCGATCATGCTGAAGTCGCCGACCCAGGCATTGCCGGTGCCGAACGACAAGCTGTAGCCGACGAGGATCCACAGCACGCCGATCGCTCCTGCCGAGACCAGACACTGCATCAGGACCGACAACAGGTTCTTGGTCCGCACGAGGCCGCCATAGAAGAGGGCGAGCCCGGGCAGGGTCATCATCAGGACGAGGGCCGAACTCGTGAGCATCCAGGCGGTGTCGCCAGCGCTGATCACGTCTTCGGCAAAGGCTGCGGCGGGCGCGAAGAGCGCCAGCAGGAAAATGGCCACGCCGAGAGGCGCACGGTCGGTTCGGGTCAGCATCGGGCGGGGTCCTCCGGGCGGCCATGGAGCGGCATACGGGAAGTCCTCCGCCGCAGCACATGGCCTGGATCGATGCCGCACCTAGAGCAAGAGATGTGCCAGCCCGAGCGCAGACGGGAAGCCCGCAGCTGCTTCGAGGCGGTCTCGGCCGCCCATTTCATTGGCACCCTTGCCCAACGATCGGGCGACCGCGCGGTGGGAGCACCCGGCCGGATGCCTTCGCCAAGCGCGCTTCGGGCGTTACCCCGTGATCTCGAAGGTGATGCCGGCCTGCTTCTGAAGCCGTTCGAAGAGCGCTTCGCCCATAGCGGCCGCCGGAGTCAGGAAGCCCGCTGGCGAAGTCAGCTCGTCCAGGGCCAGGGAGACCGCACTCTCGGCGAGCATCTTCGAGGTCGAACCGTAGCCAGGGTCGCGGTCCCCTTGAAGGCGGCCGAGCAGCGGCGGCTCCGTGCTTCCACTCGGCGGCGCGGCCCAGAAGCGGAGGTCCCAGTACCCGTTCTCCTGGGCTTCCTTCGAGGGGCCTTCGCCCGGTACGGGGAGGCGGCCGGCGATCAGTCGGCGCAACGGTCCAATGGCCATCGCGCCCATCCCGGCGCCCATGGCGACGGCCGCGCCGGCAGCCTTGGCCGCGCCGGCGGGACCCTCACCCATCAGCATCGACTCGTCATAGGTGAAGCCCGTGCCGTAGTGTGCAGGGACGAGGCCAGCGCTGCGTCGGACGACGCGCGTGTTGACGCCGGCCATGACGAAGGGTGCCGTCCACTGTCCGAGATCGGCGTCGTACGCCGCCCCCATCGTGTCTCGCTCCGCGCTTCGATCCGCGCCAGGCGGTGTCAGGGCGTCGGGGTCGGACATCACCCGCCGGATGGAGGGGTCCTTCCCAGCCTCTTCCATCATGTTGAGCATGCTCGCGATCGTGCCGCCGCTGGCTCCGCCACTGAAGCCGGCCACGCCGCACTTGATTTGCGGGCTGGGTGCGCCGCGTCGCGCGATCGATTCGCGCTGCATCGCCCAGGCGCCCAGATCGGACGGGATCGAGTCGAAGCCGCAGGTCGGAACGATCCGCGCGCCGCTCGCGACGGCAGTTTCATGATGCTCGTCGATCATCTGGCGGATCCAATGGAGTTCGCCGGTGAGATCACAGTAGTGGGTACCCGCCTTTGCACAGGCTTCGACAAGGGGAGAGCCGTACTGGGCGTAGGGTCCAACGGTGGTGCACACGACGCGGGTTCGGGCCGCGAGTGCGGCGACGGCTTGTGCATCGTTTCCATCGCCTAGCACGAGCGGGAGCGACGTGGCCCCGAGTCGGTCGCGGAGGGCTGAGAGCTTCGCTTCGTTGCGCCCGCCCAGTGCCCACCGCGGGCTACCGTCGGCGCCGTAGCGCGCCAGGAGATACTCGGCGACGAGCTGTCCCGTGAACCCGGTCGCGCCCCAAAGGATGATGTCGAATTCGCGTTCACTCATGCTGACTCTCCATGTGGTTGGGTGGCACGGGCCCACCGAAGCTGAAGCATGACACAGGCAGATTGGGAAACGTCGGACACGGGGTCCCGAAGGCGCCGCGCGGCAGAAACGATCGGGCTAGGCTTGGCCTGTGTTGCGCGCTGAATCTGGATCTTGCGGGCAGGGGGAGCGCGCCCGCTGGGGGCGAATCGCGGCGCTATCGATCGTTCTGATGACCTCCCTGGCGTCTTCGGCGGCCAGCGAGACCCAGGTCGAGCTGCTCGCCCATCCCTACCCGTACCGTGCTGCACTGACGATCAACGCCGACACCCACTCGGTTCCCGTGGATCACTTCGAGCGCGTGCATCGCCTGATCAACGGGACGGATGTGATTCCGCGGGACAGCGATACGTGGTCCGCGTTGTTCGCTGACCCGGCGATTGCGGCAGACCCTCGTTGGGAAGCGGGCGTACGCGGCTTTGGCCTTCCGATCGCCGACAGCTTCTACCTGTTCGATGCGCAACTCGGTCCGTTCACCGGGATCGATCCGGTGAACGGTCGCCGCGTTCCGAACCGCGCAGGCGGCATCGATCGCCGTGTACGGTTGGATCGTTGGTTCCGAAACGGTTGGATCGACACACTCCATGCCTGCGGGACGACCGGCGCGGACCGTGCGGCGATGCGCGCGGGTCTCCAGTGGCTGGTGGAAGCGCCTTCGCGGCGAACCTGGGTCGTATCGAATCACGCGTTCGTGTCGACGCCCTGCGGGATCGAACCCGACGCCCAGTCGGCGCTCGAAGTCACCACCAAGAACGTTGCAAAGTTGCCACTCTGGTTGCTGTCGAATCTCGGTCTGCGGGAGATGACCGCGCGATGGGCTGCGAATCCCGTTCCCATGCCTTACCCGTCACACCAACGGATGGCGTTGTGGGGCTTCGACCTGGCTGCGCTCACCTTGTTCGGCATGGCCGTGTTCTCGTTGGTACGCGGCCATCGACGCGTCGGTCTGTGCGCCGTCGTTGGCGTCATTGGCGTCTGTGTCTGGATGTCCCGAACGCCCCTTGCCTACTCAGCGGGCGACAACCCAGAGACGCCCTGGTACTCGGCAGATCTGCAAGCCCAGGTTGGAGTGCGCTTCCATGCGTTCATCCATCCACGGTCGTATCCGCGTCCGCCCGGCGGAGATGCCCTGGCGCTGCCGGTTGGACCGTGGCCGGGATCATCGGGACGACCCAGCATCCTGCAGGTCGTCGGCCTGGATGATGGTTCTGAAGTCCTGGCATATCCCCGCACGGGCTTCGGAAGGAATGGACACCGTACGCTCGAAGCCCTGACCGCCGACCGACTGCGCGCGCTGATCGACGCCGAAGGAACCGCCATCTTGTGGACGCATTGGGCGAGCGACTCGGGGCGGGTGTTCTCGGCGGCTGGACTGGCTGGCCTCGAGCGGGTCCGAGCGCTGCGGGATGCGGACGAACTCTGGGTCGCGCCGACATCGGTTCTCCTTCGCTTTGCCGAAGTGCACGCCACCGTCGACTATGTCGTCCATTCGGCGTCGCCCGGTAGGGCGGCCGAGATCGAGATCCGCGGTCTCCGCTCACGTGATGGGATCCTGTCGGCCGTCACGATCGATGAGCTCGCGGGGCTGTCGTTCCGCGTGCTGCAAGGTCCAGAAGTGGGCGTCCGCCTTCTCGGCCATCGCGTGCCGGAGGCTTGGATCGACCGATTGCGACGCGACGGCGGTGGGGAAATCGTCCGGCTGCGGCGTACGGCCAAACCGCTCGGTCACTCCACGTAACCGAGCTCCCGAAGCATGCGGAGGGTTTCGGCGTCGTTGTCTCGGGGCGAAACCCGGTGTTCGCTCGCGCAGTAGGCCTGCGTGCGAGGCGTTGCATCGCAGTAGGCGCGCACGTGAGCGGCCAGTCGCGGGCCATCTGCGTGCGCATCCAGCGCAAGCGGGTGGAGCTGCTCCGGGTCTGCAGCGAGGTCGTAGAGTTGCGGATCTGCGTCGGGGTACTTCGAGAACACCACCTGGTGTCGTTCATCGACGGCCGTGACCGCACCGTGCTTCCAGGCGAGAACCGGAGGTCGCCGCTGTGGCGCAGCGGACCACAGTGGCGAGAGGTCTTCGCCATCACAGCGCGTCGGTGAGGCACCCGGGTTCGCGAGCCGCAGGAGGGTCGGCACCAGGTCGATCAAGCCCACGGCTTCCGGGACGCGCAAGCCGGCCGGGAGTCCCGGTCCCTGTAGAAGGAGGGGGACGTGGATGGACTCCTGGTGGACGCCCCCGTGCGAGAAGTAGACACCGTGTTCGGCGAATGCTTCGCCGTGGTCCGAAGAGACGACGAACACCGAGTCGTCGCGGTTTTCGGTCGCCTCGAGTGCATCGAGGACCCGAGCGATGTCTTCATCGGCCCAACGTACTTCCGCGTCGTAGCGGTCGCGCATGTGATCGATGTCTTCACTCGATAGTCCGCTGTAGTCGTTTCGGGGTGAGAAATTTCCGTCCATGGGCCCGTCGTAGTCCGGGTCCGCGAACTCACGCAACAAACGTCGCGGAGGCAGGTAGGGGGTGTGCGGCTGGCTCGTGGTGATCCACAAGAAGAATGGGCGATCGGCTTCGGCAATCCACGCCCGTGCCAGCGGAACCACCGTCTGGAACTGGAGCAGCACATGAACGGCGCGCACCAGATGAAGCTCGTACAACCAGACGCGCAGGGGAGTTCCCGCAAGCGTCGGATTGTGTGTCTCGACGAAAACGTCGAAACCCTGGTTGAAGCCGTGACGCTGCGTGAGGAGGCCGTGATTGTGGAACGCCGCCGTGGTGTACCCCGTATCGCGGAAATGGCTCGCCAATGTCCGGACCGACGTGGGAATGGACATCCCGTTGGTGACGGCACCGTGTGTGGCCGGGTAACAACCGGTTTGGATGGACGTATGGGAAGCCGTCGATGCCGTGTACTGGACGTAAGCGTTCTCGAACAGCACCGCGTCCGCGGAAAGGGCGTCGAAGTGGGGCGTCGTATTTCGTGCGTACCCATAGGCACCCATGGCGCTTGCACGGAGCGTGTCGATCACGAAGAGGACGACGTTGGGACGCTCGTCACCGGGGTCTGCCGCAGGCGCTGAGGCGGGCGGTCCAGAGAAGCCGACCAGCGCAGACGTTGCGACGCTGAAGACCGCGATGGCGCCGGTAGCGACGCGAATCGCGTGGGTGGATGCACGCGCGACAAACAGCGCCCCCGTCGCAAGAGCGATCAATGCCGCGCCGCGGCCCGCCATCGCCCACCACTCTGCCTTCGAGGGGGCGTACGCGGCGTCGTAGATTTCTACGCCGACGAAGGCGCCCCAGCAGACGAAGACGGCAAGGGCCGCGATCCCGCCCAGAACGACCCCGTCGGGCACTGCGCGTTGGCGACTCAGCACCGCGCCGAAGAGGAAGCCGCCGACCGTGATCGAACCCACGATGAGGAGAGCCGCGGCGAGCGAGCCGATGATGAACAGGGCGTAGTCGGGCAGTAGGCCTCGTCGCGGATCCGTCACCACGAGTTCGTACAGCGGCGTGACGGCGTCGATTATCGCGACGCCGATCGAGAAGACGAGGCAGAACGCGATCGCTTGGAGGCGGCGATCCGGGTGTTTCAACGAGTATGTCCTCCCGGTGCGGATCCATTTGCTGGAAGCATCCGGCGGGCTGCGCGACCAATGGACCGAACTCGCACCGCCTTGGCGATGCGCCGATTTCGCATCGCCTTAGCGATGCGCCGAGACCGGATCATCGAGGGCTTGTTCACCAAGGCTCCGGAATGGACCGACCAGGTGCCGACCGGGTATTCGCTCCGCGAGTTCGTCCAACGTATGCCGTACGGCGGCGCGGTGACGTTCCGACTCATCCCGGTCTCCGCTTCGTTTCGCGACTTCGGCGAGCAGGCTGCGCGTGCGCCATGCGAGCGCCGGATACTCGAGTCCCTGTGCCAGGGTCAATGCCGTGCGCAGTTCGATCTCGGCCTCTTCACGGGCGTCCATGAAGAGCAGAATGCGGCCGAGTTGCTCGTGGGCGCGCCCGATGAGCTTTCCGGCGGCGGTCCCCAGGGCGCGGGTGACCTCCAACCGCGCGAGCGCGAGGGCCCCGTCGGCGTCGCCGCGTGCCAGCGCAAGCCGCGCCTGGTGATGGACCAGGTGTGTCGACCAGCGCCAACGCATCCAGGGGTCCGGATCATCCTGAAACTGACGCTCGATCGGTTCGAGGGCGGCCTCGGCTTCGTCCAGCCGACCGAGCGCCATCAGGTTACGTGACAAGTTGATGGCCGAGTTCGCGTAGAGCTCGGGCGCGCCGGCGATCAATCCCATCTCGACGGCTTCTCGGGCGATCTCGGTCCCACCCTGGTTCAGCTCTGCCGCGATGGCGTGGCATCCGAACTCCGTGTGCGCCCACCCGAGGGTATTCAGTAGCCGACCCTTGATTGCGCGGTCCCCAACGCGTTCGCAAAGGACGAGCCCGTCGCCCAGGACTTTCAGTCCCTGGGCGTAGTCGCCAATACAAACACGGGCGATGCCGAGGAACCACCCGGCGAAAATCGCATCGCCGGGGGTCCCGTTTCTGTCTGCGATCGCGACGGCTTCCTCTGCGTAGGCGATGGTGCTCCGGTACTCGCCGCGCATTTCCGCGCGTTGGGCGAGCTGGCCGAGCGCCGCAGATAGTGCCGCGGCATCTCCCGCGCGACGCGCGAGGACCAGGGCGCGTTCTGCCAGACCATCGTCCTCGAGTGTCGCCCCGTGTACGACTTCGAGTTCGTCACGACAAACGAGGCTGAACGCGGCGGCAGCAGGAGCCTGTTCCTCGGTACTCGCGCTCGCGGCAGCCTCGAGTAGTTCACGGCACTCGGGGTAGTCGTGGTCCCACAATGCCGACCAGGAGGCGGCTGCCAAGAGTGCGGCACGGTGCTCTGGCGTGGCCGTCAGTGCCGCCGCCTGCTTGTAGGCTGCCCAGGACGCGCCGAAGTCACTGAGCATCCAGCAGCAAACGCCGATGCGTTCCCAGAGCGCCCGCAGCCGTTCGGGAGCGATGCCCTCGAGGCGCTCAGCAATCCCGATCGCCTTGCGACAGTGGTCGACCGCGGCGTGGTTCGCATACGCCTTCAGCGACTTGTGGGACGCGAGCTCGTGATAGTGGAGGGCCCGTTCCTCCTCCTCTCCCGCGGAGAAGTGGTGCGCCAGGGCTTCGTAGTGTTCAGTGAGGCGCTCCGGATAGAGCTCTTCGATCGCGGTTCCCACGACGCGGTGTAGGTTCTTTCGTCGGCCTAGCAAAACGCTCTCGTACGCTACTTCGTGCGTGAGCGCGTGCTTGAACATGTAGGCGAGTTCCGGGTGCGCGGCCTTCTCGTAGATCAGTTCGAGCGCCCGGAGCTCTGAGACGATCTCCTCGAGGTGATCAGAGGCTTGGTGGATGCGCTGGAGGAGGCGCCAGGCAAACTCACGCCCGATGATCGATGCGAGTTGGATGGCTCGCTTCGGTTCTTCCGCGAGGCGATCGAGGCGAGCCATCAACACGTCCTGGATGCGGTCGGGAATGGAGATGTCCGCGAGGTCGCGGGTGAGTCGGGCTCGGCCGTCCTCGAGAACGACGATTCCTTCTTCGATCAGCGACGTCGTGACCTCTTCGACGAAAAGGGGATTGCCTTCAGCCTTCTCGGCGATGGCGTCGCGCAATTCGTTGGGGAGGCTCGATGCGTGAAGGACGGCATCGACCATCTCGGACATCGCATCGGAGGAAAGTGCCTGCAGTGGGACACGAACGTGATAGCTCCGGTCGCCTAACGAGTGAGTGTATCCGGGTCGGTGGGTCACGACGATGAGTGTCGGCACTGCCGGAATTGAGTCCGCCAGGAAGGCCAGGAACTCTTCCGTCGCTGCGTCAGTCCAATGCATGTCTTCGAGTACGATGACCTGTGCGCCTGGCTGGTCCGGGCGCAAGACTCGCGCCAGCAATGCGCGGCACATCTCTGCGCGTCGACGCATGGCATCCATCGCATCGACCTCGGCATCACCGCTCGGGAGCGAGAGCAGCACGCGGATGTAGGGGAGGGTCCACGACAGGTCGCCGCCAAGGCCGACTTCCCGCGCCGCAATCTTGGCGAGGGCCTCGTGCTCGTCGTCGCGGTCGTCGATTCCGTGCACTCGGCGGACCGCATCGGCGATGGCGTGAAACGGCGAACTGCGCGCATAGGATGCGCAGCGCCCCTCGATCCAGGAGTGGGGATCATCCGCGATTCGCTGTCGAAACTCGTGAAGCAGCCGCGACTTCCCGATTCCTGCCTCACCCACGACGAACGCGACCTGGCCATGTCCCTGCTTCGCCTGCTCGTAAGCGGCCATCAAGGAGTCGATCTCGCGTTCGCGCCCGACGTAGGGCGTGAGGCCGTCCGTTCGTTCTGATTGGACATCGATACGTCCGGTCGCGGTTGCCCTTGCGGCGACCACCGAATAACGGCCTACTGGCGCCGATTTCCCCTTGAACTCGACCGCGGGTAGATCTTCGATTTCGAAGTACCCGTCCACCTGGCGATGCACCGCATCGGAGATCACCACGGTCCCGGGCACGGCGCTGCCTTCAAGACGCGCCGCGAGATTGGTCGTGTCGCCTACCGCGGTGTAGTCCATCCGCAGGTCGTCGCCGATGCTTCCAACGACCACGGGTCCGGAATGAATTCCGATCCGCATCTCGAACGGTCGGCCGTGTCGCCGCCGGACCTCGGCGTCGAGAGGAGCCAGTGCTTTCTGGATGTCCAGGGCCGCGATCACGGCTCGGCGCGGCGCGCCTTCCAGGGCAACGGGCGCGCCGAATAGCGCCATCACACCGTCACCCGTGAACTGGTTGATGGTTCCCTCATAGCCATGGATGACTTCGAGCATCACGCGGAACGCGCGGTCGAGCAGCATGTGCATCTCTTCCGGGTCAGCGAGGGCTTCGGCCATGGCGGTCGAGTCGGCGAGGTCGGCGAAGAGCACGGTGACATGCCGCCGCTCGCCCTCGAGGGCATGCTTCTGGGTCAGGATGCGGTCGGCGAGATGCTTCGGGGTGTAGGAACGGGGATCCGTATCATCAGAGAGCCGCGAATCCGTGTCACCAGCGCCTGGGCCTCCGGCCCCGGAGGACACACCCTGGCCGCATGCGTTGCAGAACCGCGCACCCGGCGGGTTCTCGTTCCCGCAGTTCGCGCACGATGCTGAAAGTGATGCGCCGCAAGCGTTGCAGAACCGCGCATCATCGGGGTTGGGGTGGACGCAGGCGGGGCATTCCATGGCGCGCATAGTCTACTCACTCCGTTCCGGGAAATAACGGGTCGCCGCAGTCGCTATCGTCCGGGGGCCCCAACGGCGGGACGTTGCCTCCTGATCCATCGCGGGCTCACCGGATCCCGCGACCTCCGGCTCGTAACTCCGACCGGGCCGCGAACGTACTCGACGAGAACCCTTCTACACGCGCCGGCGGGCGCCCTGGAGCCTGTGATGCACTCCCCGCGATTCATTCCTGAACGGCCCCGCTTCGCCGCCGCTATCGTTGGACTGATGTTGGCCAGCTTCCTCCCGGCGAGTCTCTCCTTTGGAGCGCCCCGCGCGGAAGCCTGGGCGCGCTGGGAACGTTCAGACGAGACCTCGGGTGAGACGGTCGATCATTCTGCGTTTAGCGGCTTTCTCACGCGCTACGTACGTCCGGATGCGACGGGCCTGAACCGCGTCGACTATCGCGCTGTTTCAGCGAAAGACCGGCGGGCACTGAAGAGCTACTTGCAGCATTTGCAGGAAACCGAGGTGTCACGACTCGGACGCGATCAGCAGCGTGCGTTCTGGACCAATCTCTACAACGCACTCACCGTGGAAGTCGTTCTGGAGCACTACCCGGTGGCGTCGATCCGCGACATCAAGATTTCCCCCGGCTTCTTCAGTACCGGCCCCTGGGGCAAGAAGCTGGCGCGGGTGGAAGGTGTCCGCGTCAGCCTCGACGACATCGAGCATCGAATCCTCCGACCGATCTGGAAGGACCCGCGGACGCATTACGCCGTGAACTGTGCCTCGATCGGTTGTCCGAACCTGCTCACGGAGGCCTTCGAAGCGGACGCGCTCGACGAACAACTCGATGCGGCCGCACGTGGCTACGTGAACCACCCTCGTGGTGCGCGGGTGACGGATGGCGAGCTGGAGGTTTCGAGCATCTACAGCTGGTTCGAGTCCGATTTCGGCGGATCGGAGAAGGCCGTGATCGCGCACCTCAGGGAGTATGCCGAGCCCGCGTTGCGCGAGCGGTTACGGGGTATCGATTCAATCGACGATCATGACTACGACTGGTCATTGAACGACATCAAACGTTAGGTAGTGGCGGAGTTTTCTCTCTGGATCTGAAACCAGATGGAGTGCTGAAACGCACTTACTGGTGTCAGGAGAAGGAGAGAATCCAATGAACGAGAACCACTACGAACGTTTCGTGAAAGCGCACTTCCCGGCCATCTATGCCTGGTGTGAGCGCCAGATCGACGACGAGCCTTGCGCCGCAATCGCGGCCCAACGCATCGTCCTCGACCTCTACCGCGCGGAATGCGCCGCGGTCGCCGTCTAGTGCATGCGACCTTGCGAGATTCGATCGCGACGAGAAGAAGACCCCGATGACCGGGGAGAGGTCCCGTTCGCGTGTGTTGTCATGGCTTGTCGCGACCCTGCTGGCGGCGGCGGCGTGCACGACAGTTCCGGTCCCGCAGTCCGTGCGGGCACCTGCGCCGACGGATGGATTCGATCACGCAGACCTTGATGAGTTCCTCCGGAAGCACGTCGACGGTAGCGGCCGCGTCGACTACGCCGGCGCGCTTCGGGACCGGAAGTCCTTGCGTCGTTATGTCGCTGCCATCGCGGCTTCGAGTCCGGATAGCGATCCTGCGCGGTTTCCAAAGAAGGCCGATCGTCTGGCCTACTGGATCAACGCCTATAACGCCTGGACACTCCACCTCGTGCTGGAGCATTACCCCGTCGGCTCCGTCCATGAGATCAAGGACGGACTGGCCCGCGCAGTGGGACCCGTCACTCCGAACGGCGCCGGCTTCTTCTTTTTTCAACGCATCCTGCTCGGCGGGAAGCGGACTTCACTTTATGCACTCGAGAACAGCGTGGTTCGGCGTCGCTTCGCCGAACCGCGAATCCACTTCGCCCTGAACTGCGCATCGGTCGGTTGTCCGCGGCTGCCCCCCGAAGCCTTCCGCCCGGATGATCTTGAGGAGCAGCTCGCCCGGGAGACGGCCCGATTTCTCGGCGAGCATCGGAACGTCGAGGTCGACGCCCAGGCCCGGACGCTGCATCTCTCTGCCATCTTCGAGTGGTACGCGGATGACTTCCAGCCGTCCATCCCGGAGTGGATCACGGATGCGGCAGCGCCTGGCCTCCGCGCGGCGCTGACGGACTGCGCCGACTGCGCGCTGCGGTCTCGTCCCTATGACTGGCGTCTGAACGACCAGGCCGCCGATTGACGACGAAGAACCAGCCCGATCGCTTCATTCCGACCCGCCGTCTGCCGATCTCGGAGAACCACGACGGCCGCGCTAGCCTGCGGCGTCGCCTGCGAGGAAGGAAGCCATGTCCATTGCCACTGCCATCGATGTGATTGATCTCGACGCCTATGCGGAGGGCGGTCCGCCCCACGAACTGTGGACGGCCCTGCGTCGAGAGTCGCCCGTGCACTGGTGTGAGCACCCGGACATGGAACCGTTCTGGGCGATCACCCGCCACGCGGACATCTGTGCGATCTCGCGACAGCCCGACAAGTTCCTGAGCGCGCCCGGAATCACGCTGCGACAGACCGTCGAGAACATCCAGGAGGGCGAAGGTCTCGGCGCGATGCGGGTCGTCATCATGATGGATCCGCCCGAGCACAGGGCCGTCCGAAAGGTCGCAAGTCCGTGGTTCACGCCGCGCGCATTGAAGCGAATCGACGCAGCCGTTGACGCGAGCGCACGCCAACTCGTCGACGAACTCGCGGCCCAGAGCGCGAGTGGCGAAGGCGTCGCCGACCTCGCCAACGAGATCGCGGTACGACATCCGCTGCGGATCCTCTCAACCGCGCTTGGCCTGCGGCGCGACCAGGAGGAAAAGGTCCTCGAGCTGTCGAACCGTCTGTTCGCCGCGGATGATGATGAGCTCGGCGGCGGAAACACCCCCGAAGAGTTCCAACGGCTGGGGATGGAGTTCCTGCAACTCTTCCTCCCCATCATCGAGGAGCGCCGCAAGAATCCGACGGACGACCTGGCGAGTGTACTCGCCAACGGCTTGGTGAACGGCGAAGCGATGGGCCCGATGGAGACGCTTGGGTACTACCTGATCGTCTTCAATGCCGGCCACGACACGACCAAGAATGCCCTGGCTGGGGGGATCCGCGCGCTCGTCGAGCACCCGGAGCAGTTCGCCAGGCTCCAGGCTGACCCTGATGGCGCGACGCCGCTCGCGGTAGAAGAGATCCTGCGGTGGTCGTCGTCCGTGAACTACATGAAGCGAACGGCCGCGATCGATACCGAAGTCAACGGCCAGAAGATCAGAGCGGGCGAGAGTCTGGTGATGTTCTACGGCTCCGCGAACCGTGACGAGGACGTCTTCCAGAACCCGTTCGACTTCGACATCACGCGCGATCCGAATCGGCACGTTGCCTTCGGCTACGGCGAGCACTTCTGCATGGGCGCGCACTTCGCGCGGCGTTCGATGCGCGCCATCGTGCTGGAGCTCGCCAGGCGCGTGCAGCATTGGGAGCTCGCGGGCGACCCGGATTGGATCCGATCGAACTTCGTCGTGGGCCTGAAGCACCTTCCGGTGCAGTACCATATTCGAGGCTGATGAGGCCCGGTTCCTCGCTCCCCCACCCACGCGCCCACACGGAAACATCTGAATGATCGGTTATGTCACACTCGGCACGAACGACCTGCCTCGCGCAGAGGCGTTCTACAACGAACTCATGAAGGAGTTCGGCGCGACCGTCCTCCTGCAGGACGAGCGCATGCGCTTCTACGGATCGGCGCCGGACAAGCCGATCCTCTCGATCTGCACACCCTACGACGGTGAAGCGGGAACGGTCGGAAACGGTGTCATGGTTGCCCTCCAGGGAGGCGACAAGGCCGGCGTAGACCGCATCCATGCGAAGGCCATTGAACTCGGCGCGACCGACGACGGCGCTCCTGGCGACCGCGGCGCTGGCTTCTATGGCGCATACTTCCGTGATCTGGACGGCAACAAGTTCGCCGTCTACGTCATCGGCGCCTAGCGTCGCCGTACGGGAGTAGGCATGGCAACGCAGTCGGTTCCCGCCTCCTCGCCCGAGGAGGCGGTCCATATTGGTCGGGACGATCTGCCCTGGGTGGAGATCGGGAACGGCAACAAGCTTCGGGTGCTGCAGATCAAGCACGGCGAAGGTCTATGGATCGTCGAGAACATCTTCCAGGATGGTTGGGAAGTGCCGACGCACAAACACACGGGTCCCGTCTGGGGCTTCACGGTGTCGGGCGCCTGGAAGTACAAGGAATACGACTACGTGAATCGAGCGGGCTCGTACCTTTACGAGCCCGCTGGTTCCGTCCACACGCTGCAGTGCATCGAGGATGGAACCCAGGTCTGGTTCCACATGACGGGCGTCAACCTGAACTTGAACGCGACAGGCGAAATCGAGTCCGTCTCGGATGGGCCGGGGACGCTTCAGGCGTACTATGCACTCTGCGAGGCCCAGGGATTCCCCGAGCCGCGCGTCATCGTCGAATAGAAGACCTAACGTGCGGCGAGAAGCGCCTCTCGCTCAGCTTCGTATCCATCGTAGGACGCCTTCATCGCAGCGCTGTTCAGGGTCTGTTCGGCGACCACGGTTTCGGTCTTCGCGTCGCGGATCGTTGTCTTGATCCACATGGTTTCCGCGCGACGACTCTCGCTGAGTGCGATCACTTCGCGATCGAGCAGGTAGTCCTCGCCAACGAAGAGGGGCCCAGCGGTCAGCTTGATTTCCTGGTTCACGAACAGGCCGACGGAGGGCCGGATCGGGAAGCGCGCGCTCGGTGAGGTGTACTGAGCGAGCACGGAGATCATCTCGAACGGGATGATCGGCCGTCCCCACGGCGAACTGCTGGCGCCGTCCTGCGTGTACCACGGGGAAGGCTCGGTAATCACGGCCAGTTTCTGCGCCAGCGAGAACGGATAGAGGTCACCCATGTGCTGGTCGAAATCCATTCGAACCCGTTCGGTGACGGCCCCCTTCATCCCCAACGCGACGTCCTGGAGAATGACGAGCTGCTCGACCGGTCGAAGACGCGCCATGAGGGCTTCGAGCTCGGTTTCGCCGTGGTCGGGCCCCACCGACAAGGTGCAGGACAGGACGGGGTTCCCGTCTCGCTTCACCATGTTTCCACTCGTGCGGTGCTCGCCATCCCGTGCGACCGCGACCGAGGCCTGGACTTCTTCACCCTCGATGCACGCGTTCTGATAGTGGGCCGAGATGCAGCCGCGTTCGAGGAACGCATCTCCAAAGAGCCGATGCCCGAGTGGAACGAGCTGGCTGAAGTGGGTCGGGCCCTCGATGGTGCCACCCTGGAAGCCGACCTTCTGCGCCGTCGCATCGTCGTGGATCGATGTCCGGGTTCCGATCTTCTGTTCGGCCAGCATCTGGGCGGGGGTTCGCCACGGGCCCGAAAAGTTCACTTCCGTGTCGAAGGCATTGGTCATGTCATTCTCCTGGTCGCGGTCGTCGGCGGCCTAACGTCCCTGGAAGTCGGGCTTCCGCTTCTCGATGAAGGCGCGCACGGCTTCCCCGTGGTCGTCGGTGGCCGCGGATGCAACGATTCCTCGAGCTTCGCCGGCGAGGCACGTGTCCAGGTCCTCGCGAAGCGCGCGGTCCAGGTTCTGCTTCATGAGCCGGAATGCGACGGTCGGACCGGAGGCAAGCTCACGAGCCCAGGACAGGGCCGCTTCTCTGAGCTCGCCGTCAGGTACGACGCGGTTCACGATGCCGAGGCCGAGACATTCACTTGCTGAGACGCGGTCCCCGGAGAAGAACAGCTCACGCGTCTTCGCGGGTCCGATCAGGTGGGTCAGGAAGAAGCTCGCGCCATAGTCGCCGGAAAGGCCGACGTTGCGAAAGCCGGTGGTAACGAACGCGGACTCTGCCGCGATCCGGAGATCGCACGCGAGCGCGATCGAGAAGCCGGCACCCGCGGCCGGTCCGGGGAGCACGGCGAGCGTCGGTTGAGGCAATGCGTAGAGGGCGCCGGTCAAGGCGCGCTGGCGCTCGGTGAGGTCGGCGACGATCTCGTCCGGCGTCGTCGGTGCGCCCTCACGGCGTGGGGACCGTCCACCCATTCCCTTGATGTCTCCGCCCGCGCAAAAGGCGTTTCCGGTGCCAGTGACGACGACGCAGCGCGCCTCCGGCAGTTCGGCCAGCCGCGCGAACATCCGACGTAACGCCGGACTCAGTTGGTCCGACAGGGCGTTCCGCGAATCAGGCCGATTCAGTGTCAAGGTGGCGACACCTTCCTCGAGGGTCGCGAGCAGCTCGTCGGTACCCGTGTCCAGTTGCATCTGTCTTCCTTCGCGCGGCGCCCGGCCGAACGGACAGGCTACCCTGCGCGACGAGGAGTCCCCATGGCCGATGTCCCCACATTCTGTCGAGTCTGCGAACCCGCCTGCGGACTGGTCGCGCGCGTCGAAGACGGCGAGATCCAGTCGATCCGACCCGACAAGGAGCATCCGGTCTCCAAGGGGTTCGCGTGCCAGAAGGGAATCGCGTCCCTCGACATCCACCGGGACCCGGACCGAGTGAACCGACCGCAGCGCCGCAGGGCCGACGGAACCTTCGAGGAAATCTCGTGGGAGACCGCGATCGACGAGATCGCGACCAGGCTACAAACGATCCTCGGCGAGGACGGGCCGGACGCTTTGGCCGCGTACCTGGGCAACCCGGGCGCTTTCAACACCTTCTCTGGGCCCGCTACGGGGTCATTCCTCGCGCAGACCGGTACACGCAAGGTGTTCAGCTCGGGTACCCAGGACTGTTCGAACAAGTTCGCCGGGAGCGAGGCGGTCTTCGGTACGAGTACCTGCCATCCCGTTCCTGACATCGAGCACACCGATCACCTGTTGCTGTTCGGCGAGAACCCCCGGGTCTCGAAGATGAGCTTCATCTCGATCCCGGATCCGGTCAGCGAGCTGCGGCGCGCCGTCTCGCGCGGGGCCACGGTTCGGTACATCAACCCGCGCCGTGTGGAGTCGCCTGAGGCGGGCGCGGGTGAAGTCGTCCAGATCAAGCCCGATACAGACATCTATCTGATGGCGGCCATGCTCGATGTGATCCTGTCCGAGGGCCTCGCGGATGACGTGACGCTCGCGACGCACGGCAGTCATGTCGATGGTTTGCGACGTTTCGTCGCCCAGTATCCGGCCGACCGCGTCGCAGACATCGTCGGCCTCGACGCTGACGAGATCGTGAAACTGGCGCGTGAATTTGCGAGCGCCGACCGGGCATCCGTTCACATGTCGACGGGCGCGAACATGGGGCGACAAGGAACGCTGGTCTACTGGCTTCTGCACATGCTCTCGTTCGTGACCGGCAACCTCGACCGGCAGGGTGGCAACCTCTACTCGCAGGGTTTCTATCCTGCGGCAAAGGCGGGCCGCAGCGATCCGGCGAGTCATTACTTCGACTCGAGACATGGACCGATGCGTCGCGTGCGCGGCGCGCTGCCCGGGAACCTGATGGCAGACGAACTCACGAACGCGGAGACGAAGACCCGCGCGCTGTTCGTGATCGCCGGTAATCCCGTCCTCAGCGTGGGCGGTGAGGAGGAAATGCGCGAAGCCATAGAAGCGGTGGAGCTGGTGGTCTGCCTCGATCTCTATCGCAATGCGACGGGCGAACTCGCTGACTACATCCTGCCCTGTGCCGACGGCTTCGAGCGCGCAGACGTCAACATTGCCGGACTCGGCCTCCAGTACCGCCCCTATGTCCAATGGGCCGACCCAGTGGTCTCACCCCGCGGTGAGCGCCGTGAGGAATGGTGGATCCTGGGTCGCATCGAGCAGGCATTGGGCATGAAGAGTGTGCTCGATCAGGGGCCCAATCCCGACCTCGCCCTTCGCCTGAAGCATATGATGCAGTCGCGCGGCCTCGACCTGGATGAAGTCCGAGCGACACCGCGCGGTGTCGTGCTCGAAGGTCTCACGCCCGGGAGCTTCTATGACAAGTGGATCCAGACCGACGACCATCGCGTCGACTGCTTTCCGTCGATCTTCCAGGAGCAAGGTGCCCTCGACAGATGTGAGACGCTATTCGACGAGTTGTCGAATGAGCCCGCCGACCAGCTCAAGCTCATCCCCCTCCGGACCGTCCATATGCACAACAGTTGGTACCAGAACGTCGATCGTCTGAAGCGTCCCGGCCAGCAGGACAACCCGTTGTGCATACACCCCGATGACGCGGCGGCACGCGGCCTGAGCGAGGGAGACCGGATCCGCTGCTCGAATGCGTGGGGCGAGCTCGAAACGCGGATTGCGTTCGACGAAACGCTTCGGTCTGGCGTCGTGGCGATGACGCATGGCTGGGGAAACAAACGGACCCCGGGGATGAAGACGGCGCAGCGTCACCCAGGCGTGAATCCGAACGTCCTCCTTCCGAGTGGGCCTGGCAGCTACGAGCGGCTTTCGAACCAGGCGTTCATGACCGGCATTCCGGTATCGATCGAGGGTTGCTAGGCGAGGGCTAGCCTCGGTCAGTCCGCTAGGACTCGAATCCGGCGAGAAAACGGTCGGCTTCGGAGATCGACGCGTTCATTTCCTCGATCAGGTCTTGGACGTTCGAACGGATCTCGCCGACATCGCCCTCCAGGGAAGCGATCGCGGACGCGTTGAGATTGTGCTTGAGGTAGAGGATGCGGTCCTTGAATGCTCCGAGCACCGGATCCATCCTTGAAGAGGCGCGCCGCATGGCCTTGATCATGCCGTCGTAGCTCCCGCGGGTCTCGCGAAGCTTCGCCTTGCTCCGCGCGCGGAATCCAGGATCCGAGATCTGGACCAGCTCGTTTTCCCACTCCGTGAATAGATCGCTCGCGACCTGGTCGATGGACTGGATTCGATCGCGAACCGTCTGCGCCTGGTCCTCACAATCCTCGTACTCGCCGGCGAGTCGGCGGTAGATGCTCTCGAGGTCGCCGCCGTCGTATCCGGTGAGCTCCTGGAATGCATCGAACGTGGTCTGGAACTGTTCCTGCGCTTCCTGCTGATCCTCACGCCCGTCTTCGACGCGGTCTTCGAGGATGTGGCGCTTCTCGACGCCCACTTGTTCCCAAGCGTCGTAGTAGACAGAGCGGCAGCCTGTGCCAAAACCGACGAACAGCGCCAGGATGCCGATCGCCAGGGGTCGAGTGGTCAGAGTTCGCATGCGGGTTTCCTCCCATTGCCTGGGCAGACACTAGGAACCCATTCGCGTTGGCTCCATGCCCATGGACTCGCATCGGCGGTCATGTGGCGTTCTCCAGGCGAGCTACCGTCAGCGGCGATGTTCTATCGGTTCGGTGACTGCGAGCTCGACCTGCGTCGTGGCGAGCTCCGTCGCGACGGCCACGCCGTTGCGTTGCAACCCAAACCGCTCGCACTTCTCGCGCTCCTGATCGAGGAGCGCCACCGCGTGGTTCCGAAGGAGGAGCTGCTCGACAAGATCTGGAGCGATGCGGCGGTGACGGAGAGTTCGCTGACGCGCGCCGTCTCAGTCGCACGCAAGGCCCTGGGCGATCGCGGTGAGAAGAGCTTCATCCGGAGTTTTGCGCGGCGCGGCTACCGGTTCGTGGGTGCCGTGACCGAAAGCGGGAGCGACGCTGCGGCGACACCCCGTGGATCGGTCTCGGACGCGTTCGTTGGCCGAGCCGAAGCTCTCAGGGACCTGAGTGCCGCGTGGAAGCGGGCGGCGGCCGGGAACGGTCAGGTGGTGCTGGTACGCGGCGAAGCTGGGATCGGCAAGAGTCGCCTGGTCGAGGGCTTTGCGAACGGGCTTCGGACGCAAGGCGTGACCGTTCTGGAAGCGCGAGCCGGTAGCCCGGGAGCGGCGCCGGCCTACTGGCTATGGGTCCAGGTGCTGCGGGAGATCGATGCCGCGAGCAACGACGCCGTCCTCGCGCCCGTTCTGGCGCAGACCGGCGTCATCGATGATGCGAGGAGCGACGCCGAAGGCCGGCGCTTCGAGTTCTTCGATGCGGTGATCCGGGTCCTCCGTGAACGCGTCGTGCGGGAGCCGATGGTGATCGTTCTCGAGGACATCCACGGCGCGAGTCGATCGTCGCTGCTGCTTCTCGACCATCTCGCCGATCGGATTCACGGTGACAAACTCCTCGTCATTGCCACGGTGCGGGAGGAAACCCGGGATCGGGGACATCCCCTCCATCACACGATCGGGCAGCTCGCACAGGCGGGCGCGCCGACGGTCTCGTTGACGGGTTTCACTCGAGACGAAGTCGAGACCTGGCTCGTAGAGTTGTTGGGCCGCGAAGCGCCTGCACGACTTGTCGATGCGTTGATGGAGAAGACCGAGGGAAATCCGCTCTTCTTGCGCGAAGCCGTCCGCATGCTCGACGAACGCGGTCAGCTGGCCTTTCCCGAGTCGGGTGATTGGGCGCTGGATGCGCTGCCCGAACGCACGTCGGAGTTCGTCCAACAGGTTCTTTCTGCGGTGTCGCCCGAAGCCGCGGCCGTACTCGAGGCCGGTTCGGTTCTGGGTCGTGAGTTCTCGGTGAGTGCGTTGGCGGCCGTCACGGGTGAGTCACCGGCCGATCTGCTCGACCTGCTGGACGAAGCCGTTTCACAGGGGATCGCCGAAGAGCAGGACGAGCGCCCCGGCACCTACCGTTTCGCCCATCCGCTCTTCCACGACGGCGCGTACCAGCATCTGCGCCCTAGCCGCCGCACCCGTCTGCACGCCAAGGCGGCCGATACCTTGATCGGAGCGGACGGTGAACCAGGCCCGGCCGTCCTCGCCGAGTGGGCCTACCACCTCTATCGGGCACTTCCACTGACGGAGCCCGGTCAGGTCCTGACCGCCGCCGATCGCGCGGCTGAACAAGCGGAGCGGTTGTACGATTGGGACCAGGCTGCGCTGCTCCATGGCTATGCGCTCGAGGCACTGGAGCACGAGACGCCGGTCGATGACGTCGCGCGCCTGTCGCGCCAGCTTCGTCAAGCCGCGGCTTATGGCAGCGCCGGCGACCGCCTGTGTCACCGCGAGGTGTTGAATCAAGCGCTGGACCTCTCGCGTGCGCTGGAGGACCACCCCCGGTTTGCAGAAGCCGCGATCGCGCTCTGTGAACTCACGGAGTGGGGCCCCAGAGATCCGAACGCAAAGCAGGTCCTCGTCGAAGCGCTCGAGAAGGTTGGCGCGGAGGACGAAGCACGGGCGCGGCTCCTTGCGCGGCAGGGCTTCCTCGACATCGCACGTCGTCGTCGGTCGGAAGGTCTCGTCCGCGAGTCGCTATCGCTGGCTCGCGCGATCGGCAGCGAATCCGCTCGCATCGAGGCGGCTTCGTGCATCCACCTGATGATGGCCAGGCCCGAGGGAATCGCAGAGCGACAGGAGATATCGGGAGAACTGGAGAGCGGTGCCAGTACCCCCGCGCTGCGCGCCCTCTGTGCGATCGCGTGCATTGGAAGCGCGACGGACGCACTGGTCGAGGAGCGACCGCGCGAAGCGGTCCGCCTGAGAGAGGCCGCGGCATCTCTGGCCGGTGCACGCCCGAACCCGGCCCTGGTCCACCAGTTTTCCGTCCACGACGCGGGCCTCGATCTTCTTCATGGGAAACTCGATGCAGCGGACAGGTCGTTCCGGGAAGCGCTGACGTTAGGCCGTCAGATTTCCCACCCGTACGCGCCCATCCTGTTCGTCGGTCAGAGCATGTACGTCGCGCGAGAGCGTGGGACATTGGCCGAGAACCAGGCACGGCTCCCCGATCCGATCCAAGACGATGTGTCCCAGGTCCAGATCAGCCCCTTTGTCGTGGCGATCAATGCGGCGATCTGGGCCGAAATCGGAAAGGCCGATACGGCAAGACTGCTGGTCGATTTCTTCGGGCCGAACATCGAGCGCTTGGAAGGGGGGCTCGACTGGCTCACGGCCGGGGTGGAGCTGGCGAACGCAGTCCGATGGCTGGGCGACGATGCTCGCGCGCGGATCTTGTTGGAAATGCTTGCGCAGCATTCTGGTCTGCACGGTGTCTGCACGATCACGGCACTCTACGGGGGGCCCGTTGCGCGGGCACTCGGCTTGTTGTCAGAACAAGTTGGAGAGCTGGCGGCGGCTGAGGAGTGGATGACCGAGGCCATCGAGCGGGCCAGCGGGCTGGGTGCCAGGGCGATGGAGACGCGCGCCCGCTGCGAACTGGGTCGCGTCGTGGCGCGTCGCGGTCGCAACCCGGTAGCGCGAGAACTCCTGGGACAGGCTGAGTCGGCGGCTGTAGCACTGGGCATGGCCGGCGTCGCTCGCGAAGCCCGGGAAGCGCTTCCCGACTGACGCGGCGCGGTCAGTCGCCGGCCGGGCGCAGCTCGAGCAGGATGCCTTCGCGCAGTCCCCAGTCGCAAAGTGTCAGGCCGCGGGCGCCGAACAGCGTCAGCGCGGTGTTCAAGATCTCCGAGCCGAAAGGGAGGAGGTCCGCGCGGCGCGGGCTCACACCCGGTCGGCGTAGGCGCTCTTCCATGGTACAGGCGCCAAGGTCGCGGGAGAGCGTGTCGAGTTCTCGCCGGCTGATTCGCAGGCCGCGCAATGAGCTACCGCCCACGTTGTTCTTTCCGCGCGCGATCACGCGTGCGACAGAGCGAGCCGTGCCGCCTACGGCCACGCAGCCGACCGCGTCGAAGCGCCGGATTTCCTCGGCGACCGGCGTCAGCGCTTCCCGAAGGATATGGCGCAGCTTGCGAAGGTCCTTCTCGCGATGGGGATCGGCGGGGTCGATCAGCCCGTGCAGGCGTGCGACGCCAAGTGGCAACGTCTTCTCGTAAAGGATCTCGTGATCATTGCCGACCACGACTTCGAGGCTCCCGCCGCCGAGGTCGAGCCCGATGTGCGTGCGGCCGCCCAGATCGATTCGGGAACGGATCGCGCGGAAGATGATCCGCGCCTCCTCCTCCCCGGACAGCAAATGGATCGGGCCGCCAATGGCCTCCTCGAGGGCGGCGACGACGGTGCTTCCATTTTTCGCATCACGGAGTGCGGAGGTGCCAACGGCGACGAGCTGCTCCGCTTTCCACTCTCGAGCTGCGTCGCAGAGCTCGTGAACGGCTTCGATGCTGCGTTCGAGCAGCGCTTTGCGAATGTGACCGGAGCGGGCGAGCTCGGCCCCCATTCGGAGCATCACGCGCTCGCGGTCGATGCGTTGCATGGTGCCGTCGGCCGTCCACTCGGCGACCAGCAGGTGGAACGACGTGCTGCCAAGGTCGAGGACCGCGATCCTGGGTGCGCCGGGTCGGCGCCCCTTTCGACCGGTGAGCGGGACACTTGCCAGCGGCTCGATGGCGTCGTCCGCCGGGAATCCGGACCGTCCCGGCGAGAAATAGGTCGCTTGCGCAGGATCGCCTTCGACGATCCAGGCGCCGCCCCGCTCGCAGCGCGA
>JAJDAQ010000163.1 GCA_029261815.1 Deltaproteobacteria bacterium
GGGATGGATGCGTGCTTGTTCCTGCTGCGCAACGGCGTCGACCCGGACGCGGTCACCTGGGTGATGCCGCGCGACTCGTGGATCCTGGATCGCGCCCAGATCCAGCCGGGCAAGGGATCAGACGACGTGCTCGCGCGTTCCTTCGGTCGCCAGCTTGAGGTGATCGCCGCGGCGGAGTCGATGGACGACATGTTCGAGCGGCTCGACGACGAGGGACTGCTGCTCCGCATCGACCGGTCGGTGAAGCCCACGATGTACCGATGCGCGACCGTGACCGGGCTCGAACTCGAACAGTTGCGTCGGATCCGCGACGTCATACGCATGGGTCGCGTGAAGCGCATCGAGAAGGGTCGCCTGGTACTGGAGCAGGGCTCGCGCGAGACGCCGGCCGGCACGCTCTTCGTCGACTGTACGGCCGACGGCCTCGCCGAACGCCCGGCGAAGCCGGTCTTCGACGGCGACCACCTGACACTCCAGGCCGTGCGCGTCTGCCAGCAGGTCTTCAGTGCGGCCTTCACCGCCCACGTCGAGTGCGCCTATGACGACGAAGCGACAAAGAACCACCTGTGCGCCCCCGTTCCGCACCCAAACACCCACCTCGACTTCCTGCGGACGACGCTCCAGAACGGCGCGAACCAGGCAAAGTGGGCCGGGGACCCCGAGCTGCTGGAGTGGCTCCACGCGTCGCGCCTCGACGGCTTCACGCCGGCGCGGGCCGGCGACGCGGCCAGTCCGGAGGCGGACGCGATCCGGCAGGCCTCGCAGACCGCAGCGGGCAAGCTGATGGCCTGGCTCGCGCAGGCGCAGGCGCAGGACTGAGCGGAGCGGCGTCGCGGAACCCCGGGGACACGAGGTCACCGGCCCCGTTCGAAGGCGCAGCTCGAACCCACACTTTGGTGGCGTAGCGGGGTACTGATGGCACGCCGGGAGGGACTCGAACCCCCGACCTTGCGCGCGGACACCGCTGTTACGCGCAGCGCGCATATCCAATCGCCGTTGCGAGGAATCGGCGCTTCGATCTCGCCTGCGACCAGATCGATCATTCCGTCGAGCATCTCGTCCTTGTTGCCGACGTGGTTGTACAGGGACAGCACCCCGTAACCGAGCTGGCCAGCGAGATCTCGCACGCTCAGGGCCTCGAGGCCGTTTGCGTCGGCGAACGTGACGGCGGAGCGAAGTACGCGCGCTCTCGCGTCAGGGGACTCCGCGGCACCTGCTTTCTCCTTTGGGAACTCCGCCGCACCTGACCTCCTAGGCCGTCTTGCGTGAACGTACAATGTACGTAAAATACGTACATTGTACGTTCGGCGCCGCCCGGAGGTCGACCAGCATGAATCCCGCGATCGTTCAGCCTGGAGGCGACATGCTTGGATCGATCGGATTCCGCAACGTGGTGGGCTTCCTCACGATACTTGCCGTTTCGCTCGTGGGGCTCGTCCCCGAGGCCTACGCTCGGGACTATCAGAGCGGCCACCAGGCCCTCGAAGTATTCGACGCAGCCGCCATGGAAGCCATGCCGGGCTGGATGACCGTCTGGATCGCGTCGTCGACCCTGTGCTTCGCAGCTGGCCTGGGCTTCGTCTGGCGGCATCGTGTCGCACGTTGGGTTGTCGGCGGCTGGGCCGCGGCCCTTTCAGTCTTGGTGGTGTCGTCCGGTTTCGACTCGGATCTGTTTCGCCTCGCCGGATTCAACGCTCTGGCGCACGTCGTCTTCTGGACGCCCGCGCTGTGTCAGCTGCTCTCTCACCGGCCGTTCCTGGCCAAGGAGCCCTCTCCGTTCTCCATCTGGTCGGCCGTGATCACAGCGATCATGCTCTTCTCGTACTTGTTCGACATACCCTACGCCCTAACGTACTTGGGCCACGTCCTCGGCGACCTGTAGTGCTTGCGACCCCGGCTCCCGCATCATCGTGAAACGGAGCCTCCAGCTCTCTGTCGCGAACGACAACGGGTCGGGAGCCGATGGGAGATGCCTCGCGATCACCGATCGAACGCCGGGAGGGACTCGAACCCCCGACCCCGTCCGACCACTGCGCGGTCGGCTCGAACACCCACTGACTAGCGTGACGAATACGGTGGCACGCCGGGAGGGATTCGAACCCCCGACCCCGTCCGACCGCTGCGCGGTCGGCTCGAACACCCACTGGCTAGCGTGACGAATACGGTGGCACGCCGGGAGGGACTCGAACCCCCGACCCCGTCCGACCACTGCGCGGTCGGCTCGAACACTCACTGACTAGCGTGACGAAGACCGTGGCACGCCGGGAGGGATTCGAACCCCCGACCCTGGCCGACGGACGTCGGCTGCGCGCGCGGGGACGCGCGAAGACAGGTTCGAAGCCCGTTCGCGACGCAAAAAATAACAGGGACTTACGAGGGGAAGGGTGGCAAGAAGCGGCATAGAGCGGCACTGGCCGGCGCCCACGACGGCACCAGAACGCGGCCGGTTGCTCAGGCGAACGGAACCCCCTCATGCTGCAGCGCGTCAGTCGGATCAGGTTTCGAGCGGCGGCGCCCGAGGGCCGTCACGGGAACAGCAACGAGAAGAACGCATCGCGGTCGGCCTGCGAGAGCCGGCGGAAGGTTACGAACGCCGGGAACGATGTCGCGTCGGCCGCGGGGTCGAGCGTGATGCCCCAGAGCGGGTCGATGCGGTTCGGGAGCATCGAGTAGCGGACGTCGATCACGGTGTGGGTGCGGTTCGGATCGAGGGCGAGTGCGCCACTCGAGTACCAGCGGAAGCGTTCGAGCGAGCGGGCCTGTTGGCTGCTCGGGTCGAGCCACGGCAGATCCCGCGCCAGCGACAGACGCCGGATGCTGGCACCCTCGAAGACGTGGGGGCTCGTGAGCAGGCGGACCGCGTCGACGTGGAAGCGGTCTTCGTGTTCGTAGATCGTCTTCCACAAGAGCAAGCTGCCGAAGGCGGGCTTGGCCTGGACCCTCTCGGTGCGATGCCCGCGCTCCTGCGCCAGCGCGATGCCGACCGACTCCGCGCGCTCACGCTGGACGACACCGAGCAGCAGGTAGCTCAGGGCCCAGGCACAGGCGACGCGCGCGAGCATGACGCGATCGCTTCGCGCAGCGAGGCCGCACAACACGAGGAGCGGCAGCGTGAACAGCGGATCGACGACCGCAATCTGGTTCCACGCGACGCGCAGGTCCGAGAAGGGCCACAACAACTGCGTGCCGTAAGACGTGCAGGCGTCGAGCAGCCCGTGCGTCGCGAAGCCGAGCAGGCAGTAGAGATAGGCTTCGCTTCGCGACAGCCGCTGACGAACGAGTGGGTAGAGCGCGAGCGAACACACGAGCGCGCCGATCGGCGCGAACGCGAGCGAATGTGTGAACTGCCGGTGGACCTCGAGGAAGAGCAGCGGGTCGCGTGACGAGCGGATCAGCACGTCGAGGTCGGGCGCCATCCCCGCGAGCGCGCCGAGCAGGCCCGCGGTGGCCGCCCGGCCGCGGCGAGCGAACGTCTGAGCGACGACCGCCCCGACTGCGGCCTGACTGACGGGATCCATGGAGCCTCGCGAGCGTCGCCAGACCTGCCAGCGGGCCCGGGCGTTGCCGGATGCTACCGCGACCCTGCGATGGCGCCGCGCACAGCGCCTACCGAGCCGCGAGTTGCGTCACACGCGCGACGACGCGAAGCGGCCGCCGGCGCGTTTGGAGTCCGTCGGTCAGCCTCGCGCCTGTTCTTCCTCGGCAAACACCTCGACCGTCGGCAGCGACTGGTGGCGGACGAGCGACACCAGCACGAGCGGGAACTCGAGCAGCACGGTCAGCGACGCGAGAAACGCGACGGAACCCCGCGCGACGCGTGTTGCGAGGAGTTCCGCCGGGAGCATCCCATAGGCGACGACGAGGGCTGCGCCGGTAACGGCGAACCCGCCGAACGACATCGCCAGGAAGGTGCCCCGGCCGTCCTTCTTCACGTCGTAGCTGAACAGGTAGATCGAGCGGAGCGTCGCCGGCGCGCGGAACGCGCGGCTTCCGGCCGCGAGGCCGCCCAGCAGGTGGCCCCACTCGTGGAGCAGGAAGACCGAGATGCCGAAGCCGATGCCGAGCAGCACGCCGAACAGGTCGGCGAAGGGTCCGGTGCCGCCGGTGAAGGGTGCGACGATGAGCCAAGCCGTCGTGACGAGCGCCAGGACGATCGCGTCGCGTAGCGCGAGCTTGCGGAAGATCCCGTCCATCATCCCATCCCGCCGCGGCCGCTCACCAACGGGAGATCGCGGAGCGTCAGGATCCCCGGTGCGGCCGCGCAGACCGCGGGGATCGCGTGCACCGCACGCAACCCGGTCGCGAGGCAACCGCCCGCATTGCCGTCGCCGGTGTGCTCGTCGCTGAAAACAGTTTCCTGCACGACGTTCGGGCTGCCCTTCACCTCAATGCGGTTCGCGTGCGCGGGGTCCGAGGAGGGGCGCGGCCAGTCCGGCGCGACGTCCGGCACCACGCGGTGGACGTGGTCGATGATGATCCGCGGCTCGCCCCGGACGATCCCCTGCAACTCCATCCGTGTCGCCGCGGCGCAGCCCTTCTCGATGCGGCCGAGCGGATAATCGATCGCTTCCGGCGCAGGCCAGCGCGCGTAGACCTCGCGGGTCTCCTCGATCTCGACACCCAGCGCCTCGGAGATCCGGCGCATCGGACTGCCCCAGATGCCGGTCATCAGGCCCGCGTTCTGCAGCAGCGCCGGTTCGTCGACCTTCGAGCCGAGGCCGAGCATCTGGAGGCTCCGCTGGTCGGGATAGGTGCCGGCGTCGAGGAACTCGGTCGTGCGGATCGAGTCGACGCGCCCGCACACGCCGAGCAGCGTCAGCGGGAAGAGATCGTTCGAGAAGCCCGGATCGATGCCCGTGCTGAACAGCGAGGTTCCGCCATCGGCGCAGGCCGCCTCGATCGGGTCGCGCAGTGCGTCCGGTGCAAGGGCCGGGTCCTGCAACGCGCCGAGTGACGTATCGACGACGTCCTTGCCCGCGCGCAGGGCCGCGCACAGCTGGTCCACGGTCGCGGCGCCATGGATCGGACTCGGGCCGAAGTACGCGACCGCGTCGGCCGGTGTCGCGAGTACCGCCTCGGCGTCGCGGTTCGCCCGGATGCCGACCGGTTCGCCCCCGACGAGTTCCCCGATGTCCTGCCCATCCTTCGCCGGGTCGTTCACGATCGCGCCAACGACCTCGTACGCCGGGTGCGCGAGCAAGACCCGCAGCACCGCATTCCCGACGAAGCCCGTTCCCCAGACGATGACCCGATGCGCCATCGCGCCTCCTCCTACCGCTGTCTTCGACCCCTCGGCCATTGCTTCGGGTGGGGAGGCTAGCAGGGGCGGGCGGTTACAGAGGTGCCGAGGGTGCTTGGTTTCGGGGCGACCTGGCACTCCGTGAGCGGGGCTCCGATGTGCGCGCGCTCAGCAGATCCACGTCACCGAGCACTGCATCCAACTTCGATGCGAGGAAGAGGACCGCCCGAGTTCAGCACCGGCGCAGCGCAACCAGCACGCCCATCGTTAGCAACACAGCTGTTGAGGGCTCGCGCGGATAGGAAGAACAAGCCCCGTTTTCGGCTCGAGGGCCGATAAATCGATGCTATGGCAAGCAGGGATCTGAGGGGCCCGGGCCCGCGCTGGGCTTGTCGAACAAGCCCGCGCGACGGCGCGCTGACGAGCGGACACGGCGAGTCATCTGCCACCAAGTGAGCCCAGGCGTCGTCCGAGTTGGCTGAGTGCACGCATATTTGCAAGGGCCAGCTCCCTACTCCGTCCTCGACTCGCGCCGAACACGGATCTCACAGCAAGATTTACCGAGGCCGCTTGGGCGGTCACCAGCATCGCACCCTGTACCAGAATCGTTAGGCTCTCCAGGAGATCGCAACTTGCATCGGGGGGTGTATGCGCCGATTTGTTCTTGCCGCGTTATTTTTGGCACTCGCCTCGCCGGGCATCGCACAGACGCAGGGTGTCCAGGTCGCCTTCGGTGACTCGGCACACGAGATGGTTCGCGATCCAATTCGCGGCCTCTTGTTCGTCACGATCCCGGCGACCGGAGAAGTCCGAGTCGTCTCGTTGGTCGACTATTCGGTAATCGACACGTATCCCGTTGGGATCGAGCCGCGCGGCATCGCCTTGAGTGAAGACGGCACTAGGCTCTTCGTAGCGATGAACGGGTCGGGCGTCGTCGTAGTGCTCGATCCGGATACCGGCGCGATCCTTGACCGCATCGTCGTCTCCAACGATCTCGGCAGCCCGGCGGTCTGGGACGTCGCCGAGGCCGGCCCCGATCGTCTGTTCGTGACAGCGAACCCCGGCAGCAGTGGGTTCGCGTACCTCGTTGAGGTTCGGCTCGACCTAGCGAACACTGCGAAGCGGGTCGCATCCAGCCGAATCATTCGTGCATCACCGGTACTGCTCGTCAGTCCAGATCAGAGCGCCTTGTACGTCGGCGAGGGTTTCAGCCCCAACTCGCTCTACAAGCTCGACTTGACACTTCCCGACGCGCCAATCGTGCTCGAAGATGCCCACGGCACCGTCAGCGGAACGGCCCTGCTCGGAATTCGGCAGGACTCGAGCGTCATCCATACGGGCAGCGGTCAAGCGATTCAAACTGCCACCTTCGCCCAGGAGGGTGTCACCGCCCCCGGGATCGCACGCTATGGCGAGACACCAGGACTGTTCTATGTCGCCAAATCGCCGGCATACACTTCTGCGGCGAGCATGATCGAGATCGATTCGTACGATCCAACAACGTACATCCCGCTAGGCGTCCCGCGATTGATCTCGTGCAATGTCCCGCAGTTCAGCGCACTCGCGGACTTCGACATCCTTCCGATGGACCAGGGGTTCCTCGTACTTGTGGGTTCGCAGCTTTGTGGCCTCGTCGGGCCAGGTGTTTCCGTCGACGCCGACGGAGACGGACGGGTTGATTCGATGGACAATTGCCCGGGAGATTCGAACCCCGGACAAGAAGACCAGGACTCCGACGGGCTCGGAGACGTGTGCGACCCCTTCCCCACCGAAGCCGACAACCTAACGTTTTGCATCGCTGAGATTGCAGACAGAGATTCCGCACTCGCGCAGGCTGGGCAGGAGATCACGACACTCGAGTTGGAGATCGTCCGTCTATTGGCCTTGCTCAACCCGCCCCCGACCGGAGTGGCATGCGGCCTGGGTCCTGAACTCACGCTCCTTCTACCATGCCTCGCCTGGGGGTACCGACGTCGCGCAGCCACCACTTGATGCGGGCTCAGACGTCCTGATAGCCGGAGAGCGCACGACGTGATCTCTGCAGACGCCGCGGATAGGAAAAACAAGCCCCGTTTTCGGCTCGAGGGCCGAT
>JAJDAQ010000164.1 GCA_029261815.1 Deltaproteobacteria bacterium
AAGGGACTCCAACCCTGCGCGTGCGCAACAACCCGGCGAAGCGCTCGCGGACTGTTTCCGCCGACCCAGATAGGCGGGTGCGGCCTTTGGATCGGAAGCGGCAACATGGCGTTGCCCCCCGCGTCGTAGGCGGCGCCCGCGCGAACGACGGCCTCGCCCGTCCACGCTTCCTTCATCGCTTCGATCGCATCGTCGCAGACGTCGTTCCGGTTCGCGAAGTCGGCGCCCAATGCGGCGTACTCGCCAACGAGGTACCCGGCGGCGACCCCGACGATCGCCCGGCCGCCCGAAACCACGTCGAGGCTTGCGACCGCCTTCGCGGTCAAGAATGGGTTCCGATAGGGGAGCACGAGGATGTTCGTGTGCAAACCGATCCGGTCCGTCGTTGCGGCCGCAGCCGCGAGCGAAACGAAGGGATCGAGCGCGTGATGCCCTCCAGCCTCCAACCACTGCGTGTCGGGAAACGGATGCTCGGTCACATAGACGGCAGAGAATCCGGCGGTCTCGCAAGTGCGCGCCATCTCGCCGATCGCGCGCGCTCCGAGGAAGGCGGCACCCCCGGCGACGTGGTTTGTGGGGAGCTGGGCCGAGAACTTCACGAAACCTCCGTCGATGGGAGGCGTGACGCTATGGCCGCCAGCGATTCAGCGCAACCGATCGTCTCGCGATCAGTCGGAAACCACGATCGCTTCTTCTGGACAGTTCTGGGCCGCGACGCGCGCCTTGGCTTCGAGGTCGCCCGAGACCACCGGGACAAGGAGGCGGCAATGCCCGTCCTCGTCTTCGTCGAAGAGCTCGGGGGCCAGGTCGTAGCAGCGACCGTGCCCGGTGCAGCGGTCGGCTAGCACACGGAGCTTCACGCATTCGCCCAGACGAGCGGAAGGCTTCGGATCTCGCGGATCCCCGGCGAAAACACCGGCACTGCCCCCGGCGCGATCGCGTAGGACGGAACCCGTTCGTGCCAGACTTCCATCGCGACCTGCAGCTCCAACCGAGCCAGGTGTGAGCCGAGACAACGGTGCGCGCCTCCTCCGAAGGCCAGGTGGCGATTGCGCGCGCGGTCGAACTCCACAGCGTCCGCGTTGCCGAACTCCTCGTCGTCCAGGTTCGCGGCTCCGATCAGGAGCGACACCATCTCGCCGGCTTCGATATCTACACCGTGAAGTGTCACCTTCTCTTTGACCAGCCGTGGCACCGCGGTCACCGGCGTCTCCCAACGCATCAGCTCTTCGACCGCGGACGGGATCAAGGCGGGGTCGGCGACCAGGCGCTCCCGCTGCGCGGGGTGACCGGCCAGGTACGCGATGTTGCACTCGAGTGTGGCTGTCACCGTGTCGAGCCCGGCCAGGATCAACAGGAACGAAACGTCGAGGATGTCTTCGTCGGTGAGTCGTGCGCCGTCGACTTCGGTCTCCAGCAGGTAGCTGATCATGTCGTCGCCCGGCGCCCGGCGCCGGTCTTCAATCACATCGCGGAAGTAGGCGTAGATGTCCTTGCCCGTCTGAACGCGCAGTGCCTGCATCGCGGCGAAGTCAGGAACCTCCTCCTCGACGAGTTCCTGGGGCCGAATGATGCCGTCCTTCATGCGGAGGAAGCGGGGGAGCTCCTCGTGCGGCAATCCCATCAGCGAGAGGAAGGCCGTGCACGGCAGCGGCACAGCGAAGTCGCGCGCAAAGTCGCACTGTCCTGTATCCGCGAAGGCATCGATCAATGCGTTCGCGTGGCGCCGGATGTCAGGCTCGATCTCCCGCATGCGCTTCTTCGAGAACCGCGGATCGAGAACCTTGCGGTACCGGGTCTGTGCGGGCGGATCGACCTGCTGCGGGATCATTGGCCGCTCGGTCCCGAGAGCGAGCTGCAGCTCCATCTCTGACGAGAAGATCTGCGGGTTCCGGAGTGCCCAGATGACATCCTCGTAGCGCGAGATCACCTTGCCATCGCCGAGCACGGAGTGTGCGACCGGGCAACGCGACACGAGGTCGCGGTAGACGGGCTGGGGACAACGCGCGAACTCGCCTGAAAACAGGTTCACCGCGTCGGCCGAGCCCGCCTCCTGGGCAGGCTCGGGAGATTCGGGGTCGGTCATCGCCTGGCGCCCTCCAGTCGCAGTCTACGGCGGTTTTTGACGATCCGTCAAATTCGGAAGACGGGTCAGTGCACAACGTTCGGCGGCGCATCGGCGCCCGACAGGAAACCCGGCGCCAGGGGAGCGCCGTGATGGTGGGCCAGCCGCCAGGCACCATCGACCCGGACGAAGACGTTGGTCGCGATACACGGCTCCCCGCCCGTGTCCTCGATACAGGTCACCACCGCGGCATCCCCGAAGCGGGATACCTGGGGCGCCAGGCAACGAATCGGCGGCGGCCCCGCCTCGAGGATCGCGCGCCAGCCTTCGAGGACCTGCGCACGACCATGCACGGCCGGTCGCCACGGGTGCGCGGTCACAGCGTCCTCGGGCGCCAACAGCGCTGCGAGATCCGCGAACGCGCCGCTGGCGAATGCCCGGTAGAAGGATCGATTTGCTTCCAGGATCGCGGCCAGATCGTCCATGGCACCTCCGGTTCCGGCATCCTACGCCGCCCGCTATGGTCCCGCCCTGCCGCGCCCCAGCGCAACAAGAGGAGATGGCTTCCGATGGAGATCACCACCGAACGCGTGACGCTCGATGTCGATGGCGCTGCCATGGGCGCCTACCTGGTGCGACCCGAGGGACCGGGACCGTTTCCGGCCGTGATCGTATGGATGGAGATCTTCGGCGTGAACAGCCACATCCGCGACGTCACCGAGCGGATCGCACGAGAAGGCTATGTCGCCCTCGCGCCAGACTTCTTCCATCGGACGCTGCCCGGCGTCGAGCTCGGCTACGACGAAGCTGGCTTCGCGGAGGGCATGAAGGGGCTAGGCGGCCTCGATGCGGACGAAATGATCGCCGACCAACGAGCGGCGGTCGCCTACCTGAAGGGCCTCGATGGCGTCAGCGGCAAGATCGGCGCGATGGGCTTCTGCATCGGCGGCCACATGACCTACCTCACCGCGTGCACGACCGACATCGCCGCTGCCGCGAGCTTCTACGGCGGCGGCATCGCCGCTCCGGAAGGGCCGGGGGGAAAGCCCAGCACGCTGTCGCGAACGGCTGACATCGGCGGGCGGATCCTCTGCCTGTTCGGTGGACAAGACGCCTTGATCCCGGCGGATCAGCTCGATGCCATCCGCGGCGCGCTTTCAGCGGCCGGGACTCGCCACGAAGTCGTGGTCTACGACGACGCGGACCACGGTTTCCACTGCGACCAGCGGGCCACGTTCAACGCTGCCGCTTCCGAGGACGCCTGGAACCGTGTCAAGGACCTGTTCGCGGCGGAGCTTCGTTAGGCCATGCTGGACGCTCGATCGCTTTCCGAACGGCGCGACGAAGTCGCCGAGAGCTGCCGGCGCCGCCAGGTGCCCGGGGATGTCGATCGTGCGGTCGAGCTCAACACCGAAGTCGCGAGCAAGCAGACCGAGCTGAACGAGGCCAATCGGCGTCGCAACGAACACCAGCAAGCCGGCAAACAGAAGCTTTCGGACGCCGACCGCGAGGTCCACAACAGCGAGGGTCGCGCGCTCAAGGAAGCCGTCTCCAGGATCGAGGCCGACCTTCAATCGTTGCGGGGAGCCCTGGACGAAGCCTTGTTGGTGCTTCCCAACTTCCTCCATCCGGATGTCCCGGACGGTGGCGAACACGATGCTCGGGAGCTCCGAACCTCAGGCACACCGCCCAAGTTCGACTTCGAGGCCAAGGACCACCTCGCCATCACCGAGGCCCTCGACCTCGTCGACTTCGAGGCTGGAGCGCGCGTCGCCGGGCAGAAGTGGTACTACCTCAAGAACGAAGCCGTGCTGCTCGAACTCGCACTCCAACGTTATTCGATGGACGTTGTCCTCGAAGCCGGGTTCACGCCCTACACGACGCCCGACCTCGCGCGCCCGGAAATCCTGGCGGGGCTGGGCTTCAACCCGCGCGGCGAAGAGACGCAGATCTACTCGATCGAGAACGCCAACCTGTGCCTGGTCGGCACAGCCGAGATCACGCTCGGGGGAATCTACGCGGACCGCGTCCTCACGGAAGCCGACCTGCCGATCCGAATGGCCGGCATCTCGCACTGCTTCCGGACAGAGGCCGGATCGGCTGGCCGGGAGAGCAAGGGCCTCTATCGCGTGCACCAGTTCACGAAGACCGAGATGTTCTGCATCACGCGCCCTGAAGATTCGGCCGCCATGCATGAAGAACTCGTCGCCATCGAAGAGCGCATCTTCGACGGCCTCGAAATTCCCTACCGCGTCGTCGATATCGCCGCAGCCGACCTCGGGGCTCCGGCATACCGGAAGTACGACCTCGAAGCCTGGATGCCGGGCCGCGGCAAGGGCGGGTCCTGGGGCGAGATCACCAGCACGTCGAACTGCACCGACTATCAGGCGCGCCGCCTGAAGGTCCGCTTCAAGCGCCAGGGATCGAAGAAGACCGAGTTCGTACACATGCTCAACGGCACCGCGATCTCCAATGCGCGCGCCATCCTCGCACTGCTCGAGAACCATCAGCAGGCCGACGGCAGCGTCCGCATTCCCGATGCGCTCCAGCCCTACATGGGGCGCGAGGTCATCGGCCCGCGCTAGCAACCTGCTAGCGTGGCCGCGCATGGCGGACGAAACGCGACAGACCCTGATCCTGGGCACCGCGGGGCACATCGACCACGGCAAGACGTCACTCATCCGGGCATTGACCGGTGTCGAGACCGACCGGCTGCCGGAAGAGAAGGCTCGTGGGATCACGATCGAACTCGGCTTCGCTCCACTCGACCTTCCCTCGGGCCGGATGCTCGGAGTTGTGGATGTTCCGGGGCACGAGGGACTCGTGCGCACGATGGTCGCGGGCGCGTCCGGCATCGACCTGGTCCTGCTCGTGGTCGCAGCCGACGAAGGGGTCATGCCGCAGACGCGTGAGCACCTCGAGATCTGCGGCCTCCTCGGGTTGTCGCACGGCGTGGTTGCCCTGACCAAGATCGATGTCGCCGACCCCGAGGTCGCCGAGCTCGCACAAGTGGAAGTCGAGGAACTGCTCGCGACGACCACGCTGTCGGAAGCACCCGTGGTTCCGGTCTCGGCAACCACGGGCGATGGCGTCGAAGCTGTTCGTCAGGCACTCGAAGCCGCCGCAGATGCGGCCATCACCCGTCCGCCGCGCAGCGGTCCGGCGCGCCTTTGGGTCGACCGTGCGTTCGAGATGCGCGGCTTCGGAGCCGTCGCGACGGGAACCCTGATCGGGGCCCCCTTGTCGGTGGGCCAGGAAGCGGTCCTCTTCCCATCGGGGCGGACTGCGAGAATCCGTGGCCTCCAACGCTTCGGCGTTGCCACGGATACCGCGCAACCGGGTTCGCGCTGCGCCATCAATCTCCAGGGGGTTGGCCTCGACGAACTCGCGCGCGGGATGCTGATGGTCGCGCCGGATCGCCTCGCGACGACCGCCACCTTCGACGCCTCCCTCCACTGGCTCCCCCATGCACCCGCACGCGGAACCGACCCGACCGCCGTTGAACTCCTGATCGGCACCGCGCAGTTTCGCGCGCGGGTCGCGCCGATCGGCGAGGGCGGGCTCATCCCGGGAGAGAGCGGCTTCGCGCGCATCCACCTGGATGACGGCGTCGGCGCTTTCGTTCCCGGCGATGGCTTCGTCGTCCGAGGTTTCGCCCGACTCGAGGGTGGCGGCCAAACGCTAGGCGGGGGCCGCGTGCTCGACACCGCGCCGCCGCACCGGCGCCGGAGTGATCCGGCGCTGGTCGACGACCTCGAGCGGCTGTCTCGCGGCGACATGACGAGTGGCATCCACATCCGAATCGCCCGGAGTGGATTTGGTGGCCTGTCGCGAACCGAACTTCGCCACCAGACGGGTGAGACGGACGAGGGGCTACGCCGTCATCTCGGAACACTGGAAACGGACGAACAGATCACCTGCATGGGCGATCGGGCGATCGACACGCGTGCCCTCGAGACCCTGGGTGCACTTGCGACCCGTGCACTCAGCGATTTCCATGATGACGAAGGCATGCGTCCCGGCATGCCGCGCGCGACGCTTCGAGGTGCCCTCCCGGACAACGTCGACCGCGCAACGTGTGATGCCGTCCTGGATCGGCTCGAGGCCGGCGGCGCAATCGAGTCGGACGGAGACCTGGTGCGAGCGCACGACTTCGTCCCCCGGCTGACGCAACGCCACGAAGCCATCGCCGCGCGAGTCCGAGCGGACGCCATGATCGAGGGCCTCGAACCCGCCACCGCACAAGAGCGCGCGCAACAGCTTGGCGTAGACGCGGTCGAGTTCCGAGAACTCCTCGCGCATCTCGAACGTGACGGCTCGCTCGTCCGCGCACCCGGCGACCTCTGGTTCGACGCCGGCGCGGTCGACGATCTACGCCGGGATCTGACCCGCTACCTCGAAGAACACACCGAGATCGGAACCGGCGCCTACAAGGACCTGATCGGAACGACGCGGAAGTTCGCGGTTCCGTTGATGGAACTCTTCGACAGTGAGCACCTGACCATGCGTCGGGGCGAGAGCCGCGTACTCCGCCGAACCGGGACTAGCGAAGGGAAGTGACGGCACGTTCGACCCACGACCACGGGTCGATGCCGGTTCCCACCCAATCGCCAAGGCCCGTGGGTGCAATGCCGGCGATCAGGACGACTGCGGCGGCGACCGCCAGCAGGATCCCTTCTCCGGTCCGAACCGGAGGGAGCGGCCCCGGGCGATCTCCGATGGGGCCCCACATCGACAGGGGAATGCGCGCAAACCCGACGAAGCCCAGCACAGACGCCAGGACACCCACGACCGCGATCCACGCGTCGCCGTTTTCGAACAGGGAACGGACGAGCTGGAACCGCGCGATGAAACCCACCGTCCCGGGAACGGCCGCTTGCGAGAGGCAGAAGATCGCCAGCAGCCCGGCGAGCAGGGGACGGAAGGTCGCGAAGCCGATGAAACGATCTACGTGATCGGTTTCACCTTCGCGCTCGGCCAGGGTCACCAGCACACCGAAGAGCCCCGCGTTCATCCACGCGAACGCCAGCGCCGCAAAACACATCGCCGTCGACGACTCCGCGCTTCGTGAGACCACCGCCGCCAGGAGCCAGCCGGCTTGCGCGATCCCGGTGTACGCGAGCATTGGTTTGATTCGGGATTGCAGGAACGCCAACGTGTGGCCCACCGTGATCGTGGCGGCGGCGATGAGCCAGAGCCCCTCACGAAAAGGTGCATCATCCGGAAGCGAGATCGCCTCGCTGAACCGCAGCAATGCGACGAAGCCAGCGAGCGGTTGCACCGCCGAGGCGTACGCCGCAACCGAGGTAGGCGCCCCTTGTTGCGCTCCCACCTGAGCCAGATGGAAGGGAACCACGGCCAGGCGAGAGAGCCATCCTGCCAACACGAGTCCGCACCCGAGGCGCGCCAGGAAACCAGACGACGGCCAGGCCTCGCTGATCGCGGCGTAGTCGGTCGCTCCGATGGCGGCGTAAAGGCAAGCCAGACCGAACCATGCCACCGCGCTCGCGACGGACCCATGGATGACCGCGCGAAATCCACTCCGGGCGGACAATGGCCGCGCTGGGTCACTGGCCGACATCAACGCGATAGGCAATGTCGCGAGTTCCCACGCGAACAGTGTGAGCACCAGATCCCTGGAACCCACCCAGACGAAGGCACCCGCAGTCGCCATCAACGACAGACTGACCATGTCGGTCGCCGGCAATGCGCGCTTCTGTTGATAGTTCACGGTTCCCAAGACGAGCGCAGCCACCAGTGTCGCCAATGCGACGGTGGCCCAGGCCGCATACGCATCCAGTACGAAGATCGCGTCGACTCCGCCGCTCGCCCGCGGGACTCCTCCCGCCGCGAGGGCATCGGCCGCGACACCGGCTGCGACCAGCAAGGCGATGACGGCCAACATCGTCGACCCCGCAGCGAGCCGAGCGGGCCGAACCGACGCGTTGCGCCGCTGGGCCGAACCCTCCAGAAGCAACACCCCAAGCGCAGCACCGACGGCGAGGACCGTCGGCCACAGTGAGGCGAACGAGACGCCGCCCATCACCGCGGAACCCCTTCGCGCATCGGCTCCTCGGGCAAGGACACCACCGCGACCGACCGGGGTAAAGAGGCGTCGCGTGAAACCTGCTGGAGTCGCTCGATGGCTTCTTCCGCAGCCGGATGCGGGCTCGCCTCGTGGCTATCGATCGCACGCTCCAACATGGCGCGCCGCAGCTTCAGCACCGGATGATGGAGCCTCGCGTTCACGATCTCGGGGCGGACGCCAACGACGACCAGAGGCAGGATCAGGAGAACGGCCGTCAAACGCTCTCGCCAGCCAAGGTCGATCAGCCCCCGGTTCGCGGGATTCTCGACGGGACCGAAAGCGAGCCGTCGAAAGTTCCAACCCCAGCCGACGGCAAGGAGCAGCGCGCCGAGCGCGGTGACCGCCGCGACGCCGAAGTCCGCACCAAACAACCCGAGCAGCACGAGGAATGAGCCCGCAAACCCCATTCCTCCCGGAGCCGAGATCGAAACCAGAACGATCACGCCGAGCAGGAGAACGAAGATCGGCATCGGCTTCGCGATCCCGCCGAAGTCGGCCCAGGCGTCGGTCTGCGTCCGGTGCTGGAGCATGCCGACGAGCAAGAGCAGACCGGCGACGCAGAGCCCGTGGCTCAGCAGGTAGAGCACCCCGCCCTCGAGACCGGAGGCACTGAGTGAGAACCAGCCGAGCCAGAGCCATGCGATCTGGGCCAATGACGCGTGAGCAACGAAACCTACGGCGCCGCGTTGGCCCAGCGCCGAAAGAGCGCCGAATAGCAAGGCGAGCGCGGCGGCCCAGCGGAGCGGTTCCGCGAATGAGACCGCAGCGACCGGGGCGAGCGGCAATGCGAAGCGAAGCACACCGTAGGCGCCGACCTTGGACACCACAGCGAAGATCAAGGCCGTGGCCGGCAGGGAGGCTTCCCGAGAAACGCCGGTCGCCCAGAGATGCAGAGGTGCGATCCCCATCTGGAGCCCGAACGCGAAGACGAGGGCAGCGAAGAGAACGTTCTGGGTCGCCCACCAGCGCTCACTGGCGACGGGAATGACGGTGTCCAACCAGGCGATCGCGTTCGCCGAAGGCGCTGCGATATCGAACGTGGCGCCACCGAACTGTTCCATGTGGAGTTGATGAAGCGCCATGAACGCGAGGAACAGGGCAGCAGACGCCAACGCCTGGCAGGCGAGCACGCGGGAAGCCGCGCGCGCCCGTCCGGCGCCTCCCCAGATCGAAACCAACAACGCGAGCGGAAGCATGCCCACTTCGAGCCACACGAAGAACTGCACCGCATTGAGCGCCGAGAACATCCCGATGAGCGAGGTCTCGAGCACGAGGAGCAGAGCGACCCACGATCGGATGTGGTGCGTCACCATCTCCCAACTGGCGATGAAGACCAGCGGGAAGAGACACGTCGTCAGCAGGATGAGCAGCAAGCTGATTCCGTCGACGCCAACGAAGTAGTGGAGACCCCACTCGGGAATCCACGGGACCCGCTCGACGAACTGAAACTGACTTGTGGATGCCGGATCGAATGCCGTCCATAGCCAGAGTGCCAGCATCGCACTGAAGAGGAGCGTTCCCAGACCGACTCCGCGCCACATGCTCTCGGGAAGATCCCGACCGAAGCGGCGCATCACGCTCGTCCAACCCGCGAGCGCCAACGCCACTGCAGCGGGTGCGAAGGTCATCGCGCTCAACAGGAATGCGATCCGTGTCATGCGGCCACCACGCCGTACCCGGCCAGAATTGCCGTGCCCAGCACCAGCCAGAACA
>JAJDAQ010000165.1 GCA_029261815.1 Deltaproteobacteria bacterium
ATGGCCGGAACCGTGAGCGGTTCATGTCCATCCGTCTCGGCTTCGAGCAGGATCTCATCGGTGTCGAAGTCCACCTCGACGACCGTGTACCGGAAGCGGGTGTTCTTATGGGTGCACTGGGCGCCGGATTCGATCTCTTCGAGTGCGATCATGGCGGTGGCTCCAGTTTGGGGTCGGGCCCAGGCGAATCTGCCAACGGGCATGCGGGAATCGGTGCCGTGCGAGCCAATCCGGACAAAAGTCCAAGACCTGTCAGGCCCGCCGGGGAATGGGAATCGCCCGTCTCCCGCGGCACTGGGGAAGGAGCAAATTAGACGATGGCCCGTGGCCGGTCAAACTCCGCCCACCGGCCGCTACACTGCCCGGCGGCACTGGCGCAGTGCGGCAGCTGCGCCCAAAGCTGCTGAAAACAAAGCAGAAACAAGGTAGGCAACCAGGAATGGCCACGCGCGCGGTGTTGTTCGACCTGGGCGGAACGCTCTTCAGCTACGCCACCACGGCGCCCCATTTCGGCGCCCTGCTTCAGCGCGTGGCGAGCCAGCACGGCATCTCGGCGCCGGCCGAAGAACTCCAAGCCCACTACCGGGAGGTGATGCGGGAAGTGGGCCCGACCTTCCAGGGGCAGCCCTACTTCCTCCACCGCGAACTCTTCCGGCAGGGCTTTGGGGGTCTTCTTGGGCGCTACGGTGCCGCGGTGGATGCCGATCTCGATGCCATGTACGAGGGCCAGATCGCGGTCGGCGTCGAGCACGCCCGCCTGCGAGAGGGCGTCCCGGAAACCCTGCGCGCGCTGCGCGACCGTGGCCTTCATCTTGGAATCGTCAGCAATATCGATGACGACCAGTTCGATGCCCTCTGGCCCGGGCTTGGCATCTCCGACCTCTTCGATGCGACGACGACGAGCGAACAGGCGCGCTCATGCAAACCCGACCGCGGCATCTATGACACCGCGCTCGCGAAGGCAGGCGCTCCCGATCCGGTCGATGTCGTCTTCGTGGGCGATTCGCCGCCCCATGACATGGCCGGCGCCAACCCGCTCGGCATGACCTCGGTGCTGATCTCGAAGCGGGAAGCCGACTGGCCGTCCCATCAACGACCGCACCACGTGATTCGAGCCTTCCCGGAACTTCTCGAGGTGTTGGCCTGATGCGCGTTCCCTGGCTCGCGGCGTTGGCCTTGCTCCTTGTTGCTGTGAGCGCGGGCGCGGAGCCGCGCGTACTCCGCGTTGGCACCAGCGGAGACTATGCGCCGTTCAGTATCGTCGACAGTGACGGGAGCCGTTCCGGGCTCGATGTCACGCTGCTGGACCGCTTCGCGGCGGACCGGGGCTACTCGGTGGAGTGGGTCGCCTTCCGTTGGCCCGACCTGGCATCCGACCTCGCTGGCGGCGCGTTCGAAGTCGCTGCCAGCGGCGTCACCGTTCGCGCGGATCGTTCCCTGATTGGCGGATTCACGGTTCCCTACGCCACGAGCGGCGCCGTCGTCCTCGCGAAAGCCGGCGTCATCACGAGCGACGCCGGGCTCCAGACGCCTGGGCTGCGAATCGGCGTGAACGCGGGTGGCCATCTCGAACGCGTGGCCCGCTTGAAGTTCCCGGAGGCGGACCTTCGCGCCATCCCCGACAATCATGCAGTCGTCCTGGCCCTCGTGGCTGACGAAGTCGACGCCATCGTCACCGATTCGGCCGAAGCCGCGACATGGGAAGCGCAGGTGCCCGGTGCCGTACGCTTCGGCCCGTTCACGCGTGACCACAAAGCCATGTGGGTCGCTCCGACGGAGACTGCCCTCGCCCGAGAACTCGATGCCTGGCTGGTCGATCGCGAGACCGACGGGACCTTGAAGCGCGCGCGGTCGGCCGCAGGCCTCGCGGCAGACGACCAGCCAGCGTTACCGCTGCACGCCCTCGTGACTGCCATCGGCGAGCGGCTCGCGCTGATGCCCGCGGTCGCTGAAGCGAAGCGACTCCAGGGAGCGCCCGTTCATGTTCCGGAGCGGGAGACCGTCGTGATCGAAGCCGCGGTTCGCGCCGCACGGGCGGCCGCTGACGACGCCGGACGTCCGGGTGCCGAAGACGACGCCGTCGCCGCCTTCTTTCGTGAGCTCATCGCGGCCGCTCGCGCCATCCAGGTGGCCGTTCTCGCCGGACCGGCTGCAGACCCGGAAACCGTGCCCGACCTAGATGGCGAGCTGCGACCGGCCCTCGTCCGCATTGGCAACCGCATCGGCGTACTGCTGCCCAGACTGCCAGGCGCCGTTTCGGAGGAAGCCGTGGATGACGCGCTCGCGCAGACGCTCGACCTGCCGGGGCTCGATGCAGAGCATCGCGCACGCATCGTGTCCGCGGTGGCCGCACTCGCGGCGGCGCCCCGACGTTAGTCCACGGACCTAGCGGAGCTTCTTGAGCGCGTGACGTAGAGCGACCGACCGGAGGTCCGAAGCAGAATCGTCGCTCGGCTTGGACGAGGTCTTCGGCTTCTTCGCCGACGTCTTCGGCTTCCTGGCCGGCGATTTCGATTTCGCCACCGCCTTCTTCTTGGTGACCTTCTTGGCCGTCTTATTCGCGGCCTTCTTCGTCGCCTTCTTCGCGGTTTTCTTCGTGGTCTTCTTCGCAGCCTTCTTGGCAGCCATCAGAGCGGTCTCCCGTGCGCAACGCGCGGGCTCATCCTAGCTAAGTCGGCGGCGTCAGGAATCGCTTGAATGCCTGGACCGCTACACCCGCGAGCACCGGCAGCAGCAGACAGGCGCTCCAGCGGATGAATGCGAAGCGAAAACCCAGCACCGGGACTTCCCACGCCACGAAGCGGTGGACGGCCAGGAGCGACCAGGCACTGACGTAGGCGGCCACTGCGCCAGGAGACGCGCCGGACTTGAGAAGAGCGGCCGCGATCGGCATCGATACGAACGGCCCCGACGGTGTGAGCATTCCGCCAGCGGTCGCCACCAGAAGCCCCCTCATGCCGGACTGCTCTCCGAGGATGCCCTCGACGGCCTCCCGAGGGACCAGCGCCTGCGCGAGTCCCGCGGCCAGGAACGCGACGACGATCACGAGGCCGTAGCGCACCAGGAGGTCGACGCCGTCGCCGAGCCCGCTGGTAAGTTGGGGCAACCCGCCCTGCCACCAGGCCACGGCCATCAAGCCAGCCAACAGCAACAAGATGACGAAGAACGAGGTGTCGAGGATGGGGGCTCTCCGTCGCGGTGCGCTGCCGGGCGCGCTCTCCGTCGCGGGCATCAGTAGAATGTACAGCGCGTGCGGTGACGCGGCGTCGCCTTGATCTTGGGGCTCTGCCCGCGCGACCAGAGCAGATGATCGAGGCGGTGGGGGTCCGCTTGCCACCCACGCCGGCGACACGATGCCGAGAGCAGCTCGACCGCGGTCAAGCTGACGGCGCGAATCTCGATCTCGGGTTCGCTTCCATGGTCGAGGAGTTCCTCGCGGTCGATCGGCATGACCAGGCGCATGTCGTAGGACAACACCTTCAACATCCGCAGCGTGTGCGGCACGAGGTTGTCGGCAAACAGCGTGAGCCGGTCGAGGTCGCGGAAGCGGCCGTGTCCCTTCCCGCCGAACGCCTCGTGCAGGTCAGCCGCCGTGATCTGTGCCCGCTTGTAGAACGGCACCTCGATGCCTTCGTAGTGTGAGACATCCTGGTAGAACGACATGCGCGCCAGGATCGCGACGAGCGCTTCGGCCGAACCCGCCGCCTCTTCGACCGGACCTGCAAAGCGACCCTGGTGATGTCGGTTGAGGTAGCTGCCAAATTCGTTCAAGGCCTCGGCGTACAGGCCCATCAACTCGCCAGCCGGTCCGTCGGTGGGCTGCTTGAACACTTCGCAACAATCGGCGCGCGTCAGCCGTTCGAGATGCGCCGGAAGCCACGGGCCGTTCTTCTCGAAGTGTCGCCGCAACGCCGCGGACAGCGTGAGATAGCCCGACTTGCCCGGGTCCTTGCGCAGGTGCGGAAACCAACCGGACCCGAAATTGATGGCGTTCATCGTCAGGACGTACGCGAGCGTGGTCGGTGCGTCCGAAAACGCGAGATGGGTCGGATCGACGGCCGGCGGTTTCGGCCGCTCCCGAGACAACAAGGCCGCGAGCTGTTCGAGCGCACCGTCATCGATCTTGACCGAGCGCGCGCGACGGGCGACCTCGGCACAGGCTTCACGCACGCGGTCGAGCAGGCCCTCGGGGTTCGGCGCCGTCACGGCGCGACCGCGCCCACGATGGTGAGCGCTCCGGGAACGGACTCGGCCCGGATCGGAAGTCCTCCGAGGGGTTCGCCGTCCACCTCGAATGGCACCGGTCCGGCGCTCGACGCCACTTCGAACACGCGCCCTCTGCGCGAGATGACACCGGGCACCTCGAGGTGTGTCCCGGTGTAGAGCCGACCGAGCTTGGGCAGGAGCTGCGTCCGACTCATTCCCGGAATCACGAGACAGTCGAGCAGGCCGTCGTCGGGCAATGCGTGGGGCGCGATCTTCATGCCACCGCCGAAATACTGGCCGTTGCAGGCGCTGGCGAGGACGAATGCGCCGTCGTGCACGACCTCCCCGTCGATCGAGACACGCCCGGTCAGCGTCGGGTGCGCGATGATGGCACGGACCGTGGCCTGGGCGAACGACAGCGTGCCGCCCATCCACTTCCCCCCGGCGTCCACGGTGGCAGCAACAAGACCCGCGAATCCCGCGCTGATCTCGTTGACGAGCCAACCCGCACGCTCGGTGCCCGTGACATCGCAGTAGTGAATCTGCGCAGCGTCGATCGTCCGGGTGGCCCCTGCTCGGATCCGGTCGAGGGCACCGGCGAGATCGGACGGCATGCCCAGGGTTCGCATCAGATCGCCTCCTGTGCCAAGGGGGAGGAGCCCCATCTGGACGCGTCCGGCTTCGCCACTTTCGAGCAAGCCCTCGGCCACTTCGTGGGCGGTGCCGTCGCCACCCGCGGCCAGCACCCGATCCACATGCGCGGCCGCCTTCCGAGCGAGGCTCGCTGCGTGGCCCCGGTGCTCTGTCCAGGCGATCTCGATGTCGCCCAGGACGGCCCGAATCCCGGGCTCGACGGCGTGGAATCGCTTGCCCGTCGCGCCGCCGCGACTGGCCGGATTCACGATGAGCAGGGTGCGGAGCGACACGGCCGGAATCCTAACCGTTGTGCTCGGTTGCGCCTCGCTTCCGTCTAAGAGAACACGTTCTCATTCTCGAAGTCCCTGCAATCGTTTGATTTTCGCGACCGCACCCCTTGGGCCCGTGGCCAGCTCGAGTCGCACGAATCCAGGACCCTCGCTCGAAATCGGTCCGGCGCCGGTCCCGTGCAGGGGTCTCGCCGCTACGCTGCGCGCGTGGAATCGTCACCCGCTCCGACCGAGGCCCCGCCGCCGCCCCCTCGGCGTTGGACCCGGGCCCTCGTCGCAGCCCTCCTGATCGGACTCCTGCTCTTCGTCCGCAACGTTCTGGGGCTCGAGTGGGGACTCGACGGTCTCCGAGAGACCGTCGAAGCGCTGGGCGTCTGGGGTCCCCTCGTCTTCATCGGACTGGTCTCGATCCGCCAGGTCCTGCTGCTGCCCCACATGCTGGTCCTGGTGGTCGGAGGCCTCGTCTTCGGCACCGTCGAAGGCACGGTCTATGGCGCCATCGGCATCTGGAACTCGGCCATGGGGATCTTCCTGCTGACCCGCTGGTTGGGCGGCGAGACGGTCCGTGCGCGGATCTCGCCTCGCCTCCGCCCGGCACTCGACCGCGCCTCGACGCGGGGCGGAGTCGGCATGCTCGCCCTGGTGAACGCCTACCCGTTCATGACGATCTCGGTCTTCCACGCGGCCGCGGGCCTGACGACCATGAGCGTCTGGGCCTTTGCGGCCGCCATCGCGCTGACTTCGCCAGTCCGGACCTGGACGTACGCCTACTTCGGGGCTGCCCTCATGGAAGGCAGCCCGGCGCACATCGCCGGAGCGACCGTGGTCGCCCTGCTGCTGCTGAGCCCGCTGCTGATCCCGAGTGTGCGGCAGCGGATCCGCCGCGAGTTCGCGTTGGATCCGCCCGCCGAAGCGCCCCGCTAGCCCTTCAGGATATTGAGCGCGCTTCCGGCCTTGAACCATTCCACCTGGTCGGGGTTCAAGCCGTGTTCGACCGCGAACGTGTCCGTGCTGCCGCCTTCGTGGTGGAGCGTTACCTGCAGATCGACGTCGGGTGCGAGACTCTCCAGGCCCGCGATCGAAATGCGGTCGGTCTCCTGCACCTTGTCGTAGTCGCCGGGGTCGCGGAATGTCAGCGTCAGCACGCCCTGCTTCTTCAGGTTCGTCTTTGCAATCCGCGCGAAGCTTCGCACCAGGACAGCGGCGCAACCGAGATGGCGAGGCTCCATGGCCGCGTGCTCGCGACTCGAACCTTCGCCGTAGTTCTCGTCACCGACGACCACCCAACTCAGGCCACGCGCCTTGTATTCGCGCGCGATCGCGGGGAAGGCCTGGCCCTTCTCGCCGGTCTCCTGATTGAGTCCGGTCCCGGCGTCACCCGTGAAGGCGTTGATGGCGCCGATGTACATGTTGTCGCTGATGCGATCGAGGTGACCGCGGTAGCGCAGCCAAGGACCTGCCATCGAGATATGGTCCGTCGTGCACTTGCCTTGGGCTTTCAAGAGCAACGGGAGCTCGGCAAAGTCCTTGCCGTTCCAAGGCTCGAACGACTCCAGGAATGCGAGTCGCTCGGAATCGTCGGCGATCTCGACCTTGACGGCTTCGCGGCCGTCTTCCGGCGGTGCGAGGTAACCGTCGTAGCTCATCACGAAGCCACCTTCGGGCACTTCGGGCGCCGGTGCCGGCGGCTCGAGCTTGAAGGTGGTTCCGTCGGCGGCCTCGATCTCATCCGTGAGCGGGTTGAAGTCGAGCGTGCCCGAAAGCGCGTAGGCCACGCAGATCTCGGGCGAACCGATGAAGGCCAGCGTGTCGACGCTGCCATCGTTGCGCTTCGGGAAGTTGCGATTGAACGAGGTCAGGATCGAGTTGGCGACCCCGGGTTCGAGGTCGTCGCGCTTCCACTGCCCGATGCACGGGCCGCACGCGTTCGCGAGGACGACGGCGCCGATGGCTTCGAGTTCCTGCATCTGGCCGTCGCGCCGGATCGTCAGATGAACCTGCTCGCTGCCCGGCGTGCACCAGAGGTCGGTCTTCGCCTTCGCACCCTTGGCGACCGCCTGCCGCGCAATGTCAGCCGCGCGCGACACGTCCTCGTAGGACGAATTCGTGCAGCTTCCGATCAAGCACGACTTCAGGTTCGTGGGGTAACCATTCTCGGCGCAGTCGCTGCCCATCTTCGAGGTCGGTCGCGCCAGGTCGGGCGTGTGCGGCCCGACGATGTGGGGCTCCAAGGTCGAGAGGTCGATCTCGATGATCTCGTCGTAGAACTTCTCGGGATTCGCTTCGACTTCGGGGTCGGGCTGAAGCAGGTCGATGTACTCATTGGCGAGGTCAGCCAGCTCAGAGCGCTCGGTCGACTTCAAGTACAGGGCCATGCGCTCGTCGAACGGGAAGATCGACGTGGTCGCGCCGAGTTCGGCGCCCATGTTCGTGATCGTGCCCTTGCCCGTGCAGGAGAGCGACGCCGTGCCGGGGCCGAAGTACTCGACCACGCGGTTGGTGCCGCCTTTCACCGTCAGCAGCTCGCAGACCTTGAGGATGACGTCCTTGGGTGCCGTCCAACCGCTCAGGCTGCCGGTCAGGCGTACCCCTACCAGCTTCGGGTAGAGCACTTCCCATGGAAAGCCGGCCATGACATCGACGGCATCCGCGCCGCCGACGCCGCAGGCGCCCATCCCGAGGCCACCGGCGTTCGGCGTGTGGGAGTCGGTGCCAATCATCAGGCCGCCCGGGAACGCATACTTCTCGAGTACGACCTGATGGATAATCCCCGCACCAGGACCCCAGAAGCCAAGGCCATAGCGCGCGGAGGCGCTGCGCAGGAAGTCGTAGACCTCGCCATTGGTGACCTTGGCCGTGGCCATGTCTTCGGCAGCGCCCTTGTAGGCCTGGATCAGGTGATCGCAGTGCACGGTCGTGGGGACGGCGGTTTCATCGCGACCGGAAGAGATGAACTGGAGGATCGCCATCTGGGCCGTGGCGTCCTGCATGGCGACACGGTCGGGCCGCAGCTCAAGGTAGCTCTCGCCAGGTTCGAGTTCCTGGGTGCGGGCGTCGTTCACGTGGCCGAGGAAGACCTTCTCGGCCAGCGTCAACGGGCGGCCCAGGCGTTCGCGGATGATGGCGAGGTTGGCCTTCACCTTCTCGTAGGCGGCCCGGACGAATTCGGGAGTGGTTTCAATGGCAGGCATGGGGATTCCTCCATGGCGTGGCGCGAGGAAAGAGCGCCACGGGCGCCCTCTCTTGGGGGCGCAGCGGGAGACCTACCTTAGCAGCTGTGCCCCTCAGCTCCGGCGAAGGAGCTGGCAACGAAGCCGCCTTTCAGCGCGCTAGGACGCCTGCAGTCGCGCGAGGTAGGCGCGCGGCGGGAAGAAAGCCAGGTAGAGCGAGCCCGCGCACACCAGGCCGCTCAGCGCGGACCAGAGCTTCAGGCCGTCGGTCAGCGTCATTCCGCCGCGAAGTCCGATGACGGTCGGGACCACGAGGTTGAGAAACGACATGCCCATCACCACCGCGAAGAGCAGGAAGCGATTGGTCACGACCGGGTCGGCGAGTCCGATCACCAGACGCTTGCGGAGCTGCATCCAGTAGAGGAGCGACTCGGCGCCACCCCAGGCGTAGGACACCAATGCCGCGACGAGAATGCTGCTCCAGTAGTTCGACTGCGTGGC
>JAJDAQ010000166.1 GCA_029261815.1 Deltaproteobacteria bacterium
CGGGCCACTCGCCGCTGAATCGAAGCCCTCGCGGAACGAGGAGCGTGTTCTTCGCTCTGAACCCGACCGGTCTCATTCGAGATCGTGGTCGATTCCGTGAGGGGACCCATGTCCCGTTCCAGATCTCGCTCCCGCCTCGACACCGAGGACGGCGAAGCACACGACCTGCGTCGCGGCCGCAAACCCCGGCGCCGACGCGATGAAGCCACAGACTTCCGCTGCCAGCACTGCCGGCGCGAAGTCGGTGCCGACGCCTACGGCACCGTCCACCGCAATCACTGCCCATTCTGCTTGTGGAGCCGCCACCTGGACGAACGTCCGGGCGACCGACGCTCCGCGTGCGGAGGAGGCATGGAGCCCATCGCCGTCTGGGTGCGCCCCGACGAAGAATGGGCGCTGGTCCATCGCTGCGGCACCTGTCGCGTGGTGCGCCTCAATCGCGTTGCGGGCGATGACAACGAAATGGCGTTGTTGTCGCTGGCCGCGCGGCCGATGGCACGCCCGCCCTTCCCGGTCGATCGTTAGGCGCGATCGACCGGGCAAGGTGCGGCGGCTAGATCACCTGGTAGATCAGGTTTCCGCTCAGCACGATTCCGGCGAGGTAGGTCCCTAGTGCGCCGACGAAACGAAGCGGGTGCGGCTTGCTCATGTCGCCCACCATGAGGCCGATGACGATCAGATAGCGCGAGAGGGTCGCGATCCCGATACACCACAGCACCCAGGTCGCCGGGTCGAGGGAGCCGGTCGCCAGGAAGAGTACTCCCAGGAATGGCGCGTACTCGGCGGTGTTGCCGTGCGCTCGAACCTTCTTGTAGAGCGGGTCCGTCGGGTCGGGGTTGAAGTGGAACAACTGGTTGCTGCGCCCGGACGAGACCATGAAGCCCAGCCCGAAGAGCAGCAGACCCAGAAGCGCCGTACAGATGATGGCCACGTTCATCGGGGGTCCTCCGCGCGGTCGATTCCGCGCGGTTCCACCCTATCAGAACCAGGCCTTCAGCCGACCAGTTCGCCGAAGATGTCCTCGTTGAAGCCGACCAACACGGTGTTGCCCATTCGCAACGTCGGCGCGCGCAGGTTCCCGGTCGGTCCGAGCATGGCGTCGACGCAGGCCTTGGGGGCTTTGCCGCCCGGCTTGAACTCGTCGACCTTCTTGCCCTTCATCACCACGACCTTGGTCGCGGCCTTGGCCAGGGCCGCCGCGTCGGAACGCGAGAGCTTGCGACTCGCCGGGATCGTTTCCTTGGGCTCGATGCCTTGTGCGTCCAGAAACTTGGACGCTCGCGTACAAGACGTTCAGCCCTTGCGGTGGTAGTACCAGTCGATTCGCTTGGCCATCAGGGGCTCCTCCAACAGTCCGGCGAACGTAACGAATGGGCCGCGCTTGACGAGCCTAGGCGCCGCCGCGCAGCGCCTCTTCCCGCATGCGTTTACGGGTCGCCGCCCAGCCACACACCGGACACGCTGCGAGTTCGTGCCCCCGCGCGGGACAGTATTCCCGGCCGAAATAGATGAGCTGCAAGTGGCGTGTGTTCCAGTCCTCCGGCGGAAACAGCTTCTTCAAGTCGCGCTCGGTCTGCTCGACGTTCTTGCCGTTCGACAGGCCCCAGCGCGCGGCGAGGCGGTGGATGTGGGTGTCCACCGCGAACGCCGGATGCCCGAACCATTGGCTCATCACCACGCTCGCCGTCTTGTGGCCAACGCCCGGGAGAGCCTCCAGCGCCTCGAAGGTCTCGGGAACGACGCCGTCGCAGTCCTCGGCAAGAGTCTTCGAGAGTGCGCGGATGTTCTTGGCCTTGGTCGGGGCGAGTCCGCAGCTCTTGATCCGGGCCAGGATCGAGCGCGTCGGCTGTCGGGCCATCGTCGCCGCATCGGGTGCGAGTGCGAACAAACCCGGCGTCACCAGATTCACCCGGTCGTCCGTGCATTGCGCCGACAACAGCACGGCTACGAGCAGTTGATAGGCGTCGCCATGGTCGAGCGGAATCGGTGTCGTCGGGTAGAGGCGGTCGAGAAGCTTCCCGATGCGCTCTGCTTTCTCGGCGCGCGTCATCCGCCGACGGGCGTCCGCATCGTGACCCACTCTTCGGCACTCGTCGGGTGGATGCCAACGGTGGCGTCGAACTGGGCCTTCGTCGCACCGCATTGGATCGCGATGCCGAGGCCCTGTGTCATCTCCCCGGCATCCGGCCCGACCATATGGCAGCCAAGGACGCGATCGCTGTCGCCGTCGACCACGAGTTTCATCATGGTCTTCTCGTCGCTGCCGGTGAGCGTGTGCTTCATCGCGCGGAAGGTCTCGCGGAAGATCACGACCTCGTCGAAACGCTCCCGCGCTTCGGCCTCGGTCAAGCCGACGGTTCCGATGTTGGGTTGGCTGAAGACTGCGGTCGGAACGTTCGCGTGGTTCGGCATGGTCGGGTTGTCGTGGTAGAGCGTCTGCACGAATGCCATCGCTTCAGCGATGGCCATCGGCGTCAGCTGCAAGCGGTCGGTCACGTCACCGATGGCCCAGACGCTGGGCACATTCGTGCGCGAGAACTCGTCGACCAGGATCTCACCCTTCTTCCCCTGCTTCACACCGGCCGCCTCCAGGCCCAGTCCCTCGACCTTGGGGACACGCCCGGTCGCATACATCACGATGTCACAGTCGACGGTGTCGCCCGACGTCAGGGTCAGGGTGCGGCTGCCATCAGCGTTGGCTTCGATGCGGTTCACGTCGGTGCCGAACCGGAGGTCGATGCCCTTCTTCCGCATCTCGGTTTCGAGCGTCGTTCGACAGTCTTCGTCGAAGCCGCGCAGGAAGAGCTCTCCGCGATAGAGCTGTGTGACCTGCGCGCCCATTCCGTTGAAGATTCCCGCGAACTCGACGGCGATGTATCCGCCACCGACGATGACCACTCTCTGCGGCATTTCTTCGAGGTAGAACGCTTCGTTCGATGTGATCGCATGCTCGATGCCCGGCAGATCGGGCATGAAAGGCCAGGCACCGGGCGCGACGAGCAGGTTCTCGCACGTGATCTCACGGCCACCGATCGACACCGACTGGGGGCCCGTGATCTTCGCCGTCCCCTCGATTCGCTCCACGCCCGCGCCGTCGAGCAGCTTCGCGTAGATTCCGTTCAACCGTTCGATCTCGGTGTTCTTGTTCGCGATCAGCTTCTTCCAATCGAAGCTTCGCGGTCCCACGGTCCAGCCGAAGCCGGCCGCATCCTCGAAGTCCTCCGAGAAGTGCGACGCATAGACGAGCAGTTTCTTCGGAACGCAGCCCACATTGACGCAGGTGCCGCCGAGGTAACGTTCCTCCGCAACGGCCACACGGGCGCCGGTCGCGGCCGCCATCCGGCTCGCGCGTACGCCGCCGGAACCCGCACCAATGACGAAGAGGTCGTAGTCGAATGCCATGCGCGGAGTCTAGGCCGATTGAACCCGACGCTCCCGCGGTGAATTCGGCGAGAGCCGCGGTTCAGCTTCCGCCGGCGGTCGCGGTGTCGGCCGGGGCGAATTCGGAGGTCAGCGCTTCGACCTTGCGCGTGACGCGCCGGACATACGGGCCGTTGCGCCCTTTCCCGCGAGCCAGCAATTGGCGCAGTCGCGTCGGCCCCACGTTGTAGGCCGCAAGCGCGAGATTCACCTCGCCGAAACGGGCATGCTGCTCCGCCAGGTAGGTCAGGCCGATCCGCACGTTCGCCACAGGCTCGTAGAGCGTCTGGTAGCCGGCCCACTCGAACCCGTGCCGCTTGGCGACATCGGCGGCGACGAAGGGCCGGATCTGCATCAAGCCAAGCGAACCCCGGGGTCCGCGCGCGCGTGGCTCGAAGCGACTTTCCTGCTGGATGACGCCAAGGACCGTCAACACCGGAAGCTCGTGCACGGCCTCGGCCTCGGCGAGGAGACGGGCAACCTCTTCCCGCTCTGCCGGGCTGAGCTTCGGCGCGCGCGCCTCGAGGACCTGACGCGCGACGACCTGGGCTTCAGGCTCGACCTCGGTGACCGGCTCGGGAGCCGGCGCGGGGACCGGCTGGACTGCGTCGTCGAGCGCGGGCGGAGCGGCGGCACGAGCCGGCGGCGGCGCGGGCACGGGCGGCGTCACCGCGGCCAGACGCACGTCGCTGGCACAGCCCACGCTCGCTCCCAACAGAGCGACCCCCATCCATGACACCCAGGTCCTCACGGGCACCGAGAGTAGGGCTTGCCTAGGTTCCGTGCCGCCATGCCTAAACCCCCCAAACTCCAAGGCTTCCAGCGCCGCTTCCTGCGCGGCCAGGCCCATCCGCTGAAACCCGTGGTCCAGATCGGCGGCGGCGGGGCGTCGGAAGCCGTTCTGGGTGCCATCGACGCGGCCCTCTCCGATCATGAGCTGATCAAGGTCCGGCTCCACGAGCCCGAGGACAAGAAGGCCACGGCCCAGGACCTCGCCGAGAAGGCCGGCGCTGCACTCTGCGGTGTCGTCGGTCACACCGTGATCCTCTATCGACCGCACCCCGAGAAGCCCAAGATCGAGCTCCCCGTACGCGGCACCTGATTCCCGCCGCCCGTCCGCGGCTCAAGCCAGCACCGCCCGAGCCATGTATCCTCGCCCGCCGGCCCACCCCACCTCGGGCCGCTGAAGGAGTCTCGAATGGCCGGTCCCCTGGCAGGCGTGAAGATCATCGAAATTGCGGGCATCGGTCCCGGCCCGTTTTGCGCGATGCTGCTGGCCGACCTTGGCGCCGACATCCTGCGCGTGGACCGCGCCGGCAACGTTCGCGACAGCTTCCCCGACAAGCCGTCGGGCGACCTGTTGAACCGCGGCCGCCGCTCGATCGGGGTCGACCTCAAGAGCCCTGCCGGCGTCGAAGCCGTGCTGGAGCTGGTCGAGAAAGCCGACGTCCTCATGGAGGGCTTCCGCCCCGGCGTGATGGAGCGACTCGGGCTCGGTCCCGACGTTTGTGCGGCCCGCAACGCGGGCTTGATCTATGCGCGCATGACCGGCTGGGGCCAGGATGGCCCGATGGCCCAGGCCGCCGGGCATGACATCAACTACATCGCTCTGTCGGGCACCCTGGCCCACATCGGGCGTGCCGGTGAGAAGCCGGTTCCGCCGCTCAACCTCGTCGGCGACTTCGGCGGTGGCGGAATGCTCCAGGCACTCGGCATCGCTTCCGCGTTGGTCGAGCGCGCGACCAGCGGCAAGGGCCAGGTCATCGACACCGCAATGGTCGACGGCGCAGCGACTCTGATGGCCATGTTCCATAGCTTCATGAACAGCGGTGGCTGGAATGTCGAGCGCGGAACAAACCTGCTCGATACCGGCGCCCACTTCTACGACACCTACGAGTGCAGCGACGGCGCCTACATTTCACTCGGCTCGATCGAGCCGCAGTTCTATGCGGAGCTGCTGAAGCTCTCAGGCCTCGAAGGCGAAGACCTCCCGCACCAGATGGACCAGGGGAACTGGGGCGCCATGAAGGAGCGCCTCACCGCGATCTTCCTGGGCAAGACGCG
>JAJDAQ010000167.1 GCA_029261815.1 Deltaproteobacteria bacterium
CGAAATGGCTCACGAAGGGCCAACGTAGGGGGCGGCTTCCCATGGAACAAGGGTCCTCGACGTGTCCGACGTGGCCGAAATGACCGCTCTAGAACGCGTCGACCGTGTGACGCAGGCGCTGTCCAAGAAGTTCGATCGCACTGCCGCCGTCGTTGCGCGAGCGCCGGGTCGCGTGAACCTGATCGGCGAGCACACGGACTACAACCAGGGGTGGGTTCTCCCTTGCGCCATCGACCGCCAGACACTGGTCGCGGTCGCTCCCCGGGAGGATGGCATCCTGCGCGTGTACTCGGAGGGCATCGATCAAACGATCGAGCGGCCGCTTCGGGGTGCCCAAGCCGCAGGAAACTGGTCTGACTACGTCGTCGCACCTGCGTGGAGTCTGGAACAGGATGGCCGGGAACTTGGCGGTGCCGACGTCGTCGTCCATAGCGACGTGCCTCCGGAATCGGGTCTGTCGAGTTCGGCGGCGCTGGGTGTGGCCATGGCCCACGCCTTCTCGTTCCTTGCAGGGTCGTCCGCGACGTCCGAGGACCTGGCGCTCGCTGCGTGGCGAGGCGAGTGCGAGTTCGTCGGCGTCGGTTGCGGGATCCTCGACCAATTTGCCTCTGCGCTAGGCCGGGCCGGTCACGCGCTGCGAATCGACTGTCGAGATCGCTCGGTCGAGCACGTCCTCCTCGACGACGAAGCCGTGTTCCTGGTCGCGCACTCGGGCGTCCCCCGGGCGCTCGCGCATGGGCGGTATCGCGAACGCGTGGACGAGTGCGCCGCGGCATTGGCCGAGGCCCGGGCAGCGCGGGTGGCCGATGCTTCGGCCGAGTCGTTGCGCGACTTTTCGCCGGCCGACCTACCGGCGCTGCAACGGGCCCTGAAGCCGCTCCTCTTTCGTCGCGTGCGTCACGTCGTGACCGAGAATCAGCGCGTGGCTGACTTCGCCAGTAGCCTGGCATCTGGCGATCTCGCCACCGCGGGCGCCGTCCTGGACGCCGGTATGGCCAGCCTGCGAGACGATTACCAGGTTTCGGTTCCCGAACTCGATGCGTTATGCGAGATCGCGAACGAACACCCCGCGTGCCTCGGTTCGCGTTTGACCGGGGCCGGGTGGGGCGGGTGTACCATCCATCTCGCTCCCCGTTCGGCCGCAGCCGATCTCTCGCGCTGGATCGACGCCGGTTTCGAGCGACGCTTCGGAAGGTCCGCCAGGACGCTGGTGGCGCAGCCTTCAGATGGCGCCGCCGTCCTTCGACCGTGAGGACCCCTGACGCATTCCGTCAGTCGTCAGCGTCGAGCGCAGTACGGAGGGCGAGGGCGACGGCCTCCGGATCCGCGGCCTGGAGCAGTGCGCCTGTGACCGCGATACCGGCGGCACCGGCGAGGCGGCAGGCTGCGGCGGTCTGGGGCGTGACGCCGCCTTGGGCGAGCACGGGCACGCCGTGACCGGCAGCTTGGCGTAGGGCGTCTGGGCCGAGGGCCGGCGTCGTCGCTGGCTTCGATTGCGGGGCCCAGATCGGGGCCAGGTGCGCTGAATCTGGCCGCTCTTCCTTCGGACAGCGCTCGAGTTCGTCTTCTCGGTGCGTGGCGACACTGATGTGCGCGCCGGGGCCTAACAAGTGTCTCGCGTCGGATACCGCCATTCCCCTCCAGCCCAAGTGGACGCCATCCCAGCCGGCGGCAAGCGCAACATCGACGCGGCCGTTGATCAGGAGCGTGACCGCTGGATTCGCCTGCCGTGCGGCGGCTCCGACATCGCGCGCGAGCGCGAGGAGAGCGGCACCGCCGAGGTCCCGTTCGCGAAGCTGCACGCGGTCCGCCCCACCGCGAACGGCCGCTCCCACGCACTCGGCGAGCGATCCCTCGACGAGTCGCCGGTCCGTCACCAGGCACAAGACTCGCGGCACCGCGGTGCCCCCGCTAGAAGCTTGCCAGGCCGTCCAGGGGACTCGAGGCGGTGGCATAGAGGCGCCGAGGGATTCGACCCGCCTCGTAGGACAGGCGACCGGCTTCGACGCCGAGCTTCATCGAAAGCGCCATCTTGACGGCGTCTTTGGCGCCCGCGATTCCTGTGTTCATGAGGATCGCGGTGGCACCAAGTTCCATGGCCTCCGCGGCATCGCTCGCGGTGCCGACGCCGGCGTCGACGATGACCGGGCACTCCACCGTCTCGAGGATGATGCGAAGATTGGCCGGGTTGCGGATGCCGAGGCCCGAGCCGATCGGCGCTGCGAGCGGCATGACGGCGACACAGCCAATGGCCTCCAGTCGCTGGCAGGCCACCGGGTCGTCGGTGATGTACGGCAGCACCTCGAAGCCATCATCGACGAGGATCTTCGCGGCTTCGAGCGTGGCAGCGACGTCGGGAAACAGGGTTCGTTCGTCTCCGATCACTTCCAGCTTCACCAGACCGTGGCCGAAGAGTTCTCGCCCGAGCTGGGCGGTCGTGACGGCGTCTTCCACGTTGAAGCAGCCGGCCGTATTCGGCAGGACGGTCATGCCCTCGGGGATGTAGCCGAGCACATTCTCGCTCTTGGGAATGTCGAGGGGAACGCGGCGGAGCGCGACCGTGATCATCTCCGCTCCACTGACCTTTGTGGCTTCGAGCTGCGTGTCGAACGACGCGTACTTGCCGCTCCCCACGATCAGGCGGGCGTCGAACCCGAAACTTCCAAGTTGATAGGCGGGCATGCTCATCCTCCTCCGACGGCTTCGAGAATCTCGACGCGGTCGCCCGCGCTCAAAACGTGATCGTGGTAGTGCGACCGCGGAACCACCGTTCGGTTCACGGCGATGGCCAACTTCCGTCCGGCGAGTCCCAGGGCGTCGACGACGGTCTCGATCGAGGCGCCCGCTTGGACCGTGCGCGCATCGCCGTTCACCTGGACCGTGATTTCGGCCGGGGCGTCGCTGGAGGGGCTCGGGGGAGATGTCACGAGGGGGGTTCCACACGGTTTCGGCCAATCGGCTCGAACCGGTTGCCACGAGAGGTCGGTCGGTCTGCGGCGACGCCGGGGCACCATTCAGTTCTTCCGGCGACCTTCCGAAGTTACCGGGAGCCGAACCGCCGTCAACGCACCGGCGGAAAACCGGCTGCATTTCGGTAGCTTGGGGGCACCGACCTGTCGCCGTCAGACGCGGCGGGCTCGGTGAGAGATCGGAACGGAGGGGGAATGAAGGGCGAACGCCCGACGCTGGCCGCGATCGACCTTGGCGCGCTTGCGGCGAACTTCAGTGAAGCCCGACGGCTGGCCAAGGGGCTTCCCGCGGGCGGACGCGTGATCGCGGTCGTCAAAGCCGATGCCTACGGCCACGGGGCAGTCCCCGTTTCTCGAAAGCTCATCTCCGCGGGTTGTGACCACCTGGCCGTCGCGACGGTGGCCGAAGCGGCGGAACTGCGGGCCGCTGGGATCACCGTGCCGATCCTGGTGCTCGGCGGCGTCCACGACGCCGCCGAAGCCGACGACGTCATCGAGAGCGGTGTCACGCCGGTGGTCCAGCATGCTGGCCACCTCCCGCTGCTGCGCACCCGCGCACGCGAGCGTGGAACCGTGCTGCCCGTCCAGCTCGAAGTGGACACGGGAATGTGTCGGATGGGGGTGTCGCCGGAAGAGGCTCCATCCCTGCTTGAGTCGCTGGTCCGCGAACCGGCGCTGTCGCTCGAGGGTGTGTACACGCATCTCGCCTGCGCCGACGAACCCGATCTGACCCCGGTTCGCATGCAGCTTCGACTCTTCAAGGAAGTCCTGGCCGCGATCACGGCGCGCGGAATCGATCCGGGCATCGTGCACGTGGCGAACTCCGCGGGCCTGATGGCGTTGTCGTCGCTCGGAGAGGACATCCCCGCCCAGGTGAGTGCGGCTCGGCCGGGGCTGATGTTGTACGGCGTCTGTCCCGCTCCGCATCTGGCCAGTGCCGCGGACCTCACGCCGGTGATGAGTCTCCGTACACGGGTCGCGAACGTGCGCCACGTACGCCCTGGAGAACCCGTGGGTTACGGCGCGACGTTTCGGGCCAAGCAGCGGGGCCGCCTGGCGACGCTCCCGATCGGCTATGCCGACGGCGTTCCCTGGTCGCTCGGCAACCGCGGCCACGTCCTGGTTCGCGGGCGGCGTGTCCCCATCGCCGGACGTGTCAGTATGGATCTGACGACGCTCGACCTGGGCGAGTCCGAAATCGCCCTGGGTGAACCGGTGGTGATCTTCGGGGCATCTGAGGGAGAGAAGCCGGTCTTGCTTCCGGTCGAACAGGTGGCTGAGCTAGCGGGTACCATCCCGTACGAGTTGCTGGTTCGGGTTGGGGGACGCGTCCCGCGATCCCACGACGAGTAAGCTGCCTTCGAAACCCTGAACCGGACCCCACTGTGACTGCCCCGCCCAACGACCCCGTGTCCTTCTCCGCCTCAGCGCCGGATGGAAGCCCGTCCACCGAGGGCGCAGAAATCGCCGTCCTCGAGGGCGTTCGCAAGGCGTTCGGTGACCGTCAGATCCTGGACGGTGTCGACCTCGTGGTTCCGGCCGGGAAGGTCACGACCGTTCTGGGCGGTAGCGGCAGCGGCAAATCGACACTGCTGCGGATCCTGCTTGGCCTCGAATCCTACGACGAGGGGAGTGTCCGACTCCTGGGTCGGGAGGTCTCGAAGCTTTCGCGGAGCGACTACCGCGCACTGATGATGCAGACCGGGGTCCTCTTCCAGTTCGGGGCGCTCTTCGACTCCATGACGGTGGGAGACAACGTCGGTTTCGCATTGCGTCACGTGCAGGGCATGCCCGAGGACGAGATCGCCGAGCGCTGTCGCGAGAACCTCCTGATGGTGGGCCTCAAGAACGTCGAGGAGCTCTATCCGGCCCAGCTGTCGGGCGGCATGCGAAAACGCGTCGCGCTCGCCCGCGCGATCGCGCACGAACCGCGGGTCTTGTTCGTCGATGAGCCGACCACGGGCCTCGACCCGGTGATGTCGGGGCAGATCAACGAGCTGATCCTCCAGCTCAACGATCGCCTGGGTGTGACGGTCCTCTGCATCACCCACGACCTCTCGGCGGCGTTCAAGCTTGCCGATCACATGGCCATGCTCTTCGAGGGCCGCATGGTCGCTTCGGGCTCTCCGGAGGAGATGAAGGCCGTCGAAGACCCGATCGTGCGCCAGTTCCTGCACGCCGACGCGCACGGTCCACTCGACGGCTGACCCCGACCCGAAGCGCCGTTACCCTCCCGGCCGTTGCCAGCGTCGCCACCACTTTCCCTCGGTGGGTGCCTGGCGGAGGTCCCCCCTCGATGCGAGTCCTCGTCGCTGGTTCCGGCGGACGCGAACACGCGCTGGTCTGGAAGATCGCGCAAAGCCCGCAGGTCGAACGTGTCCTCGCCGCGCCCGGAAGCGACGGCATGAGCGAGGCGACCTGTTACCCGGACGTCTCGGCCGGTGACGGCACCGCCCTCATCGAACTCGCCAAGCGCGAAGCCGTCGACCTCGTCGTGATTGGCCCGGAAGATCCGCTTGCGGCCGGCGTCGCCGATGTGCTTCGCGAAGCCGGGCTCGCCGTGTTCGGCCCGAGCGCGGCCGCGGCCCAGCTGGAGGGCAGCAAGTATTTCGCGCGCGCGTTCATGAGCCGGCACGACATCCCCCAGCCCGCGTTCGCACGCTTCACGGATCTCGACGAAGCGCTGGCCTACGTGGCGGAGCAGGGCGGCCCATGTGTGGTCAAGGCCGACGGCCTCGCAGCCGGCAAAGGCGTCGCGGTCTGTGACGGACCCGAAGATGCCGCTGCTGCCTTGCGTGAGATCATGGGCGATCGGCGCTTCGGCGCGGCCGGCGACGAAGTCCTGATCGAGGAGCGACTGCTCGGAGAGGAAGCGTCGTACTACGCAATCTCCGACGGAACCCACGTCGTGACCCTCGCGCCCGCGCAGGACCACAAACGCGCACAGGACGGAGACGTTGGGGAGAATACGGGTGGCATGGGCGCATACGCACCGGCCCCCGTGGTCGATGCCGCCGTCGAAAAGCGGACCCTTGAAGAGATCGTGCACCCGACAATTCGCGGGATGCGCGAAGAGGGCCACCCGTTCGTCGGCGTCTTGTACGTTGGCTTGATGATCCGGGACGGTGTCCCGAAGGTCATCGAGTTCAACGTGCGCTTCGGCGACCCGGAAACGCAAGCGCTGATGCTGCAGATGGACGGCGATCTCGTCCCCTTGCTCGACGGCGCCGCGCGCGGAACGCTGGATGCTGCGCCGGTGCCCGGTACGTCGGATGCGGCCGTGTGTGTCGTGCTGGCAAGCGGCGGCTACCCGCGAAACTACGAGACCGGAATCCGGATCGAGGGAATCGAATCTGCCGAGGCGGATCCAGATGTGGTGGTGTTCCACTCGGGAACGAAACGCGAAGGTCCCGGATTCGTCACAAAGGGAGGGCGCGTGCTCGGCGTGACCGCGCGGGGCTCCGATGTCTCGACTGCAAGATCCCGCGCATACGCGGCCGCCGACCGGATTCGCTTCGAGGGACAGCATCGGCGGGGTGACATCGCGAATCGCGCACTCCCTGGTCGCGGACGTTAGGTCCATGAGTCCCGAGGCTGCCGTTGACTGCATCGCGCGCGGAGAGCTGATTGGCTTTCCGACCGAGACGTCATGGGGGCTTGGCGCCGACGCGGCATCGGAGAAGGCGATGTCGGCGCTCCGCGGGTTCAAGTGCCGCGATGCCGACAAGCCTGTGTCGGTCCTGGTCAGTGGCGCTGCGGCCCTCGGGGCCCTCGACGTCGAACTCACCGAGGCGGCTGCCGCCATCGTGGGCGCGCTCTGGCCGGGCCCCATTACGTTGGTCCTCCCTTGTCGGGACCGTTTCGCCCGGGGCGTCGCGAACGCGGACGGCGGCGTGGGGTTTCGCTGCTCGACCCATCCGGTGGCCGGCGCGCTTTCGCTGCTGGCGGAGTCCGCTGGAACGGGACCGCTGACGGCCACGAGCCTGAATGCCTCGGGCGAGCCGGATTGCCTGGATCGCCAGGCCGCAAGGCGGTGCGCGGGTGACGACGTGCAACTCGTCGCGGGCCCCGACGCCTTTGCTGCCCCACCGAGTACCGTCGTCGATGCGACGGGGCCGGCCATCCGAATCTTGCGGGAGGGTGCCGTCCCGCGCGCCACTCTCGAACGAATCCTTGCTGGAGAACCCGCCGCGTGACCGACCTGCTTCCGTTCCGAGCCCTTCGTTATGACCCCGCACGGGTCAATGTCTCTGAAGTCCTGGCGCCCGTCTACGACGTCGTTGCGCCCGAGGACCGGTCCCGGCTCTGGGATTCCCACCCGCACGCGGCCGTGAAGCTCGAACTCACGCGGGACGCGGCCGAAGAAGCGACCACCGACTATCACGACGTCGCCGAGCGGCTCGCGGAATGGGAAGCCGAGGGGGTTCTGGTCCGAGACGAGGCACCGGCCCTCTATGTCCTGCGCCAGCGCTTCGAAGCGCCCGACGGGCGTCAGCTCGCGCGTCTCGGATTCTTCGCCGCGCTGCAGGTAGAGGACTACGCGAACCGGGTCGTTCGTCCGCACGAAAAGACACTGGCGGGTCCCAAGGCGGACCGACTGAAGATCCTGACCGCGACGGGCACGAACCTGTCGAGCGTGTTCATGCTCTACGAAGACCGCGACCAGAAGCTCGAAGCCGTCCTCGAGACGGCCCTCGAAGGGGACGGCGTCGTCACCGCAACGGATACCGCCGGTGTCGTCAATGAACTCGCTGTGTTGCGCGACCCCGGTGCGATTGCCGAAGTCTGTCGCTTCATGGCGCCGCGGCCGGTCGTGATCGCGGATGGCCATCACCGTTACGAAACGGCGCTGGGTTTCCACGCCTCCGACGGGCGGCCGGGGTCGAACCGCTTGCTGGCCTACTTCGCCAACGCGTATGCGGAGGGCAGCTTGCTGCTTCCCATCCACCGCCTCGTGCGCGAGGCGGCACCGCCGAGCGACGAACAGTGGGCGGCTCTGGAGTCGGGCGGATGGACGCTGACACGGGTTGCGAGCGCCGCGCCCGAACAGATGCACGAGGTCTTGAAAACCTCGCTCGAACCGCTGGCGGGTCGTTATGCGTTCGCTGCGGACGACGGGAGTGGAACGCTTCGGGTCTTCTCGAAGGCTGCGGGCGCCGAACTCTCCGTGCGCGTGATTCACGACGAAGTGCTGGGCGGCGTATTTGGCCTGGACGAGGCCGCGCTTCGCGAGGGCGCCGTGGCGTTCCCGAAATCGACGATCCAGGTCGCGCGCGATCTGGCGCGCGGAAAGGGCACCGTCGCGATCTACTTGAACCCGCTGACGGCCGACGACGTCTTCCAGGTCACCGAAGCCGGCGAGACCCTGCCGCAAAAATCCACGTACTTCGCTCCCAAGCTTCCGACGGGCCTGTTGTTTCGGCCGCTCGAAGCCGACCCGGGATCATGAGACGACGGCGCGGTCAGAAGCCGAAGGATCCCGAGCGCCTGGGCGGCAAGGTCCACGGCGTCCTCACGGACCTGGGCTACGACACCTCGACTCCGGGCCTCGTGCTCGCGCGCGCCTGGCCCGAGATCGTGGGCGAGGAGGTCGCGGCCCACAGCGAGCCCATCGACCTGCGCGGCGACCAACTCGAAGTGCGCGCGGATTCGTCCGCTTGGAGCCAATACCTGCAGATCCACCGCGACGAGATTCTCGGTCGGATCGCCGAGCGGCTCCCGCAGGACGCGCCGACCCGGATGCGGATGCGGGTCGGCTGAGCGCCTGCCGCAGGTTCGGTATCCTGCGGCGATGCCTGACAATGCCCCCAAGATGGTCTGCGACTTCTGCGGCAAACCAGCCGATTCGGTTCGGCGGGTCGCACTCGACACGGGTTACGACCGCCTGCTGCGGCCCCACAAGGAGCAGTATGCGTGTGCCGAGTGCTCGGCGGCCAAAGAGGCCGAGCGGGCGGAGCACCCCTAGGCCCGAGAGGGCACTTGTCCCCCTCGGGGAGCGCTGCGCGGGGCCCCGGGGCATGCATCGATCCCCCCTCCGCCCCGTTGACCGCCCAGGGGCCAGTGCCTACCTTCGGCGGCCGCTTCAAGCGGGTCCATCCCTGCGGATTTCCGAAGGAATCTTGCAGTCGACGCACTTCCGGAATCGCGTCGTGGGGTTGGTCCCGGTGTTCCGGTTTTACGACGCGCCGTTGGCGCATTCCGCCAGAGGCGGAAGGAGTTCGCATCCATGGTCAAGATCCGTCTCAAGCGTGGCGGCGCAAAGAAGAAGCCGCACTACCGCGTTATCGCGATCGACGAGCGCGCACGGCGCGACGGTCGGGCGCTCGAATACCTCGGGACCTACGACCCGATTCAGAGCCCGCCGAAGATCGATCTCCAGAAGGAGCGCATCGATCATTGGCTCGGCCAGGGCGCGCAGCTCTCGCCGGCGGTGAAGTCGCTCCTGAAGCGTTCGCGCAAGCAGCAGGCCGCTGCTGCGGTGGAGGCCTAGCCATGTCGGATGAGAAGACCGCAGCCGGACTCGTCGAGTTCATCGCGAAGGGGATCGTGTCCGACACGGCCGCCGTGAAGGTCCATGAAGTGGACGGCGGAAGCATGCTCGAACTCGAGACCGCGGACGATGATCGAGGACGTGTGATCGGCCGGCAGGGCCGCGTGGCCAAGGCGATGCGTGCCGTGCTCGGTGCGTCTCGCACGGGTCGCGACGTTCGCCTGGACATTGTCGACTAACCAACAGTGAGCATCGTCCTCGGCCGCGTGCTCGGGCCCCACGGCGTCCGCGGAATGGTCCGCGTGAAGGTGATGGGCGACGGGCCGGCGAATATGACTGCGGTCGAGACGGTCACGCTGGCGGAAGATGAGCGTGGAAGTGCCGCGAGGCACTACAGGATCGAAGGAGGAGGGACGGGACGCGTCGGAGAAGCGCGGCTCAAGCTGGAAGGAGTCGGAAGCCGGGAGGCTGCCCAGGCCCTCAGGGGTCGGTGGATCATCGGCGAAGAATCCCAGCTGGCGCGACTCCCCGAAGGCGAGTTCTACTGGTTCCAACTGATCGGATGCCGCGTCGAAACCGAAGACGGAGACGCGGTCGGAACGGTCAAGGAACTCTGGGAAACTGGCGGGCATGACGTTCTGGTCGTTCGGACCGAGGCTGGAAGACAGCTTCTGCTGCCGACGGCGAAGGAACTCCTTCCCGTGATCGACATCGAGAACAAACGGCTGGTGGTGGCATCCCTCGACGGGCTGCTGGAGCCGGCCTGAGACCTGAAACGAGAGCGCCACGGCGCGAGAGACAGAGGGAGACGAAAGGAGAAGGGCGCGGGATGCTCCGGATAGACGTCATTACGATCTTTCCGGAGTTGTTCGAGCCGTTCCGCAGGTTGGGCGTGCTGGGAGGAGCCATCGAGAGAGGCCTTCTGGAGTTGGAAGCCCACGATCTGCGTGACTGGACGAACGACCGGCACCGGACGGTGGACGACACCCCCTATGGCGGAGGCCCTGGGATGGTGATGAAGCCTGAACCGCTGGTGGAAGCCATCGAAGCGATTGCGGGGCCCAAGGGGCCCGAGCGCACGGCCCGAGTGGTCCTGCTCTCACCGCAAGGAACGCCCTTCACCCAACGCACCGCAGAGACATGGGCCCGAGACGAGCACCTGGTGTTCGTGTGTGGGCGGTACGAAGGAATCGATCAGCGAGCCATCGAACTCGCTGTGGATGAGGAAACGACAGTCGGAGACTACGTGGTCTCTGGAGGAGAGGCGCCCACCATGGTGGTCGTCGAGGCGGTCAGCCGCTTCGTCCCCGGAGTCCTCGGCAATGCCGAGAGCGCGCAGACCGACTCTTTCCAGCAGGATTTTCAAGAAGGACATCTCGAAGGGCCGCAGTACACGCGGCCGGTGGATTACCGGGGAAAGATCGTGCCCCCGGTGCTGCGCTCCGGAGACCACGGCCGGATCGCCCACTGGCGCAAGAGAGCGGCACTCGAAAGAACCCAGGAACGTCGGCCCGACCTGCTTGAAGGCGGAGCGCGGCGGCGAGGAGAAGACTGATGCAGTCCATTGATGTGATCGAACGAAGCGTGCGGCGGCGAGACCTGCCGCCCTTCCGGTCCGGCGACACCGTGCGCGTGCACGTCAAGATCAAGGAAGGCGAGAAGGAGCGAACCCAGATCTTCGAGGGCGTCGTTCTGCGGCGTCGAAAGGGCGGGGCCTCCGCGAGCTTCACCGTGCGCAAGGTCTCCTACGGCGTTGGCGTCGAGCGGATCTTCCCGATCGAATCGCCCAACGTGCAGAAGGTCGAGATCAAGTCGCGCGGCCACGTCCGCCGCTCGCGCCTCTACTACCTGCGCGACCTGCGCGGCAAGAAGGCGCGGCTCCGCTCGAAGGTTCGGGACCTCTCCGGTCTGGTCTCCGAGGAAGAAGCGGAGGCGCAGTCGGCCGGTACGGCTGCCGAGGCCCTGAAGGACGAAGCGGTCGCCGAGGAAGTCCAGGCGGAGGCTGCTGCCGAGGCTGAGGCTGCTGCCGAAACCGGCACCGACGATGCGGCACCCGAGTCGGAAGACGCTGAAAAGACCGACTAGGCTTCCGAGCCGCCCAACGGGCTCAAGCCTCGCGGCCGTAGTCGTCCTCGAGGCGTACGACGTCGTCTAGTTCGGGCGTCGAGACCTCCATCAGTTCGACCCGCTCCTCGCGGGCCTCGAACCGATGGATGCGCCCCGTCGCAATTCGCTGGTGCGCGCCGGGTCCCAGTGCGTGGACCTGCACGACGCCTTGGTCGTCTTCCAGGTGCAGGTACAGGGTGCCTGAGACGACGTAGATCGACTCATCCTTGATCTCGTGCTTCTGGAGCGATAGCCGGTTGCCGGGCTCCACAACCAGGACCTTGCCGACATAGCGGTCGGTCTCGGCCCAGATGAGTTCGTGCCCCCAGGGCTTCTCGACGCGGCGTGCAGGTTCAGTCATGGCGGCAGACACCCTAGCGGTTACGGCGCATCGGACGCTGCTCTTGATGGTGCATCGAAGGCTGCAGGCCAATGCTCCGCCCGAAGCTGGCCGGCGAGATCTGGCTCGACGCAAACGACGTCGAACCGGACCCGGACGTTCCGCGGGCGTTCTTCCCGCAGCCAGGCGGCGGCGCCCGCAGCGATCCGGGCCTGCTTCCGTGCGTCGACCGCTTCTTCCGGGCCGCCGTAGCGCCTTCCCTGGCGGGCCTTCACCTCGACAAATGCGAGCACGCGACCGCGTCGCACGATGAGGTCGATCTCGACGCCGCCAGAGCGGACGTTGCGGGCAACGATCCGATATCCTGCGCGTTCGAGATGTTCCGCGGCAAGTCGTTCGCCCTCGCGACCGAGGGCCTGGCGTTCCCACTTCATGGGAGCTCCCGCGGGACCGGCGGGTGAGGCCCACAGGATATGGCAACGCTGTACATCGTGGCGACCCCCATCGGGAATCTCGAGGACATCACGCTCCGAGCGTTGCGGACGCTGGGCGAGGTGGCGTACGTCTATGCCGAGGACACGCGGCGGACGCGGACGCTGCTGGACCGTCATGAGATCGCGGCTCGTCCCCGTTCGCTTCACGCGCACAACGAAGCACTGAGAACCGACGAAGTCGTTGCCCATCTCGATGCGGGCGAAGATGTCGCGCTCGTGAGCGATGCCGGAACGCCCCTGGTCTCCGACCCTGGGGAGCGCCTGGTCGCCGCCGTCGCAGAGGCCGGCCACGCGGTCGTGCCGCTCCCGGGCGCGTCGGCCGTCATGGCCGCACTGATGGCGTCGGGTTTGCTTGCGACACCGTTCACCTTCGTCGGCTTCGTGCCACGAAAAGCCGGAGAGCGCGGTGCCGCTTTCTCGGACTGGGCGGGTCGGGCCGAGACGGTCGTGATGTTCGAGTCCCCGAAACGGCTCTCGCGCACCCTGGCCGAACTGGCCGAGTCGTTCGGAGCCGAGCGCCCAGCGTGCGTAGCGCGGGAACTCACCAAGATGCACGAGGAGTTCGCACGAGGGTCGCTGGGTTCGCTGGCGGATCGCTTCGCGGCCGCACCGCGCGGCGAGATCACCCTCATCGTGAGCGGCGCGCCGCCGCAGATACAGACGGCGGAGGCGCTGCGGCCGCGGGTCGAAGCCATGCTGGCCGCCGGCGCTTCGGGTCGCGATATTGCCGCATCTCTTCATGCAGAGACCGGCGTGGCACGCCGCGAAATCTACTCCCTGACCCTCGAGTTGCAGACCGGACGCGATTGATATGGCCCGACTTCCCACCCTCATTCGGACACTCTGGTACCTGCGCCCCGAACAATGGACGGGCCAGGTCAGACGCGCGCTACGCCACGGCGTCGTCCCGCTGGCATTCGATGGCCCCGCACCGACCTTGGCACTTGCTGAACCGAAGACGCCATTCCTCGGCGCGCCCGGACACGTCTATGCCGAAGACCTCGACATGTTGCGGATGATCAACCGCGAAGTCGTCTTCGAGGGCGGGATCGACTGGACAACCGACAAGGGCGGCCCCCTTTGGACCTATCAACTGCACCAGTTCGATTGGGCGCGCAGCGTCCGGTTGGATCCCGAAACCCGGCTGGCCGCGATCGGCGAGTGGATCGCCCATCACCCGTCCGGTGTGGGGTGGGATGCGGGACCGACGAGTCTGCGCCTGTTCGCGTGGCTCAAACTGCTGCTTGCACCGGGCGCCCTTCCGGCGGAAGCGGCCTCGCGCGAGCAGGTCCTTGGGTCCATCGCAGACCAGGTCAAGACGTTGGCCGCGAACCTCGAGACGCACTTGCTAGGCAATCACTACCTGTGGAACCTGCTCGCACTGGTCTTCGCCGGTATCGTCCTCGACGGCGAAACTGGACAGCGAGCGCTTGCCCATCACACGCGACTCCTGGCAGAACTTGACGAGCAGTTCGGGGCCGATGGTGCACACTATGAGCGCAGCCCGATGTACCACGCCTTGCTGCTCGAAAACGTGCTCGACCTGGTGAACGTGCTTGCGGCAACGCCTGGTCGCGGACCTGTCGGTTTCGAGGACGGCCTTCGCACGCGCGCTGCACGAATGGTCGGCGCGCTTCAGGTCTGGACGCACCCCGACGGCGACGTCGCCCAGTTCGGCGATACTGCGCTCGATTTCGCGCCACGGCCTTCCCAGCTCGTGGCATACGCCGGGGCCCTGGGAATCGAACCCGCGAATCCGGAACCGCCTGGTGTTCTTCGCCAGGCCGGATTCGTCCGGCTCGAGAAGGATGGCTTCGTGTTGTTGGCGACGGCGGGCGTTCCGTCTCCGACCTACCAGCCGGGGCACGCGCACTCCGACGCACTCTCCTTCGAACTCTCCATCGACGGCAGACGTGTCGTGACCGATACGGGCGTGTTCGAATACGTTCCCGGTGACCGCCGACAGATTGCGCGATCCACGGCCGCTCACGCCACTGTCGTCATCGAGGAGAAGGAACAATCTGAGTTGTGGGCGGCGCACCGGATCGGCGGAAGGCCAGACGTAGCGTGGACGCAGATTGAACCTGGACGATCTGCGACTGGCGTCTGTGCCGGTTGGGCGACGCCGGAAGTACTTCACAAGCGGACGTTCGCCCTGGAAGATGACGGCTTCACGATCGAGGACCGTTTCGATGTTGCTGCGAAGTCTGTGGTGATGGTGCTCCCGCTGGCGCCTGGTCTCGACCCAGATCTCGAAGGATCGCGGGTCCGAGTGCCGTTAGGCGCCGCCACACTGCGAATCGAGCTTCCGAAGGAGGCGGAATGGGAAGTCGTGAGCGCGCCCGCATATCCCGAGTTCGGCAAGGAGGTCGAGCGGGACGTCCTGGTCGGGCGTGGAAGCGACGTCGTCGCGGCCTCTTGGAAGTTCGCGCTGGAGGCTTGAGCGCGCTGTCACTCTTCGGACGCTAGTGCCCGCAAGCGCTCCTCGTCGATGACCTCGACTTCCAGTTCTTCGGCCTTCCGGAGTTTTGACCCGGCGGCATCACCGGCGACAACGTAGTCGGTCTTCTTGGAGACCGTGCCCGTAACCTTGCCGCCGGCGGCTTCGATCATCGCCTTCGCCTCATCGCGGGACATCGAGGGCAATGTCCCTGTGAGTACAAATGTCTTGTCGGTCAGCCGGTCGCTTTCGCTGGAACCCGCGTCGTGTTCGATCGTGGGCCATTTCAGGCCGACCGCCCGGAGGCGATCGATCTCCGTCCGGTGCGACTCATCTGAAAAGTAGTCGGAAACGGCTTTTGCGATGATCGGACCGACGCCGTCGACGGCCTCCAGCTCCTCGGTGGTGGCCGCCATCAACGGGTCGAGGTCCCCGAAGTGGCGGGCCAACAAGCCGGCCACGCCGGCGCCCACATCCGGGATACCGAGCGCGATCAGAAAGCGCGGGAGCGTAGTGGTGCGCGCGTGCTCCAGCGCTGCAATGAGGTTCTCGGCGGACTTCTGCCCCATCCGTTCGAGCGCCATGAGGGCTTCCATCTCGAGTGTGAAGAGATCGGGCATGGCATCGACGAGTCCGGCGTCGAGGAGCTGTTCCACGAGCTTCTCACCGAGCCCGTCGATATCGAGTGCACCGCGCCCGGCGACCTGGATCAGGCGATTCTTCAGCTTGGCCGGACAGGCCCGATTGGGGCAACGAAGCACGACTTCGTCTTCCGTTCGTTCGACCGGTGTGTCGCAGGCGGGGCAGCGCTTGGGGAGCTTGAAGCGGCGCGTTCCCTTCGGGCGCTTCGCCTTCACGACGCTCACCACTTGCGGGATCACGTCGCCCGCGCGCTGGATCACGACCGTGTCACCGACGCGCACATCCTTGCGATCGATCTCGTCCTGATTGTGCAGCGACGCGTTGGACACGGTCACGCCGCCGACGAACACAGGTCGGAGCTTAGCGACCGGCGTGAGCGCGCCGGTACGACCGACGCTGGTGAAGATGTCTTCGACCACCGTGTGTTCCTGGTG
>JAJDAQ010000168.1 GCA_029261815.1 Deltaproteobacteria bacterium
GTGGTCATCTCGATCGCGCTGGTCGGCGCTCTCTTGGGGTTCTTGCCCTACAACTTCCCGCCTGCGCGAATCTTCGTTGGCGACACGGGCGCGCTGTTCATCGGATTCTGCCTGTCGATCCTGGCCCTCGAAGGCTATCAGCGCGTCACCGTCATCACGTTCGTGGTTCCGTTGCTGGCTTTCGCGGTGCCCCTCCTCGACACGCTGCTGTCGATCATTCGGCGCCTGCGCAGCGGGCAGAACCCGATGGCGGCCGACAAGAAGCACCTACACCACCGGCTGTTGGCCGAGTACGACGGCTCGCACCGGCCGGCCGTGTTGTCGATCTACTTCCTTACGGCCTGCTTCTGCGTCATTGCCGTTTCCTTCACACGCCTCCAGGGCTACGCCACGATCATCTTGCTGGCCGTCGTCTTCGTTCTCACGTTGCGCATCCTGCGAAACCTCGGATTCTTCTACGACGAAGAGGCCGAGGTAGAAGCCGCGGCCGGAGGAGAAGCATCATGAGTCAGCGACGCGCATTGATTACGGGGATCACGGGCCAGGACGGGTCGTATCTCGCTGAACTCCTGCTCGAAAAGGACTACGAGGTGCACGGGATGGTCCGCCGTTCGAGCACAGAGACGAACGAGCGCATCGCCCACCTGGAGGGGCGGATTCATCTGCATCAGGCCGACCTGCTCGACCAGGGCTCGATGATCCAGTTGCTGAACGTGAGCCAGCCGCACGAGGTCTACAACCTCGCGGCCCAGTCCTTCGTTCCGACCTCCTGGAGCCAGCCGGCGCTCACAGGCGAGTACACGGCGTTGGGCGTGACCCGGATGCTCGAAGCCGTCCGCCTGGTAGATCCTTCGATCCGCTTCTACCAGGCATCGAGTTCCGAGATGTATGGCAAGGTGCGCGAGACGCCGCAGAACGAATCGACCCCGTTCTATCCGCGTAGCCCGTACGGCGTCGCGAAGGTCTACGGCCACTACATCACGGTGAACTATCGGGAAAGTTTCGATCTCTTTGCGGTTTCCGGAATCTTGTTCAATCACGAATCGCCGCGTCGCGGCCGCGAGTTCGTGACCCGGAAAATCAGTGAGACTGTTGCCAAGATCAAGCTCGGTCTGGCCGATGAACTGATGCTCGGAAATCTCGATGCGCGGCGCGACTGGGGCTTTGCGCCCGAGTACGTCGAGGCGATGTGGCGCATGCTTCAGCAGGAAGAACCCGTGGATTTCGTGATCGGAACCGGTGAGACGCACTCGCCGCAGGAATTCGTCGATGTCGCATTCGCACACGTCGGTCTCGACGCGGCCGAATTCGTTGGCGTCGATGAGCGCTACCTGCGCCCCGCCGAGGTCGAACTCCTGTTGGCCGACCCGACCAAGGCGCGGGAACAGCTCGGCTGGTCGGCGAAGACCTCGTTCGCCGAACTCGTGAAGATCATGGTCGATGCGGATCTCGAAACGCTCACCGAGCGTTCCGGCCGTCGCATCGGGGACGCCGAGTCGAGATGACACGCTGGGCCGGGCGCTCCGCGCTGGTCACGGGAGGCGCCGGATTCATCGGCAGCCACCTGGTGGACAAGCTCGTCGACGAGGGCGCACGTGTGAGCGTTCTCGACGATTTCTCCTCAGGTCGGGAAGAGAACCTCCGTCGCAGCGCGGACGCAATCCTGGTCCACCGCGCCGACCTGCGCGACGAGGACGCGGTTCGAAGTGCCATCCAGGGTTGCGACACGGTTTTCCACCTCGCGGCAATCCCGTCGGTGGTGCAGAGCGTGGACGACCCGGTGCACTGCCACGACGTGAACGTCACCGGCACCTTGCGCGTTCTTGAGGCGTGTCGGCAAGCGGGCGTGCGTCGCGTGGTCCTCGCGGCCTCATGTGCGGCCTACGGAAACGACCCTGTCCTGCCGAAGCGCGAAGACATGCCGCCGCAGCCCGCGTCCCCCTACGCGTCCCAGAAGTTGATGTGTGAAGAATACGCGCGCCTCTATTCCGCCCTCTACGGACTCGAGACCGTCGCGCTGCGTTTCTTCAACGTCTACGGGCCCCGCCAGAATCCAGCCAGTGACTACGCGGCAGCGATCCCGCGGTTTGCTGCCGCGAGCCTCAAGAACGAACCGGCGACGATTTTCGGGGACGGCGAGCAGACGCGCGACTTCATCTACGTCGGTGACGTGGCGGAGGCCAACTTGCTTGCGGCAGATAGCGCCGATGCGATCGGCGAGGTGATCAATGTCGCGGGCGGCGAGCGAACCAGCGTGAACGAGATCGTGTCAGCCATTCGCGATCTGACCGGCTCGTCCGCGGAGCCTCGGTACCTGGAGGCCCGGCCCGGAGAGGTTCTTCACAGCGAAGCGGATCTCGGCAAGGCCCGGGAGTTGCTGAGCTTCGACCCGATTGTCCACCTCGAGCGAGGACTTGAACGCACCATCGCGCACCTGCGCGGCCCCGAGGAGTCGTCATGAACATTTGCGTCGTCGGAACCGGCTACGTCGGGCTCGTCACCGGAGCGTGTTTCGCCGAATTCGGTGTGAACGTGATCTGCGCGGACAAGGACGCGAGCAAGATCGCGCGGCTCGAGCGCGGGGAAATGCCGATCTATGAGCCGGGCCTGGAGCAGGTCGTGGCACGTAACGTCGCCCAGGGCCGTCTGTCGTTCACGACCGATACGGTGGAAGCCGTGAAGGCATCACTCGTCGTGTTCATCGCGGTCCAGACGCCGCCGATGGACGATGGGGCGACCGACCTGGGGGCCGTCGCCGCCGTAGCACGCGAAGTCGGCTCCGCGTTGAATGGCTTCAAGGTGATCGTCACGAAGAGCACCGTCCCGGTCGGCTCATCGGAGAAGGTTGCCGGCTGGGTTCGCGAAGGGGCCGAGAGTGCGGGCCTGGAACCGCATTTCAGCGTGGCCTCCAATCCGGAATTCCTGCGCGAGGGCGCTGCGATCGGCGACTTCATGCGGCCTGACCGCGTCGTCATCGGCGCCAATGACGACGCCACGATGGCGATCATGAAGGACCTCTATCGGCCTCTGTTCTTGAACGAGACGCCCTTCGTGATGACCAGCGTGGCGACGGCCGAACTCACGAAGTACGCCGCAAACGCCTTCCTGGCGACCAAGATCTCGTTCATCAACGAGATGGCCAACGTCTGCGAGGCGGTTGGCGGCAACGTCCAGGAACTCGCGCGCGGGATTGGTCTCGATGGCCGGATCGGCAAGAAGTTCCTGCACGCGGGCCCCGGCTTCGGCGGCTCCTGCTTTCCGAAGGACACGCGTTCAGCCGCGCATTTCGCCCGGGAGCTCGGCGAGCAGCTCGACATCGTCGAAGCCACGATCCGGGTCAATGACCGACAGCGGGACCGGATGGTGGCCAAGAT
>JAJDAQ010000169.1 GCA_029261815.1 Deltaproteobacteria bacterium
GACGCGGGAATCCAGCTGCCGTGGAACCCGCTCGGGACCCGGGGCAGCTCGATCGACGCGACAGGCTCATTGTCCATCGACGCGGCGTCCATGATCACGAACTGGCTCGCGTCCGACTCGGCGTCGTACACGAACGTCATCAGGTAGCCGTCGTCCTCGGCGTTCGGATTCTCGGAGCCCACGAACACCGCTTCTCCACCCGTGCGGCCGCGCCCCAGATCGATCTCCGTGCGTTCGCCCTTCTCGCGGTCGTACTTCAGCATCGAGCCCGATGTACTCATCGGATCGTCCGGGTTCGCGTCCAGCGCCATGCCCATCATGTATCCGTAGCGATGTTTCCGTCCGATCACGCTGTCGGCGACTCGGGGGAACTCTGCGGATCGGTCGTCGACCTGCTCTTCGGCAACCTGGCCGGTTTTGAGGTCGATCGTCCATCGCCAGAGGTCCGGCGACGGAAAGTCCATCGGCGAGTCCCGCCAGATGTGGCTGAAGCGCGCGACATCGAGCACGATGCTCTCGCCGTCCTCGTACGAGTTCATCGGGTGGAAGACATAACAGGGATTGATGTCGAACCACTTCACTTGCGCATCGGTACCGTTGCGCGGCATCACACCGAGACGCGAAGGGTAATCGTCGTCCCAACGAATCGGCGTTTCACCCCGCATGGCCAATTCCATGTCGAAGACGGCAGGCAGGTCCATGAAGACGACATGGTTCTCGGTCACGTTGAAGTCGTGCATCATCGTCGGCCCCCCCACGGTGATGTTCTCGGTCTGCACCAATTCGCCGGCGGCGGAGACGCGCAGGTAACGCAGGTAGGGCTCCAATGCCGAATAACCGAATGCAAGCAGCTCACCCGTGACGGGGCAGATTTTCGGGTGCGCCGTAAAGGAGCCGTTGAGCACGCCACCAAAGTCCGTGACGCCCACGGTGGCCAGGTCGCCATCGAGCACGTACGGGAAGTGGCCCTCCTCCAGGGCCAGGATCTTACCTGCGTGACCGACGACGTGTGTGTTCGCCTTCGAGGACTTCATGTCCAACATGACCGCGGGGTCCAGGATGTCGACGGACGGATCGGCGATGAACGGGGTCTGCACATAGCGGTTGCGATACCACTCGGCCTTCCCGTCCCTCAGACGTACGCCATGGACCATGCCATCTCCGAAGAACGGGTGATCGCTCATGCCGGTCAACGGGTTGGCACCGTTCCGGACATAACGACCGTCGAGTTCACTCGGGATCGCTCCGGTGACCTTCAAGGCAGTGATCGTCTGTTCTTCGGTGACCGGTCGGCCGTTGCCGAGTAGATGCGTCGGGGTCTGGTCCTGGGCGGCTGCCATGGGTGGAATCTCCGTTGGGCGCTTGATGGAGAACCAAGGGTACGTCGGCTCGCGCCATATATCTACCCATGGTAGTTTAATTTCATGCCCCGGAAGAAGCCGTCGAAGCGCACGCCGCCCGCGCCGCGAAGGCCTGGCCGGCCCGCTGGCCGAACGACTGCTGACGGCGTCATTGCCGACCGGGCCATGCTGCTCGCGGCCGCCGAGAGACTCATTCGCGAGAACGGCCCCAGCATTTCGCTCGAGGCAATCGCCACCGAAGCCGGCGTCACCAAACCCACACTCTATAGAGGGGTCGGCGATCGGGACGCTCTGGTGAACGCACTGGCCGAGCGGCTAGCGGACCGCATGGCCGAAGCGGTCCAGGGCCAGGTCGCAGAGGCATCGGGCCCACATCAAGGGCTTCGAAGTCTCGTCGCCGCGTACCTCGACTTCGCTGCTCGCGAACGGCACCTGTACCTGTTCGTCACGGCCGGCGGCACACGAGACGATCGGGTTCAACAATCCCTGCTTCTTGCCGATGGCGCTGCCCGCCAGTTCTCCGAACCCATCGCTGCGTACCGGGCCGCGCACGGCGCCGACCCCAACGTGGCAACCGTGTGGTCGTATGGGTTTCTGGGGGCACTTCATTTCGCGACGCTCTGGTGGCTTCGCGATCAGGCCGCCGACATCGACATCGTGATCGACCAGATCACTTCGCTCCTATGGTCGGGAATGGGCCTGGAAAATTCGCCGCGGTCAGGGGAACCCCCGCGCGAAATGCCGGAGTGAGCCTCTTCACTCTGGGCGCGGCGAGACTGCTCTAGCCGCGAGCGACGAAGTCGAGCATCATCCCCTTCAGCGAGCCCGCAATGGACTCGGGAGGACTCCGTGCGAACCGACCTTTGTGACCTCTTTGGTATCGATGTTCCGATCTTTGCGTTCAGTCACTGCCGGGACGTTGTCGCCGCAGTCACCAACGCGGGAGGCCTCGGCGTTCTCGGTGCGCTGGCATTCTCGCCTGAGCAACTCGAACTCGAGCTGCGCTGGATCGATGAGCACGTCGACGGAAAACCCTACGGCGTCGATACCGTCATGCCCATGAGCTACGAGGGCAAGGACCGGGGGTTGGGCCAGGCGGACGAATCCGGCGAGGTTGATGCCACGGCGTTTCGCGACCTGCTTCCGCAAGCCACCAAGGACTGGATCGAGACCGTTCTCGAAGAGTACGAAGTACCTCAGCTATCCAGCGCGCCGGAGGATGACGACGCTGACAGCGCCAACAGCGGCCTGCTCGGCTGGACCGATGGCGGCGGGCGCAACCACGTGGACGTTGCACTGCGACACAAGGGCGTAAAGCTCCTCGTGAACGCGCTCGGCCCGCCGCCCAAGGACATCATCGACCTCGCGCACGAGCACGGCGTCAAGGTCGCCGCACTCACAGGCGCCGTCGAACACGCGCAGCGTCAGAAGCAGGCGGGTGTCGACATCATCGTCGCCCAGGGCACGGAAGCTGGCGGGCACACCGGAGAGATCGGTTCGATGGTGCTGCTGCCCGACATCGTCGATGCGGTGGCGCCGACGCCGGTGCTCGGTGCAGGTGGAATCGCGTGCGGCCGGCAGGCGGCAGCAGCATTGGCACTGGGTGCGTCCGGGGTCTGGACCGGCTCGGTCTGGCTCACGGTCCGCGAGGCCGAAACATCTCCGCTGGTGAAAGAGAAGCTCTTCGCCGCACGCTCCAAGGACGCCGTGCGCTCACGCTCGCTTTCGGGAAAGCCTGCGCGCCTCCTCCGCACGGGCTGGACCGACGCCTGGGAGCGGGAGGATTGTCCGGGAACCCTTCCGATGCCGTTGCAATACATGGTGTGCTCCGAAGCGCAGACACGGATCAGTCGCGCGGCGCGCAAGGACGGTGCCAAGGCGCAGGAACTGGTCGGGATGCCCGTTGGCCAGGTGGTTGGCCGGATGAACGCCGAAGTGAGTTCGGCCGACGTCATCTATCAGTTCATGGACGAGTTCATCGAATCCGTGGAACGCCTTCAGTCAACGCTCGACTCCGCAAAGACCGCCTGAAGCGTTGCGGCCCTCCGATTCGGCGAAGATCCGGTGCCGTTCAACGTGCCCCAGTACTTCGAGCCCTCATCAGACCTGCATTCATCACAGGAAATTCGGAGCGCGCGCCGGGTCAACGGATGTAGCCATTGAATCGAACCGACACCGAGGAGCGAGACCACCAGGTTCGGCGCGTGATCGTGATCGAGGGGTTCGCGAATGTGGCGATACTCCTCCTGAAACTGATCGTGGGGTTCACCACCGGTTCGATTGGCATACTCGGCGACGCCGTCCATTCGGTCACGGACGTTGCCAATAACGTCATCGCTTGGATCGTGATCCGGATCTCGAGTCGCCCGGCCGACGAGCGACACCCGTACGGACATCGAAAATTCGAAACGATTGCGGTGTTTGGCTTGGCGATGCTGCTCACCGTACTCGCATTCGAGCTGGGCGTGCGAGCGATCCAACGTGAAGAGGCCGATATCGTCCACACCGGTTGGGCGCTCTGGCTGATGGTCGGCGTGCTGGCCGTCAATGCAACGCTCGCGACATGGCAAGCCAGCTGGGCGAGACGTCTCGCGTCGGACATTCTCCGGGCGGACTCTAGACACACCCTCGCCGACGTACTCACGACGCTCGTGGTCATCGCCGGATGGCAAGCGGCAGCCAGAGGCTACTTGTGGGTTGATACGCTCGCAGCGCTTGGTGTCTCGGGCGTCATACTGATGCTCGCCTACGGTCTCTTTCAGCGAGCGATTCCCATCCTCGTCGACGAGACTGCGTTCGACCCGGATGCCATCATGGACGTCGCGCTGTCAGTCCCTGGAGTGCTCGGTGTTCGTCATGTCCGATCGCGCGGCGGTGAAACAAACGCCACGGTCGATCTCGTCGCGCTTGTCGCCGCAGAACTAAGCACTGCCGAGTCTCACGACGTTGCCACTCAGTTGGAGCTCGCGATCGGCTCCAGGTTTCCGGTGGAAGGTGTCACCATTCACGTCGAGCCGGTCAGCGGACACACGAGCCCCAAGGAGGCGTTGTGAAGATTGAAACCATTCTCGTACCCACAGATTTTTCAGATCACGCCGACAAGGCTTTCGCAACAGCGATCGAGCTTGCGCGGGTCTTTGGCTCACGGATCGAGCTTCTCCATGCATACGATTTCGGGAGGTGGGTCACACTCGACGAAGCCACGTTCTCCGAGAGTCTCAGCCATGACCTTCGTCGCGCCGCCGAGAACAAGCTCGAATCCCTTGTCGAGCACGCGAACACGGAAGGCTTGGACGTTTCTACCCGCGCCGACTTCGGCATCCCCAGCCAGGTCATCACCGAACGCGCCCGGGAGACGAGTGCGGACCTCATCGTCATGGGTTCCCGAGGCCTGGGCGCGGTAAAGAGGCTGTTTCTCGGCAGCGTCACCGCACGAACGCTCCAGACTTCGCCGTGTCCGGTATTCACCGTCGTCGATGACCACGAAGCCAGCGACTAGCAACCTGTACGATCGAGTTCGCTTGCTGGCGCGCGAGCAACCGCAATCACGCCTCGCTGCGGCTGCCCAGGCTCGATCAAGTCGCACACCCGCGGAGCGCATCCGGCGATCACACACGAGGGAGACTATTCCCGGACGAGTGCCATCCCGCGCCCTGCGGCATCGCTATCCACGACCCCGGCTTCGAGGACGATCACGCGCCGGTTCTTCAGGTGTGGATTGATCGCCAGGACCCGGCCTGCGACTTCCTTCGCCTCATCGGTCCGCCCAAGTTCAACGAGGATGATGATCAGGTGCAGATACGGCGTCGTGTACGCGGGGGCCTTGTCGATCGCGATGCGAACGAGGGCTTCGGCAGCCGCGTAATCGCCCATGTGCATCGGTATATGAGAGCGGTACCACTCGTAGTAGCGCGAGATCGGGCCCTCGGGCGCCATTCGCTCAACGGTATCGAAAGCGACTCGCGCCTCCTCCAAGCGGCCCAGCAGCACATAGATCATGCCCAGGTTGAAATACACATCGGCATAGTTCGGATCGATGGCAAGCGCTCGATCGCAGAGTTCCTCGGCGCGCGCCGCTTCCCCGATGTAGGTGAATGCGCCGCCGCAGATGTTGAGGTTGAAGGGATCGTCGGGAGCCAGCGACAACCCGCGCGTGAGATGCTCGCGTGCCTCGTCGATGTCGGCGGCAGGGTCGTCGGTCAAACCGTTGATGGCGCGGTAATGCAGCATCCACGCCAGCATGGAATGGGCGTAGGCGTAGTCGGGCTCGCTCTGGGTGGCCGCCCTCAACTCTTCGATGGATCCGTTGGTTTCGCTTTCCGAATTACCGGACGCGCCCCGGTAGAACGATCCGCGCTGGACGGCTTGCCAGGCGCTCAGCGAGTGCGGTTGAACGCGCGCCGCGCGCTGCGACTCGGTCCTCGCGAGCGTGGCACCGACCGCACTCGTGATGCTTGCGATGACTTCATCCTGGATCTCGAAGATCTCGCTGGCTTCGCGATCGAACTTCTCGGCCCAGAGGTGATCTCCTCTCTCAGCCCCCAGCAACTGCACCGTGATTCGGAGGCGATCGCCGAGCGAACGCACGGTTCCTTCGACGACGTAGGCGACGCCCAGTTGCTCGGCCACGTCACGGATGTCGACCGATTGGCCCTTGTACGCGAAGGTTGAACTCCGCGACTTCACCGCGATGTGCCGGCCCGCCGTGAGACCCATGATGATGTCCTCGGTCATACCGTCGGCGAAGTACTCCTTCTCGTTGTCGTCGGAGAGGTTCACGAATGGCAGCACCGCCACGGAGGGCCTTAAGCCGCTTCCGATGCTGACTTGGTCTCCGCTCGGCATCCGTTCGGCCGCCGAGTCAGCGTTCGCCTCGACCGGCTCCTTGCGGAACCACGCGTAGACGATCGCCACGGGAAAGCCAATGACGAGGCCGACCGTCACCGCCCAGTCCACCCAACCCGGAAGCTCGAGCGCGTCTTCGAGCGTGTTGGCGACCTGGATCAGGAGCCAGGACACACCTAGATAGATCACGACGACCCGCGCAAAGCGTCCCCTCGCGTGCTCCATCTTCAATCGCGGCTCGCCATCCACCAGTCGTCGCCCTTCCCGTATCTGTGGCTGCGAAACTAGCTCACGGCGCGACGATGATGTGCCCTGCCGCCCGGAGCGCACCTCCACTCGCCGCCGCTTGGCGATCATCGACGTGCACGGATTCGTTCGCTCGTGCCGAGCAGCGATCGTCGACGTTGCCAATCCCGGTCTGCTAGAACCGGGCGGCGCGGGAGGGGGGGCGGTCTGTCTGTTTCAGTCGCAGCGCCTGCTACAGGGTACCAGACACAGCCCGCGGACATCCGCCGGCCTTGGAGGGAACACATTGACGGCTGAGAGCGCTTCCCTTCTGGTCGATCTCTTCAGCGACCAATCGATTCAGGATCCCTACCCGAGTTATCGCGAGATCCGCGATCGCGCGCCGGCGGTCTGGCTACCCGAGCACCGTGTCTGGGCACTCGCACGCTTCCACGACGTACGAGCTGGGCTCCGCGCCGACGAGATCCTGGTGTCCGGGCGGGGCGTCTCGCTGAACCCCCTTGTCAATGACCAGCCGAGGCACAACACGCTGATGAGCGATGGCGAGTTGCACCGCAAGCTGCGGAGCACGCTGATGAAGCCGATGATGCCGCGCGGGCTCGTCGAGGTGCGCCCGCGCATCGACGCCATCGCAGATGCCCTGGTAGATGAACTCCTGGAGAAGGAGTCGTTTGACGGCATCGCCGACTTCTCACGCCATCTCCCCCTCGCGGTCGTCTCGCACCTGGTCGGTCTTCCCGAAGAAGGTCGGGAGCGCATGCTCGAATGGGCAACCGCCACCTTCAACGCCCTCGGGCCGATGAACGAGCGCGCCCAGGCCGCAGTCCCCACGATGCTGGGCATGTTCCAGTACGCGGCCTCTCTCGATCGCTCTCGCCTCCGACCCAACGGATGGGCGGCACGGATTTTCGCCGCGGCAGACGCCGGCGCCATCGACGTTGAAGACATTCCGGGGCTGATCATCGACTACATCGGACCGAGTCTCGACACGACGATCCTGGGTACCGGCCACCTCCTCTACCTGCTAGGTGCGCATCCCGAACAGTACGAGAAAGTGCGCAAGGATCCGGGGTTGATTTCAGCGGCGGTGGCTGAGGCGCTGCGGCACGGCTCGCCGGTGAAAACCTTCACCCGCTTCGCGCTCACCCACTACGAAGCAGATGCTGTCTCGATTCCCGCGGGTGACCGCGTGCTGATGCTCTACGGAGCCGCCAACCGCGATGAACGACGCTATGCCAACCCGGAACGCTTCGACGTGACGCGCGATGCGCGCGACCACGTCGCCTTTGGCTACGGCGTCCACCGCTGCGCCGGCGGCCATCTCGCGCAGCTCGAGATGGAATCGCTCCTGCGCGCCGTCGTCGCTCGCGTGGGGCACATCGAAGTCAGCGAACCCCGCGCGCTGATGAGCAACATGCTGCATGGCTACGAGTATTTCCGGGTGTCGTTTCACCCACCGAACCAGCCGACGCGCTGCAGGTCGAGCCAATGACAAGCCCGCCCGGTCCATCGAATCCGGCGCCTCGACTCGTACGGCGAGGTGAGCCGATGCGGCTGGAAATCGACCTACCGCGTCGCATCTGGCCATCGGGTTGTAGCCGGATCGAGGGACCGCTGAATCCGGGCGCCCGCTCAGTCAGTGCTCGCCGAAGA
>JAJDAQ010000170.1 GCA_029261815.1 Deltaproteobacteria bacterium
TTCCCCTGGGGAAGGCTACGGCTCGCGATCTCCCCAAGGTCCTCGAGAAGGCCTATCGCCGCACGCCGTCGGTGCCGATCGATACCGCGGTGATGGAGCGAAGCCGAAAGGTCTGGTGCCTGCCGGTCGATTTCCATTGGAGCGACGTCGGAACGTGGAAGTCATTGGCTTCTGAGCTCGGTGTCGACGAAAATGTGACGCGCGTCATACAAGGAGAGGCCTGGGTGTGCGATTCCCAAGGCAACCTGGTGGCGGGGGCGGACCGGCCGGTCGTCCTGTTGGGCGTCTCGAATCTGGCCGTCATCGATGCTGGTGATGCGATCCTGGTCGCGGACCTGGATCGAAGTGCCGAAGTGAAGGAGATCGTGGGCCGCTTGCGCAAGAAGGGCCGCGACGATCTCCTCTAGCATTCCTCGGGCGAGGCCCGAAGGAAGGAACATTGCATGATCGGAACCGATGCGATCGAGACCCTGCGAGGGATCCCGCTGTTTTCCGACGTCGCGGAGGGTGATCTCGAGCAGATCGCCTCCCACCTGATCGAACGGAAGTACCCGAAGGCGATGACCATCGTCGAAGAGGGGCTCCCGGGCGACTACATGTACATCCTGCGCGAGGGTCGGGTGAAGGTCACGAAGCTGTCCGAGGACGGCCGTGAGAAGATCCTCGATATGCTCGACGTGGGTTCGTTCGTGGGGGATATGGCGCTACTCGACCGGGCCCCCCGTTCGGCGTCGGTGAAGGCGCTGACACCAGTCACCGTGCTGGCGCTCTCGCGCAACGATTTCATGGGCTTGCTGCGAAAGAGTCCGGACCTCGCGTTGTCGGTCATTCAGGAACTGACGCGTCGCCTCCGCACCGTCAACGATCAGGCCAGCGCGCTGTCGTTCCAACGCGTGAAGGAGCGCACCAAGGGGCTGCTCGAACGGCTCGCGACCGAAGAAGCGGGCCAGGGCCGGCTGCGGACGCCGGCGCTGACGCACCAGCAGATCGCCGACATGATCGGAACCTCGCGTGAAACCGTGACCCGGGTCGTGAAGGACCTGAAGGGCGAAGACTGGCTCCATCAAGAAGGCAAGCGCTACCTCGTTCCTGGTTAGGCGCGCCGTCGCGAAGTTGCCGGTGGGTTGCGTTGGAACGGACCCTCCAGTCACGAGATCGTCATTCCGATCCGTGCCCCGTGCCGGTCGTCAAGGACAACGCCGTCGTTTCTGCCCTCGTGGGGAGTCTTCGCTCGGGTCTCGTAGCCGTTGATGCGGCGGGCGACGTCGTTGCCATGTCGGACGAGGGCGCCAGGATCCTGGGGATCGGCGCGCCCGGCGATGTCGTCGGCAAGCCGATGGTGATGGCACTGAGCGAGCACCCCGATGTGCAGGACCTGCTCGAAGGCGCACTTGAAGGGCGAGAACTACCAAGCCGCGCGGAGATGGCGGTCGGGCCGGACCCTGCCGAGGGCCGACGAATTGGCTTCACCGTCACGCCGATTCGCGAGAACGAACGCGTACTCGGTGCGGCTTTGCTATTTCGCGACCTGACGCCATTCGAGCGCATGGACGAACAAGAGCGTCTGCGCGACCGCCTGGCCGCACTGGGGCAGATGGCCGCAGGAATGGCGCACGAGATCCGCAATCCGCTCGCGTCGATCGAGTTGCTCGCTGGCCTGGTCAAGCGGTCCGCGTCCGACGATGAGGATGTCCATGAACTCGTGACCGATCTCATGGAAGAGGTCCACGCGGTGGCCGAAACGGTACGGTCGACGCTTGATTATGTGAAGCCGCTGACGCCGGCCCGCGAGAACACGCGTGTATCGACGGTTCTGCGCGAAGCCGTACGACGCGCTCGAGGTCGGATCGCGGGCGCCCTCGAACTGCAGATTGAATGTGGTGCGGGGCTCGAGGCCTACGTGGATCCGGATCAGCTTCGCATCTTGACGAGCCACCTCGTCTCGAACGCACTCGAAGTCATGGCGCCCCTGGAAACCGGGACGGCGCGGGTTTCCGCGGAAGGAGACGGTGCAGGCGGGCTCCGGATCGTGGTCGATGACTCGGGCCCGGGCGTGCCCGCCGAGCTGCGCGACCGCGTGTTCTATCCGTTCTTTACCACACGGGCCGAAGGGACAGGCGTTGGACTCGCCGAGGTCCAGAAGCTTGCCGTCGCTCACGGGGGCGCGGTCGAAATCAGTGAGTCACCGCTCGGCGGTGCGCGCTTCACCGTGGACCTTCCGCCGGGTCGCGATTTCGGCAGGAGTCGATCGTGAGCGATCGCGAGAAGCATGCTGGGCACCTCCTCGTCGTCGAAGACAACGACACGCTGCGCAAGCACATCGCGCGGGCACTCGCGTCGCGTTTCGACACGGTCGAAGTCTGCGCGCGGGGTGACGACGCGATCCTGCGCCTCGGAGACGAGAGTTGCGAAGCCGCCGATGTGGTCGTGACCGACCTGCGCCTCCCGGGAGAAGATGGGGTGGCCGTGATCCGTGCAGCGCGCATGCGAAATCCCAATGCCGCGGTGCTGCTGATGACGGCCTACGGCTCCGTCGAGACCGCGGTCGAGGCAATGCGCGAGGGCGCCTGCGACTTCCTGCAGAAGCCGTTCGAGCTCGGCGAACTCGAGGCTCGGATCGATCGCGCCCGCCGCCACGCGGACCTCGCTGATGAGGTCGAGCAGCTTCGAGCGGAGAAGAATCATGGCACGGTGGCGAGTGCGTTGGTCGGTGCGGACCCGGCTTTCCGTGCAGCCGTCGACGTCGCTGCACGTGTGGCTCCCACGCGATCCACCGTTCTCCTGACCGGCGAAACGGGTACCGGCAAGGAGGTGATTGCGGGTCTCGTTCACGGAACTTCGCCACGCGCCGCGGGCCCATTCGTGAAGGTCAACTGTGCGGCGCTTCCCGAAACCCTGCTGGAGTCGGAACTCTTCGGTCATGAACGGGGGGCATTCACGTCTGCCGATCAGCGTCGGATCGGTCGCTTCGAACAGGCCGATGGTGGCACCCTGTTCCTCGACGAAGTCGGGGACATGTCACTCGCGACGCAGGCGAAGTTGCTGCGCGTGCTCCAGGATCAGGCGTTTCAGCGACTTGGGGGAACCGAGGTCCTTCAGACGGATGTTCGGATCGTGGCGGCGACGAATCGAGATCTGGAGCGCGCGATCGCAGCCGGCGATTTCCGGGAGGACCTCTATTTCCGTTTGAACGTGATCGCGATCCGACTGCCGGCGTTGCGTGAACGCCTGACGGACATCGAACCCCTGGCGGACCACTTCTTCGACGGGTTTCGACACGAACTGGCGCCCGCGTGCCGCGGCTTCAGCCACGAAGCGCGCCGGCGGCTCAGGGCCCACGCATGGCCCGGGAACATTCGGGAACTTCGCAACGTCGTAGAACGTGCGGTCCTGCTCTGTGACGGCAACCAGATCGAGGTGTCCGACCTCCAGCTGACAATGCGTGCGTCGCGTGAAACTGCAGAATGGCAGCCGATGCTCCCGGCAGAGGGGCTGGACTGGGCCGACGCTGAACAGGCGCTCGTCCATGCGGCGCTCGATCACTGTGGCTGGGTCCAGAAGGACGCAGCCGCATTCCTGGGCATCTCGAAACGGAAACTGAACTACATGGTCCAGCGAATGGGGATCACCCATCCGAGCTGGCGCCGAAACCGCGGTGCCACGGACTAGAGCCGGCCACCGCCTGGGTGGGAATGGGTTGCATCCGGTAACTTGACCGCCCTCGATCCTGTCCTGGAGGACAACGACGTGTATCGACCTTCCCTTGTTTTCATCGCCGTACTGGCTGTCGCCTTGCTGTCGATCGGCTGCCAAGACGACTCGGTACGGGTCGAGGAACACCAGGCCAGCGGCGAGGCGCACCTCGAGGCAGAGGAGTGGACCGAAGCCAAGCTCGAGTTCCAGAACGTCACGAGCATCGATCCGAACAACGCGGATGCCCACTTCGGTCTCGCGAAGGCATTCATCGGTCTCGGCTCCGCGCGCAAGGCCTTCTGGGAGCTGGAAGACGTCGTGCGGCTCGATCCGTCGAACGTGGAAGCTCGTTTGCAGCACGCGCAGTTCCTATTGCTAGGCGCCGGTGACGACGTCGGCCGCGTCATCGAGAGCGCGGACGCGGTCCTGGCGATCGAGCCGGAGCGCTGGGAGGCCCGGATCCTGAAGGCGCGCGCGCTTGAACAGCTTGAGCGTGTCGAAGAAGCGACGCCCATCTATCGCGCGGCCGCAGAGTCCGCTGATGAAGACAAGACACCGATCCTGCTCTACGCCAACCACCTGCGGCAGCAGGGCGATACGGAAGGGGCGGAGGCCCAGTACCGGGCATTCTCGTCCGCCAGCCCAGGTTTCGCGGGTCAAGCCGCACTTGCAGGCTTCCTGGCCTCGCTCCCCGATCGAGAAGACGAGGCCGAGGCCGCCCACCGTACCGCGGTAGAGGTTGCGGCGGACGGCGAGTTGAAGCCCGCCTACAGCCTGCTCGTCAATTTCCTGGTGGGGAAGCGCCGCCTCGACGAGGCGGAGCAGGAGTTGCTCGCTGCCATCGATCAGGTGCCGGGTGACCAACAGCTCCTCTATTCACTCGCCCAGTTCTACTCGGCCCAGGGCCGGATTTCCGAGGCCGATGCCATTATCGAGCGTGCCTCTGAGTCCGCGCCCGACGACGCGGAGCCGCTCCTCTTGCTGTCCGCCTATCGTGGCTTCCACGGTGACCTGGACGGCGCTCTCGAAGCCGCGGAGAAGGCTGTCGAGGTCGACCCTGCTTCTGTGATTGCGAAGCTCCGCCGGTCAGAAGTTCTCCTCGACAAGGGCTATGCGCTGATCCGTAGCGGCGACGATTCCGGCCGCACGATGGTCGCGCGCGCGCGCGCATCGGTGGACGCTGTTCTCGCGAACGACGACAGCGAGCCCCAGGCGCTCTTCGTCAAGGCGAAGATCGATCTCGCGGAAAATGATGCCGCTGCGGCGGTGGCCAACCTGCGGCGCGCAATCGATGGCAAACGCGACTTCGCGCAAGCCCATTACGTGCTCTCGTCCGCACTCTATGTCCAGGGCGACCGCCAGGGCGCGCGGGTGGAGGCGACCCGGGCACTCGAGATCAATCCGAACCTGGTCGAGGCGCGAAGGCTACTGGCACGGTTGCACGGGGAGCTCGGCGACCATGCGCTCGCCGTACAGGAAGGACGAGTCGTCCTGAAGGCGCGCCCCGGCGAGGCGGCGACGCGCGTCATCGTTGCACAGAGCCTGCTGCGGCAGGGCGAGGTCGATGCGGCATTGGTCGAGCTCGACGCCATTCCGGCCGAAGCGCGCACGCATGACGTCCACTATGCGGTGGGCCGAACCCTCCAGTACGCGCAACGAGGCGAGGAAGCGCGGCCGCATCTCGAAGCCGCGAATCGCGGAGACGCGGCAAACCCCGAGATCTTGCGGGCACTGTTGCAGCTGGACGTGAGTGAAAACCGCGTGCAGGAATCGATCGACCGCATTGAAGCCGCGGTGACTGACAATCCTGAGAGCGCCAAGCTCCTGCTGTTGCAGGGTGAAGTGGCCATGTTGACGCGTCAGGTCGATGTGGCTGAAGCCGCCTTCCGGAAGACGCTCGAACTCGATCCCAACGCGCTCGACGCCTATCAACGCCTCGCGTCCCTCTACGTATTGACGGGCCGTTCGGACCAGGTCGTGACCACCTACGAGGAAGCGCTCGAGCGCAATCCGAAATCCGGCGTCGTCCACCTGAATCTCGCGCTCCTCTACGAGATCCGGAACCGCTACCAGGATGCCCAGGCCCGTTACGAGTCGGCCATCGAGCTCCAGCCCGACCTCGCGGTGGCGAAGAATAATCTGGCCTACCTGATCGCCGAGCACGGCGGGGACCTCGATCGGGCCCTCGACCTGGCCCAGGAGGCCAAGAGTGCGCTTCCGTCCAACCCGAACACGGCCGATACGCTCGGCTGGGTGCTCTTCAAGAAGGGAGTCCCCGGGGCCGCGGTGGTCCACTTGCGCGAAGCCGTAGGCGGTTTTCCGCCGGATAGCCCCAATACCCCGGTGGTGAGGCTCCACCTCGCGTTGGCCTATGAGGCCGACGGGAACCCGGCGGCTGCCCAGGAGCAGCTCGAACGCGCATCGAGCGAGGTCAACGCCCTGATCGAGGGCCAGCGGGTCGACCCCGAGAACCCGCCGGAGTGGTTCGCCGAGATCGAGGGCGCGCTCGCGCGTTTGCGGGGCCAGGGCTAGGCGCCCGGTTCTCCCTCCAAAGATCGGCAGATTCCGCTGCTTCGGGTTCAAGCCCGGGACAGTGGTAGCCGATGAGCCCAGGGACCCCCCGTGCGGCCGCAGGTCGCCAGGTGTCTGGAGGGAAACATGAGGTTCCAGCAACTCGCTATTGCCGCCGCGTTCACGATGGTGGCGCTGCCGGTATTCGCCGAAGAGGCTCCCAGTGAGCCGGTGGTCGAGACGACGGCTACCGTGGAAACCGAGGCTGTAGAGACGGCATCGGTACCCACCGAAACCACACTCGGGCCGGTCGGCGTCGATCAGAATGGCCACCGAGGCCGCGTTCACACCGTGACGAATGACGACACGCTGTGGGACATCTCGGATGCCTATCTCGGCACGCCGTGGGTGTGGCCGTCGGTCTGGGAAGACAACGATGCGATCGAGAATCCGCACCTGATCTACCCGGGGGATCGCGTCTGGATCAGCCCGTACAGCATGCGGAAAGTGACCGAGGCGGAAGCCGAGGCCCTGATTTCGGGTGTCTACGAGGCTCCGGCCGCGATCGAGGACCCGGACCTGATGGCCGATTTCGGGCCGCGTCCGACCTACCGATTCACTGAACTCGAGACCACGGGTTTCGTGAATGTCGATGCCCTGAAGGGCGCGTCATCCATCGTCGACAGCGTCGAGCATGAGCGCACGCTCTTCTCCGACCACACCGAAGTCCTGATCGGCTACGGCGAGAACGATGTCGCCGTTGGCGATCAGTTCGAGATCTTCCGCACCGGGGACGAGGTGACCGATCCCGATTCAGAAGAGCTCGTCGGTTATGTGATCGTGCAGCTCGGCTGGCTGGAAGTGACCGAGGTCCATCCCGATGCCTCGCGGGCGATCATCCGCTCGTCGGTCAGGGAGATCGAGCGCGGTGACCATATTCTGCCGCGTCGCATCCGAACCCTCGACCTCGAGATCCAGCCGACGCCCGACGTCGATGGCATGGTGATGCACTCGCCCAACCGGCGACTCGAAGTGGCATCGAACGACGTCGTCTATCTCAACCGTGGCAGCAACGATGGACTCGCGGCGGGTAGCCCGCTGGAGGTCTACCGCCCGATGGCGCCGGCCCGCGACTCCGCCCAGGGCACCGACAAGGCGCTCCCGGATGAGATCGTGGCCAAGTTGGTCGTGCTCGAGGCGCATGCGGATACGGCTGTCGCCGTCATTTCGCACACGCGTCGCGAAGTCGCCCGCGGCGACCATTTCCGCGGCGCGGAGACCCTGCGCCCCTAGTCGCGCGGATCTGCCAAGCATGGCGGGCGTCGCTCCATCCTGGAGCGGCGCCCGTTTTCATTTCCGGTGGAGGGTGCGCGCGAGTCGCGCTACTCCTTCGGCGCTCCCGGTCCCGGAGACCCGCCATGGAATGGTTGGACCCTGCGGACGACGCGCCCGAGTGCCAGAGCCGCTTCGATGCCTGGCTCGCCGTCTGGAAGGCATTCTCGCTGGCACCGCAGAAGTTGCCGGTTGGATTTCGAACGGACTCGGACGTTTCCCGGTTGTGCGCAACGCACGCGGTCGGCGCACTGAGTGCGGCGGACGCGGCCAGATGTCGTCGTCTGCTGGCGCGTGAACAAGTTCGGCTCGTGCCGATCGCATCCCCGCTCTATCCGCCGCGGTTGGCCCGACTCGTCGACGCGCCGCCGGTCCTCGCGGTGCGCGGTAACCCGGCGCTGCTCCGAGCGCGCTGCGTGGCCATGGTCGGCGCGCGGGCGGCAACACCGTATGGCGTCGAAGTCGCGACGACACTCGCGGTAGATTTTGCCCGCGCGGGTTGGGTCGTCGTGTCCGGACTCGCCCGCGGGATCGACGCGGCCGCGCACCGGGGCGCGCTCGCCGGCGGAGGCGCAACGCTGGCGTTCCAGGCCTGCGGTCCAGAACGGACGTACCCGACGGCGCACGTGAAGCTGGCGCGGGCGATCATTCCGCGCGGCGCGCTGGTGACCGAGTTCCCCATCGGGACGCCGCCGCGCCCTCCGTACTTTCCATTGCGGAACCGCCTGATCAGCGCGCTCTCCGAGGCGGTCGTGGTCGTGGAAGCACGGATTCGAAGCGGGTCGCTCACGACGGCGCGGCACGCGGCCGAACAGGGCGTCGATGTCTGGGCGGTCCCGGGTGCACTCGGACGGCCGACCAGTGAAGGCCCGCTGCTGTTGCTGAGAGATGGTGCGGGGCTCGCGACGAGCGCGGACGAGGTGCTCTCGACCCTGGGAAGCAGGCTTCCGCCCAGGCCACTGAGCGCCGCTTTGGCGCCGCCCGACGAACCCGTCGCCCGCCGGGTGTGGCGGCAGCTATGCAATGCCCCAGCCGATCTCGACGAACTCCACGCGGCCCTTTCAGAGCCCGTGGCGTCCCTCAACGCGGCGCTGTGTGCCCTCGAGATCGAGGATCGGGTGACCCGCGATCGCGATGGACGCTTCTGCGTCCGGGGTGCAAGTCTGTCAGTGCCTGACGCGACTTCGTCAGTGTCTGACGCGACTTCGTCAGTGCCTGACGCGACTTCGTCGCCCGAAGGCGAATCGCTATGATCGTGTTCTCGATTCGGTGCCGGCGGTGCCGATTGCGCGAACCCGGTCCGGTCCGGGCTCCCCCAAAAAAGGCGCATCGTCGAGTTTGGGCCGTGAACGGCCTTCGCCAGGAGCGTTCGCCAGCGATGGAACCTTCGATAGAAGTAGTGGGTGGTGGCCTTGCCGGCTGCGAAGCCGCTTGGCAGGCCGCATCCCGTGGCGTGCGCGTGCGTCTGTTCGAGATGCGGCCGCAGCGCAACTCGCCGGCGCACATCACCGACGACTTCGCAGAACTGGTCTGCAGCAACTCCTTTCGTGCCGCCGGAACCGGAAACGCGGTCGGGGTCTTGAAGGAAGAGATGCGGCGCCTGGGCTCACTGGTGCTCCGCGTTGCAGACGAGACCGCAGTCCCCGCTGGACGCGCGCTGGCGGTCGATCGAATCGAGTTCTCGCGGCGCATGACGACCGAGGTCGAATCGCATCCGTTGATCGATGTCGTCCGCGAGGAGCGCACCCGGCTGCCGGACGCGCCCGTTGCGGTATTGGCGACCGGACCGCTGACATCGGAACCGATGGCGGCGGAACTTCAGGCCCTGCTGGGTGAAGAGTCTCTCTATTTCTACGATGCGGTTTCGCCCATCGTCTATGCAGAGAGTCTGGATACAGAGGTGGCCTTCAAGGCGTCGCGGTGGGAGGACGGCCCCGGTGACTACTGGAATCTGCCACTCGAGCAGCCTGACTACGATGCGTTCGTGGACGCCTTGATCGAAGCGGACACGGTCGAGCTTCATCCGTTCGAGCGGGCCATGTACTTCGAGGGTTGCCTCCCCATCGAGGAGATCGCGCGCCGCGGACGCCAGACGCTCGCTCACGGGCCGATGAAGCCGGTGGGATTGACAGATCCCCGGACGGGACGGCGACCCTACGCGGTCGCGCAGCTTCGGCACGAAGACAAGCGCGGGTTGTTGCTGAACATGGTTGGATTCCAGACGAAGCTGCGCGTCGGTGACCAGAAGGAAGTCCTGCGCCGACTCCCGGGCCTCAAGGACGCGGTGTTCGCGCGCTTTGGGTCGGTCCACCGCAACACCTACGTGAATGCGCCGCGCCAACTCGGGCCACAGCTCGCACTCGTCAAGCGCCCTGGACTCTTCCTGGCGGGGCAGATGGCCGGTGTCGAAGGTTATGTCGAGAGCGCGGCCCTCGGCTTCATCGTCGGGGTCAACGCCGCGTACGCCGCCGTGGGAGCCGAAGCGCCGCTGCCGAGCGCCGAGACCGCGCACGGTGCACTCTTGAATCACCTGGGCGACGCGCACGCGGACAACTTCCAGCCGATGAATGTGAACTTCGGGTTGTTTCCGCCGGTGGACACCGGAGGCAAACGCAAGCTGCGAAAACGGGAGAAGAACGAACGGCTCGCGGCCCGGGCGCTGGAGGGCATCGAGGTCTATCGGCAGGCGATCGACCTGGAGCGATTCCCGGTGGGTGCTGCATGAGCTGGACGACATGGGCCGACGCCTTCGAGCGCCACCTGCGCGCCGAGCGAAACCTCTCCGAGCACACGCGTCGCGCCTATCTGTCAGACGTCGGTCAGTTTGCAGCATTCGTCGGTCCCGAACGGGAGCCGGCCGATGTCGACGCTGGCGACGTCCGCGCATTCCTCGCGGATCGGCATCATCGGCAGGCACCGTCAACGCTGGGGCGAAAGCTTGCCTCTGTGCGTGCGTTCTTCCGTTTCCTGGTGCGGGAGGGTGAACGCGCGGCCGACCCGACCGTCGGGATCCCGTCTCCGCGCGTGCCCCGCGCGCTCCCTCGACCGATGGCGGTCGACGATTGCCAGGCGTTGCTCGAGACGGATGCCGCCACCGCCGCGACGCCGGCCGGTCTTCGAGACCAGGCGATGTTCGAACTGCTGTACGGCGCGGGTCTCCGGGTTGGAGAACTGGTGGCACTCGACGTGCGCGATCTTGACGAGCATCGGGGCGAGGTTCGAGTCTGGGGGAAGGGCGGGAAGGAGCGCATCGTTCCGCTTCCCTCTGGCGCTCAAGCGGCGCTGCGGCGCTGGCTCGACACGCGGCGTCACGCCGGGGTGTTGGGAGAGCCGCTGTTCGCGGCCCTACGCCAAAGAAAGGGCGAGTCTGCACGGCGACTCGACGCGCGCGACGTCCGGCGGCGCTTGCGGCGCCGAGCGCTCGAAATGGGTGTGGCCGATCGCGTCCATCCGCATCGCTTGCGCCATAGCTACGCCACCCACCTTCTCGATATGGGGGCCGATCTGCGGGCGATCCAGGAACTGCTGGGCCACGCAAGCTTGTCCACGACGCAGAAGTACACCGCGGTCTCGGCGGAACGGCTGGTCGCCGTGTACGATCAGGCGCACCCGCGAGCCAAACGACGCGGGCGTTGACGCCGGCGCGGCCCGACGCGCGGCATGGAGAACCAGTGGAACGGATCCGATCCACCACCGTGTTAGCGGTGGTGCGGGGTGGCAAGATTGCGATGGCGGCCGACGGTCAGGTCACCGTCGGCGAAACGGTCGTCAAGCAGGGGGCGCGCAAGGTGCGCCTTTCGGCGAAGGGCCAGGCCGTCATGGGCTTTGCTGGAGGTGCCGCGGACGCCCTCGCCCTGACGGAGCGACTTGAAGCCAAGCTCGAAGCGCATCCGGGAAACGTTCGACGGGCTGCGGTTGAACTCGCTCGCGAGTGGCGGACCGACCGCGCGTTGCGCCGGCTCGAAGCCATGCTCATCGTGGGCGACGCATCGGGTGCCTGGGTGGTTTCGGGCAACGGTGACGTGATCGAACCCGACGATGGCGTCGCCGCGATCGGTTCCGGTGGCTCGTTTGCCCTGGCGGCCGCGCGCGCGCTCACCCGGTGTACGGACCTTCCGGCGGAAGAAGTTGCGCGACAGGCGCTCGGGATTGCGGCCGAGATCTGCATCTACACCAATGACCAGATCGAAGTGGTGGAGTTGCCATGAGCATGGGCGAAGCAATGACTCCGCGCGAAATCGTGTCCGAACTCGATCGCTACATCGTGGGCCAGCGGGCAGCCAAGCGCGCGGTGGCTGTTGCTCTGCGGAATCGCTGGCGTCGGCAGCAGGTCGACGGGGACCTTCGCGACGAAATTTCGCCCAAGAACATCATCCTGATCGGGCCGACCGGTGTCGGCAAGACCGAGATCGCGCGCCGGCTCGCGAAGCTGGCGAACGCGCCCTTCGTGAAGGTCGAAGCCTCGAAGTTCACCGAGGTCGGCTATGTCGGTCGCGATGTCGAGTCGATCGTGCGCGACCTGATCGAACTCTCGATCCACATGGTGACCGAGGAAGAGAAGGTGTCGGTTCTGGCGAAGGCGGCCGAACGCGCGGAAGAACGCGTGCTGGATACGTTGCTGCCGCAGCCGGTGACCACTGTGCCGCCGGCCTTTGGTGTGCCGGGAGTTCCCGCCGCGCCCGTCGAAACGCCGCCCGCTGGGCCTTCCGCGACGAATGATACGCGAGAGAAGTTGCGCCGGATGCTGAGAGAGGGCGGACTCGACGAACGCGAGATCGAAGTCGACGTGGCCGAAGCCGGCGGCATGCCGACGCTGTCCGTGTTCGGGCCCCAGGGCGTCGAGGAAATGGGCGTCCAGATGAAGGACCTCTTCGGCAACATGTTCGGCGGCAAGACCCGCGCGCGTCGCATGAAGGTGCCCGCCGCTCTCGAGGCGTTCACCCAGGAAGAGGCCGCCAAACTGGTTGACCAGGACCACATCCGTGAACGCGCCGTCGAGCGCGTCGAGCAAGGAGGCATCGTCTTCCTGGATGAGATCGACAAGGTGGCCGGCGGCGGCGAAGGCGGTCGCCAGGGGCCCGACGTCTCGCGGGAAGGCGTGCAGCGGGACCTGCTGCCGATCGTCGAGGGGTCGACGGTGCAAACCAAACACGGTCCGGTCTGCACCGACCATGTGTTGTTCATCGCAGCGGGTGCGTTCCATGTTGCGAAACCCTCCGACCTGATCCCCGAACTCCAGGGTCGCTTTCCGATCCGGGTCGAACTCGAAAGCCTGGGCGAGGCCGAGTTCCTGCGGATCTTGAAGGAGCCCCACAACTCTCTTGTTCGGCAGTACTCGGCACTCCTGGAAACAGAGTCCGTGACGCTCGAGTGGGACGACAGCGCACTCGAAGCCATTGCCGCGATCGCCGCGCAGGTGAACGAACGAACCGATGACATCGGCGCGCGCCGGCTTCATACGGTGATGGAGCGCCTGCTCGATGAGGTCAGCTTCGATGCGCCAGACCGGGCCGGCTCGACCGTGCTCGTCGATGCGGCGTTCGTACGGGACCGTCTCGACGGATTGGTGCAGGACGAGGATCTGTCTCGCTATATCCTGTAGTGCAGGGTCGAAGCCAGGGGGACGGCATGAGCCGCGCACGCGTACTCGCAGTCGACGACGAGCGATTCTTTCGGGAAGCGATCGGCGATGCGCTCGCCCAGGACGACGTCGAGATCGTGACCGCTGCGACGGGGGGAGAAGCCCTGGCGATGGCCGAGGATCCCATGATCGGTGCCGTCGTTCTCGACTTGCAGTTGCCCGACATGCATGGCCTCGACGTCTTCCGGAAGCTCAAGGCCGACCGCCCCGATGTCCGCGTCGTGATCCTCTCGGCGCATACCGACCAGGACAACGTGCTCGAGGCGCTGCGTCTCGGAGCCTTCGACTACCTGGCGAAGCCACTCCACGAAGAGGAACTCCGGCTGGCGGTTCGTCGCGCGCTGGACACCCACGACATCCACGCGGGTCGAGGTCGTCTGCGCGACCGGCTGGCTCGGCTCGACCGCCAGGTCGAAGCGCTCCGACGGACGACCAACGAAGAGGCCGCCCTCGGCGGAGAGGAGCGTCTTCAATCCCTCCGCCAGTGGGCCGTCGATGCGATCGCCGACGTACTGGGTGCCAGCAAGACTTCGCTGATGCTGCTCGATGATGCCGGCAGCGAACTCCGTGTGGCCGCCGTGCGCGGTCGAAAGGTCGAAGCGCTGCAGATGGACGGAGTGCCCGTGGGCGCCGGTGTCGCGGGTCAGGTCCTGGCACGCGGGGAATCGATCGTGGTCACGGACCTCGAAGCCGACGGACGCTTCGCGATCGACGAGCGTGAAGGTCGCTACGACACGGGCTCGTTCGCAGTGGCGCCTCTCGGCGTCGGCAGTCGGGCGCTCGGCGTGTTATGCGCGGCGGATCCGGTCGATGGCGGTCGCTTCGACGACGAAGACCTGGCCTGGCTCCGAATCCTGGGCGCGCATCTGGCCCAGGTCCTCGACCCCTTCGCCGCGGCATCGGAGGACGCCCCTGCGGCCGGCCAGGTCGCGGCGTCGGACCCGCGTGCGGCCGAGATCGCGCGCGCCGTCTGCGACGCGGTGACGGCCGAAGTCGAACCCGAGCGCGTCCTTGCGGCCGCGCTGCGCCCGATCGGCGAGATCCTTCGCGCAGCGCCGGTGTCGGTCTTCCTTCTCGATGCACGGGGAGAACTCGTGCGTGAGGCGGAATGGGACGGCGGCCATCGTACGGACCGCGACAGCCTGCCCGTTGGCGGGATCGCGGGAGCGCTTCTAGAGGGCGCTCCCCTCGTGGCGACCGGCGATGCAGCGCAACACCCGCGCTTCGATGCAGCCGTGGATACGCCGGCGGACGGCGAAGCGGGCGCGCTGGTCTGTGCGCCGCTCCAATTTCGCGGGAAGGTCCTTGGGATCGTTCGCGCATTTCCCGAGTCGGCCGAGGATGCGGCCCCCGAGCTGGCCGAGGTGACTTCCGCTGCGCTTTCGGCCGCGGTGCGAAATGTGCTGCTCTACCGCAGCCTGGTGGCCACGATCGATGAAGTCGCTGAGGCTCGGCGAGGTCGGCCCTAGGAGCGCGAAAGCGGGACGAGCTGTTAGCCTCGGACCCCGGAGGAGACGCCTTGGTCCAGCAGTGGATCGACAAAGCCGCGGTCCTGATCGAAGCGCTGCCTTACATCCAGCGTTTTCGCAACAAGACCCTGGTCATCAAGTACGGTGGCCATGCCATGGTCGACGAGGCGCTCAGTGCGTCGTTCGCCGTAGACGTGGTCCTTCTCAAGGCGATCGGACTCGAACCGGTGCTCGTGCACGGCGGCGGTCCGCAGATCCAGAAGACGCTCGACCGGCAGGGGATCGAGAGCCGTTTCGAGAATGGACTCAGGGTGACCGATGACGCGGCCATGGAAGTGGTCGAAATGGTTCTGGGCGGTGCGGTGAACCGCGGGATCGTCGAATTGATCCAGCGAGGCGGTGGCGAAGCGGTCGGCCTCACGGGCAACGATGGCCGCTTCCTCCAGGTGAAACCTCGGCCCGGACTCGGACGCGTCGGAGAGGTTGTCGGGGTGGACCCCGCGCCGATCCGGGCCATCACGCAAGCGGGCTTCATCCCGGTGATCGCGCCGATCGGCGTAGATGTCGACGGCGTCACGCACAACGTGAACGCGGACGAAGCCGCCGGTGCCATCGCCGCCGCGCTGCTGGCCGAAAAGCTCATCCTCCTGACGGATGTCGAGGGCGTGAAGGATCGCGAGGGAACCCTCCTGGCCCAGCTCCGGGGCGATGATGTTCGCGAACTCATCGCCGAGGGAACGATCGCAGGCGGCATGATTCCCAAGGTTCAATGCTGCCTCGACGCGCTCAAGGGTGGGGTGGGGCGCACCCATATCGTCGACGGCCGCACCCAACACGCGATCCTGCTGGAGGTCTTTACCGACAGCGGTGTTGGGACCCTGATCGCCCGCTGAAGCGCCCAGAGCGACGCGCGGCCTTTCCCCTCGGGGATTCTGGCCGCCCTCCCGGGGCCGCGGTTCATGAGCAAGTGAGCTGCATAGACCCTCAGCTTCTGGATCCGAATCGCCGATGTGGGCTTGTACGCCACTGCTCGTGGCGTGCCGATCGGGGGAATGTCGGATGCCGGTGGAGTTCAGCGAACGTCACGCGCGGAAAGTGCGCTTGGCGGACGACTGTGACCCGACCACGCTTCGGCTGAGCCCGACAGAGGGTTACTTGCTGTCACGCATCGATGGACAGACCACGTGGGGGGAGCTTCGCCAGATGGGCGCGCTTCCGCCGGACGCCGTGGACGCGTGTATCGAGGACTGGGCGAAGGAAGGTGTCGTCGTCATTGACGGAACGGGCGGCATGGAGCGGTCGAAGGCCGCCGAAGCGCCAAAGCGGGTCCGGTCCAATGGCGCCATCGGAGATCTCCCGTCGTTGGACGAAGGCCTCGACCTGAGTCTCGAGATCCAGGAAGAGCTGCTCGCGTTCGCGGGTCTTCTCGACAAGCCGTACCACGAGGTGTTGGGCGTCTCGAAGGACGCCGACGCGCGTGAAATCAAGAAGGCCTACTTCGGCCTATCAAAGCGTTTTCATCCCGATCGCTATTTCCGTCGGAACACGGGCGCGTTTGAAGGGCTGATCGAGACCTGCTTCAAGCGATTGCTCGAAGCCTATGAGTTGCTGAGTGACCCGAACACGCGCGCCGAGGTCCAGCGCACCGAGGCCGCGGCTCCGGCGAGCGCGCCGTCCGAAGCGGTCGGCAAGCCGAAGAAGCCGCTCACGTCGATCGAGGCGCGCAAGCGTCTCCGTCAACGCGTGGGACAGCTTTCGGGCCACAAACGCGTGGTTCAGGACCGTAAGCGGAAGGCGAAGTCGTTCTTCGAAGCCGGGATGACGGCGTTCCGCGAGGAGCGCTGGCTCGAGGCGTCGGGATCGGTTCGACTGGCCATCGCGTTCGACCCGGACAACCAGGCCTACCGCGAGAGTTTCGCCGACGTACAGCGCAAGGCCCACGAAGAACGCTCGAAGGTGCTGCTGAAGCAGGCCAACGGCGCCTATGAGATGCGCGACTTGAAGGACGCCTACAAGCTCTTCAACGATGCCGTGCACTTCCGCCCGTTCGACGCCGAACTGGCCCATCGCACCGCGAATCTGGCCTTCAGCGTCGAGAACGACCTGAAGCGCGCCAAGGAACTCGCGCAGCAAGCGGTCGAACTCGAGCCGGACGTCGGTGAGTACCGCCGGACGCTCGCGCAGATATTTGAAGAAGCCGGAATGGACGCGAATGCGCGCCGGGAATATGAAGCCGCCCTTCGGATCGACCCGAAGGACAAGGAAGCCAAAGCGGGACTCCGCAAGCTCTAGGCGACCAGGTCGTCAGTGGATCGGGGCCTCGCCCCTTGGAGGAAGAAGATGAGTCGGGTGATCGGAATCGATCTCGGGACCACGAATTCGTGCGTCGCGATCCTGGAGAACGGCCAACCGGCCGTTATCCCGAATTCGGGCGGCTACAAGACGACTCCGTCGATGTTTGCCATTACGCAGGACGGCAAGCGGCTGGTGGGTCACCTGGCGAAGCGCCAGGCGGTGACGAACTCGAAAGCCACGGTGCATGGTGCCAAGCGTCTGATCGGCCGACGCTTCGATTCGCCCGAAGTCGAGCACTCTCGCGAACTCTGCCCCTACGACATCGTCGAAGGGCCGAACGAAGACGCGCGTATCGAGATCGGTGGCAAGAACTTCACGTGTCCCGAAATCTCCGCCTTCATCCTGCGCGAGATGCGCCGGGTAGCGGAGGAGTACCTGGGCGAGCCGGTACAGGAAGCCGTGATCACGGTCCCGGCCTACTTCAACGACGCTCAGCGCCAGTGCACGAAGGATGCTGGCAAGATCGCGGGCCTCGAAGTGCTGCGCATCATCAACGAGCCGACCGCTGCGGCGATGGCCTACGGCTTCAACCGCACCGGTGAAGAGAAGATCGCGATCTATGACCTCGGAGGCGGAACCTTCGATATCTCGATCCTCGAAATGAGTGACGGCGTGATCGAAGTGCTGGCGACGGCCGGAAACACATTCCTCGGCGGCGAAGACTTCGACCGCCGCATCGTGAGCCACCTGGTCGATGCGTTCCGCGAAGCCGAGGGCATCGATCTGACCCAGGACGCGATGGCGTTGCAGCGGCTGAAGGACGCCGCGGAAAAAGCGAAGTGCGACCTGTCCCAGCGAGAAACGGTCGAGATCAACCTGCCGTTCATCGCCAGCGATGACGAGGGCCCGCGCCACCTATCGATGGAAGTGCCGCGCGAGACCCTCGAGCGGCTGGTTGATGACATCGTGCGAGGCACGCTGAAGACGGTCGACCAATGCCTGCAAGACGCGAACGTCGGTGTGGGAGACATCGATCAAGTGATCCTCGTGGGTGGCCAAAGCCGCATGCCCCTCGTGCAGCAGGCGGTGGCCGATCACTTCGGCAAGCGACCGCACAAGGGCGTGAACCCGGACGAGGTCGTGGCCATCGGTGCCGCCATCCAGGGCGAGGCGCTGGTGAGCGAGGACGACAACATGCTCCTCCTCGACGTTACGCCCCTGTCCCTCGGGATTGCGACTTTCGGCGGCCACTTCGCGAAGCTGATCGAGCGGAACACGACGGTCCCGGTTTGCAAGAGTCACATCTTCACGACCACGCGCGACAACCAGAGCGCAGTGAAGATTCGCGTCCTGCAGGGCGAAGGCGACATCGCACAGGACAACGATCTGCTCGGCGAGTTCGTGTTGGGCGGGATCCGTCCGGCACGCAAGGGCGAGCCCGAGATCGACGTGTCGTTCGACATCGATGCCAACGGCATCGTGTCGGTTGCCGCACGCGACACCGCCACAGGCAAGGAACAGTCCATCACAGTGAACGCGACCGGCACCCTCTCCGACGATGAGATCCAGAACATCATCGAGGAGCAGGAGCTCTACGAAGTGGCGCTCAAGGAGTAGGGCGCGTGGCGGAATCACCCGAACAGAAGATCGCCCGACTGATGGCCGAGGGCCTGGATCACTACGGCAATGACCTCGTCGACGATGCCGTCCGGTGCTGGCGGGAGGTGTTGACCCTCGACCCGCGTCACCAGGTCGCGCTCGACTATCTGGATGCCGCCGGATACGCCACCCAGGCGGAGCCCGTCGCGGCAGCCTCCGTGCCCCAGTTGTCACGGGTCGACACCGCGCTCGACCACATGGCCGCAGGGGAGTGGATGGAGGCGCACGAGGCCCTTTCCAGCCACGCCAAGGAGAGTCCCAGCGACCTCGAAGGGCAAGCCCGGCTCGACCTCTTGCGAAGTCACTTGCATGCGCGTCACCGGATGCGGGTCGGCGACGGCCATGGCGTCCCGGCGGTACGAATGGGTCCGGACGAAGTGCTTCGATTCAATCTTCCCGCCAACGCCGGCTTCGTGCTGTCGATGATCGACGGACACACTTGCGTGTCGGACCTGTTGGCGCTCACGGGCATGGATCCGTTCGACGCGCTTCATGTGTTCACCCGGCTGATCGATGCCGGCATCGTCGAGGTGCAGGCATGAACGGCGCCGAACAGTCCCTGCTGTCCCATCTCGATGCGCCCATCGTGGTCGGTGACCCGGATGGAAACGCCGTCTACATCAATCCGGCGTTCCAGGACCGCTTTGGCGCCGGTCGCCTCGGGTCGCCGCTTGCCGAACTCTTCGAGGGAGGGGCTCGCGAGGGTGTCCTGCGCGCCATGGTCTCCGTATGTGACCAGGGCCAGACGACGCGCTTCCGCGTCCGCGAAGGCGAGGTCGGATTCTCCGCGGTGGCGTCGCCGATCACGGCTGCGGGCGAACAGGTCGGCGTCGTGATCCTGTTCAAGGAAGAAGTCGAAGGTCTCGAGCGGATCATGGCGATCCAGCGCGAGATGCGCGGCCCGATGGAAGAAATCGGCGGCGCACTCGAGACGCTATTCGAGGAAACCGGCGGGCGACGAAACCCTCACCACCGGGTTCTCGTCGAAGATGCCCAGCGCGGCTTCAAGCGCCTGTGCAAATGGATCGACGAAATGGATGCCCTGGTGTCGGGCGGCAAGGCGGCAGCCAGTCAGGCCTTCGATCCGGCGCCCGCACTACGTGAGATCGTGCGCCGGGCCAGCCGTATCTCGGATGCCCGGGGGACCGGTGTCGAGCTGTTGATTCCCTCGACGTTGCCCGAAATCGACGGCGACGAAGGTCGCTTTGTCGAGATCAGCCTGCGTCTCGTCGAGGCCCGTCTCGAAGCCGAGCCCTCACCCGAACGGATGACGGTCTCGGCTCGCGTCATTGGCAGCGGCGAGGAAACGGCTCTCCTGGTGGCACTCTCGGAGCACGGGCCGGGCTGCGAACGGGCCGTTTTCCACGACGAGCCGATCAGTCTCGAAGCCGTGGCCAGCCTGGGCGCCGAAGTCTGGGCCCTGGCCCAGGACGGCATCGGTCGCACCACGGTCCTGCGCTTCCCGCTCGCTTAGTGGCGCTGGCGTGATTTCGTCTCCGGAGCGAACGGCTACACTGCCGGGCCTCTGGAGGACCCCCCATGGCTCGCCCCAAGGTGAACCGCGTCTGCCTCGCGTACAGCGGAGGCCTCGATACTTCCGTCATCCTGCGTTGGCTCATCGAAGAGTACGACTGCGAGGTCGTGGCCTACTGCGCCGACGTCGGCCAGGAGGAAGAACTCGACGGTCTGCCGGAGAAGGCGAAGGCGACGGGTGCCGTCGACTGCGTCATCCGCGATATCCGCGAAGAATTCGTCGAAGACTTCGTCTTCCCCGCGATTCGCGGCGGGGCGCTCTACGAAGGCACGTACCTCCTCGGTACGTCGCTCGCGCGCCCGGTCATCGCGAAGCACCACGTCGAAGTCGCCAAGGCGACCGGTTGCGATGCCGTGGCACACGGTGCCACGGGCAAGGGAAACGACCAGGTGCGCTTCGAGTTGACCTTCCGGGCGCTCGCGCCCGAACTCCACGTGATCGCCCCGTGGCGGGACTGGGACCTTCGTTCTCGAACGGACTGCATGACGTACGCACAGAAGTACGACATCCCGGTGACGGCCAGCATCGAGAAGCCCTACTCGATGGATCGCAACCTGCTGCATATCTCGTACGAGGGCGGGATTCTCGAGGATCCGTGGACAGCGCCGCGCGAGGACATGTTCATCCTCACGAATAGCGCTGAGGAAGCGCCCGAGACGCCGGCCGAAGTGATCATCGGTTTCGAGCGGGGGACCCCGGTCTCGGTCGATGGGGAGAGCTTGTCGCCGGCCTCGCTGCTGCATCGCCTGAACCAGATTGCGGGCGAACACGGTGTCGGTCGGGTCGACATGGTGGAGAACCGCTTCGTCGGGCTGAAGAGCCGCGGCGTCTATGAAACGCCCGGCGGAACCGTCTTGATGGCCGCACACCGGGCCGTGGAATCGATCACGCTCGATCGCGAAGTCATGCATGAACGCGACCGGCTGATGCCGCGTTTCGCAGAGCTGATCTACAACGGCTTCTGGTACGCGCCCGAGATGGACTTCATCCGGGCCGCGATCGAGCAGAGCCAGAAGAATGTGACCGGCGACGCGCGAGTGAAGCTCTACAAGGGGGGGCTGCAGATCACCGGTCGGCGTTCTCCTGTCTCCCTCTACGATGAGGCGATGTCCTCTTTCGAAGACGCGGGCGCCGCGGATACCTACGTGCAGGCGGACGCGACCGGCTTCATCCAGCTCCAGGGGCTTCGGCTGCCCAAGGTCGACGCCTAGCGCTCGGGGTCTTCGTCCCGCGTCGCGAGGAACCGAAGCAGGTAGGGAACCGTCAGCTTCATCAAGTCGACCTCGGGAGCCAGTTCTGCGCCGAGGGCGAACAGGTAGGTGACGGTCTTCGCGTAGAGCAGCAGGTCGGCCGGGAGCCGCAGGCCCGGTGTCTCGTAAAGCAGGGCCTTGGCTTCGTCCTTCAGGGCCAGCACGCGTTCGCTCGAAAGTGCCAGGACGTCGGCGCCGTCTCTGCGCATCCGCGTCGTCATGCGCTCGACCGCGTCCCGGACCGCCTCACGATGGCCGGGTTCGATCATGTCCATGCGGTCCATGGCGGCGACGAACTCGTCGGTCCGCGACTGCAGCAGGGCAAAGATCGCGCTCTTCAGCTCTCGGCGCAGTTCCGGACGCAGGCGCTGGCAAAGGCCAAAGTCGACGAACAGCACTCGGGGTTCGACAGAGGCCGCGGGCTCGTCGATGACGAACAGATTCCCAGGATGGGGGTCGGCGTGAAACAGGCCATCGATGAAGATCTGGCGCGCGTAGGCACGCGCCACGGTTTCGAGGACTTCGTTCCGCGCAACACCTGCGCGGTCCAGAGCCGCACCATCGTCCAATCGCAGGGTTGGATGCCACGCGACGGTGAGCACCCGCATCCCGGAGTGGGAAGCAATGACTTCAGGGACGACGACCTGCGCATCGTCCAGCAGATTTTCGGCGATTTCTGCCGCGGCCGCTGCTTCCTGCCGGAAGTCGAGCTCGACGCGGATGCTATGTGCGAACTCCTGAAAGAGGTCGTCCGGCAGGGCCAGGCCGCCCCAACCCAAGGCTGTTCGGAGGACCCGCAAATCGGCCTCGAGGCCGTGCGCCAACCATGGATATTGGACCTTGACCGCCACCTCACGCCCATCATGCAGCTTGGCGCGATGGACCTGGGCGATCGATGCGGCCCCGATCGGGTACTCGTCGAACCGCGCGAAGCCAACCTCGAGCGACTCGCCGAGTGCGTGCTCGACGGCTTCGCGGATGAGTCGGAAGGGGAGGGGGGGCACATCGGATCGGAGGCTCGCGAAGGCTTCCCGGATGACGGGCGAGACGAGGTCCACACGAAGGCCCGCGAGTTGCCCGGCCTTGGCGAAGGGGCCCTTGAGCCTTCCGAGCGTCCGCACGAGCGCCTTTGCTTGACGGGCCTCTTTCTCGGGGCCGCCGCGCAATCGCGCGCCGAGGAGCCGGGTGCCGAGCCCAGCAAGGGCCAGCCACTGGGGCAGGCCGGTCGCGCGCAGCCGGGCGGCCGGGCTCGGGCGGAGCGCCGGCGCGAGTTCATGCGCTGAAGCCGGAGGGAGCGTCACGCGCAGGGGATTAGCAGATCCGAGGCAGACCGCGGGCAGAGGTGGGCCTATGCTCAAGCCGCAGCCTCCCGGGGTCGATGTCTGAGGTGGACCTGCACGTGTAGAGGGGGTCAGGGATGTCGGAGCGGCGCATGGAGCGCGCGCGCGTCGTTGTTGTGGACGACAATCGCTTCCATCGCGAACTTGCGAAGGACGCCCTCGCCGGGCGTGCGAGTGTCGAAGTGTGCTGCGACGCCGCCGAGGCCCTTGCGACCCTTACGCGCGAGCCTGCCGATCTGGTCGTGTCGGACTTGACCATGCCGCAAATGAGCGGGCTGGAATTGCTTGCGCAGGTGAATCGGCGCTGGCCCCAGACCGACTTCGTGTTGATCACGGCGAACGCCAGCATTGACACCGCGGTCGAGGCATTGCGACAGGGGGCGACCGACTACCTCCAGAAGCCTGTCCGTGCGGGTGACCTCGTCCTGGTACTAGAGCGCGCGCTCGGTCGAAAGCGATTGCTCGCCGAGAACGCGCGCATGCGCGACGAGCTGGCGCTGTATGACGCCTGCCGAGCGCTGGCAAGTTGTTTGGAGCCCGAGGACGTCTATGCCGTGTCCCTTGACCTGCTCGCGCGCGGGACGGGTCTTGCGCGCGCGTTCGGCGTGTACCAACGACATGGGATGCCGGGCGCGGACGGCCTGCATTGCCGCGGTCTGACTGAAGAGGAAGAGGTGCGCCTTCGGGAGACCGTGCGTCGGCACAAACGCACCGAGCCTCTGCAGGACGGCGAAGTCACGATTCTCGACCACGGTCCCTTTCACCAGTTGCTCGAAGAAGCCGAGATCTCGACGGGTCGGGTTCTCTCCGTGCCGGTCGTCGGGGACGATGGGGAAGCCGCGGCCCTGTGCGTGTTGTCGCAAGACACGGATTTGCCGCCGCTCGCGCTGGAGCACGCAAAGGTGATTGCCGGCCAGGCGGCCATCGCCCTCCGAAACGCCGAACGCTACCGACGCGCCCGCGATCGCGCGTTCATCGACGACACGACCGAGCTCTACAACGCGCGTTACCTGCTCGAAGCCGTCGATCGGGAGATCCGGCGCGCCGAACGCTACGGATCAGAGCTGTCGGTCCTTTTTCTGGACCTCGATCGTTTCAAGCTCGTCAACGACAACTATGGCCACCTGATCGGCTCCGGGGTGTTGCGCCAACTGGCGCAGCTCCTGCTCCAGACGGTGCGTCAGGTCGACACCGTGGCCCGCTACGGCGGGGACGAGTTCACGGTCCTGCTCAACGACACCGGAGAGCGGGGCGCTCGGATCATCGCGGAGCGGATTCGGCAGGGGATCGAAGAGATGGCCTTCGAAGCCGGCGCTGAGGGTGTGCTCCGCGTGACGGCGAGCGTCGGACTCGCGACGTATCCGTCGCACGGCCGGACCCGTGAGGCGATCCTCGACGCCGCCGACAAGGCGATGTACCGCTCCAAGTCCGCGGGGCGAAACCAGGTTTCGACCGCCAGCGAACTCTGACCGCCGGGCGGGCTTCCCCCCTCGGGGGTTTTCTAGCGGCCGCCCCATCGCCGTGCTAATGCCCGTTTTCGCTCGGGTTTTCCGCTTCTGGGGCCCGAATGGAGCCAGGTCGTGACAGATACGGACCCCCAGACTTCCACTACTCCGGGCCAGGGCGTGCGCGATACCGTGCAGCTCGATGGCCTCGGCACCCTGCGCCGTACCCACGCGGCGGGCAGTGTGGATGCGAAGATGGTGGGCACCGAGGTCACCGTCATGGGGTGGGCGCACGCGCACCGGGACCATGGCGGCCTGATCTTCGTCGATCTGCGAGACCGGACCGGCATCGTGCAGGTGGTCTTCGACCGCGACGATTCGGTTGAGACGCATGCCCGCGCCGAGGAGATTCGCAGCGAGTTCGTCGTGGCCGCCCGCGGCACCGTTCGACGGCGCGCCGAAGAAGACGTCAACCCGAAGCTTCCGACCGGTGAGATCGAGGTCGAGGTGGTCGAGGTGCGTATCCTGAATGGCGCGGTCCCGCCGCCGTTCCCGATCGAGGAAGACGCCGGCGTCGACGAACAGATCCGACTCCGACACCGCATCCATGACCTGCGGCGGCCGCCCTTGCAGCGGACGCTCGCGATGCGCCATCGGGTGTACCAGTCGTTTCGCGCCGGTCTCGTCGAGAACGACTTCCTCGAGATCGAGACGCCGATGCTGGCCAAGGCGACGCCCGAAGGCGCTCGCGACTTCCTGGTCCCGAGTCGTCTGCATTCGGGCGAGTTCTATGCGCTCCCGCAGTCGCCGCAGATCATGAAGCAACTGCTGATGATCTCGGGATACGAACGTTATTTCCAGATTGCGCGCTGCTTCCGGGACGAAGACCTGCGCGCCGATCGGCAGTTCGAGTTCACCCAGGTCGACCTCGAGATGTCATTCGTGGGCGTCGAGGAGGTGCTTCAGCTGCTCGAGGCCCTGACGCGGCGCGTTTGCACGGACGCCGCCGGAATCGACCTCGGACCGGTGTTCCCGCGGATGTCGTACGACGAGGCGATGGATCGATTCGGGATCGACCGCCCCGACACGCGGATCCAGCTCGAACTGGTGGACTTGACCGACCTCTTCACGGCCAGTGAGTTCCGCGCGTTCAGGGGTGTCGTCGACAACGGCGGCATCGTGAAGAGCCTGCCCGTGCACGACGCACAGGAGATGTCCCGCGGCGATCTCGACCGCCTGGAGTCCTTCGTGAAGAAGGAGCTGGGGGCGAAGGGTCTCGCTTGGATCCGCGTCACGGAGGACGGCACCTGGCAGGGGCCGATCGTGAAGTTCCTTTCGGATGTGGAACGCGCCGCCATCACCGAACGAACGGGTGCGCGCCCGGGCACGCTGCTCTTCTTCCAGGCCGACGCCTTCGAGCAGGCGAATGCCATCCTCGCGCGCCTTCGTGTCGATCTCGGACTCAAGCTCGGGCGAACCGACGGCCGTGAATGGGCACCGCTCCTGGTGATCGACTTCCCCCTGTTCGAAAAGTCGGACGATGGCAGCCTGACCTACATGCACATGCCGTTCGTGGCCCCGCTCGAGGACGACATCGCACTTCTCGAAACGGACCCGGCGGCCGTGCGGGCGACCCATTACGACGTGGTCCTGAACGGCACCGAACTCGGTTCGGGTAGCCTGCGAAACCACCGCTCTGACGTGCAGCGCCGTATCCTCGAAGTCATGGGCTACGCGAAGCATGAAATGGAGCACCAGTTCGGCTTCTTGTTGAACGCGCTCGATGCCGGCGCTCCGCCCCATGGCGGCTTCGCCTTCGGCCTCGACCGACTGGTGATGTTGCTCGCAGGGGCGGACAATCTCCGTGACGTGATCGCCTTCCCGAAGACCCAACGGGGCCAGGATCTACTCATGGACTCGCCTTCGCCGATCGCGCGGGATCAACTCGACGAGCTTCATCTGCGCGTTCGCGAACGGAAGACTTCATGACGCGAAGCCTTGCGGTCGCGCTGATCCTCGCGCTGGCGGGCGCCGGTGCGCCTGCGGCCGTGAATGCCGAGGACGCACCCAAGCTGTATCGGGTCGAGTCCGGTGACACGCTCTGGCTGATTGCCGGCAAGGTCTTCGAGGATCCGACGATCTGGCCCGCGCTCTACCTGGCGAATCGTGACCAGATCAAGGACCCGTCGCGCGTGTACCCGGGGCAGGAACTCGTGGTCCCCGAGGTCGCACCCGTTGACCGCGCCGCCGCTCGCCAAGAGGCGGAAGCGCTCCTCCAGTGAGTCGCGTCGTCCGCACGCGCGTGCTCATCGTTGGCGGCGGGATCAACGGCACCGGAATCGCGCGCGACCTGTCGATCCGCGGCATCGACTGTGTGTTGCTCGAGAAGAAGGAGCTCGGATCGGGGACGTCCTGGGCCAGCTCGGGGATGATCCATGGCGGCCTTCGCTACCTGCAGAAGGACCCCGAGGTCACGCTCCATTCGTGCGTGGATTCCGGGGCGATCCAGCGCATCGCCCCACACCTGATCTTTCGCATCCCGTTTTTGATGCCGGTGTTCCGCGATGACCCGATCGGTCCGGAGATTCTCGAGATCGGCCTCGAGATGTATGACCGCTATGTGCCGTTCAAGAACGGCCGTCCGCATGGGCGTTTGACCCGAGACCAGGCGCTCGAGATCGAGCCCAAGTTGTCGCCGCATATCGAGGGCGCGTTCACCCTCGATGAATGGGGCGTCGATGCAGCGCGGCTGTGTGCGGCCAACGCCCTCGACGCGCAGGGCCGTGGCGCCCAGATCATGACGCACGCGGAGGTGCGCTCGTTCCTGCGAGATGTGCCGGGCGGTCGAGTTACCGGCGCGTCGGTCCGCGACCGCGTGACCGGCGAAGACTTCGTCGTCGAAGCCGATTTGGTGATGAACGCGGCGGGCCCATGGGCGCCCGAAGTCGCAGAGATGGCAGGGGAGGGCTTTCGTCTTCGCCCCGGCAAGGGCATCCATCTCGTCTTCGAGCGGCGCGTGAGTCAGATGGCCGTCTATGCGCGAGGTGTCGACGGCCGTGACATGTTCGTCTTTCCGCACGAGCAGAATGCGATGGCGGGGACGACGGACGATGACTACTACGGCGATCTCGATCGCATCCAGACGACCGAGGACGAAGTCGCCTATGTCCTCGAGGCGATGGAGCGATCGATTCCCTCGATTCGCCAGCACCGCGTTCTTCACGCGATCCAGGGCGTGCGGCCGACGTTGTTCGGCTTCGGCGCTTACGAAGACGAGCTGTCGCGGGATTACCGGATCATCGACCACGGCGCGGAGGGGGATGCGCCCGGCCTCTTCACGATCACGGGCGGAAAGCTCGCGGCCTATCGCCTGATGGCCGAGGACGCGGCGGATCTGGTAGCGCGCGAGTTGGGCGAAAATGAGCCGTGCCGCACGGCCGAACTGCCCTTGCCCGGCGGTGATGCGCCGCTCGACATCGCGCAGACTTCACGTCGCTTCCGGGTCGGGCTTCCTGCAGCCCTGCGGCTGGGCTTCCGTCATGGAGCGGGCGCAACATCGCTGCTGGCAGCGACCGAGTTCGACCCCTCACCGCCGCGAACCGTCTGTGCGTGCGAGCCGGTGCTCGACACGGAGCTGCGGCACGTCGCACGTGAGGAGGGTCTCCGGCGCCTGACCGATTGCCCTCTGCGGGTTCGTCTCGGTGTGGGCGCGTGTCAGGGCGCTGGTTGCGCTGCAGCCGCTGCTGCGGTGCTGGGCCAGGAACTCGGTTGGGAGCCCGCACGCGCAATTCGTGAAGCCACCGAGCTCGCGACGAGCCGGTGGCACGATGTGGCGCCCGTGCTGGATGGCGCCCAGGTTGCGGGAATGGAGGTCCATCGAGCGGTCCTCTTCGGACTCATCGGGTTCTCGGAGTCCCTCCGATGAGCGTCGCCGTGATCGGCGCCGGTCTCGCGGGTCGAGCGGCTGCGCTGCTGCTTCGAGCCAGCGGTTTGGACGTGACCCTGATCGACGCAGGGCCCGGGGCCACGGCGTTAGGCGGCGGATGTGTCGATACCGCGGCCGCTTCTCCCGGCGTCTCGTGGCTACCCTGGCGTGATCCACTGCAGGGGCGACCCCTGCTCCCGCGCGAGCGCGTGCAGCTCGTGGTCGCAGAACAACCGACGCACCCGTACACGGTCGCCTTCGGCTCCGACGGGGATGCCGCATGCCAGGCGATCGAGCGCTCGATCGACGCCTTGCGGAGCTGGCTTTCGCCTTCGGGTCTCGCCGTCGAGGGCAGTCTCGACGACGCCCGGGTCCTGGCGAACCTGCCCGGGACCGTCCGGGTGGCGGACTACGTTCTGACCGGGCCGTCGTCCGGTGACCTGCGTGGTCGTGAAGAAGTCGTGTGGGTCGATGTACCCGGGCTCGAGGCATGGGATCCGTCCTATGCGGCGCGCACGTTGGCATACGACCTGGAGGCCCTGGGGCTCCCTGCGCCGAAAGTGCGTGTACTCCGCGGAGTGTGGCCGGAGCGCCTGGCAGAGCCGCGCGTGGCGCGGCTGGCGCCGCGCCTCGACCGCGCCGATGTGCAGACGACCCTGTGTGAGGCACTCGCGGGTCAAGGGAGTCCTGAACGTCTGCTGCTCGTCCCACCGATGTTAGGCGTCGATCACGTCGGGGCCTGTCTGTCGCGGCTCGGCGAAGCCACCGGGGGGGCCGTCGCGGAGGTGCTCGGTCACGCTCCGCATGCGACGAGCGGGTTCCGTTTGCAGCGCGCGCTCGAGCAGGCTTGCAGCGGAGTCACGGTCCGTCGAGATCGTGTCTCGGGCCTGAGGGAGCGCGCGGATGGCTTCGAGCTGCAGTTCGGCGAGGAGCCGGCACTGGACTGCGGTGCGGTCGTGTTGGCGACCGGTCGCTATGTCGGCGGCGGTGTCGATGCGGCAGGCGTTGTGCGCGAGCCGCTGTTGGGGCTCCCGCTCTACGACGCCGACGGACGGCGGGTCGATGGCGTGCCGGCGCACCGAAGCACACGAAAGGGTTACGCAAATGCCCAGCCCTTGTATTCGGCCGGCGTGCGTGTCGACCCGGCAATGCGACCGCTGACCGCACGTGGCGAACCCTGGCATGGGCGCCTCGTTGCCGCTGGGGACCTGATTGGGGGGTTCGACCCCGCACGTGAGCGCACCGGGATGGGCGTGGCCCTCGTCACGGCCGCTCGCGCGGTCGAGACGGTGCAGGCCGAGATGGGACACACGGGATGAGGGGATACCGCGGCTTCTTTCGGGAACTCGGGCACACGGGCACATGGCGAGCGCTCGCGCTCCAGTTCCGGACGGGCGCCTGGCACGTGGCCCGCCAATGGATGGGCCGCAAAGACGACGGTGACCCGGTAGCGCGCTTCTATGGGCACTACGCTGCGGACGGTGTCGTCGCCCACGACCCGGCAGCCGACGCGTTGGCGCGTCAGGCCCAGGCCTGCCTCGTCTGCGGCCTGTGCTCCATGGAGTGTGCGCGGACGGGGAGTAATCCGCCGCTCGACCCCCGCGATGCCGTCGTTGCGGCGTCGCGGCTCGCCGTCGACTGGCGCCGGCTGGGCCTGTCGCCAGCAGAGGCCTGCGGCGGCTGCACAGCGTGCGAGTCCGTCTGTCCGGCCGGGATACCCATTGCCGGGATTCAGGCCCACCTGGCCGAAATCGGCACGCGCGAGTAGACCGGCGCCACGGGCCCCGGGGCCAAGGACTCCGACCGAATCGGGTGCAGCCGCGCGCGGGATGGGTAAACTCGCGCTCCCGACGGAGAGGCGGCTTCCGGTGATGTAGCCGGAACTCGCGCGGCGCGTGGCGCCCCGTCCGCGCCCCCCTCGCGACGGCGAGACGCGGACCGGCATCCGAGGGAACAACGCAGGAGGCTCGACCCATGCCCAGGCCCAAGATTGCACTCATTGGCGGCGGAAACATCGGCGGTGTACTCGCCGAACAGGCCGCATACCGCGAACTCGGCGACGTCGTCATCTTCGATGTCGTGGAAGACATGCCGCAGGGCAAGGCCCTCGACATGGCTGAAGGAGCCCCGGTGATGGGCTCCGACGCCAAGATCGAAGGCACCAACACGTACGAGGGCATCGCGGGTGCCGACGTCGTGATCATTACCGCCGGCCTCGCGCGCAAGCCCGGCATGAGCCGCGACGATCTGCTCAAGACGAACCTGTCGATCATGAAGCAGGTGGCCGTCGGTGTCCGAGACAACGCACCGAATGCCACCGTGATCGTCATCTCGAACCCGCTCGACGCCATGGTCTACACGTTCAAGGAGGTCTCCGGCTTCCCCAAGAATCGCGTGGTTGGCATGGCCGGTGTGCTGGATTCGACCCGCTTCCGCAGCTTCGTCGCATGGGAGCTCGGTGTCAGCGTCGAAGATGTGACCGCATTGGTGCTCGGCGGCCACGGCGACACCATGGTTCCGCTGGTCCGATACTGCACGGTGTCGGGCATCCCGATCACGAAGCTGATGAGTCAGGACAAGATCGATGCCATCGTCGAGCGCACCAAGGGGGCCGGCGGCGAGGTCGTCGGTCTTCTCAAGACCGGGAGCGCTTTCGTCTCCCCGGCGGTCAGTGCCATCCAGATGGCCGAGTCGATCCTCAAGGACAAGAAGCGCGTCCTTGCGTGCGCCTGCCTCTGTGAGGGCGAGTTCGGTGTCGACGGTCTCTATGTCGGCGTTCCCTGCGTTCTCGGCGAAGGCGGAGTGGAGCGCATCATCGAGGTCGAACTCAATGCGGAAGAGCAGAAGCTCTTCGATGCGTCCGTAGAGCACGTCCGTACCCTCGTCAGTGAAATCCAGCTCTAGCTCTCCGAAGGAAGGTCGATGAACGTCCACGAATATCAGGCAAAGGAACTCTTCCGGGCCTACGGCGTCGCCGTTCCCGAAGGAGAACTCGCCACCACACCGGCTGAAGCCGAAGCGGCCGCGAAGCGGCTCGGAACGGCCGTCACTGTCGTGAAGGCCCAGGTTCACGCCGGTGGTCGCGGGAAGGGCGGCGGCGTGAAGCTCGCCAAGAGCCCGGCCGAAGCGCAGCAGCACGCGAGTGACATCCTCGGCATGCAGCTCGTCACGCACCAGACCGGGCCCGAGGGAAAACTCGTCCGCAAGGTGTACGTCGAAGCCGGCAGCGACATCGCGCGCGAACTCTATCTTGCGTTCACGCTCGATCGCGCCACCGAGGACTTCGCCATCATCGCGTCGACCGAAGGCGGCATGGACATCGAGCAGGTGGCCGAGAACACGCCGGACAAGATCCACACCGAGTTCATCGACCCGAACGTGGGGCTGCAGAGCTTTCAGGTGAAGAAGGTCGCGCGTGCGCTCGAACTCGATGCACCCCAGGCGAAGAAGCTCGAAACGTTCTTGATGGCGCTCTATCGGCTCTACGTCGAGAAGGATGCGTCTCTCATCGAGATCAATCCGCTCGTCGTGACTGGCGACGGCGATCTCCTGGCCCTCGACGGCAAGCTCAACTTCGATGACAACGCGCTGTTTCGGCACCCAGACATCGCCGAGATGCGGGACCCCGACGAAGAGGACGAGCGCGAGCGGGCAGCCCACGAGATCGATCTCGCCTACGTCGGCCTCGACGGCTCGGTCGGCTGCATGGTGAACGGCGCCGGCCTCGCGATGGCCACGCTCGACATGATCACCGTGTGCGGCGGTTCGCCGGCGAACTTCCTCGACGCCGGTGGCGGTGCGGACAAGGAGAAGGTGAAGGAGGCGTTCAAGCTCATCCTGCGGGACGAGAACGTGAAGGCGATCCTGGTGAACATCTTTGGTGGCATCGTGCGATGCGATCTGATCGCCGAAGGCGTCGTCGCGGCCGCGGGCGAGCTTGGCATCGAAGTGCCGCTCGTCGTGCGTCTCCAGGGAACCAATGCGGCCGAAGGCCGGAAGATCCTGGCGGAGAGTGGTCTCGACATCACGTCCGCCGAAACGCTGCAAGAAGCTGGCGAGCGCGCCGTCGCCGCAGCAAAGGGAGCCTAGGCGAATGGCCATCCTCGCGAACAAGGACACGAAGCTGCTGATCCAGGGCATGGGCCGCATGGGTCAGTTCCACGCCAAGTTGTCGATCGAGTACGGCACCCAGGTCGTGGGTGGCGTGCATCCGGGCAAGGGCGGGACGACCATCGACGGAATCCCGTGTTTCGAGACGGTGGAAGAAGCTGTCGAGAAGACCGGCGCGAATGCGTCCGTGATCTTCGTACCGCCGCCGGGCGCAGCCGACGCAATCCTCGAAGCGGTCGATGCGGAGCTCGACCTGACGGCTTGCATCACCGAAGGAATTCCTGCGATCGACATGGCGAAGGCCAAGCGCGCAATGCGAGGCAAGAAGACGCGCCTGGTCGGGCCGAACTGTCCGGGTGTGGTTGTGCCCGAGCAGTGTCGGATCGGCATCATGCCGGCCCAGATCACCAGGCCTGGACCGGTGGGCGTGGTCTCGCGCTCGGGAACGCTGACCTACGAAGCCGTCGACCAGCTCTCGCGCCTCGGCATCGGACAGTCGACCTGTCTGGGCATCGGCGGCGATCCCGTCATCGGCACGAACTTTGTCGATGCATTGGCGCTCTTCGAGGCCGACCCCGAGACCGAGGCCATCGTCATGATCGGCGAAATCGGCGGCTCGGCGGAAGAAGAAGCTGCCCAGTTCGTGAAGGATCATATGTCGAAGCCGGTGGCGGCCTTCATCGCCGGTCAGAATGCGCCGAAGGGCAAGCGGATGGGACATGCCGGCGCGATCATCGCGGGTGGCAAGGGCGCAGCAAGCGACAAGATGGCGGCCCTCGAAGCCGCCGGCGTCGCGGTTTCGCTCTCGCCGGCCAAGATCGGCGAAACGCTCGCTGCTCACGCGGGGCTGAAGTAGACCCCTCGACACAGACGACGCGGCCTCCCGCTCCGACCGGGAGAGGGATGTCGCGGCCGCGGCGACACTTCCTGACGTCGCTGGTGATCCTGGCGCTGGGGTTCGCACTGACTACCTGGATCGCGCTCGAGAGCGGCGGTGTGGGTGTCGTTACGACCACGCAAGCGGACGGCGAGCCGCGCCAGACCCACGTCTGGCCGGTCGAGATCAATGGCGTGGTCTGGATCGAGGCGGGAAGCGCAGGCAACGGCTGGTACGTGGATGTGCTGGAGCAGCCCCGTCTGGTGCTCGAACGGGACGGACAACGATCCAGCTATGTCGCGGTGCCCGTCCCCACGAAACCGGCGCATCAGGATCTGCGCGCGGCGATCGAACGAGCCTACGGCTGGCGTGCGCGCTGGGTCGAAATCTGGGTCGACCCGAGCGAGTCGATTCCGGTCCGGCTCGAAGAGCCGGCCGGAGACGCCGTCTTCGACTGAGTCCCTCGACCGGGACTGGCGGCAGACTCGGATGTTGGCGACAGGTGCTGCTCCGCCATGTCATGTCGCCAGAACCGCCTGGCTAGGTGACGCCCCGGTCCTTCAGGAGCGACGGCACCTCGAGATCTGAAATCGCGGCCTCCGCCCGCGCTAGAAACGCCTCGGAAAAGACCTGTCGCGCTTCCGAGATTCCTTCGGGAAACGTGACAATCTGGCAGCACGCCGGAGCGAGGTAGGCGGCGTGGGTGCGATGCGCACGCCATGCGTCATCCCACGCGTACCGGAAGGCTCCGAGCGCGCCGGAGACATCCAGGTAGTGGCGCAACAAGTCTCGCTCGTGCGTCCGTCGGTCCTCGACGTCGAGGGCCATCTGGATGAAATAACAAGCGTCTCGCAACGGTGTCGAGACGGTGGCGAGGCCCCAGTCGAGGAAGCCCGTGCGGCCCTGGTCATCGAAGAGGTTTCCAAGATGGGCGTCTCCGTGTAGAACGCTGTGGGGCGGGTCATGCCAGAGGGCATGGAGCGCCGGCGCGTTCGCGACGTAGGCCTCGCACGCGGCGGAGAACGCACCTGATAGGCGTTCCCGGTGGTGTTCGAGGGCGAACGCGAGCCGACCCGTGCCGTAGTCGCTGGGAGGTGCGGGCTCGCTCAGCCATGGAGCTTCCCGCCGCCGCCGGGCGGGGTCCGCATATCGGGCGTGCATCTCTGCGAGGTCGCGGAGCGCTCCGGCGGCCGAGTCCGGGGTCACGCCGGTCGGGCCCTGGAAGACCCTGGAGCCCGTCGCCTCGAGGTCTTCCATCAGGAGAATGAAATCGTCGCCATCGCAGAGCGCGACGTGCACGTGCGGCGAGCGCAGGCCCACATGGGGCGCGAGATGGGTGTAGAAGCCCACCTCCACCGGGCCCATACCGGTCGCCGCGATCGCGCCGCGCCGCATGGGTTCCTCCGGCAGCATCTTGCAGAAGAGGGTGTCCGGCGCGCCGTCGTCTTCCTCATACTCGACCCGCAGTCGTGCGTGGTCGTTGGTTGCGGCGTGACGTTCGAGCAGGGCGACGTCACGAACGCGCACGCCTGGATGCATCTCACCGAGGGCGGCTTGCAACCATCGGGCGTCGATGGCGAGCGGGGAAGGCGGGACCCGATTCATCTGATCCACCCTAGCGTGCTGCCGCCATGCGGTGGGTCAGGTGTCGATGGCCTAGCCTTCGCGCAACTTTTGCCGAGGAGGTGTTCGATGAAGCGAAGCGGGTTGGCCGTGGTGGTCGTGTGGGTAGCACTCGGGATCGGCGCTCCGGCGGCCGGCGAAGTTGATTCGAAGCTCCACGCAGCCATCGAGGAACTGATAGAGCGAACGCAGGCGATGAATCTCGGCCAACAGATGGGTGATTCAATGGTGGCCCAGTTCATTGCGTTCGCGAAACAGGCGGACCCGGACGTCTCGCCGCGAGCCCTCGAGATCATCGGCGAAGTCGTGAACGAGGAGCTGACCGCCAGTCTCCCGGAACTCACCGACGATACGGTCCGACTCTACGCCGAGCACTTCACGCTGGAGGAAGTACAGGCGATGAACCGCTACCACGCGTCACCCGTCGGCCAGAAGGCCATTGCGGTGATGCCGGAGATCCTCCAGGGGAGTATCCAGCAGAGTCAGCGGTGGGTGAACGCGATCGTGCCGAGGATGGAGCAGAAGCTTGCCGAGCGACTCGCCGCGGAAGGCCTCGTCCTGGGCGCGGGCGCTGACTAGGCCTCGACCGTCCAGGTGTCGCCCGAGTTCAGCAGGGCGTGGAGATCGCCGGGGCCGGCCTTGACCGATGCAGCGTCGACCTGGTCCTGGAGCATTCGCTCGTAGGAAGGCTTCTCGACGGCGCGGAAGACTCCGATCGGGACCGGGAAGTCCGGTCGCGCCAGACTCGCCAGTGCGAACGCGTAGGACGGGGATTGATGGCTCTCGTCATGGACGGCCACCCCCTTCGACGTCGGGTCTTCGTCGTCCCCGAGCGCGATGATCGAGGGAACGCCGTCGGTGATCGCGATGCCGCGCCGTTCGCCGGGTCCGCCCCAGACGAGCGGCTCGCCATCCTCAAGGACCAATGCGGTCTTGGCGCGCGACTTCCGTTCCTGGACCTCGACCCATTCGTCGTCGTTGTAGACCGGGCAGTTCTGCAGGATCTCGATGAGGGCGGTCCCTGGATGCGCGGACGCCCGCTTCAGCATCTCTTGGAGGTGAGGCCCATCGACATCGATCGCTCGCGCCACGAAGGTGGCGCCGGCACCCAGCGCAAAGGACACGGGATCGATCGGATGATCGATCGAGCCCTGCGGGGTGGACTTCGTGTTCATTCCCACGCGGGAAGTCGGTGAGTACTGCCCCTTGGTCAGGCCGTAGACGCGGTTGTTGAAGAGCAGGATCTGCACGTCGAGGTTCCGACGCAGCACGTGCATGAGGTGGTTGCCGCCGATCGACAAGCCGTCGCCGTCGCCGGTCACGACCCAGACAGAGAGTTCGGGGCGCGCGGCCTTGATGCCCGTGGCAAAGGCCGGCGCGCGACCGTGGATCGTGTGGAAACCGTAGGTGTCCATGTAGAGCGGGAAGCGGCTCGAGCAGCCAATCCCGGAGACGAAGACCACGTCTTCTTTCGGCACGCCGATGTCGGGCATGACGCGCTGCACGTTCTTCAAGATCGAGTAGTCGCCGCAACCGGGGCACCAACGGACATCCTGGTCCGAAACGAAGTCCTTGGCCTTGAGCGGCGTTGCTGCTTGGGCTGCCATCAGTGTGCTCCTCCGCCGAGCATCTGGTCGATGCGCGCGCGGACTTCCGAGATCTTGAAAGGTTGTCCCTCGACCTTGGCCAGGGATTCGGCCGGCACGAGGTACTCGGCCCGCAGCATTCGCCAGAGTTGCCCCTGGTTCAGTTCTGCGACGAGTACCTGCTTGAAGCTGCCAAGCACGTCGCCCAGGTTCGAAGGGAATGGGTTGAGATGGCGGATATGGATGCTCGAGACGTCCTGGCCGCTTTCGCGTGCCTCGTTGACGGCGGCCGTCAGCGCGCCGCAGGTCCCGCCCCAGCCAACCACGAGCAGTTCGCCGCTTGCGGAGCCGTTGGTCTCGATCGGCGGAAGGTCGTTGGCGATCCGCGCGATCTTCTCAGACCGAAGCGCCACCATCTTCTCGTGGTTCTCGGCGATGTAGGAGACGTTGCCAGTGACGTCCTCGCTCTCGATCCCCGTCAGGCGATGTTCGAGGCCCGGGGTGCCCGGCACGGCCCACGGGCGCGCCAGCGTTTCGGGATCCCGCGAATAGGGCTGGAACGTCTCGGGGTCGGTCGCGTAATCGACGGTTTGTCGCGGAAGCGCGCCAACGTCCGGGATCAGCCACGGCTCCGAACTGTTCGCGAGATAACCGTCCGACAGCACGACGACGGGCGTCATGTATCGCACCGCGATCTGGAAGGCTTCGATCATGGTGTGGAAGCAGTCGCCCGGGGTGGACGGCGCCAGAACCGGAATCGGGCTGTCGCTGTTGCGTCCGTAGACGGCGGCCAACAGGTCGGCCTGTTCCGTCTTTGTCGGCATGCCCGTCGAGGGTCCGGCCCGCTGGACATCGACGACAACGACGGGAAGTTCCGTCATGACGGCCAGTCCGAGGGCCTCCTGCTTGAGGATGAAACCGGGCCCGCTCGTGGTGCAGATACCGAGATGCCCCGCGAACGATGCGCCAATGGCCGAACACGCTGCAGCGATCTCATCTTCGGCCTGGAACGTCTTGATCCCGAAATGCCGATAGCGCGCGAGTTCATGAAGGATGTCGCTCGCGGGCGTGATCGGATACGCGCCGAGGAAGATCGGCTGCTCCAACTGTTGGCCGGCGGCCACGATGCCCCAGGCCAAGGCGGTGTTGCCGGTGATGTTCCGGTAGGTCCCCGGTTGGATCTTGGCGCGCGGCACCACGAAAGAGACCGGGAATAGCTCGGTCGTCTCTCCGTAGGCATGCCCGGCCTTCAGCACCCGGAGGTTCGCTTCGAGGACATCGCCCTTGAACTTGCCTCCGAGCCAACGCTCGGTGGACTCGGCGGGCCGGTTGTAGAGCCAGAACATGATGCCCAGGGCAAAGAAGTTCTTGCAGCGGTCGGTTTCGCGTGCGCCTAGCTTCAGGTCCTTGAGCGCTTCGCGGTTGAGCGAGGTCAGCGGGATCTCGACCAGTCGATGCGAGTCCCGGGCCGCCGGAAGCGGATCCTCTTCGTAACCGGCTTGCGCGATGTTCTTGGTCGTGAACGCATCGGTGTTCACGATCACCATGCCGCCCGGCCGCAGGTCGGGCAGATTGGTTCGCAACGCCGCCGGGTTCATGGCGACGAGGACGTCGGGGTGATCGGCCGGCGTGCGAATGTCTTCGGAAGCGAAGTGGACCTGAAAGCCCGACACGCCCGCGAGCGATCCGGCAGGTGCGCGGATCTCGGCGGGGAAGTCGGGGAAGGTCGCGAGGTCGTTGCCCGCAAGGGCCGTTGACTCGGTGAACTTCGTTCCCGTGAGCTGCATGCCATCGCCGGAGTCACCGGCGAAACGGATGGCGACGCGGTCGATTTCCTCGACCGGCTTCTTCGTCTGGGACACGGTGGTCTTCGGTGCTCCTCGCCGGCGGGGCGCTTTGGAAGACGTTCGTGCTTCCAAGACGCCGGCTGGGCGGGATTGTATCCCCGCACCCAAGCGATGCGAAACCCCCGAAGGGCATTTCCGCGGTCAAAGAGAACCCGAAAACCGCTTTGATCCGGGCAGGTTCCGGCACCCGACTGCGAGCGAGAGAAGCTCAAGGGAAACCGGCAACCGGCCGAAGAAACCCTTCATGGTCTTTCTGCGGCGCCAGGCGCCGATCCACCTGACGCCAGAGCGGGCCTCGGAGCTCCGGACGTCCCTCAATTCGCCGGTCGTGGCGTCGCCCGACCTGCCTGAGGGGCCGTGCCGCGCGTCGATCCTGGTCCATCGCGAGATCGAGGGGACGCTGCACATCTCGGTCGGCGTTCGTTCGCTCAAGACCGGGGATGCCGCGATCTGGACCAGCGACTCAGACCTCGGCGAAGCGACGTCGGTCGATGTCGCCGTCGATGCTTCGCTGTCCTTCGCCGAAGGCATGGGCTTCCTGTTCGACGATGAGAGTCGGGCATCGGGCGCCGGGGCACACCGCGCCTGGACCGATCTGATGGGCGAGCCCACGGGTGAGCCGGTGCATTCGCGCCCAGACGGCCCCAAGATCGAGTTGGCCGATGGCGACGACGTCCTCGAACTCGTCGACACGATCGAGCCCGTGGAACCGGCAGAGTTGGGTTCCGGTGAGATCGTCTGGGGCGAGCCGTACGAAGATTCAGAACTCGAGCTGGCGGATGGGCCGGGGTTCGACCTCGAGTCGGCCAGTTTCGACACCGCAGAACCCAAGGTTCCGCTGTCAAAATTTCGCAATGGCGCCGCTGTGCCGACCGAGCGGCAGGCCCGCCGGGTCGACGACACGCCGGAGCCGCGCGTCGCGAAGACGCGAGCGCCCAAACGAGAGGCGGCCCAGGCGGGCACACAGGACCCGGTTGATGGGACCCAGGGTCGCGCCGCGCTCGGGAAGCTCAAATTGGTCAAACGCCGTCGCGATGCCGCGGCGGAACGGAAGAAATGGATCGATCGGGTCCTTTCGTCCTTTTAGCCATGACCTGAGGAGGGTCGTTATGAACCATTATCTGGTCGCACTGTTGGGTTGCGTGCTGGCAACGGGAGTCGGTTGCGCGACCGGCGCTGGGCCGACCGCACCGCCGGCCGCGCAAGCGAACGCGTCGCGAATCGAGAAGCCGGCCGAGGTGAGTCACGCCGAGAAGGCACGCGCCCGCTCTCACCAGAGCGTCGGTGTCAGCTACCTCCGAGACGGCAACGTTGCGCTCGCGATTCGCGAACTCCGGAGCGCAGCGAAGCTGGATCCAGCAGACAAGTGGATCCAGCTCGCGCTGGCCGAGGCGTATCGCCGGCGGGGACTTTTCGACGATGCGGAGCGCCACCTTCTCACGGCGCTCGTGATCGACCCGGAATCGCAGGAGTCCCGGCTCACGCTGTCGGCCCTCTACATCCAGCTGGAACGCTACGAGGAATCGATCGTTCACGCAGATTGGCTGATCGACGAGCCGACGTTTCCGCGTCCCTGGCTCGCGCTGACGAACAAGGGGTTCGCCGAGATCAAGCTCGAACGGCCGAAGGCGGCACGCGAGAGCCTCGAACTCGCCATCCAGTACCACGACCGCTACTGGCGCGCGATTCTCAACCTCGCCATCCTCGACGCCGAGGAAGGCAAGAAGCTCGATGCGATCGAAGGCCTCGAAGACGTTGTCGCCCTCAAGCCGGGACCGATGCCGATTGCTGAAGCCAGCTTCCGACTTGCCGAGATCTACGTTTCATTCGGTAATCGGGAGGGAGCGATCCAGCACTTCGAAGTGGCTGCGTTACAACGCCCGAGTGGCACCTGGGGGAAGCGATCGGAGGACTACCTGAAGCGCCTGCGCTAGGCCCCGAGGCTCGGGGCGTGGCGCCTGGCTCATCGTCCACGGACGATGCCGCCACAGGAACATCCTCCGCCCCCGACACCGCCGATTCCATCGGGCAGTCTTCCGATTCCATCGGACGGTCTTCCGATTCCATCGGGCGGTACCTCTCGCGGCAGCGACAGCTGCGCGGGATCAGCCTCGACGAGTTGGCCCAGCTCACGCGCATCCCAATCCGTTCGCTGGAGCGACTCGAGGCCGGAGCCTTTGACGGTCAAGCGGACGGCTTCGCGCGCGGTTTCGTGCGGACGGTGGCGGTCGCGATCGGCCTTGATGCGGACGAGGCGGTCTCGCGCATCTTGAAGGAGTCCGTCGTCGAGAGCGGCGTCTCATTGACGACGCTCGGCCGTGGTGTCGTTTTGTTAGGTGCGCTCTTGGTCGCGATCTTTGGCGCCATTGCCGTGATCGATGTCTGGCAACGAACGCCGAGCGTGGTGCCGACGAGCGAGGCGCTTCCCGTTCGTCGGGACGCGGTCCGGGCGCTCGCCCTCCAGGAAGGTCAGGCTCCGCCCGTCACACTGCAGCCCGGGGGCGTCCCGGCTGCGGCGTTGCTCCCCGAACCCGCGCCTGAACCCGCCGAGGCGGGCAGCGCAGATGCCACGAAAACTCCGCCCCCGGCGGCCGAGGCTCCCTGACCGTTGGCCACGCTCCATACCCACGCGCTCGTACTCCGCTCGAACGACTTCGGCGAGTCGGACCGCATTCTCCATCTCCTGACGCCTGACACCGGACGACTCACCGTGATCGCAAAGGGTGCACGCCGCAGCATCAAGCGCTTCGGGGGCAACCTCGATTTCTTCAATCACCTGCGTGTGCAGGTGGAGCGCCGGCGTCCGACGTCGATGGCGCGGCTTGAACTGGCCCGGCTGGAGCGGACCTTCCACGGTCTTCGGGAAAGCCCCGAGCGGTTCGCGCTGGGTTCCTACGTCCTGGAACTCCTCGACCGCCTCGCGCCCGAAGGCGGCGCCCGAGAGGATCGCGATCGGCTGTTCCGGTTCGGTCTGGGCGCGCTCGACTGGATCAATCGCGAACCCCCGGACGCGCGGATGCGCGTCCTGCTGGAGTTGCGCACGCTGGACGCGGTGGGACTTCGCCCCGAGTTCGGGCGCTGCGTCCGCTGTGCAAACGCCCTGGTCGCGGGGGATGGACCGCGGGTGGCCTTCCGGGTGGCCGATGGCGGTCCCCTGTGTCGCCGCTGTCAGGGGACGAACGAGGACGGCCTTCCGATCCACCTGGGGACCCTGCGGGCCCTGGAGGCCAGTCTGGGCTTTCCCCTCGACCGACTCGGCCGCATCGGATGGAACGCAGGGGCCGTGAACGAGGCCCAGGGACTGCTCCGACGTTTCCTGCGGTTCCACGTCGGACTGGAGCTGAGGAGCGAAGCCTTCCTGGAGCAATTGACACTCCGAGGACCCGAGGGGAAACTGCGTCCTCCGCAGCCCCCGTCCTAAGACGGCGCCCCCAGATCCGGGAGAACGAAGGCTGCCTCCGAGGATCGCACCATGTCTGCCCCCGACGACAACGCCCGTTCCGCTGTGCGCATGGAGGACCTGGTGTCCCTGTGCGCGCGCCGGGGCTTCATCTTCCAGAGTGGAGAGATCTACGGCGGTATCAACGGGTTCTGGGACTACGGCCCGCTGGGGGTCGAGCTCAAGAACAACGTCAAGCAGTTCTGGTGGCAGCGGATGGTGCGCGAGCGCGACGATGTCGAAGGACTGGACGGCGCGATCATCACCCATCCGCGGACGTGGGAAGCATCCGGACACGTCGCGAACTTCAGCGACCCCATGGTCGATTGCCGTCTGTGCCAGAAGCGATTTCGCGCGGATCAACTCGAGGGCATCGCGCCCTGTTCAGAGGGGCGGGGCGGCGAACATTCGCTGACCGAGCCGCGCGACTTCAACTTGATGCTCGAGACCCATATCGGCGCCCAGGCCGACGGATCCTCGGTGGCCTACCTGCGGGCCGAGACCTGCGGGCCGATCTTCACCGCGTTCAAGCGCGTGCGCGACGGGGCTCGGCAGAAGGTTCCGTTCGGGATCGCCCAGATCGGAAAGGCATTCCGCAACGAGATCAACCCGCGCAATTTCACCTTCCGTTCACGGGAATTCGAGCAGATGGAGATGGAGTTCTTCTGCCATCCCGACGAGAGCGCGAAATGGTTCGAGCACTGGAAGGAAGTGCGCATGCAGTTCCATCGCGATCTCGGATTCGATGCGTCGAACCTCCGTACGCGCCCGCACGCGCCGGACGAACTGGCGCACTACGCGAACGCGGCCGAGGACGTCGAGTTCCTCTTTCCCTTCGGCTGGCAGGAGATCGAGGGAATCCACGATCGCGGCACCTACGACTTGACCCAGCACACGGAGTTCTCGGGCAAGGACCTCACGGAGTTCAACGAGCAGACCAAGGAGCGTTTCACGCCCGCGGTCATCGAGACCTCCGTCGGGGCCGACCGGACGACACTGGCGCTCCTGTGCAATGCCTATCACGAGGAAGAACTCGAAGGGGGCGACAAGCGGACGGTCCTGAAGTTCGTGCCCGCGGTTGCCCCGATCAAGGTCGCGGTCCTTCCGCTGTCGAAGAAGCTTCGGGAGCCGGCACGTCGCTTGTTGGGCGACCTTCGAAAACGCTTGAACGTGTTCTACGACGAGTCCGGAAACATCGGCCGTCGCTATCGGCGGCAAGATGAGGTCGGGACCCCGTGGTGTGTGACGTGGGACTTCGATTCAGAAGAAGACGGACAGGTGACCGTGCGCGAGCGTGACACGATGACGCAAGAACGCGTCTCGGCCGATCGGCTACGCGACTACTTCCAGGATCGTATGGAGGACGGCCAGTGACCGCCCGGAAGAAGGCCGTAGGCCGCAAGAAGACTGCGGCCAAGAAGCCCACCCCGCGGAAGACTGCGAAGAAACGTCCGGCCAGGAAGGCCGCCGCGCCGGCTGCCAAACGCAAGAAGGCGCCCCGCAAGATCTACTTCTTCGGGGACGGCCGCGCAGAGGGCGGCGCCGAGATGCGCGAGACGCTGGGCGGGAAGGGCGCGAACCTCGCCGAGATGACCCGGCTCGGTGTGCCGGTGCCGTCGGGCTTCACGATCTCGACCGGTGTCTGCGGCGAGTACAACGATGCCGGCGGTCAGCTCCCGGCCGACGTTCAGCGCGACGCGCTGGCGGCCATGGCCAAGGTCGAGCGCGTGATGGGCCGCAAGTTCGGCGATGTCTCGAACCCGCTGCTGGTTTCCGTTCGGTCCGGCGCGCGCGTGTCGATGCCGGGGATGATGGACACGGTTCTCAACCTCGGCCTCAACGACGAGACGGTTCGTGGTCTTGCGGCCGCCGCAACCGAACGCTTCGCCTATGACTCGTATCGCCGTTTCATCCAGATGTATGGGGATGTCGTCCTCGAGATTCCGCACGAACGCTTCGAGTCGCGCCTCGAGGACCTGAAGGACGATCGCGGAGTCGATCAGGACACCGAACTCAGTGCCAGCGATTGGCGCAGTCTGATCCGCGAGTACTTCGAGATCGTGGAAGATCACACTGGGAGACCCTTTCCACAGGACCCGCATGAGCAGCTCTGGGGTGCGGTTGCGGCCGTCTTTCGCAGCTGGGACACGGAACGCGCCATCCGGTACCGCCAGATCGAGGGGATCCCGGAATCCTGGGGAACGGCCGTCAACGTCCAGGCCATGGTCTTCGGCAACATGGGCGATGACTGCGCGACCGGCGTCGCGTTTACACGTGACCCCTCGACCGGGGACAAGAACTTCTACGGCGAGTATCTCAAGAACGCCCAAGGGGAAGACGTGGTGGCCGGCATCCGGACGCCGCAGCCGATCAACAAGTCGAGTCGCAAGGACGACTCGATGGAGTTGCCCACACTCGAAGACGAAATGCCGCGTGCGTACCGGGAACTCGTCCGCATCTACAAGCGCCTCGAGAAGCACTACCGCGACATGCAGGACATCGAGTTCACCATCCAGGCGGGCAAACTCTGGATGCTGCAGACGCGCAACGGCAAACGCACGGCAGCGGCGGCGATCAAGATCGCTGTCGACATGGCGAAGGAACGGCTGATTTCGCGCGATGAGGCGATCTGTCGGGTGCCGCCGCACTCGCTCGAACAATTGCTGCATCCCACTCTCGACCCCGAGGCGCCGCGAGACATCATCGCGACGGGTCTGCCGGCGTCCCCCGGCGCCGCTGTTGGGAGCATCGTGTTCTCGGCCGATGAGGCAGAGGCCGCCGCGAAGAAAGGCGAGCGCGTTGTGCTCGTTCGCGTCGAGACGTCGCCGGACGACATTCATGGCATGCACGCGGCAGAGGGAATCCTGACCGCGCGAGGCGGAATGACTTCGCACGCGGCCGTGGTCGCCCGCGGGATGGGCAAGTGCTGCGTCGCGGGCTGCGGCGCGCTCCGCATCGACTACGACGCGGGGACGATGACGATCAACGGGAAGACCTATCACGCCGGCGAGACGATCACCCTCGAAGGAAGTGCCGGCGTCGTCATCAAGGGCGCAGTGCCCACCATTACACCCGAACTCGGGGGTGCCTTTGGTGAGCTGATGCGTTGGGCCGACAAGCGCCGAACCGTGAAGGTCCGCACCAACGCAGACACGCCCGGCGATGCCCAGGTCGCTCGCGACTTCGGCGCCGAAGGAATCGGCCTGTGTCGCACGGAGCACATGTTCTTCGAACCCAACCGCGTGCTCGCCGTGCGGGAGATGATCCTGGCGGATGGGCCGACGTCCCGGCAGCGCGCACTCGACAAGCTGCTGCCGATGCAGCGAGGCGACTTCGAGGGCATCTTCGAAGCCATGGATGGTCTGCCGGTCACGGTACGGCTGTTGGACCCGCCGTTGCACGAGTTCTTGCCGCACGGAGACGATGACCTGACCCAGGTCGCCGAGTCTCTGGGAATCGGTGTTGCCGCACTTCGCGCCAAGGTCGAAGAGGTCAAGGAGTTCAACCCGATGCTGGGCCATCGTGGTTGCCGACTGGGGATCACGTTTCCCGAGATCTATGCGATGCAGGTGCGCGCGGTGGTCGAGGCGGCCTGCACGGTTGCCGGGCGTGGGATCCGGGTGATCCCCGAGATCATGCTTCCGCTGATCTCCCATGTCGGCGAGTTGCGCCGGCTGCGCGCTCTCGTCGAAGACGAGGTCCAGGCGGTGTTGTCCCAGCATCCGGGCGCAAAGGTGAAGCCCTCGATCGGTACGATGATCGAAGTGCCGCGTGCGGCACTGACAGCGGATCAGATCGCCGAACACGCCGACTTCTTTTCGTTCGGAACGAACGACCTCACGCAGACGGGTTATGCGCTGTCGCGCGACGACGCCGGGAAGTTCCTGCCCGCCTATATCGAGAGCGGAATCCTCGAGGACGACCCGTTCGTGTCGGTGGACGAGGATGGGATTGGGCGGCTGATGCAAATCGGCACCGAAGCGGGCCGCTCGGTTCGCCCGGGGCTCAAGGTGGGCATCTGCGGTGAACACGGGGGGGATCCGAAGTCGATCCGCTTCTGCGTAGCGCTAGGGTTCGACTACGTATCTTGCTCGCCGTTCCGCGTTCCGGTCGCCCGGTTGGCGGCGGCCCAGGCCGCAATCGAGCTGGCGGCACAGAAGAAGGGACGCGCATGACCTCCATCCGTCGAGTCGCCGCCGTATGCGCGATCGTCTGCGCGGCATCGCTCTCCACAGGCTGCGCCTCTTGGTGGCCCTGGGGCGGTCCCGATCTGCCGGAACCCGCGGACTTGCCCGATCCGCGCGAGAAGGACCGTTTCTCGTGGCTGCCAAGCCTGCCGGACTGGGACCTCCCCGACGTGGATCTGTGGCCGTTCGGCCCGGACTGGGAGGGGCCGGCCCCTGACTCGGCGCACGGCATCGAGGTGGTCGACAACGAAGCCGTCGTGGCGTTCTACGAGCGCGCCCAGCGCTTCTACGGTCGCCTGGCGGGCCGCCGTTTCAACACGCTGACCACTTACCGCGACCCCTTCTTCCGCGACTTCTTCCAGACGGAGGGCTCACACGCGGACTACTACGCGGACCTCACTCATGCGCTGCGCCTGGCGTACTTCGAGCAGAACACGCCGGTGACGCTCGACGTCCTGGAGCTGCGGCTCGAGGGCCCGGGGCGCGCGGTCGTCCGTACCCGCATCGTCGGCGAGAACAATCTGCCGCTTCGCTGGTGGGAAACAGAGCTGGTTCGCGAAGATCGCTGGGAGCGCGCCGACGGCACCTGGTGGATCGTCCCGGGGGCGATCTAGCCGCTCTATTGGCGGCGACACCCCCCAAAAGCGTCGCGCCGCCGTCACCGTTCTTGACGGCTTCTTCGCAGGGCCCTGACCGTTCCGTCACCGACGGAGAACCGGGTCGGCCGCTGCTGTCGTATGATCTGGGTACGCCGTGAAGATCGGCACCAAGATGTGGAAATTATTTCTCCACACGCAAGATGCTGCGGTGCGCGATCGACGCTGCGTCAAACCCTGTTTCCGAAGCAGAATCGGGCGCTTCGAGCAGGGTTTGCTCCCCCTCCCAATGCTGGCACGAGGCTTGCTTTTCCCCGTCCGGGACCTCGGTCCCTCACCACCTTGAGAAGCCAACTCCTGCCAGGGAGCCCTACTTGCAGAGCCAATCCCCCACGTCCGACAACCCGTCGGAGACCCGCGCGCGGGTTTCCGCCTCCACAGCGGCCCAGCCGGCACCGCGCCGTAAGCCGAAGCGCACCGCGTCCCAGACTCCCTGGGACAGCGACGAGGAATTGGTCAAGGCCATCCTTGCCGGATCGGTCGAGCATTTCAACCAGCTGTACGAATCGTACTTCCCGCGTGTCTATCGCTTCGCGCTGAAACGCCTGCGCGACTCGGCGGAAGCCGAGGACGTGGCCCAGGAGGTCTTCGTCACCGTCTATCGAGCGCTGGGAAGCTTCCAGGGGAACTCGAGCCTGCTCGTCTGGATCTTCGGGATCACCAGGAACAAGACGAATCGGCGTTTTCGCGGCCTTCGCGCCAAGCTCGAGACCGTGGATAGCGAGCCCGCCCTGACGATGATGGCCGCCGACGCACCGACCGATCAGGCCGTCGATGCCCGCCGCATGCTGGCGCACTGCGAAGAAGTGATCGAGACGCGTCTCACGCCCCTTCAACGGCGCATCTTCCACCTGAAGCACCTGCGTCGGCAGTCGATCCGGAACATCGCTGAAGCCCTCGGCAAGTCCGAGGACGCCATCAAGGCGAACTTGTACCGGATGCGGCGCACGATCGCCGAGGCCGCGCCCGGCCTCGACCAGATCCTGGGCGCTTAGGCGCGATCGCCGCCTCTCGCCTGATCGTTCCAGCGGGTCCCACGGGGAAATCCCCGTAGGGACTCGCTTTTGTTCGCCACTTTAGTGGCGCAACGACCACATCCCTTACGAGAGGTGAATGCCTTCCTGGGACGGGCACACGGCAGGAGTGCGCCTTGTCCGGTCCTACGAATTCGCGAGCCCCGTCCGCAGCCACGTCGAGTGCGCTCGCGAGCCCCCGGTTAGGGGGCAAACCGCTCGAGCCGCTCGATACCTGGACAGACGAGGCGCTGTTTGCCGAAGTGGCCCGGGGAAGCGAACCCCATTTCAACGTGCTGTACGAGCGCTATTTCCAGCGCATCTACGCATTCGTCTACCTGCGCATCCGCAATCACGCAGACGCAGAGGAGCTCACCCAGGAAACGTTCACGGTCGTCTTCCGCGCCGCCGAGGCGTGGGGCGGCCGCGCGAGTCCGCTGGCCTGGGTGTACGGCATCGCCAAGAACACGATCTCGAACCACCTGAGGCGCCTCCGCACAGGGCGCGAACGGCTCGAGCAAGCGGGGCCGAATCCTCTCGTGACGACCTCACCGATCTGGTCGTACACACCGGAAGAGCAACTCGATCTCGATCGGTGCGCTTCGCAGTTGGACGAGCGGTTATCCGGCGTTGCCGCCTGGCAGGCCGAAGCTTTCCTATTACGTCATGGCGAAAACTGCACGATCCCCGAGATCTCGAAACGGACGGGTCGCTCGAGCGACGCGGTGAGAAGCGGGTTGTATCGCGTGAAGAAGCTGTTGATGGAGGTGGGCGTCGATTCGTCGGCGCAGGAACGCCCCGAGTGAGCGGCCCCGCGCGTCGATGGATCGATTGGTTCCGCACGCGTAGGGATCGGCGAGATGGTCGCAGGAAACGGAGTTCGAAATTGCCCAAGGAAATCGCCGCAGAATTCTCCACGGAGGAGCTCATGGAGTTCCTCGAGGGGGATCTGCATCCGACCCAGGCGGATCCGGAGTTCAAGGAACGGCTGCGCCGCGATCTCTGGGCAATGGTGCAGGAGCGCTACGGCCGCGGCACCGACGAAACCGAGCACTAGCGAGCGGCGTTGGTTTCAGAGCGCTTGCCTCACGCAGCAGAAGGGCCACCTTCCGGGGCCGTGACAGCTCATCCCGGCGCACACGCAGCGGCTCTGCCGAGCCGCACCGAGATCGAGGATCCCGCCGCACTGGGAGGACGGTTGCTCTCCCTCGGCGGCAAGCGGAACCCCGATGTCTGGTGGCTTCCCTCGGGTGAAGGCGGGATCGTCATCAAGGACTTCGCCCCGCGGCCCGCGTGGGTGCGTGCCACGGTCGGTCGTTGGGTCACCGCACGGGAGTCGCGGGCTTGGAGCGCGCTCGACGGACACCCCGCAGTGCCGCGTTTCCTCGGCGGGATCGATCCGCTCGCGTTCGCGGTCGAGTACCGGCCCGGTCGGCGGCTGTCGTCTGCGCGGGGTGTCGGACCCGATTTCCTCGAGCAACTCGAGGTCGCGCTATCAGAGATGCACGCTCGTGGCGTCGTTCATCTCGACCTGAAACACCGTGACAACATTCTCGAGGCCGACGCGGACGGATCGCCGGTGTTGATCGACTTCGGGTCGGCCCTGGTGTTCAAGCGAGGCGGACTCGGCGCGCGCTGGTTTCTGCCGTGGCTTGCCCGGATCGATCGATCAGCGTTGAGGAAGTGGCAGCGCAAACTGGGCGGAAGCCATCGTTAGTCGCGACGAGCGGGTTCTCCCGGGATCGGTCGTGGGGCGAGGCGGCCGATGTAGTGGCGGAAGGTCTCGAGTGTGAGGCGTGCATCGGCCAGCGCGCGGTGCTCAACCTTGTCTTCGGCGAGGCCCGCGTGGGTCGCTGCCTGTCGGAGTGAGAGCGCCTCGATTGATTCGCCAGCGACCAGGGTCCACGAGTAATAGAGCGTGGCGAGGTCGATCACGTGATAGTCGAACGGATACGCGATGCCGCACGCCTTGTACGCCTTCTCGAGGAAGAGGACATCCATCCGTACGTTCTGGCCCGCGGGCACGATCTTGCGCCCGGCCGGCAGCATGTCGGCCAACTCGGTCAATGCCTGGCGAACAGGGACACCTTCTTCGCGCCACAGCTTCTCGTCGTAGTGGAAGATCGCGGCCGCTTCCGCAGTGACCCGCTCGGGCCGGGGAATCACCTTCCATTCCTTCTCTCCGTGCTCGGCGAGACGCTCGTCCGTCAGGATCACGCCGACCTCGGTGATGTCGTGCAGCTCCGGGTCGAGGCCACCGAATTCGCAATCGAGGAAGAGAAAGGAGAATTCGGCCAACGGGGGCTCCTGCGGCAACCCCGCTGTCCGCACCGTCGAAGGGACGGGCGGGCGGAGTGGCGCTCCCTACGGGAGTCGAACCCGTGTTTCAGCCTTGAGAGGGCCGCGTCCTAGGCCACTAGACGAAGGGAGCATTTGGAAGGTCGCGGACCCTAGCCGCGGGAGCCTAGTGGTGTCAATCCGTGGCCTGGCTACACCTGCGGGCACCTCTCGATCGGGCCTTCAGGAGACCGCGACTCCGCGCGACAATTCTCGGCACCATGCTTCGCGATCCGGCCGATGGCGTCGCCGGCCGCTCGTCCCGCAACATCGCCGTGCGTGCGCGGGTTTGTGGGGGGCAACTGCGCGCTGCCGATGACGATCGCGGGACTTGGCACGTCGCTTGCGGCTTCCGGTTCCAGGAACGGCCCGTTCGCGCATCGAAATAACGAGGGCGCGGCGGTGATCGGCTGCGGAGACCAGGCCCATGATGAATCGAAGAATCCGGAAACAAGGTTTCACGCTGATCGAATTGATGATCGTGGTGGCGATCATCGGCATCCTGGCCGCCATCGCGATCCCCAACTTCCTGATGTTCCAACTCCGCACGAAGACCAGTGAGGCCAAGATCAATCTGGCCGCGATTCGCACGGCGGAGGAAAGCCTGTTTGCCGAGATCGGGGCCTACCAGGATTCAGGCGGCGCCTTCGTCCCAGCGGGAGTGCCCGGTCCGACACGTCAGCCATGGACCCCGGGATCGCCTTTCGACGCGATGGGTTGGGCGCCCGAGGGATCGGTGTACTTCGTCTACAGCGCCGTGGTCGGGGGTGGGAACAACCGGGGGTACACGCTCGAAGCGAGAGGCGATCTCGACGGCAACGCCGCAGGTTCCGAGTTCGGCTATGTGCACCCATCGCCGATGGACGGGATTGCACCGCCGGGTTTGTCCGGCAATTGCCTCGCCTCCGGTGTTTGGGATGCCGCGGCGGTCCCGCCGGCTGCAGCGTTGTTCAACGCCGTCGGAGCTTGCGGCCCGAACGACGGCCGCAGCGACTTCTAGGGCCCGGATCCTTGGCGTCCGCACCTCCACGTCTGCGGAACCACGCCGAACGCCGGCTCGGTGACAATCCTCGTCAGTGAAATGACGATGTCCGTCACACTTTCTCGCGAATCCGCGGGAAGCCTTCCGTGCCCCGCGTGGAAATTTCCGACGGGGCACCGCTTGTCTGGGTCCCTCCCTGCGCATGCGTGAAGGGTGTTATGCCAAGTTGGCACGTGGGTTGCTTTTCCCCCGTGTCGAACGCCGAAACTGGCCAGCCGCAGCGCGCGGAACCCTCCATCGGAGCACGTTGCTCGATGCGGGTGAGCCAGGGATCAAGGAAAGAAAACACACCATGCACAAGCTTCAGAACCGCAAGGGTGGCTTCACGCTCATCGAGTTGATGATCGTGGTCGCCATCATCGGGATCCTGGCGGCCATCGCCATCCCGAACTTCCTCATGTTCCAGCTCCGCTCGAAGACGGGCGAGTCGAAGACCAACCTGGCCGCGATCCGCACGGCCGAAGAGGGCCTGTTCGCCGAATTCGGTGCCTACCAGGGCGCCATTCCGACGCCGGCCGCGATCCCGGGTTCGACCAAGAGCGTCTGGCCCAACCCGTCCCCGGGCTTCGACCCCGTTGGCTGGGCGCCGGAAGGCTCGGTCTACTACCAGTACTCCGTGGTCATCGGTGGTGGTAACAACCTCGGATACACGATTGACGCTGCCGGCGACCTCGACGGCGACACCGTGAACTCCGACTTCGGTTACGTACACCCCTCGCCGTCCGATGGCGTGGCCCCGGTGGGTGCCGCTGGTG
>JAJDAQ010000171.1 GCA_029261815.1 Deltaproteobacteria bacterium
CCGTGATAGTTCCCCGCGTCACCCACATCGTCCATACGAAGCACCTGGGCGTTTCCTTGTTCCGGATCGAGGTGCATGTGCTGGGCCCACTCGGGCGGCGACCCATTGCGGAACTTGAAGCCGACCAGGCCGCCGAGCTGGCCGTAGATCGAGTTGGCACGCCAGCCCGGACGCCAGAGCTGACCCTCGTCCGGTTCACGGAAAACCGCGCCGCGTTCGTTCGGGTCTCCCCAGGTGCCGCTGACCGGCACGTTGTCGTGTGCGAAGAGGATCTGCGTGATGGATCCCTGCGGCTGCTTGCAGAGACCGGCCGCGCCTTGGGATACCGGCGGCGACGCCGCCACGGTACGGCCCGAGAGGTTGCAGTTGATGACCTCGATCAGCCCCTGGGCGTTGTACGCCTCCTGGTCGAAGAAGCGCGGCCAACGGGTCTCCGAGAAAAGCGACCAGCCCCAGTCGGGCCGACGCATCCATTCCTGCTGGAACGTGCCCGCGGTGTCTCCCCATCCGATTTCGATCCCGCGCGACAGGAAGGTGCCGAGGAACGAGACGATCGGGAAGTAGAGGCCCGTTTCCGGTGAGTTTCCGAGACCTGCGTGGCCTAGCGTCAGTTGACTGATCGGCGTATCGATGGCGTCGAACAAACCGAACTGGCCCTCGGTGTAGCCGTTCTTCGTTGGGACGGCGCCTCTCGGGTCGTGGTGCATGAAGACGAACTGCTGATGCCCGGGCTCCGGAGCGAAGCGGCTCAACATGTCGTCCATCCAGGCGACCGATTCGTCCTGGACGCCGCCGCCCCAGTAGAGAACGACGCCACCGACCGCGGCGCGTTCCTTCGGCTTGAGGTCGTACGAGTTCAAGCCGACGAAGGAATGGCCGCGAAACTCGAAGGCCAGATTCAACGGGCCCAGGTAGCTCTGGTACTCGGCGAGTCCGTCGTAGCGCGGATGGCGATTCAGCAGGCGCCACCCGACGAAACTCGGAAGGAAGCTGTTGACGGACTTCACCGCGTTGCCGGCGGTTCGACCGAGGCGCGGCGCCCGGGCCAATCCGAAGGCTTCTTCGGTCAGGAATCCCAGTTCGTCGAAGATGACGTTCAGGATGCCGCCGAAACCCGCATAGCCGTCGTGGTTCCCCGGGACGGCGAAGAACGGCTTCTGGAAGTGCGCCAGTTGATCCCGGATCTCGGGCATCTCGTTGCCGCCCTCGGGCCCATACGGCGAGATCGGCGGCAGCACACCCAGCGTGTTCAGCAGCAACTCCTCCTTGGCGCTCCCGGCGGCGGCGTCGGCCAGGTCGCCAGCGAACAGGACGAAATCGACATCGGGTACCGGATTGTCGGGCCCTGCATCCGGCCCATCGGCACCGCCGGCCTGTACGAACTCGGGATCGATCATGCCCAGGAAGCGTCGTAGCGGACCGAGGTTGCCGTGGTATTGGAAATCGCCAGCGACAGCCACACGAATGCAGTCCCGCCCCCCGCAGCGCCCGCGTTCGGAGGCTGGATCTTTCAGGGAGATGGGTGCGACCGACTGGCGTGCAGCCAACATCGATCGCATCGGACGCTCGACGCGGGAAAGGGCCCGCTGCAACGCCCCTCGGTTCGACGGACTCCGATCGAGCACGTCGGCCAATCCGCCGAGGCCGTCTCGTAGCGCCTGCAGGTCGAGATCGAAATGGGGCGAGGGATGGAAGGTCCACATCCAATCCGACTGCGGAGCGACCCGGGCGGCCATGCTTCGCAGGTCCGTTGCAGTGCCAGGCCCGGTGAGCTCTGAGGGATCCAAACCGACCACGGCCTCGAGGGCGCGCGCCCAGTCGCCCTCCTGGAGCGCGTTCGAAATCGTCGTCAGCTCGGGCGTCCCGACGCGGATGCCGTCCAACGCATTGAGACGGGGCAGGATCCGGAGATTGTAGAAGCCGGGCGGCACGGCACTGCTCGCGTCGGCAGTCTGCGTCGGAACTTCGAACACGAGGCCGCGCAGGCGGTCCGGGCGCGCGATGGTCGGCACGATCGCTCCCGCTGGTCGCACGTCGGCTTCGCGGTCGTCATCGGCGACGAAGATCGAGTCGGTCTGCCCGGAGCGCACGAGGCACTCCGTGATGTCCTGCGCATTGTCGGAGGTCACATCGGAACCGTGCGGCACCAACCAGAAGCGGAGTTCCCCCGTCATCGCGTCCGGAGGGATCTCACCCAGCTGGCGTTTGTCGATGATGACGGGAAAGAGCCAGGACGCGGACTTGCGCGCGCCGTCCGCTGGATCCGGGTCCACCATTGCCGGGAACGTCAACCGTGGAAATCGCTGAAGCGGCTCCCGCTCGCGCGCGACGAACTGGCGGTGCTTCTCGGGGAACTCATTGGAGAGCGCCGCCAGGGTGTCCTCGAACCGTTTCGTGGCCAGCGCTTCACTTGCCCGCATGGCCGCGGCGCCAGGCGGCCCACTCTGCGGCGTGCAAGGGCCGCCCGCATCGAAACCGACCGGACGGACGACCGGCTCGAACTTCGCGGACGCACATCCGAACGAGAGACCGCCTACCAGGCTCAGCATCAACAACAATCGCATCGGAACTCCCTCTCTCTTTGAACCGGACCCACATGGACGCAACGCCCGCGCTCTCTACCTCGAGATCTCGGCCGAGAGCACGCAGGTTAGGCCCTGGAATTTCCCGGCGCCCAGCGCGGCGACCAGGCATCTCGCCTTCTCGTCGTTCGGCGCGGCCTTCGCCGCCACCACCTTCCCGTTCTCCATCTGGACGGCGATGCGTCGCGCATCTGCCTCTTCCAGGCACGCACTGACTTCGGGCGCGGAGGCCGTGAGGGCAATCGTGAGCCGGAAGGGGCTGCACGTCGATTCAAGGCCGCGGTAGGTGGCTTGCGCGCCATCTGCACCGACGGTCATCGATTCGACGCGGGTCGTGGGCTTTCGTTCGTCGCGGGCCTGGGCTGCCCCTTCTTTCGGTGAATGCTTCGCTTGCGTTTCGGAAGGTTCCCCAGGCTCGGCCCACAGCGCCGGCGCAACGCACAACGTGGCGAGGAGCAGCCCGAGCGCCACGCCCACGGTTCGCCGCCGATGGTTCTCGCCGGTCATGTACCCGCCACTTCGGGTGCGCACGTTCGGGACCGTCGACCCTGGGACATCATCCGCCTCCGGCTTCTTCGCGTTCCGCATAGAGGATGGGCCCACCTACTCTGGGGGCGTCGCGGGTGCCGGATCTTCTCGATTCCTTGTGTGAAGCGGGTCACACAACCCTGGGGATATCGCTCGGCGAAGCAGAGAAACGCGCGCCCAGCTCTCGATCGGACGGAGGTTCCGGCTTGTCCGTCGATTCTCGCCACCCATGATACGATCCCCGCATACGGAGCAGGACCGCACGACCACCGGGGTACCCATGCTTACGCCCTTTCAATCACGCGCAGAACGTGCGCTGACCGAAACTCCCTTCTTCGGGGAACTCGGCCGCGAGTCGCTTCGCGACGTCCAACGCACGTCGGTGCGTCGCGGAGACCTCCTGTTCGCGAAGGGCGATGCGAGCGACCATCTGTTCGCCCTGGTGAGCGGTCAGGTCAAACTCTTTTCGACCCCGGCCCCCGGCCGCGAGATGTCCCTCGAGATCATCGCACCCGGAGAACTGGTCGGAGAACTCGGGATCGTGGATGCGACCCCGCGGCATGCGAGCGTCGGCGCCCTCGCCCATAGCGAGCTGGCCACGATCGGACGGCACGCGCTCGAGGCGCTGCTCGAGCGACGTCCGGAACTCCACGCTTCGCTGAGCCGGGCCACCACACGGAGTGCTGCCCGGCTGGCTGAACGAGCCGAAGACGTCGCATTCCTCAACATCGAACGACGCCTGGAAAAGACGCTGGCCGATCTCGCGGGGAGGTTCGGAGAAGCGGTCGAACGCGGCACGCGGATCCGCCTTCGCCAACAGGACCTCGCCGATGTCCTGGGCGTCAGTCGCGAGAGCGTCAGCCGCGCCCTCGCGGGCCCGAGCTTCTGCCAACGACTGGAGCTCGGACGCGGGAGCATCACGCTTCTGCGGGAATAGTTCGCTCCCGAGGGGCTTCCAACGCGAACAACGCGCCCGTTTCGCCATCCGCATTGGCGGGAAGAGGCCCGACAGGAGCGAGCGAGAACCACGCGGCGGCCGCCACGCGGCGATGCGTCGCCGCCGAGACCAGGATGCCCCGGCCAAGGCCCCGCGCCGCCTCCTCGATCCGTCGTGCGAGCGCCGTCGTTGGGCCGAGGACGATGCTCGACAGTCTCTGGCCAGTCCCAACGGTCCCCAGCACGACGGGGCCGGTGGCCATCCCGATGGAGAGCGCCACCGTTTCCCCCAATCCGGATTCCCGCACGACCTGCTGCACCTCGAGCGCCGCGGCGAGCGCCTCACGGGGGTCGTTGGGGAAGAGCGCGACGATGCGATCGCCATACGGCTGGCTCAGGAATCCGTCGTGTGATCGGACCACGGGTTCGGTCCGCTGAAAGAACTCGTTGATGTCTTCGAATGCCACCGGAGCTTGGCGAGTGGCCGCATCCGCGATGTGACAGTCCATGACCGTCATCTCCAGTTCAGCGTGGTCGCCCGCGAAGACATCGCTCACCGTCTCCTTGCCAAGTGCCCGCAGGAAATCGACGGGGAGGAACCGCACGACCGCCTCTTCTGACTCCTGGAGTTCGAAATTCGAATCCTCGAGTTCGCCGGACCGTCGCTCCACGCTCGCGAAGCTGCGCGCGAACGACCGCATCAACGCGTGGGATTCCAGCGCCATCCAGACGATCACGAAGAAGGGAAAGATCTCGATCGGAGCCCCCAAGCCGGTGCGCGTGCGAACCACGTCGTGCACCACACCCAGGCCAAACGCGACCCCGGCCGCCAGCGTGGAAGCCGCCCCCGGTACGCGCCGCAAGGTGGCGCGCGCCCAGCAACCCATCGCGAGGGCACTCGCGACAATGGCAAGCGCCTGGATGATCGGAAGCGTGCCCAGAACCCAGTCCAGCGGCGCGAACCCATGGATCGGCACGAGGGCGAGAGCGGCGAGCTGGACGCCCCGCGTCATGCGCGGTGGAATCACGCCCGGAAGTTTGGCTCCGAAGTAACCGAAGCCCGTCGCGATGATCAGCGCGGTATTGAGGTATTCCAACCGGATCATCAAACCGAACGATCCCCAACCCGTCAGCAGTTGGTGGAGATCCGAAGTATTCGCGAACACGACGCGCAGACCGATCAGCATGGTGGCCACCGCGAACCAGCCACGGGCCACATCACTTCTTCGGAACGCGAACTGCACCAGGAAGATGAGGCCCACGACCACGCTCATCGTTGCGAAGGCCGCATAACGCAGCAGTTCGTAGCCCGCAGCTTCGGTCAGCGCCGAGTCGAGGCCGACCTTCCAACTCCGCCGCAGGCCCCCGCCACGGAAGTCGAAGTTGGCGACGTGTACCAACAGTTCGACCCGCGACGCGTCTTCGGGCATGCGGTAGGTGCGGTTCGCAAGTCTGGAAACCGTGGTTTCCCCCGTCTTGCCCACGGTCCCAACGCCCCCGACCCGCTCCCCGTTGATCCACAACCGGTAGGCCGTCATGGGTGAACCCGCGCGCAGGCTCCGCGCGCCGTCGTCGCTCGGCAAGGTCAGAACGGCGCGATAGGTCGCGATGCCGTCGCCCCCGATCGGGGTGGAGACGCCGGCGTCGCTCCAGAGCCTCGGCACCGGGAACGGCTGCCATCCACGTCCGGGACAAGTCGCCGTCGCGGGATCGACGAACTGGCCCCAACACACTTCCCAATCGCCGATCAGTGCGACGCTCCCTTGCTCCCGGAAATCCCAGGTAGAGAGATCGATGGTTCCCCGCTCCATGCGTGGCCCACGCTCGGAGCCGACGCAGCCAAGGGTCAGCAGCGCCGCACTGATAGAGAACACGAGCCATTGCGTTCGCCGCCGACGCGGCTGGCGATCGCACCGCCCAGCGCTTGCCCCAAAGTCGACGTTGTGGGATGCGGTCCCCATCAGTCGTTGAGGAGCGATTCTTCCGTGATCGGGCCACGCGCCAGACGGTCATGCCACTCGCGCAACATGAGGGCGCGCGTCCGGACCATCCTGGCCATCGTGCGATCCGCCCTTTCCGCGCGCATGCCGACCCACATCGTGCCCGGCGAGCGGTAGCTGAAGTCATCGACGTGCGCGTTCAACGCGAGGGTCGAGTCCCGGACCGAGAGCCAAGCCCGCTGCGATTTCCGCAGCTTCTGCTTTCCAGCCGCGTCGAGCGCATTCATGAGGCTCCGGTATTGGAGGTTCAACTCGTGATCCCACAACGAGAACAGACGAAAGCAGCGAGCGGCCATCGAACCGCCACCCGCTTGGGACAGGCACATCGTGCGGTCTTCGATGAGGCTCGCCTCGAACGCCTCAACACTCTCGAAGTCCTCAAGCGGCGGAAACACGGGCGCTTCGCCCTCTTGTGCGAGCGCGCCAGCGGCGCCGCCCAGGATCAGCGCCGTTGCGACGACGACGAGCTTGGGGATGGACATCGATCCGGCTCCTTTCGAGGGCGAGAAATTGGGGACTTTGACGCAGCGGCGATACGGAATGACCGGCTCCAACCGCGGCTCCGCATGAATGCCTCGTGCCACGCGAGAAGATGCACGGCTTGGGACCCGAGCCGTCGCGCTCTGGGCGGATCGGTCTGGTCATGTGTGCGATGAGTCACACGACGCGCGAGGAATTCGCATGCGCGCACTCCTCCCCGCCCTGGTGTGACTACCCTGCAATCATCCTCCCAACCACGCGCCAGCGTAAACGGAGGTTCGACCCTGATGAGACGGCGCCTGGAACATCCGGTTTTGCGGTTTGTTCGCCGTCACCCCGTCCGACCGATCCGAGAGAGCCCATGACTCATGACACCCGCATCCTAATTCTCCTCTGCAGCCTCTTGGCGATCCCGTATGCCGCAAGCGCGAGCACGGTTCCGGCGGTTGCCTATCCATCGCTCCCGAACGAAGCGAACTCCGCATCCGCGCTCGTTCCCGAAGGCTGGATGCTCGAACGCGAACTCCGCGGCGACCTCAACAAGGACACCGTCCCCGACCTCCTCCTGGTCCTCCGGATGACCGACCCGGCCAATGTCGTCGTCGACGAAGGCGGGTCGGGAGCCCCGCAAGTCGACACGAACCCGAGAATGCTCGCCGTCGCATTCGCCACTGCGGACGGCCGCAGTTTCTCGACCGTTCTCGCGAACCACACACTCATCCCTCGACACTCGGACGCTCGGATGGACGATCCGCTCGGCGATGTGGAAGTGATCAACGGGACCGTACGTGTCGGATTGGGCATCTGGATGAGTTCGGGGGGCTGGACCACGGCGAACCGGAAGTTCACGTTCCGGCACCAGGAGGGCTGCTTCAAGCTCATCGGCTACGACGAGACGGAGGTCCAACGCAACGCCGGAACGATGTCCACCATCAGCGTGAACTACCTCACGTCGAAGGCCAAGATCAGCGAAGGAAACCTCTCGGACGACGCCATGGAGGAGACCTGGACGCGTTTGCCCGATGCGGACCTCTCCTGCATCGAAGCCATCGGAGACGGCCTGGAATTCTCTCCGCAGCTGAACCGCGATCGCTAGGCCGGCCTCGCGCGATTCGCGCTGAGCGTGATCATGGGCTCCCATCCGTCGAGGGAACCAGCAAGCCGATCTCTGCGAGCGCCTGGACATGGGCCAACAAGAGTTCGACCCGCGGAATCCCCTCGAACATCTCAGCCGGCATGGCGATCGCCGGCATCTGGTGCGGCTCCAGTTCCCATTGGAAGTGGTTGCCTTCGGCAACCGGCCACACGACTTCGCGTCCGCTGAGTGGACCGGCGAGTCGTTGGTCGACCAGACGCACCTGCATGTCGTTCCAGGGCTGCCGTCCTCCCGCCAGGAAGACCGAGCGGTAGAACAGTCGGTTGCTCGCGGGCAGGTTGCGCGCCTCGTCCGTGATGATGCTGCTGAAGCTGAAGAAGAGAACCTCCGCCGGAAGCTCGCTGGCCTTCGTCCTCCAGAACTCGCGCGATGTATAGGTACTCAGCGAACGCAGACCGGTCACGGCGCCATCGGCTTCCCCTGCCGACGCGCCGAGCGCGAGACCCGCGGTCCCCGCGACTGCCGACAAGCCCGCCGCGAACGGCTCCCCGAAGCGATCGCACCACCAGCGGCTGATGCCCGCAGTCCCCACGCAACGCGCAACCTCGAGGCCGGGTAGCGGCAGCAGGAGCGCGACCGCATCGGCAGCCGCGCTCCCGTGAGCGGCGGAGTTCATCGCGAACAGGGTTCGCACCTGCCGACTCGCCTCGGGACATGCCACGAAGGTCTCGAGTGCATTCCGGACGCCCTGGCTGTAGCCAACCACGTGAACCGGTGCGCCGGGTAGCTCGCGCCCGATCTGTTCGAGGGTCTCGCACCCTGTCCGGGCGTTGGCTTCCGGCGTCAGGAACGTTCCGGTCTCGACCCTGTAGCTCGTCACGCAGGGCAGTTCGGCTTCGAGCCGTTCGAACGCGGACCCGAACTCGTCGCCGGTCGGGACCCGAACGACGCCCGGAAACGCGAGCAGCGCGGCCCTTTCCGAGCCGCAGCCGGTTCCGGGCGGTAGCGGGGCGAGTGCGGTGCGGAACGAGCCAGAGGGGTACGCCGGAAAGTGTCGATCGAGCAAAGCCGTCGCCGCAGATGCATACCCGTCTCCACCGGGAGGCGGCCCCTGTTCGAGCGCGTTCCACGCGAGCAGCCCCATCCCGCGCTCGCGCAGCCACCAATGGAGCGCCGCGTCCTCGATCGACAGCGACCCTTCTGCCCATGCGGAACGCGTGGCCTCCCTCGCCTCGGCCACGAGCCTCGGATCGTGCAGCCCGCCCTCGGCCGCACGCAGTGCCAGACACACGCGATCCACCCGTTCGATCGGGCACGCGTCGGCAAGGCTCGCGATCCGGACCGCAGCCGGCAGGTCGAGTTCGATCGGTTCGGGCGGCGGCTTGCTGGCGCACCCTACGAGCAGGGCCACCGAGAGCGTGGCAGCCATCCGGATCGCTCGCGCGCCACGGGATCGAACGCACCGCTCTCCGACCGGCTTCCGATCATCGGCCCAACGACCGATGCGCCAACTTGCCGTGCAGAATCTGGGCATGTGTCTTCTCCGCCTCGATCGCCCGCACGACTCGATCCCGGGACCGGGCGACTGCGGATTCCCGGCCGCTCAGTCTACCCCGCCGTGGCCGCTCGCTCGGCAAACGAAGTGTGTCCAAGGGCGATCGTTCGGACCCTCAACTCGCAGCGGGCAGGCGGATCGATTCGGCGAGAGCGTTCGAAAGCGGAGCCGGCACTCCGCCGGCGAGCGCCAGCTCGACATCGGGCACACCGCCGAAGACCTCGAAGGCGCGCCGCATCACGCGGTCATTCCACACATCCGTGGCCGCCCAGGGATGGAGCCGTTCCGAACTGATCGCGGCGCCAACGCCGCCGAGCCACAGGTTCACCATACGATTCGCCAGGTTCACGATCGCGGGCGACGTGTTCGGGTCGTCCATCAAACTATCGCGCTCGCTCTCGGGAATTGCGGCACGGGTCGAGAGCAGCCATGACAGCGAGACCAGGTCGTGGGCGACGGGGTCTGCGCTCGCGAACACGATCCCCGTCTCGGGCGCGACCACGCGGCCGGAGTCCGGCCCGAAGAGCGCCATCACCTTCGTTGCGCTGGTGACGACCAGGCGCTGCTTGTCGCGAATCGCGGGCAGCGAGTTCGCGTCGGCGGTCTTCTGGGCGAAGGTCGACGCATCGTGGTGGTATTCGAGACGCGAGTCGTGGCGCCACCAGCCGACCGCGCATTTGAGGGCGAGGGTGCTGCCAGCCAGCAGGTGGCGGCTGCAGCGCGGCATCAAGACGACGTGATCGACCTCCTGAAGGACGTTAGGCAGGAGGATCGAGCCCTTCCAATTGCCGCTCGCCGTCGGCGTGTCCTCGAAGAAGCCATCCCAGCCCGCTTCTTCGAAGGCCTGTAGCTCTGCGCCCGAGTCGAGCGCGGCGCGCGCGAGACCTGCACTGGTCAGGAGCTCTCGGCTGCTCCCCGTCGTTGCGTCGGGGCTGAAGCGTAGAGCCTGGACGCCCGACATGTCGCCCACGATCACCCGTCCGGCGCCGCGCTCCTGGAGCAGTGCGATCATGGCGCGCAGGGCAACGGGGTCGGTGGTTGCGGGATAGACGTTGCCCGAGTTGCAGCTGACCTTGATGAGCACGCTGTCGCCTCGACTCAACCAGGAGAAGTCGGTGGCCATTCCCACGGCGTCACGCACCGCGCGTTCGGTCACTTCGGCTTCGGATCCGCGGGGGACGCCGGCGAGGCTGACCGGTACGGCGGGGCCGGCCGCTCGTTGCAGCGCGGCGAGGCTCCCGTCATCGACCGCTGCTTGTGACTGTGCCGGGAGAGCCACTGCGGCGGTGCCGAGCGCGGCGAGGCGCGAAAAGGTGCGACGTGTCATCGAGGCGGACTCGAACCCGGATTGATGTCCCATTGATCGATCTCCCCTGCTGGGTTGTCGGCGTTCGCACGAGACTAGCCAATCCGGCCCTGTCGGCTCCGATCTCGGCCATGGCGCGTGTGTGACGGTCTTGTTTTCTCCTGTGCCCCGAGACTCTGCCGCGGAGAAGGCCTAACCTCCCTTCGTGCCGAACCTCCTTCCCCTACCGCCCCAACCCGAGAACCTCGCCTGGCCGACCCAATCATGGGCCCAGGCCGAGCTCGACCCTCGCGTCGATCGAGACGCTTTGCAGGGTCAGCTCGACCACGCCTTCGCGGGGCCGGAGCCGGAAGATCTCGAACGGACCCACGGCGTGGTCGTCGTCCATCGGGGCGCGATCGTGGCCGAGCGCTACCCCGACGATGTCGCGCCGGACGACGCGTTCCGATCCTGGTCGATGGCCAAGAGCATTACGGCCGCCCTCGTCGGAATCCTGGTGCGGGACGGGAAGCTCGACATCCACGCGCCCATTCCCGTGAAGGAGTGGCAGGACTCCGACCCGCGAACGCGCATCACGATCGACCAGATGCTCCGCATGGTAGACGGCTTGCGCTTTCGGGAGGCCGAGGCGTTGCCCAATGGCGGCGTGCGGTACTACCCGGACGAGGAGAACGACGTCATCCAGATGCTCTGGGGGCCCGGGCGGGACGACGTGGCTGCCTTCGCGTCGACCTTGCCGAAGGTCGCCGAGCCCGAGGAACGCTGGAACTACAACAGCGGCGCCTCCAACCTCCTATCGCGGCTCGTCGCCGACACCGTCGGCGGTGGAGAGGCCGGCATGCGCGCGTTCATGGAGCGCGAACTGTTCGGCCCACTCGGCATGCGCACCGCAGCGCCCGTCTTCGACGCAGCGGGCACCTTCGTCGGCTCCGCGTTCTGCCCGTGCAGCGCGCGAGACTTCGCCCGTTTCGGTCTGCTCTTCCTGCGCGACGGCATATGGGAGGGCCGCCGCCTGCTGCCGGAGGGCTGGGTCGACTATGCCCGCACGCCGAGCGCCGTGTCGGGCGGGCTGTATGGCGCCCACTTCTGGACGATCCCGGGGAGCCTCGGCACTTTCGAGTGCCACGGCGCCTTCGGCCAGCGGATCACGATCTGCCCGAAGCTGGACCTCATCGTCGTGCGCCTGGGCCAGACCGCGCCGCACAAGGTCGGGCGAGTCATCGCCTTCAACAAGGCGATCGTCGACGCGTTCCGGCCGACAGCGGTTTAGCGGTCCGCGTGGCGTGTCCGCCACGGCCCTCCCCTATCTCGAATGCCCTGCCCGCGTCGGCCCGGGAAAGAAGAGGTTCGTTGTCTTCTG
>JAJDAQ010000172.1 GCA_029261815.1 Deltaproteobacteria bacterium
AGGAAGAGGGCCGGGTGGCCCTCTTCGACCAGGTCGAGGATGGCACGAAGGCGCTTGATTTCGGCGTAGAAGTGGGAGGCGCCCTCCTGTAGCGAGTCGACGATGCGGATCGATGCACCGACGCGAAGGGGAGAACATGTCAGCGACTCCGCGCAGACGACGGCGCCGGCCTGGGCCAGCACGAGGTTGACGCCGATCGTACGGAGCCAGGTGCTCTTACCTGACATGTTCGAGCCGCTGACGAGCAGGAGCGGATGGTTGACGCCTAGCGTGAGGTCGTTCCGGACACGAGTCGCCGCCGGCAGCAGCGGATGCCCCAGCCCGCGCGCTTCGACGGTCGGTCCGCCGGTCAGGATCTCGGGAACGACGGCGTCCGTCTGCTCATAGGCATTTCCGGCCAACGAGAGGAGGGCTTCGAGTTCGCTGAGAACATCCATCCACTCGGGGAGGTGCGGACCGACGCGCTCTCTCCACCGCTCGATCGCGCACGCAAACTGGGTCCCCCACAACAGCAGGCCGGCGAGGGGAGCGAAGAATGCGTTCCGGCGGGAGTCCGCGACTTCGAGGAGTTGGCGGAGGCGATCGATCTCGCGAGAGGGCGGCTTTCCGGCGTCGCCGAGCCTTGCGCGGAGCGCGACGAGGGGAGGGGACTCGAAACGCTCCTCCTCGAGTCGTGCCATCAGTCCACTCAGGACGCCGAGCTGTCGGGCCGGGGTTTCAACGGAACGCAAGACCGCGGAAACGCGTTCGCGTACAGCCGCCGCGAAGGCGAGGTCGGCTGTTACGATCGCGAGCAGCCAGATCGGGCTCGCGCCCAGAATCCAGGCCAGCAGGGCGCCGACGCCGAGCACGGCGAGAATCGCCGCGGCCAGTGCATGCCGGCCGGTGAGCCCCATGGGCGCGGCGCTCCCCCAGCTTTCGAGCGTCGCGGGATGAAGATCGACGCGGAGATCCTCGGCCAGCAATGCCCATTCTTCTCGAAGCTCCTGGCGCGGCTTGAGTTCGGCGACGGCTTCGTTTCGACGCGCGATTTCATCGGGTTCCGCCGGTGCCATCAACCACTCTGCGAGGCGTGCTTCGCCGCCCACGGTGCGCGCCATACAGAGCCATTCGAACAACGAGCCTTCACCGAACAGGTCGAGGTCGGACGCGTACGGGTGATGGGTAGGCGCGTGATCGAGGCCGCTCTGTCCGGTGCCCGCGAAGGTGTGTTCGATCCGGGCGATTCCCCTCTCGTGAAAGGTGATCGCTCGCCCTGCGCGGAGCTTTCGCTGGATGACTTGTTCATGCCAGATGGCGAGGCCTACAAAGACCGCGAGCGCGCCAGCGCCGAGCCAGACGCCAGCTTCGGCCCCGCGAAAGACGAGCACGGCGGCAAGGGCGCCCACGCCAAATACGGCGAGTCGCGCGTTCCCGATCCGCCGTTCGAGCGTCTCGCAGGCGGCGGCGGCTTGGGTCCGGTCAGCGAGCTGGGACCGGTATTGTTCGAGCGGTGTGGGGTTCACCGCGTGCCGCCGAACCCGAGTACGCGCGCGCCGGCGCCGATGGCGTGGGCGTTCTCGATCGCGTCACGTACGAAGGCGCGCGCCGCGGTTACGGCAAGAAGGATCGAATCGCCATGGGCGAGCCGAGCGGTCGCGGCCGCAGAAAGTGCGCACCCGGTTCCATGAACGGGATCGCCCGGAATGCGCTCACCCTCCAGCCAGGTCACCTTCGTTTCGCCGTCAGCGCGCTCCGCGAGACAGTCCGCGGCATCCTCGCTTGCGTGGCCGCCCTTGACGAGCGTGGCTTGCGCGCCGAACTCCTCCACAAAGAAACGCGCAGCCGCTTCGGCACCCTTGCGCGTAGAAGCGTCGATCCCGGTGAGCTCCAAGGCTTCGGGTCGGTTCGGAGTCACGAGCGCGGCGCGCGCACACAGGCCCTGCAGTCCCGGCCACGCGCGGCGTTCGAGGAGCGTCGTCCCATCGCTCGCCATCAGTACCGGATCGATGACCAGGGGTGGCAGGCCGGCTGGCGTTCTCGGGTCCGGCCCCCGTTCCAGGAGATCGAGCGAGAGATCGATGTTCCGGAGCACGTCATCCGAAGCCAGCATGCCGAGCTTGACCGCGTGCGGCCGCACGTCGGCGACCAGCCGGCGCAGCTGGTCCGCAGCCACCGAAGGAAAGACAGGCAGCACCTGATGGACCCCAGTGGTGTCTTGAAGGGTCAGCGCCGTGACAGAAGCGGCGCCGTGGACGCCAAAGTGGCGGAACACCTGCAAGTCCATCTGGAGGCCCGCGCCCCCGGTGGGATCGGAGCCGGCGACAGTGAGGGCGATCCGCATTGAGGGGGATGGTAAGATCCGCGGCCGGTTGTCGCACCGGGCAGCCCGATTTGGCGGTGTTGCTCCTGCACGCCGGCGGGTGTTGCACCCGAAAACCCGACGGAGATCGATGATGCGTACATTCGCGGCCCTGTGGATCCTGCTACTCGCGAGCCCAGCGCTCGGAGAGACCTGGTACGCCCAACGGTTGAGTCAGACTGGCGGTGCGGTTGGCGTGGAGCACCTCTGGTCGAGCGGTGATTCGCTGCGCTCGGAAGTCGTCGTGGGTGCCCGACCCATCGTGACCGGAGTGCATGGGGATCGTTACTGGATCCAGGATCGCATGACCGGCAAGGGAATTTCCGTCCGCCGTCATCCGAATGCGGTGAAGGCGGATGCTTCGCGGGCCCGCCCGTTCGGAGACGAAGCAGAACGCCTGCTTCGGCGCGGGGGCGAGTACGTGCGCGATGAGTCCCTCGGTGGGGAAGCCTCTTGCAAGCTCTACAAGCTCACGGACGATGCCGGACGACAGGAAGTCTGCGTCGGAGCCGATGAGAACGAACTGCCCGTCTACATCGTGAGTTGGGACCGGAAGTCGAAGCGCGAAGGGCGGACGTCCTACATGAACTGGATCCGTTCACTCGAGATCGATCCGCAATTCTTCGAGGCACCGAGCGGGCCCGGGATCCAGGTCTATACCTACGAAGCGTTCGTCAAGGCGTCGGCCGAAGGCAGCATTGGTCCGGCCCCGGTGATCTATCCCCATTTGCTCCACGGTGACCGGGAGCAGTGATCGGGGGCCTCCAGCAGGGGGCACCATCCGCCGCGACGGATCCCGGCCGCGCTACTGGGGCTCACTCACCCAGGAGATGTTGGCATCGGCGAGCGCCGGGGTGCGCTGCGCCAGGACCGCGAGCTTCCGTGCGACATTCCCCGCGAGTTCGTTGAACGCCACGGCCACCGGGCTCTCGGGTGCGTGGACCACGATCGGCCGACCGATGTCGCCGCCCTCGGCCACCCGGGGGTCGATCGGGATCTCGCCCAGGAAGTCGACACCGAGTTCGTCGGCGACGCGTTTCCCGCCGTCTTTGCCGAAGATCCAGTACTTCTTGTCGGGCATATCCGGCGGCACGAAGTAGGCCATGTTCTCCACGACCCCGAGAACGGGCACGTCCACCTTCTCGAACATGGTGAGGCCCTTTCGCGCATCGATGACCGACAGGTCGTTCGCCGTGGTGACGATGACGGCACCCGAGATCGGGGCTCGCTGGGTCAACGTGAGCGCAGCGTCGCCGGTTCCGGGCGGGAGATCGATGACGAGGTAATCCAGCGTGCCCCACTCGACATCGGCCAGGAACTGCCCGATCAGGCCGTGAACCATCGGGCCGCGCCAGATGACGGGCGAACTCTCGGTGATGAAGAATCCCATCGACATCACGCGAAGGCCCTGGGCCTCGAGCGGGATGATCTTCTTCTGGCCGTCACGCTCGACGGTCTCTGGTCGTCCGTTGACACCGAGCAGCAACGGGAGCGAAGGCCCGTACACATCGGCATCGAGAATGCCGACGGAGGCACCGGCGTCGCGAAGGGAGAGCGCCAGGTTGACGGCCGTCGTGCTCTTGCCGACGCCGCCCTTGCCGGACGCCACCGCGATCACGTTCTTGACGTGGGGAAGGACGGCATCCTGGCCCGCGGGAGCCGCAGCGCGACCCCGCGTGTTCGCCGTCATCGTGACGGCGGCTTCGGTGACGCCGTCGAGGGCTTCGACGCGTTCCTTGGCGGCTCGTTCGAACTCTGCCTTGACCGGGCACGCCGGCGTCGTGAGTTCGATCGCAAAGGCGACACGGCCCCCATCAATCTGCAGATCCTTGATGAAGCCCAGATCGACGATGCTACGTCCGAGGTCGGGGTCAATGATGGGGCGGAGGGCGTCGAGCACCTCCTGGGAGGTCGGCTGGCTCATGGGGCTCTCCGGGCGATCGGGGGTTCCGGTGAAGGGGCATCAAGCCGCGGGCGGGCCGCGGCGGCGGAAATGAGGGACAGCATCGGCGAGTCGCCGGAAGCGAGGTCATGCAGCGTCACGCTCTCGAGGACGTGACGGACCGCGGCGTCGACGTTCTCCCACAGCGCGCGTAGCGCGCAGTCGCCGTCACGGACACAGCGCGCTTGCTGGCCGGAGTGACAGTGGCAGAACGTCTCCGGAAGCAGAGAACCTCCGAGGACCTGGATGGCATCCCAGGCCGTGATCGCGGTGGCCGGCCGTTCCAGTCGGTAGCCGCCGGCCGCGCCCCGGGTGCTCGTGACGAGTCCGCCGCGCCGGAGCTCGCGCAGGAGCTTCGCCGCGTAGTCGGCCGATAGCCCCTCCGCGGCCGCGATTTCGTGGATCGTCCGCGGGGCGTCTCCCGGGTGCCTGGCGAGGTCTAGGAGGCACCGCAGGCCGTATTCTTCCTGGGCCAGTAGCTGCATGGGGCGCGGAAGCTAGGAATCTGGACTCAGCTGTCAAGATTACGCGTCCCTGACTGCCTGGAGTCGATCGAGTTGCCAGCGTTCTGCCGCTCCGCGAAAGTCGGCGCCCATGGAATGGGGAGACGCTTGGTACTGGGTTGCGTTCGGCCTGCTCGGCCAGGCGGCCTTCACGTCCCGCATGCTCGTCCAGTGGCTGGCTTCGGAGCGCGCGGGTCGCAGCTACGTGCCGGTCCTGTTCTGGTACCTGTCGCTCGCGGGATCACTGATCCTGTTTGTGTATGCGGTCCATCGCCAGGAGCCGATCTTTGCGCTCGGCCAGGCGTTCGGTTGGATCGTCTATGGCCGGAACCTGATGCTGCTCCGCAAGTCCGGAGCGAGCCTGTCGCCATCGGCCGACACGAACGCACCGCCTCCCGGTTAGGCGTCTGCCGCTAGCCGGCTGCGGGCGTCGGCCGGGACGCCGCATTGCGCAAGATTGCGCGGTAGCCGTGAGGTTCGACACACGCGTGCTCGAGGACGCCGCGCTCCTGGAGCAGGGCGTGCATCGCGGGGAGCTTGTAGTGAGGAACCGTCATCAAGAGGTGGTGCTCGAGGTGGTAGTTGACGCGATTGGGTCCGATGAAGAGGCGCTCCCACCATGTGAGGCGGGTCGTGCGCGTATTGCCGAGGGGGTCATTGCGGTCGGGCGTCAGCGCGTGTTCGGCGATGGCACGCACGCGTGTGACGAATGTGTTGGTCGTCAGCCACGCGACGACCCAGAGCAGGAAGACCCAAGGCGCTCCGGCAATCCAGGTCACCGCGAAGAGCAGGGCGTTGGTCACGACGACGCCGATCGCGGCGCGTCGCCCAGCGGGCTCGTCGAAGCGCGCGATCGTGCGCTTGAAAGAGCCCCGCGCGAACTTCATCCCGGTCTGGCCGGACAAGTCACGCCAGAATTTGCGGCGGAGGCTCGCTGGCGTGATCGGGAACGGCGTCGTGAGGCCAAGATCCGGATCGCGTTCCGTCCCCGTGTGCGCGTGATGTTGCAGGTGGTAGGGCCGGTATGTCGTGGTGTCGGTCCAGATCGGATAGGCCGCGAGCCACTGGCCCACCCAGTCGTTGGTCGAGCGATTCGAAAAGAGGCTGCGATGGGAGGCCTCGTGCATCATCACGGCCATTCCGAGTTGGCGCGCACCGATCAGGAAGATCGCAAGAACGATCGTCAGTGGGTTGGGCCAGGCGGCAGCCAATGCCATGGCCGCGAAAACGATGGCCCAATTGCCCAGTACCGAGACCCAGGAACGCCAGTCCTCGAACTCCAGGAGCGATGAGATTTCGTCGCGGGTCAAGGCCTCGCGCCATGCCACCTCGCCGGCGGCGGTGTGTCGTTCCAGGGTGGGTTCGGAGTCAGGTGTCGATACTTCAATCATGATGGGGCCTCACGCGGAAAGCGATATGCGTTCGCTCGCGCCGTGCTTGGGGGTCTGGGAATGGGGGGCGCCGTGGCGCGCCATGAAGGATGCCCAGGCGCTACGTCCCGCTCGGTCGTAGCTGCGTAACGCGCGGGTCAATGCGCGTCGGGGCGCGGCGGCAACGAGTTCCTCGGGGAGCAGCGGATCGAGCGCCAGTTGGCGAATCACGCGGCCGCCTAGCAGAAACGATTCGACCATGGCGTCGGCTTCAGAGAGCGAGCGGAGTTGGGCCTCGCTCGTGACGAGCGCAGTATGCGCCTCGCTGTATTCGTGTTCGAGCTTGCCGGTGTCCCAGAGTGCGCAGGCCGCAGCGTGATCGGCCGGCGAAAGCCCGCTGAGCGCGCACACCAGCGCCGTCTGGGGCAGACCGAGCCGTATCAGTTCTTCGCGCGCGCGGTCGACGCCGCCGCTCCAGTTGTCCGGTCGGACGTACAGCCCGGGCCGGTACGGCTCGAAGCCGAGAAGGGATAGCGGGGAGCGATCGGCTGCATCTTCGGCATCGAGATGTACGCCCAGCCAACGTTGTTTCCAGGCGCGAAGCCGGTTGTCACCGGAGCGCCACGCTCGCACCTGCTCGTCCACTGCAAGGCTTCGGCCGCTGAGTCGGTAGCGCCCGCGCCCAGCGCGTTCGAGCCGGCCCGCCGTGTGGAGGCGCGTCACGGTGACCCGCAGGCTGTTCTCACCCAGACCAAAGAGGTTGGCCGCTTCGACCAGGGCCGAGATCGGGACGCTCTGGCCGCGCACGGAGGACAGGATGTCCAGGACGAGGCTCTTGGGGGTCAAAGGATGCATCGGCTGAATATTACACAATTATCCAATAATGAAAACTCTACGTAATGTCTGGACTGCCCTAGACTGCTCCCCCTGGAGGCACCATGAGCGACACCGAGATCCTGCTCGAGCAAGAAGGCCACGTGGCCAAGGTCATTCTCAACCGACCCGAGAAGATGAACGCCATCAGCACCAGGATGCTGGGCCAGTTCTCCGAGGTCCTCGTGGAGTGCGACCGTGACCCGAACGTCCGGGTCGTCATGATCACGGGCGCCGGGCGTGGCTTCTGCGCCGGTCTCGACCTGCAGGAGGCCGCGCAGGGAAAGGGGATCGGTGGAGGCAGCGGTGCCGCCGCAGCGACGAGCAAGTTCGACCTGCGCAACGCGCCGCCGACCGTCCTGCATAACCTCGACAAGCCCACCGTCTGTGCCCTCAACGGTGGCGCCGCCGGGTACGGGATGGACCTGGCGCTCGGCTGCGACATCCGGATCGCCTCGGACCGGGCGAAGCTCTCAGCGGCCTTTACCAAGCGAGGTGTCCTGCCGGAGAGTGGGGGCACCTGGTTGTTGCCTCGCATCCTGGGCTGGGCAAAAGCCGCTGAAGTGGCCTTTACCGGACGGACGCTCTTGGCTGACGAATGCTTGGAGCTGGGTCTGGTCAATGAAGTCGTGCCGGCCGACGAGCTGCCGGAAAAAGCGATGGCGCTCGCGCAGGAGATCGCGGACAACGCACCGCTCGCGGTGCAGGCGACCAAACGCATGATGCGAATGTCGATGGACGAGACTTTCGAGGCCAATGTCCACCACGTCTATCTGCAGCTGCTCCCACTCTTCAGGACCGAAGATTTCCAGGAGGGCGTGAAGTCGTTCCTGGAGAAGCGCAAGCCGGAGTTCAAGGGTCGCTAGGCGATCCGCCGCATCCCATTCAAAGGAGACAAGATTGTCGGACGTCGTCGTCGAAACCAAGGAAGGCATCGCCACCGTCACCCTGAATCGTCCGGGATCGATGAACGCGATGTCGCAGAATCTCCAGCGTGAGCTCTACGGCGCTTTCGCGTCGCTTGGTTCTGACGATTCTGTCGATGTCGTGATCCTGACGGGCGCCGGCGAACGCGCCTTCTCGGCTGGGCTCGACCTCAAGGAACTCTCGGGCCAGGCAGCGCCTTCCGGGCAGGATGCCGACGCAGCCGTCGTCCGCGGTGCCGACCTTGTGCAGTCGATCGAGGGCTTCGATCGGCCGGTGATCGGTGCGATCAACGGCTTTGCGATCACTGGTGGCTTCGAGTTGGCACTCGCCTGCGACGTGTTGGTCGGGTCGACCAACGCGCGCTTCGCGGACACCCACGCCCGCGTCGGCATCATGCCCGGGTGGGGTCTGAGCCAGAAGCTCTCGCGTTTGATCGGGATCTCGCGGGCGAAGGAGCTCTCGCTGACAGGGAACTACCTCGACGCGGCGACTGCGTGCGAATGGGGTCTTTTGAATCGCGTGGTCGAGCCTGATGCGCTCCTGCCGACCTGCGAAGCACTTGCACGCGATATGCAGAGCTGCGATCCGGTGATGTTGCGCAAATACAAGCGCGTGATCGACGAAGGTTTCGGCGCCTCCTACTCCGAGGGCCGTGCCATCGAGACGGCGGCCAATCGGGCCCACGGGAACGAAGTCACCGCGGACAGGGTGGCGAACGTCCAGCAACGCGGGCGTACCCAGTCGGGCTGAGCCAACGCGCTGCACCAGGAGGGCCGTCATGAGGGCGGCATCGTATTCGTGACGGCGATCGACGACTGGCGGTTTTCGGAGTTCGTCGAGGCCGCGATCCGTCGCGACTGAATGTCACCGACGGTGCCAGTTGGCCGTCCGTTCGCAAGAGAGCAACTCGCATGAGTGCCATCCAGACTCCATTCGACGCCTACCGTGACACCGTCCGTCCTGAATGGATCGACGAGAACGGACACATGAACGTGGGCTACTACGGTGTGGTCTTCGACTTCGCGACGGATGCCTGGTTCGGTCACATCGCACTCGGGCGGGAAGCCAAGGACCGAGCGGGAACGTCGACGTTCAGCTTGGAGTCCCACTTCACCTATCAAAGAGAAGTGGTGGAAGGCGAAACGCTTCGATTCACGAGCCAGCTGCTGGGCTTCGATGAAAAGCGGATCCACTACTTCCACCGGATGTGGCGGGAACGGGACGGGGTCCTGGCGGCGACCAACGAACTGATGTCGCTGCACGTCAGCCAAGAAACGCGGCGAACGGCACCGATGGCGTCCACCGTGCTGGCGCGGCTCGAGGAGGTGAAAGCGGCTCACGACACGCTCGGCCCTCCCCTGGAAGCCGGGCGTGTGATCGGTCTGCGGAGCGGGTCCACGACGCGATAGCATTCCAATGTACCCGCCTCGATCCGCGATACGGAGTCACCCCATGGCCATGAACGTCCAGTCGAGTTCAACTCTCAGCGACCGCGTGAATCAGATCCGGCTGTTGACGGCCCAGATCGTGAACAATGAGATCCTGCCGAACGAGAACAGACTCTGGGCGACGAATGCCGATGGGACGTTCGATGAGGCCGCGCGCGACGAATCGCGAGACTTGCGTGCGCATATCAACGACGTCGTGAAGCAGGCTGGGCTCTGGGCGCCGCATCTTCCGGAGGAGTACGGCGGGTGCAACCTGTCGTTCCTCGAGCATGCCTACATGAACGAGGTCCTCTCCTACTGCGTGGGAGCGGCATCGTTGTTTGGTGTGGTGGCTCCGAACTCGGGTAACCAGAAGATCCTGCTCAAGTACGGAACCGAAGAGCAGCGCAAGAAGTGGCTCGTCCCGCTCACCGAAGGCAAGATGCAGAGCGGCTTCTCGATGACAGAACCCGACAATGCTGGTTCGGACCCACGCTCGATCAAGACGACTGCGCGCAAGGAAGGCGACGAGTGGGTCATCAACGGGCAGAAGTGGTTTACGTCGAATGGAAAGCGGGCAGATTTCCTGATCGTCATGTGCCGCACCGAAGACCCCGATGGCCCGGCCGAACGCAACGGAAAGATGACCCAGATCATCGTGCCGACGAAGACGCCCGGCGTGAACATCGTCCGCGGGGTGCCCGTCTGGGGCCGTCCGAGCGACCACGCCGAAATCATCTACGACAATGTTCGGGTGCCGCTCGAGAACCAACTTGGGCAGACGGGCTCAGGGCACGCCGCCGCACAGGACCGCCTCGGCGCGGGTCGCGTCTATCACTGCATGAACTCAATTGGCCAGATGTGGCGTGCCTTCGATCTGATGGTTCAGCGCGCGGCCAGTCGGGAAGTCCACGGGGGTCTGCTCGAGACCAAGCAGTTCGTCCAGGGTTTCATCGCCGAGTCCTACATTGACATCCAGTCGGCCCGGCTCATGACCATTCACTGCGCCGAGCGAATGGACCTGGGACTGGACGCGCGCACCGAGATTTCGGCGATCAAGATCCATGTACCCGCCTGCTACCACCGCGTCGTCGACCGTGCGATCCAGGTCTGGGGGGCTGCCGGAGTCTCCGGTGACCTGCCGCTTGCCGGCTACTACCAGGGCGCGCGCACGCTGCGACTGGCCGACGGGCCTGACGAAGTGCACAAGATCCTGATCGCGAAAAACGTCCTGAAGCAGCACCACGCGGGCGGCAGCTGGGACTTCGGGAACTGATCACCGCCGAGAATCGATCGGGTCGGCATCGGCCAGGCCGTCTTTAACGTGTTAAAGTCCGCGGCGCGCGGCAGGAGCGCGTCCGGTCGGATCCATGCGGATCCGCAATCGTCGGATCGATGAAGATCCGCAATCGTCGGATCTACGAAGATCCGCAATCCGTCGGATCCCTGGCGATCTGAAATCTGCATGAAGGAGGCCCGATGGCTGACCTCGATACCTTCCGATCCGAGACCCGTTCATGGCTGGAGGCGAACTGCCCGGCCGAGATGCGCACTCCGCCGAAGTCGGCTTTCGATGTCGCGTGGGGCGGTCGCAAGGCCGAATGGGCCAGTCCTGAGCAGAAGCAGTGGCTCGATGTCATGGCCGAAAAGGGCTTCACGGTGCCGACCTGGCCGAAGGATTGCGGCGGTGCGGGTCTCTCGAAGGCAGAAGCCAAGGTGTTGAAGCAGGAGATGCGAGCGCTGGGCTGCCGCCCGCCGTTGATGTCCTTCGGAATCACGATGCTAGGTCCCGTTGTGCTCGAGTACGGGACGGATGAGCAGAAGCGAAAATTCTTGCCGCCGATCGCGCGTGGCGATATCCGCTGGTGCCAGGGCTACAGCGAACCCGGTGCGGGTTCCGACCTGGCGAGCCTGCAGTGCAAGGCCGAACGTGACGGTGACGACTACGTCGTCAACGGACAGAAAGTCTGGACGTCGGAAGCGCACCTCTCGGACTGGATCTTCTGCCTGGTTCGCACCAATTCCGACGCGTCGAAGCATGACGGCATCAGCTTCTTGCTGATCGATATGGACGATCCGGGCGTCGAGGCGACGCCGATCGAGCTGATCAGCGGCGCATCGATGTTCTGCCAGACCTTCTTCGACAATGTTCGCGTGCCCGTGAATCATCGCATCGGTGCAGAGAACGCGGGCTGGACGATCGCGAAGAAGCTGCTGCAGCACGAGCGCGAGATGCTGTCGGACCCGGGCGGAAGCGGTTCGCCGACAGGCGCGCGAAAGCGCGGGACGCTCGCCGACGATGCACGCTTGTCTCTCGGAGCCAGCGAAGGTCCGCTGCCTGACACGGCGCTGCGGGAGCGGATTGCCCGGCTCGAACTCGACACGCTCTGTTACAAGGCCACGTTGACGCGGAGCGCCGATGGTGCGAAAGCCGGGCGCGGCGTGGGCCCCGAAACCTCCATGTTCAAGCTCTATATGTCGGAGTTGAACAAGCGCAAGTCGGACCTGCGCGTCCGGATCCGCGGGGCAAATGGTCTCGGCTGGACGGGAGAGGGCTTTGCACGCGACGACCTCGCCGCCACACGCGAATGGCTGAATTCGAAGGCCGAGTCGATCGCCGGTGGGACCTCGGAGATCCAACGCAACATCATCGCCAAGCGTGTGCTTGGCCTCCCGGACTGATTGGAGCCACGATGAGCCTCATTCTCAGTGAAGAACAGGAACTGCTGCGCGATACGGCGCGGGACTTCGTCCAGGAACACCTCTCGGTGAAGGCCTTTCGCGCCATCCGAGACCAGGACGTGGCCGATGGCTTCGACCGAAAGATCTGGGCCGAGCTATGTGAATTGGGATGGGCCGGGATCCCCTTCTCGGAGGAAGTCGGAGGCGCCGGTCTGGGCTTCGCTGAACTCGGCGTCGTCCTCGAAGAACTCGGCCGCACGTTGGCCCCGACGCCGCTCTTGGCGACGGTCGCCCTGGGCGGGACCGCGGTGGCGCTCGCTGGCAATGAGACGCAACAGAAGGAAATCTTGACGGCCGTATGTGCCGGCGAACGTCTGCTGGCCTTGGCCTTTCAGGAGACGCCGCGCTTCAACCCCGAGGTGGTGGAAACGCGCGCGGAGACCGCCGCCGACGGCTACACGCTGACGGGCGAGAAGCGCCTCGTCGTGGATGGCCACGTGGCCGATACCCTGGTCGTTACGGCTCGCTCGGCCGACGGAAGCGTTGGGCTCTTTCTCGTTGATGCGGGTGCTGCCGGCCTGAGTGTCGAGCGCACCCGTATGGTCGACTCGCGGAACGCCGCGAACGTGCGCTTCGATGGCACGCCGGCCCAGGCGCTGGGAGACCCCACAGCATCGGCCGCCGTGGTGGACGAGGTCCTTGACCGCGCGATGATCGCGCTCTCGGCGGAGATGCTCGGCGGCATCCAGGAGAGCTTCGAACGCACACTTCAGTACCTGAAGGATCGTGATCAGTTCGGGGTGAAGATCGGAACGTTTCAGGCGCTCAAGCACCGCGCGGCCGACTGGTTCTGTGAGGTCGAGCTGGCGCGATCGATCGTCTTGATGGCGCTACGCGGTGTCGATGATGCGGCGCCGAACCTGCCGCAGCTCGCGAGTGCGGCCAAAGCGCGGACGTCGGACGTCTACATCCAGTCGGGGGAGGAGGGTGTGCAGCTCTTCGGCGGGATCGGGATGACGGACGAAGAGGACATCGGTCTCTACCTGAAGCGTGCGCGAGTCACCGAGCTGTGGCTCGGTGACGGCGACTATCACCGCCACCGGTTCGCGACGCTCGAGGGGTACTAGGCCGGCGGCCTAACGTGGTTGCCTCTTGGGCGGCCGAAAGAGAGGCGCGAGCGCCTCGAACTCGGCCCCGCGAGGCGAGGTCTTCCTCCACGCGAGACCGATGGTTCGCGCCGGCGCTGGCCGTCGGAACGGAATCGTCGCGAGATTCGCGTGGCGGCCCTCGATCTCGATCGACATGCTCGGCAGGAGGGTGATGCCCTCGCCCCCGGCGACCATCTGGACCAGGGTTCCAAGGCTGCTGGCGCGAAAGTCGGTGGATTCGCTCGCTCCGGTGGCATGGCAGAGATCGAGCACCTGATCGCGAAGACAATGCCCGTCTTCGAGCAGGAGCAGTGCTTCGCCCGCGATCTCCGATTCGCGCACCCACTTGCGGCGCGCGAGGCAATGATCGGTGGGAACCGCCAACTGGAACGCGTCATCGAAGACGGCGAGCCGCGCCACGTCGCCCAGCTGCGCGTCTAGCGACAGCAGCAACAAGTCCATGTGTCCGCGCTCGAGCTGCTCGAGCAAACGATCCGTCTCGTCTTCGTGAATGAAGAGCCGCAGGTCGGGATGGGCGTTTCTCAAGGCTGGGACCGCGGATGGCAGCAAGTAGGGTGCGACGGTCGGGATGACGCCCAGCCGCAGCGGGCCGGTAAAGGGTCGGGCGTGGGTTCGCGCGGCTTCGGTCAAGTCCTGGGCGCCCAGCAGGAGGGCACGCGCTCTTTCGAGAAGCGCGGCTCCAGCTTCGGTCGGCAGGACTTTCGGCCGTGCGCGCTCTACGAGGACGACGCCCAGCTGGCGTTCCAACTCCTGGAGTTGCGCGCTGAGGCCGGGCTGAGAGACGCCGCACGCCTTGGCTGCGGAGTGAAAGGCGCCGTGGTCGATGACGGCCACGAAGTATTCGAGCTGGCGCAGGGTCGGAACGATCATCATCAGAGGTTATGGAATCAAGAGAATCATTCAACTGGATGGATCATGACCGAGGTCCGATGATGAACCTGCGCCCAACAAATAAGGAGAAAGACATGGCCAGGACCCTGACGACCGAATCCGGTGCCCCCGTCGCCGACAACCAGAACTCCCAGACCGCCGGAAGCGGCGGCCCGCTGGTCCTCCAGGACCAGCACCTGCTCGAGAAGCTGGCTCGCTTCAATCGGGAGCGGATTCCCGAACGCGTGGTCCACGCGGTGGGGAGCGGCGCCTACGGAGACTTCGAGGTGACGAACCCCGACGTTTCCAAGTGGACACGGATGAAGATGATGGACTCGGTCGGCAAGAAGACGCCCGTCTTCCTGCGCTTCTCGACGGTTGCAGGGTCTCGCGGTGCGGCCGACAGCGTGCGCGACCCCCGCGGCTTCGCAGTCAAGTTCTATACCGAGGACGGCAACTGGGACCTCGCAGGAAACAACACGCCGGTCTTCTTCCTGCGGGACCCGATCAAGTTCCCCGACTTCATCCACAGCCAGAAGGTCGACCCGTTCACCAACGAGCAGGAGCCCGAGAACGTCTGGGATTTCTTCTCGCACACCCCGGAGGCCACCCATCAGTTCGTCTGGCTGTTCGGAGACCGCGGGATTCCGGCCAGCCTTCGCAAGATGAACGGCTACGGATCGCACACGTTCCAGTGGGTGAATGCCGACGGCGAGCGGTTCTGGGTGAAGTTCCACTTCAAGACCGACCAGGGGATCGAGTGCCTGACCTCGGAGGAGTCCGCGCGGCTGGCGGGTGAGAGCCCGCAGGCCCTGCAACGAGATCTCGTGCAGTCCATCGAGAGCGGGAACTTTCCCTCCTGGACGCTCAAGGTCCAGGTCATGCCCGAGGCGGATGCGGCCGGGTACCGGGTCGATCCCTTCGACCTGACCAAGGTGTGGCCGCACGCCGACTACCCGCTGATCGAGGTGGGCCGTCTCACCTTGAACCGGAATACGGACAACTACTTCGCCGAAGTGGAGCAGGCTGCGTTCGATCCTGGGCACTTCGTCCCCGGAGTCGGTCCGTCGCCCGACCGGATGCTCCAGGCCCGCCTCTTCGCCTACGGAGACGCGCACCGTTACCGCCTCGGCGTGAACCACACCCGCCTGCCCGCGAATGCGCCGCAGGGCGTGGAAGGGGGCGCGCTGAACCATGGTCGTGACGGGCAGATGGTCTTCAGCAGCAACGGAGGCCGGGCCAAGAACTACGAGCCCAACTCGTTCGATGGCCCGACCCAGACGGGTGAGCCGCTGTACCTGGGTCTCGACTCTGCCGGGATGACCGGCACCGAGACCCAGGTTCCGCGCGCCGAGGGCGGCGACTTCGAACAAGCGGGTGAGCTCTTCCGCCTGATGGACGCCGCGGCCCAGGAGCGACTGGTCCAGAACCTGGCAGGCAGCCTGGCGGGCGTGAGCAACGAAGGGATCGTCGAGCGCTCGGTGGGCTTCTTCCGCCAGGCCGATGGGCAACTCGGCGACCGGATCGAGCAGGCGATCAAGGAAACGCAGTCTTGAAACCAGGCGGCGGCGCGCGGAGCGCCGTCGCCTCCTTTCCCTTGGAGAAAACGATGACCCATTCATCCCCCGACACGGTCGTTGCGACCCTGGAAGCGCTTCTGGCCGACAGCTACACGCTGTACCTGAAGACCCACAACTATCATTGGAATGTGACCGGGCCGATGTTCAATACCCTGCACAACCTGTTCGAAGTCGAATACAGCGAGCTCGCACTCGCGGTGGACGAGGTCGCAGAGCGGATTCGGACGAAGGGTTCGCGGGCGCCTGGGAGTTATTCAGAGTTCGCAGCCCTCGGGTCGATCCAGGAGGAACGGGGGAGTCCTTCCGCGGTCGAGATGATCCAGAACCTCGTCGTGGATCAGGCCCAGGCGGTCGAGGCCGCGCGCGCCGTGGTTGAAGCGGCGGAGGCCGCCGGCGACTCCGTCAGCGCGGACCTCGGAACGCGCCGCATGGAGGTCCACGAGAAGAACGCATGGATGCTGCGGAGTCACCTGGAGTAGGGGCGGCTCGACATCTCCCAAGCACGCGCCATCGTCTAGCCGAGGAGGGCAGGTGATGGCGCGTGTCACGCGGCGAGAAGTCCTGAAACTTGGAGCGGTTGCGGCGGCGGCGGCTGGCCTTCCGGCCGCGGCAGCCGGGAGCCGACCGCATGTGGCGGTCGTAGGCGCAGGCGCGTTCGGCGTCTTTACCGCCTGGGATCTGGTCCGTCGTGGGGCACGGGTCACGTTGGTGGATGCCTGGGGTGCCGGCCACGATCGTTCGAGTTCGGGCGGCGAAACGCGGGTCATCCGCAGCCTCTACGGCGACGACGGCGTGTATGTCGATTGGGTCCGGAGGTCGTTCACGCTCTGGCGTGAACTCGAGCGTGCATTGGACGTTCCACTCTATGAGAAGACCGGCGCGCTCTGGATGTTCCCCGGCGATGACACCTATGGGCGCATTTCGATTCCCCGCGTCCGGGCTGGCGGGCTCACCGTCGAAACGTGGACGCGCGCGGAAGCGGCTGCACGATACCCGCAGATCTCGTTCGACGGAATCTCGTCGGTCGTCTTCGAGCACGAAGCCGGTTACTTGCGTGCCCGAGAGGCGTGCCGTGCCGCTGAGAAGGCATTGGCCGATGCGGGTGCCGAAGTCCGTAGAGCCGTCGCCAAGCCCGGACTCATCTCGCATGGTGCCATGGACGGGTTGATGCTGTCAGACGGCACCCGTCTCCGCCCTGACGCGACGGTGTTCGCCTGCGGAGCTTGGCTGGGCGCTGTGTTTCCTGAGCTGTTAGGCGATGCCATCACTCCGACGCGACAGGAGCTCCACTACTTCGGAACGCCCCGCGGCGATGACCGGTTTTCTTCCGCGCGTTGCCCCGTGTGGGTCGAATTCGGCGAACAGGTCTTCTACGGCGTGCCCGACGGGGAGGGCCGCGGCTTCAAGGTCGCAGACGATACGCGGGGGCCCGCGATCGACCCGACTTCGGCCGACCGGGAAATGAATCCGGCGGCCGTCGAGTCTGCGAGAGCCTTCCTCGGGCGCCGCTTTCCGGACCTCGCCAAAGCGCCACTGGTGGGTGCCCGCGTCTGCGTTTACGAGAACAGCCCAGATGGCCACTACTTGATCGACCGGCACCCGCTGGCCGAGAACGTCTGGATCGTCGGGGGCGGCTCCGGACACGGCTTCAAGCTGAGTCCGGCATTGGGCGAGCATGTCGCCGGCGCGGTCCTGGGCGAGCATGCGCCGGAGTCACGCTTCGGTCTCGCACGGCTGGAGGCAACCGGCGCGCGACGGACCCAGATGGAGTCTGGGCCGGCCGCAGACTAGTTGGGACGAGGACCGTGCTGTTCCTGGAGTTCCTGCAGGTACAGCGCGAACAAGATCTGGTCCCACTCGGAGGAAGCGGCGTCGGTCACAGGGGCTTCGGGATTCGTCGGGTTCAGGTCCATCATGCAAGAAAGCCTGGGCACCCGGTCAGTGGGGTCAACTGGAAGCCCCCGCGGGGCTATCGCCAGCCGATGACCTCGTAGCCGCGCTCGGCCAGGCAGCGGTTAGTCCAGGCGGCTTCGACGGCATCCGGCTGGTTGTTTCGGAAGAGCGCTCGGGTGACGCTCCTGACTGCGCCTCCGGCGGCACCAGCGGCCGCGCCTCGCCCCACGCTGTGGCCTCGGACAACCGCGCCGACGGCAGCACCCGTGGCGCCCCCGACGACTGCATCCTCACCGGCACGCCGGACGACCTCGCCGCTCCGGTCGTGTTTGACGGCCTCGGCCGCGATCTCGCGGCACTCGGCCACGTCCTGTTCCGCCTGGGCATCGTCGACCGAGCGCCGGTGCGCGTTGTCGTACAGCACCGGCGATGGCGACGCGCAGCCGCCGAGCGTCAGCAGCAGGGCGACTGCCGTGGCCGCTGCGGGTCGGCTCACAGCAGGCCCAATACCGCGTAGACGAACGCGATCCCAACCAGGGCGATATTCGCGAAGAAGCCCATCAGGAAGCCGACGGTGCGCGAACCGGGGTCGGCGACGTAGGCGCGGTAGTAGAGCGCGCGCCCGACCAGGAAAACGCATCCGATTCCGGCGGCCAGGGTCGCGCCGGCCAGGTGCGCGCACATCCACAAGGCAGGAAGGAATACAACGAACTGCTCGACCGTGTTCTGCTGAACACGGAAGTACCGCTCCCAGATTTCATTGCCCGAGACGGCCGGTGCCTCGACGCCGTACTTCTGCCGGCCGAGGCCGACCTTGAAGGAGAAGAACAAGTACTCGAACAGCGCGAGGGCTGTGACGACGACGACGGCTTCCATGGGATCCTCCTGAAGAACGGGGCCCATGTTACCCGTGAACCCGCCGCGCTCGCTCGGGTTGCGCGGCCTAGCGGAAGATTTTCATGGATCGATCGTTTCCACGGGCAACTCGATCCAACTCCGGCCCTGCCCGACGAAGAGGGCCTGTTCGGCCACGATCGCGGAGTCCTGGGATGCCCAGGGCCCGGCCAGGTTCGGGTGCGCATGGAACTTGGGGAAGTCCGAGGACGAGATGTCGAGCCGTAGGCGGGAGCCGGCCGGGATTGTCCACTCGATCGGCCAGAGCGAGAAGTCAACGGCCACCGGCACTTCTGGTAGATACGGCTGGGGCGATGTGGCGCCATTGCGGTAGGCCAAGGTGGTGATGCCGTCGCGGATATTGACGGCGCGGCCATCCGGCAGCACCTCCATCAGCTTCGCCGTGAACGCGGTGTCTTCGGCGCTCGATGCGACGGTCAAGCGAACGTCGATCGTCCCAGCCAGTGTCATGTCCGCGTCGACGGGTTCCGAGATGAAGGAGAGGACGTCGTCGCGTTCGCAGAAGCCTTCCTGCCAGGTTGTCCCAGGCGGGGCGCCGCCGAAGTCGGGCAATACGAATGCCAGCATCCCTGCGCCGCCGCGCGTGGGGACCGGGTCCGACGGATCGTACGCATAACGAACCACGTCGCGCTCGGACCCTGGCGCGTCCAGAAGCGCGCCGCCCTCACAGCCCGTTGCCGAGATGCCATCTGCAAGATGCAGCCGCCACGCGCGCGCGGGCGGTGGCCACGCGGGGCGGTTCGTCCAGCGCTCGGCGCGCGGGTCGTAGCTGGTTACCCCGGGCGCTTCGGCGAGCGGTGTTCCCTTCAGATGGTGACCGAGCCAGTCGAGGACGCGCGCCCACTGGAACAAGTCGCCGCTGCCTTCGCCGGGGGGGAATGCCTCGCTGCCGGAGCCGACGTGGGTCCATGGCCCGACGATCAATCGACTCTGGGCCTGCGTGGCGAGCCGCGACCAGTCGCCGAGCTGCGGCCCGATGAACACGTCGTACCAACCGCCGATCATCAAGATCGGAATCTCGAGTCTTCCGGGTGTGGCATTCAGCCGCTGGTTGTCGGCCCGTCGCCAAAGCGGATCCGAAGGCGAAGGGTGGTCGACCCACTCGCGGTACCACGGCATCGGCGTTCCGAAGACGGCTTCATCGACTTCGCGGTGCGGTCGATGCCGAACGGCCTGTGCATAGGAAGCGCCTGCGCCGTCGCCCACCATGCCTCGGCCCTGCATCAGCGCGGCCCAGGCCGTGAACGTCTCGTGACGGAACATGCCGTCCTGGTACAGCACGCCGTAGGTGTCGGTCGTGAAGACGGTCGGCACGAATGTCTTCACTTCGGGCGGTAGATCGCCGGCCGCCGCCCACTGAACCGCTGCCAGGTAGGAGGGGCCGATCATCCCGATATGCCCATCCTGGAAGTCTTGACCCACGATCCAGCGCAGCGTGGCGGACCCGTCGTCGGGTTCATTGACGAGCGGTTCCCACTCGCCCTCGGACGCCCCTTGCCCCCGGACATCCTGGTAGACGCAGGCATAGCCGTAGCGAACGAGGCGGCCACACCAGTCGCGTACGAAGAAGTCGAAGCCCTGGTAGGGGTTTCGGATCAGGACGGTGGGCCAGGGGCCGCCGTCGGCGGGCGTGTACACCTCGGTCGCGAGTTCGATGCCGTCCGGCATGGCCACCCGGTGTTGGGTCGAGGGGCCCGCAGCGTGCGTGAACGCCGGGAGGCCTTCTCGCATGCGCAGCAATTCGAAGCGTCCGAACCAGGCGCCCACGCCGAGCAGCAGCACGAGGGCAATGAGGATGCCGAGGATGGAGAGGGCGCGGCGCACGAAGAAGGCTCCTTGGAGGGAATGCGCAGGGCATTCTGCACGATTTTCAGCGCATCGCTATGATCCGTGGGCGCCGCTGGAGGCCCCCCGTTGTCTGCGTCGATCCAAGTCCGCCACGTTGCGACTCCCCTCTCCGACGAAACCCCGCGTTATTGGTTTGGTCGCGACCCCTTCCGCACGCATTTCTTCAATGCGCTGTCGTCGACGTTTCCCGAGGGCGAAGCCTTCTTCGTGCGCGCGGTGAACCATTTCAAGGGCCTCGCAGAGAGCGACGAAGAGCGCGCGCGGATTCGGCAGTTCGGCCAACAGGAAGGGCTGCACGCGCGTCAGCACGACACCCACGTCGAGCTGATGGAGGCGCAGGGATACCGGCTCCTGAATGATATTCGGCCCGCCGTCGATCGGCAGCTCCGCTGGCTCAACCAGAAGGCGCCGAAGGCCGCGCTGTCGCAGACGGCGGCTCTCGAACACCTGACCGCGGTGCTGGCGCGTCAGATCATGGCCTACCCGGAACGATGGGTGGAGCCCATGCATGCGGACATGGCGAAGCTATGGCGCTGGCACGCCATGGAAGAGGCGGAGCACAAGGCCGTAGCTTATGACCTCTACCAACGGGCGTCCGGAAGCTATTTTGGCCGCTGCCTGAGTCTTGTCTTCGCGACCGTCGGGCTCTTCTTCGATGCCTGGTTTCGTGTTGCCTACTGCCTGCACAAGGACGGTCTCCTGTTTCGGCCGTCTGTCTGGTGGCGTGGCTGGCGTGCTCTCTCGGCGCCGGGCCCCGCTCGCAAGCAACTCGCCCGTGACTATCGGGCGTGGTTCCGCCGTGACTTCCATCCGAGCCAGATCGACGACGACGCCCTGATCGCCGCCACCGAGCGCGACTTACGCGAAGAGGGCTTCCTCGCGGCATGACCTATCCTCCGCACTCGCGGAGGAAGCCATGCTTGGAACAGACCGGATCGCCGAATGCCCCGAAGATGTTGGGGTGGACTCCACCAAGGTCGAGGCGCTGTTCGAGCGCGCGGCCCGGGAGGTCGAAGCCGGGTTGCTGCCTTCAGCCCAGCTCGCGATCGCGCGGGACGGACGCATCGCCGCGCGACGCACGTTCGGGCGCGCGAGCTTCGAAGGAAGCGACGCCGAGGCCACCGACGAAACGCTCTACACGATCTTCTCGTGCACGAAGGCCATCACATCGGCCGCCGCCTGGTTGTTGTTGCAGGAAGGCGCCTTCTCCCTCGACGACCTTGTGACCGACCATGTCCCAGGCTTCGGCGAGAACGGGAAGGGCGACATTCGCGTCGAGCAACTCTTCCTGCACACTGCCGGGTTCCCAAGCGCACCATTCCGCCCGCCGGAGTTTCTCGACCGCGAGAAACGCCGCGCACGCTTCGCCAGTTGGCGACTCAACTGGGAGCCGGGGTCGCGATTCGAGTATCACCCGAGCTCGAGCATGTACGTGATTGCCGACATCATCGAATCGACGAGCGGCATGACGTTCGGCGATTTCGTGCAGGCGCGCGTCGCTCGACCGCTGGGACTGAGCAACTTCTTCTGCGGCGTGCCGACAGCAGAGCAGGGACGCATCGCCGACCTTGCGCTGGCCGGCGAGGAGATGACCGACGCCGAGTACGAAGCCCTCGGCATGAAACGGCCGCCGGTCACCGAGGTCACTCCCGAAGCCATCATGGGCTTCAACCAGCCGGCCTTCCGAGCGGCCGGCATTCCGGGTGGCGGCGGCACGGCGAGCGCGTCCGACCTTGCGCTCTTCTATCAGGGGCTGCTGCACGACGCGGACGGTGGCGAGCATGCGCCGGGGCTCTGGAAGCCCGAAACGATGGCCGACGCCCTTCGCGTCCGGACGGGCGACCTGATCGATCCACTCTTCGGCAAGCGCGTGAACCGCGGCCTTGGAATCGTCATCGCCGGCGATTCGGATCGCACCTTCCGTAGCTTCGGACACACCAATACCGAGCAGGCGTTCGGCCACGCGGGCGCCGGTGGCCAGATTGCCTGGGCCGATCCGGGAACTGGCCTCTCGTTCAGCTATTGCACCAACGGCTTCGACCAACACGCCATCCGCATGGCCCGACGTGGCATTGGTCTCTCCAGCCGCGCGGCCGACTGCGCGCTCTAGGTCACTCGAAGGGGCTCAAACGAAACGAGGCCCCCGTTCAGGAACGGGAGCCTCGTAGAGCTGGAGCCGACGGCCGGAGTCGAACCGGCGACCTACGCATTACGAAGGGGTCGGCGGGGGCGCGGAAAGGCCTGAAATCGTTGAGTTTCAGGCACCTACGATACGCGGGACCGAGGCGTTTTGGGGCCCAACGAGGCGAAGTGGCACCAGGGTGGCCCCACCGGTCAGAACATCATCCACCAAAGAGGTTGGAAGTTGCGGTTGGGTGACTGGCGCAAGGAGCATGGACTTCCCCGCGGGACTAGAGCATTCTCAAGTCCGAAGCGCCGTCACCCGTAGCGCTTGGAGCGAGATTGGTTGATCTTGCTTCTCCGCCCAAGTCTGAGGTGAGAATGGACGACGAGTCTCGAAAGGCGGTCCAGGAGTTTCTGCGACCTCGGCTGGTCGGCAACCGCTTCGACGGTCATGCGATCCCGCTGGAGCTGCTTCGAGACATCGCTGCTCTAGAGCCGATGATTCTTGAGGCGGCGCGCATCGAGTACTTGCGGGGCCACGAAGATCGACAGCGTTTGCCGAATGGATTCATGGCTGGCTTGTCTCTTGTGTTGTCAGGTGTCCAAGAGGGAAGTGCTGTCGCGTCGATTGACCTCGAGGTAAACACCGAGCAGGGGTTCCAAGTCGAGGCAGTCGAGTGCCTCCAGAAGGCTCGAGACTCGATTCTGGAGGCGATCGATGCGGCCGGGCGAGAAGAGCCGGTTGGAGACCTGCTCTCGCCGAAGACGCTCGCGCAATTCAACCAGATCGGGCGACGAATTCGGCCCGGAGAGGCGATAGATTTCTCGCCAAGCCTGTCCGGTCCTGCCGTCCGACTGAGTCGGGAGGCTAGGCGGCACTTGGTACATGCGGCATCCGAATCGTCGAGGGTGCTGGAAGAAGTCATTGTGAAGGGTGGAGTAGAGGCGGTCGATCACAAGAGGAACGAGTTTCGCGTTCTGCAGACAGACGGCCGGAAAGTAACCGGGCCTCTTCGCGGCACATTCGAAGAGGTTGTCCTCGAGGGGTGCTCGCACTTCGAAGACGGGGCGAAGGTCCAGATCAGGGGCATCGGGGAGTTCGCTCGCACCGGGTCATTGGCGCGTATCGACTCCGTTGATCACGCGGTCATTCTCGATCCGATGGATATCTCTCTGCGAATCGATGAGCTTCGCGCACTTCGATCCGGCTGGCTTGATGGGGCCGGACGTCCGCTGCCTCGAGACGGCCTCGACTGGCTCGGCGATTGTTTCGATCGGTGGTACCCACGCGATTTGGGCTCACCGTTTCTGTACCCGACGGAGGAGTCGCAAGTCAGGGCAGAGTGGCCGTTGGGTGATGTCGATGCCTCGATCGAAGTCGACCTCACTGAAAAGTCTGGCGCGTTCCACGCCTTCAACTTCAAGACAGGCCGAGAAAACGTCAAGACGCTGGACCTTGCGGGCCGCGGTGGATGGGAGGCTCTGATTGCCTTGCTTCGCGACTCTAGACCTGTCGAGGAAGCAAAGTGAACGACGATTCGTTGCTGCATCGGCAAGTCGCTCCCTCGTGGGTGCAAGAGGGCCGCATCACGTCGCAAGTGTTCAAGCCAACTTCCAAGGACGCGGGCAAACTCTCTGTCTATGACGGAGACCAGATCGACGCAGAAGATTCCTGGGATCACTACACCGGTCAGCTCGGCCACTCTTCATGCGGCGTCGTGTCGGTGACAGTCCCCGAGTGCGAGAGTGAAGAGCTCCAAGTGGTTCCCGACCCGGAGCCCTTCGACGAGCATGCATACATCGACTTCGCGGAGCGAAGCCGCAGCCAGGTAGAGCGGGCAAGTAAAAGCCTGCGTCGGTGTGCCGACGACCGCGGCTGGATGTTTCTTGCTGCTGGGTCCGACAACGCTAGTTCGAGCTAGCGTTCGCGCGGGAAGTGGCCAGCACCGGTGCGTGCCGTTTCAGGCCTAGCTCGAGCGCTGAGCTGGCTCCCGGTGCATCTGCGCGCCGCTTCAGCGTCCCGAGACTCCGAAAACACTAGCTCTCCCTTGGTGCTTTCTTGAGGTGCTCTTCTGGCCAGCTTGCCAGCTCCAAGAAGACCTCAGTACGGCGGTGAATCCCGAGTTTCATGTAGTGCTCGTAGTCTGCCAAGAGTTCGTCGATCTCCGGATCAGCATCGTCCGAAAGCTGGCCAGCTCGATACAAGAAGTCTCGAATCTCGATAGGCGCCGGGGGCGGCCCTTCCTGAATGTCACCTCGCTCTGATACCAACGAGGCTGGCACGAACTCGATCGACGAGCCCCCAAGTAGGGCTGAGACGAACGCGCGCTTCGTCGTGTCACGGACTTCTTGTGCCGCTCTTTCCTTTGCCTCGCTCCCAAGCCCGAGCTGGTCGAAGACCTCGTTGACTCGGCGCTCGAATTCCAGAGTCTTTGCGGGCGTGTCAGGATTCCAGAACCGTCCGACCCGCGACGCTTGCCACAGAATCGCTTCTCCCAATAGTTCAGTGATCGCCCGCATTTGAGCGATAGTTGCATTGGCCTCGGTGACAGTTTCGTGCAGTTCTGCCTCAATGCTCGAAACCGATGCGCGGAACCTGGTGAACCGGTCGATGTTTGCGAACAGCAGTAGGACCGAGCAGGCAAACACGCCGATACCGAAGTACGAGCTGCGTCCATCGGAGAGCGAGACAAACGCGGAGAGGGTTAGGACCAATATCGCGATGATAGTTAGCGTCCATCTCATTGCTCAACCCTCTGGAATCATTGTCGCTCGGAAGCACGTCGACCACGTCGCTTCATAGAATCCGAAGGATAGCTCCCGATCGGTGGACAGAGCTGCCCTCCAGGCGGACGACCCCGGTGCTTTCGGCAGGCTCCTTGGAGAAACTTCGATAGCTTCCGTTGCTGGGTTGATCTGGGTTGAGAGATGAGGACACTCTCAGAGGGCTAGCGCGACGGCGCGAACGGGGGTGCGCTCCACCCCCCGCCCAATCCCACTTGGAGCGCCGCGAAGGAGCGCGCGGCTTTGGCTGAGCCCACAGTCATGACCAGCTTGGATCGCGAGCATGTCGCCGCTGTCTCGCGAAATCGCTTCGAGTGGCATATGCATCAATTCTTCGGTGGGGCCAGGGAGCGGTTCAGTAAGCCGGAGACAGCTACGTATTCCGCTCGGCACGACGCGTCGTCCGCGATCGATATGCTTCTGGCGCTCGGAGGCGGCCGACTCGAGCCGGCCGGAGAGGTTTTGTTTGCCGTCGAGCAGGTTTGTTACTTCGACATGGTTGAGCGAATGCGAGACCGGCCAATCGCAGACTTCGACTCGCTGAACCCCGAATCGAACGTGACTCTGTCGCGGGAAGCGGCGGTTCTCGATCAGGCGGCATCGATTCTCGGCGACACCGAGGCTGGCGCCGCAGCTCAGGCTCAGGCAAAGGTGCGGCGTGCGATACTCGTCGCGCGCAAGAACGTCATTGAGCCGCTGTTCCATGTGAAACGGCCCCCCTATCGGCAACCCAGTCCGCTGCGCGTCATCGGCGAAGCCCTCGTGGGTGCGTATCCTGACCTGGAAGCGGGCCAGCTCGACGAACTAGGAGCGCGGCTCTTCTTGGACTTTCTGGGGAGCTCGCCCGCCGACGAAGCCGCGGTCGGAGAAACCGCACGTCGGCTGCACGATCTCCTCAAGCCGGCGAGAAGAGCCAGAAAGTAGTCCGCCTCGCTAGGGAAGGCCGCGTCGACCCTGCGATGAGATGCCTCGATCTTGTGCCCCATGGCAGGGATCGCCGCGAAACGCATCGACACGCCTGAACTCTTGACGCTCCCGGCGGCGCATCGACGCTACGGGATCGGGCTCCGCACGCTCCGGCGCGAGGCCTCGCGCGGTTCCTTCCCGACGTACTCCGTTGGGACGTCGTGGCCGAGAGTGCTTCGGACGGACCTCGAGCGGTGGATCCGCAGCACGCGCGTGACGGCGACCTCTCATGCGACAGCTCGCGTTGAGGAAGTCCTCGCGCGAGAGACTGCGGCGCGCGGCAGCTGAGCGTTCGCCGCACCCAACAGTTGCAGGAAAGGACCATTATGAGGGATAAGCAAGGCAAGCCCAGCGGCTGCGCGCTCCTCGACGTTGCGCCGCACAATCTTGGCGACGACCGAAACCCGGCACTCGTGCACCTGGCGAACTTCGACCGAGCCGCGTCCCGGAACACCGTCCGCTGGACCCTCGAACGGATCGCGCGGGTCGCGTCCGGAGGCCAGATTCATGCCAACGAGTTCCCGTGGCACGAGCTCGGCTTTGAGCACGTTGTCGCGATACGAGCCAAGCTCGCTGAGTTGTATGAGCCGGCAGGGTGCAACCTCTGCCTCAGCGTCCTTCGCGGAGTGATCCGAACGTGTTGGCGGCTCGAGCTGATCGATTCGGAGGAGCGCGACCGCCGCAGCGACATCCGGCGGGTTCGTGAGAGTTCTCTCCTGCGCGGCCGAGTGCTGGAGCGCGAGGAACTCACCAAGTTGATGCATGTCGCCCTCGCCGGAGAGACGGCAACCGCGATTCGAGACGCGGCGATCCTGGCACTCCTCTATGGCTGCGGATTGCGCCGCGGCGAGGTGTGTTCGCTGGAGCTGTCAGACCTGTCACTGCGTGCAGCGACACTCACAGTCCGGGGGAAGGGCGGCCGCGCGCGCCACGCCTTCCCGAGCGAATCAACCAGAGCGGCGCTCCAGCGGTGGGTTGAGGCGCGCGGGGAGATGCCAGGACCGCTGTTCTGTGCACCCGCGGCAGCGAGCCCGTGCGAGCCCGCTCGGATTAGCGAGAGGTCCGTCTACGAGCTCTGCAAGCGGTGGGGGACCGCGGCCGGGCTCGAGCCCTTCACGCCCCACGATCTGCGGCGGTCCTTCGTGACCGAGCTGCTGTACCGCGGTGCAGATCCGCTCACGGTCCAGGCGCTCGCCGGACACGCGATGCTCCAGACAACCGGTCGATACGATCGACGTGGCGACGAGTCCCTCCGCACAGCGGCTGGACTGCTCGACATGGACACCGGAGCGAGCTGATGGGGAGCTTCGCTGGAGTTCCTTTCACGAAGCTCCCCAACAATGCCCTGGAGGCGTTGTGCGGCGCCAAGCTTGGCGGTCGAAGCTTCTCGGTCGTCATGGCCATCATCCGCATGACGGCTGGCTACCACAAGGACACTGACCGCATCTCGTCGCGCCAGATCGCCGCCCTAGTCGGGACCTCCGACGGCCAGGTTCGGACCCTTCTCTCTGGCCTCGTGGCGAAAGGGATCGTTACAAGCGAGGGTGGCCGACGCGGTCGCATCGCGAGGATTGGCATCGAGTGGGACACCGCGCGCTGGGATGTGGATGTCCGGAAATCCGGGCACCATGAGCCTGTCATAGATGCCCGGGATCCCGGGCACGTTGATGCGACCGCACGCCCGGATTTCCGGACACCGGGTGCCCAAGATTCCGGACAGGATGGTGTCCGGAAGTCCGGGCACACCAAAGAAACAAAGAAACTCCCCAAAGAAATACCCTCCTCCGATTCCGGATTCGCTCAGGCCATGAGCTTGCTGGAGGCGCGTTCCCTTGCTGATCTTCTCGGCGAGAAGATCCAGGCGGACACAGGACTGGCGCCGCCCCGGTCGATCGAGGCCTGGGCAAGCAAGATCTCAACGATCGACGCACCGGAGGCAGAAGTCCGGCGAGTGATCGAGTGGATCTTCTCCGCGGGGAACACCGGCGACTTTGCTTTCATCGTCCAGGACGCAGCTGCGCTCGCCGAGAAGTTCCCCAAGATCGCGCTGAAGGTCGCCCGCACAGCGCAATCGAATCGAAGTGGTGGATGCCGACGGACTAGCGGTGGCGGATCGGGCACTGCCGACGCCTTGCGTGAGCGCCAGGAGGCCGCGGAGCGCCTCTTTGCAGAGGGAGAGATCACTGCGCCCACACTCGCCGCGCTGAGTGCGGCCAAGGACCGGTGGGCCCGCGAGGGCAGACTCTCCGCGCAACGGCGGACCGGCTGATGTTCCGGGGGGAGGGGACCCAAAATCGCTGGAGCCTTGGGGGGCCCCCGACCGCGCGGGGGGTCAGAGCGAACTCACGAGAGGTTTTGAGGGGGGTACCCATCGGCCGCTCGACTCACTCTCCGGGGCGAGATCATGGGCCGTAGGGGCCCGCCGCGGGATCCGGCTTCCCTCCGGGACCTCAAGGGTTCAGCGCACAAGCGCGGCGGCCGTCTGTCGGATGAGATTCGGCCCACGCAGGGCGCGACGGCGCCGAGGTGGTTGCCGGAGGAAGCGGCGAACGAGTGGCGGAGAGTCGCCCCCACATTGCGGCGTCTCAAACTCCTGACTGCGCTGGATCGGCCAACGCTGACAACCTACTGCCTCGCATGGCAGAGGCTTCGCGACGCGCGGGTGCTGATCCGGGAACTCGGCACGAGCCTGACCGGGAAGAAGGGGACGCCGTACACGAACCCGGCTGTTCACATCGAGTCGGCCGCTGCCGCCGAGATTCGCGCCACAGCGCGCCTCTTCGGCATGTCGCCAACGGATCGACTCCAGCTTCTGGGGTCGATCGAACTTCCGGAGTCGCCTGCGAAGGCACGGTCGAAGTCCACTCGTGGAGCCCATTCGGGACAGTAGAAGGAGAAGCCAATTGGCCAAACGATTCATTGTCAGTGCGGTTCTGAAGGCGAAGGACGAAGCGTCCGGAACCATCGGCCGTGTCGAGGGCCGTATTTCGAAGTTCTCAAAATTGCTCGAGGGCGGCTTCGCCGGAGCACTTGGCAAGGCAGCTGGGGCACTCGCCGCTTTCGTGGCGATCATGCGAAGCGCGATCGGCGCGGCGCAGACGCAGGAAGATGCCGTCGCATCACTTCAGGCAGCACTTGAGCGCCTTGGTCCCGGGGCAGACGAGGCCGCGGCTGCACTGGCGGACTACGCGGGGCAGCTGCAGAAGACGACCCGATTCGGCGATGAGGCGATCATCCAGGCGCAAGCACTGTTGGCAACGCTTGGTGTGCAGGCCAGTGATATCCCCAAGGCGACGGCCGCCGCGGTGGACCTCGCCGCTGCGTTCAAGATCGATCTTCAGGCCGCCGCCCGGAATCTCGGCCGGACCTTTGGTGGGACGGCTGGGGAACTCGCGGAGCTCGTTCCCGCGCTCCGCGACCTTGATGAGGCAGCCCTCAGGTCAGGTGCGGCGATCGAGGTGGTCGCGAAGCAGCTTGGCGGTCGCGCGGCGGCGGACGCAAAGACGTTCTCGGGCCAGGTAGCGCAGCTCTCCAACGCGATCGGTGATCTTCACGAAGTGTTGGGTGAGTCCGTCACCAAGAACGGCCAAGCGCTTGCGGCCATCTCGAAGCTCCGAGACGCCGTGTCTTCACCAAGACTCGTGGCCGGAATCGAGGCAGTGACAACAGGGCTCTCTGTGCTCGTGAACGTGAGCCTCCTTGCGGGTCGCGCGGTCGTTGCGATGGCGACCTTCATCCCGGGGCTGATCGCGGAATTCGGTCGGTGGGCGGCGAGCTTCGACACGGTGAACGCAGTCCTCGACAAGCTCCGGATCGGACTTGGGACCGCAGCGGAGGCGATTCGATCCTTGCTCTCAACGATGGGCCTTCTGGGAGCAGCCTCCGCGGAGACAGGGAAGCGGATCAAGATCAGCGCCGATCGCATGGCGGAACTCGAGAAGGCCGCGCGCCGAGCCGGGATCGAAGTCGATAGGCTCGTCGAAGCCGAGAAGCGAGCAATCCGAATCGCAGGTGAGCAGGCAACTGCGCAGCAGCTGCTGCTCCAGGTGCTCGACTCGGTCGGCGTGAAGTTCACGGACTTCTCGGCCGAACTCGCAAAGACAGAAGCCGCGCTCCTCGCAATCGACACCGCATATCGCGAAGGCCGTGTGTCTGCGCAGGAGTACGAGACCGTCGTCGCTCAGATCCAAGCGAAGCAGGCCGAGCTGCGCGGGGAACTCGACGCGGGTACCGATGCGACAGGGCGCCTCGGTCAGAGCTTCCGGATGGCGACCGCGGATCTCTCGGCGCTCGACGGCGGTCTTGATCGAACTCGACTGAAGATCGATCAGGTCACCCAATCAAGCGACACTGCCACGCGATCGATGAGCCGGCTCGGCCAGGCATCAGCGGCCGCTGCGATTGCGACGCGATCCGGCGAATCCGTTGACTTCGGTTCGAGTGGTTTCACAGTGCGGCGCGAGAACGGCAACGTGCGCACGATCGTTGGTGGTGCATTCGCCCAAGGCCGCCTGCCGACACGAGCTGGTGTTCTGTGACGAACTTTCAGACGCTGATGCGCCGCACGGTCCGCCGTGCCGAGAGGCTGGCTGAAGCGGAAGTCGCCGGGACCGCAGTCCCGGCGGAACTTCGCCAAGCCTATCGGTCTGTCAGCTACTCAATGTGCGCCATGGCTTCACGGGTCGAGCCGCGGCTTGTGGAGTTGGCGCGCCTTCAGGCGCGAATAGAGCAGCTTCAGGAGGAGGCCACGGACCTGGCGCAGCAGGCAACTGCAGAGATCACCCGGTTCGACGCTCTGTATGAGACGGTGTTTCCCGACCATCTTGCGATGGAGGTAGAGATCGAGAGTCTGCTCCCCCCGCCAGGAGTAACCTCCCTGAAGGGCTAGCGGGTTTTAAATGAACTGTATTGCAGTTGTTTCAAAAGGGAGATAGCTTGGCGGCCAAGAAGAACGGGAGGGGCGGCGCCCGCCCTGGGAGTGGACCGAAGCCGATGGATCCCGCTGACACCCGGAGAAACCGAGTTGTGATTCTCCTGACCGACGCTGAATACGCGCAGCTTGAGAGGTCCGCTGAGGGGCGCAGCGTAAATCAGCAAGCTCGAGAGATCGTACTTCGCTGCATTGCCCGTCGGCGCAAGTGAGGATGTGCGTCGAGGGATGATTCCTGGCTGGGGCTCACTTCCGCTCCTTACAACGGAGGCTCAAACAATGAGCGAATCGCCCACGGTCGATGAGACCCCCGAACACGTGCGGCTGGCCGCTCGCATCGCACTCTATGGCGAGCGGCAGTTACTCCGAGATGTCGCGACTCTTGTGGAGCGGGGCTATTCCGATGAGATCACGGCGGCTCTTCGGCGCGTTTGGATTTCCGTCGACGATGACGAACGGGAGGCCGCACCGGAACGAAGCGAGCCAAGCCGTGCGCGGAAGGATCCAGATGACGATTCTCCGGCGGCGGTGATCGACTATGCAAGGGCTCGCGAGGAGCTGTCTGATGTAGTGGAACGCCGTGCCCGGGCTCGCTTGGTCCAAATCGCAGAGCGTGAACGCCGATTGGAGCGCGAGCTTTTGGATCGCTCCCGACTTGAGACGGAGCGGTGGCTAGCTGACCTTGAGACCTGGCCCGCAGGAATGCAGAGACTCCTGCGCGGTTGCATCGAGACTGCCTGCTCCCCGGAAACACTCTCGAAGCGCTGGTCGGAACTCAGTCCAGATGTCTTTGAGAAGCACCGGAACCGGGACACGTATTCGACCAACCCGGAAGAACAGATTTTCGCTTCTCTCATGGTTCTGTTCGCGGCCGCTCGTGGTCGAAAGAGCGCGGCGGTGGCGTCCGGGTACGACCGCCGTCGCAGATACAGCGGTGCGGATGTATTGGAGCGGGCGAAGACTGACCTGTGTGTGAAGCTCTGGATTTGGGGAGTTCGGTCCATCGATTGGTCGATGATTCACGTGGTAGCTGAGGCCCAGCGCAGTAAGCGGCTGGCGGCTCTTCGGTGCCGGCTCACCGAAATGGTCCCGCGCGAGATCAAGACTCTCCGGAGCAAACTCCGGGCCGGCGTCGTTGTTGGCGGGAAGCGAAAAGGTGAGCCGTACTCGGAAGCCACGATCAAGCAGATGCAGAAGCGATTAAGGGATCGCGTCGCGAGCCTCGAGACGATGAAGGCCCAGTTGACGGAGCTGGAAGCGGAGACGGATGCGATCCGCGCCTGGGGCCTTCCGGGGTGAGCGCCATTCAGCTTCGTCAGCCGGCCGGTCTCTGCGAAGACGCCGAGTCGTATCTTCGGAACGCTCTAGCTGCCGAAGAATCCGCGGTACGACGCCTTCTCGAGCACTGCGAATCACCGCTCGAACAGCTGCTGCTCCTCGCTATGTGGCAGTTTTGGCACGCCGAGGCCCATCCGCGGCATTTGGCTGCGATGGTCTCTCCCAGGGGCGAATCGCCGTGTCTCCTTATTGAACCGCAGCGGGCGGTGGCGACTGGCGCGGTCCACTACCGCGCTGACTTCATGGTTTCCCTTGCAGACGGGCCGACTTCGAAGGAGCGACACAACTCGATCGTCGTTGAAGTCGACGGGAAACAACACGACGAACCGGGTGCGGTATCACGCGATCGCAGGCGGGATCGCGCGATGCTCGCGTTAGGCCTCCGTGTGATCCGCTTCAGCGGGTCGGAAGTTCACCACCGGGCAGACCGGTGTGTCGAGGAAATCGACGCGCTGGTGAGGGGATAGAGATGACTGCAGAGAGCTTCAGTGAGATGATTCTTGAAGTAGAGCAGCTGGTCAAAGAGCGCCCCGCGGCACCGGACGATGAGGCACTGCGGCGGATTCAGCGAATCTGCTTTTCGATCACGCACTCATCCGGTGCGACTGGATACATCCGAGAGAAGTGCGTCGCAATTGCGAGTCAGGCGGAGATCTACTTCAGCGTTCGCAAACACGATCGCTACGCCCAGGGCGGAGTATCCGGCGGGGACTTCGTGCGACAGAACATCTTGGCACCTTGCTCGTCGCTGCGGCGGGCCCTCTCGACACTTGATGACTGACGGCCAGTCATATCACCCCGAAGCGAGACGGGTGAGCGATTCACTGGTAGGCATGTGGGATTTCGGAGGCTTGTTCGGGATTGCTGGTGGAGCGTCGATCCAAGCCCTGGACGGACGCACGTGGATGTTCGTGAAAGATGGGGACTGAGACAGTGAGGCGAAAGCCGGTCGGCGCCAAGTACCGCAATCTGTTCCGTCGAAACGGCGTGATCTACTATCAGCGGCGGATAGCCGGCAAGCGGATCAAGCTCTCGACCAAGACTGACGACTGGACTGAGGCCGCCGCATTTCGCGATCTGTACGAGCAGAGGAAGGGAATCGGAGGTTCGTACTTCCTCGCGATCGAGGTCCCCACCCTCGCAGAGTTTTCAGTCCGGTACTTGGCGGAAGATGTCGAGCACCTGGCGGCCACGACGCTTGAGGATCGCGAGTCGCAGCTGCGCCGGGATGGTCCGCTGCTGCCTTTTCTTGGCAGCAGAAAGCTCGACGAGATCACGCCTCCGATCCTTCGTGAGTGGTGGAGCTCCGAAGTGCTTGGTCGAGGCAAGTCAGTTGCTACTGGCCGCTCCTACATGAGCACTTTGTCCGCGATCTTCGCCTACGCGGCAGACCTGGGCCTGATCGAAGCGAGTCCAATGCCGGCTTTTCGCGAGCAGGTGCGCCGGCGTCGTCGGACCAAGGGAGCGCGCGCCGAGAGTGATTCGAGCGCGAAGATTCGTCCCATTGAAAGCCTTGACGAGCTGCAGCGCTTCGTCGCGGCGACATTCGCGGAGGCGGCCGGTGACATGGGTCGCCACTTCGCTGAGCAGAAGGAGAAGAAGACTCGCCGCCGGCGCAGCCTCGACGAGCGGACCCACGGCCTGCGTGCCCTCGCAGCCGTTCTCCTGATGCTCGACGGCGGGTTCCGCGTCGGCGAGGTGGCTGGCCTGACCTGGGGTCAGGTCCGGTGGGGCGACGACGATGATGACGCGACTCGCGCGATCGTCATCGATCGGTCTCGGCCGCGTGGGGGCGAGGAATCCGCACCGAAGAGCGGTCGCCGCCGCGTCGTCGCTCTGTCTCGTCGCCTCCGGCGAGTCCTCGAGCTCCTCGAAGCTGTGCAGTTCGAGCCCGGGCCCGCGGCGCTCGTGCTTCCGCGGTTCGACCCGAACAACTTCACAGCGCGCCCGTGGCGCCGAATCCTGAAGGCCGCGGACATCGGCCACCGGTCGCCCAAGGATCTGCGTGACACGTTCGCCTCGTGGCTTCTCAGCCTCGGCGTGCAGCTTGGCTACGTGTCGCAGCAGCTCGGTCACGCGGACGTTGCGGTGACCGCGCGGCACTACGCCAGGTGGTGTGGTGGCGACGTTTACCGCGACCCGATGCCGCTCGAAGAGGGCGAAGTGCCCGCGGATCTCGTCGCCCGCGCCGCCGAGTGGCACCAGGGTGGCACCACTCAGTGGCAGGGCTGGGAGCGCGAAATCGAAAAGCTCTTTGATCTCGCGGAGATCGTGGAGCCGACGGCCGGAGTCGAACCGGCGACCTACGCATTACGAATGCGTTGCTCTACCAGCTGAGCTACGTCGGCATTCGCGCGGTTTCGGATGGGCCGAAAGCCGAAGCGAGGCGCGAGGTTAGCCGGCCGGCGGCGCCTCGCCAGCGGTCTTGGGCCGATGCTCGGGGATGCGCTCACAGGGGTCCGGGCGTTCGATCTCGATTGCGACGAACACGAGGTCGTGGCCGGCAGCCAGCGCGAGAAGTGCCGCTGAAGGGGGGCCGACCTCGGGTTCAGGGACCTCGAGGAGTCCGACGCTGAGGACGCTTCGGGCTGGGGCAAGCTGCGCCAGCGCGAACGGCAGGCCGAGTGGGCGCTGGGTGTGGCCCCGTCCGATGATGACGATGGCGCCATCGACGTCGTCGGTCTCGACGGCCGCAGCGATCTCGTGGGCCATCCATGCTTCCCAGCCGCGCTGGACCTCGGCCATTCTTGGGAGCATCGACTCCGGGAGCCGGCCACAGTGTCCGCTGCGCATGCGGTCGATGAGGGCGGCGGCAGCGGCTTCCGGGACCGGGGCCCCCAGTACGGGGGCAAGTTCGGGGACGTCACGGGCAAAGGCGTCGATCCCATTCCGGACCAGCGCCTGCGATTGGTCGCGCGGCATCTGGGCTGCAACGATCGGGAGCCGGTGGCGAAGTGCGGCCTCGAAGACGGGGGCGTAGAGCGCGAAGTCGGGCCAGCCGCTCTCGTCCCATCCGACGGCGGCACGGAAAGCGTCGCTGCTCGGAGAGGGCGAGGCGAGGACGGCGTCGATGGCCGGCTGCTGATCGGTGCGAAGCATCTCGAACAGAACGGCAGGCCGTCTGCCGCGGGCGACCCAGTCGTCGACGACGCGGGACTGGACTTCGTGGTGCACGGGGTGATCGTGGTGCTCTCCGAGCAGGACGATGTCGCTGGCCGAGATCTGGGTCATCGCAGTCGCTTGCGAGATCCAGGAAGCGGCAGGGTTCAAAGCCAGGTAATGCCTGGGAGCTACCGGCGCATTCCCTTCTGCGCTCGGCAGCGCTGCACAAGAGAGCAGGAGTCCCGCGCCGAGAATCGTTCCAAGGGACAGTCGAGCAGGCAGGCGCATTCGGTTCCAGTGTGCAGGAGAGGGGAAACGGTGGACGGAGTGTTGCATCGTAGGAGGGTCCCGGTCAGCCGTCGGTTCCGACGGCTCCGAAAGGAGACGCCGATGTCCGAGTCCTGGTTCCGGCAGCGCCTTGGGGTTGCCCCGGCCCTGGTGCTCTCCTGCGCGCTCGGGCTCGGCTGTGCGACGGGCCTCGGCGGCTCTGACGATGTCCCGGAACTCCGACTCATCTACAACGCAGCCGCCCGCCACCACGGGCCGGACCGGAATCCGATCATCGTGATCCCGGGGCTGCTGGGGACCCGCCTGATCGACCAGGCGACTGGCAAGCTCGCTTGGGGCGCGTTCGAGACGATCGGGCCTGGCGACAATGCCGCGGCGCTGCGTCTGCTGGCGCTGCCGCTTCGCGACGATGTCGCCATTGGAGACCTCGTCGACCAACTGACCCCGGATGGCGTGCTCGAACGCATCCGGATCCGGCTCGCCGGGGTTCCGTTCGAGGTCGAGGCCTACGCGCGAATTCTCGCAACGTTAGGCGCGGGCGGGTACCGCGACGAAGCGCTGGGCCTCGGCGGCGAGGTCGACTACGGCCCCGGACATTTCACCTGTTTCCAGTTCGACTACGACTGGCGCCGCGACAACATCGCCAACGCGAAACGCCTTGCTGCCTTCATCGAAGAGAAGCGCGTCTACGTGCAGGCCGAGTACAAGGCGCGCTACGGGGTCGAAGACGCGGATGTGAAATTCGATATTGCTGCGCACTCGATGGGCGGACTCGTTGCGCGCTGGTACCTCCAGTACGGCGACCAGGGGCTCGGGCCCGACGGTGAGCTGCCGGAGCTGACATGGGCGGGCGCGGCGCGTGTGGAACGCGCCATCCTGATCGCGACGCCGAACGCCGGTTCGGTCGAAGCGTTCGACGAACTCGTCTCGGGCGATCAGCTCGCGCCCCTGCTTCCGGTGTATCCGCCGGCCCTGATCGGCACCTTCCCGTCCGCGTATCAACTGCTGCCGCGTTCGCGTCACCGGCATGTCGTCTGGGACGGAGACCCGGCGAGCCCGGTCGATCTGATGGACCCGGTGCTGTGGGAGCGGTTGGGTTGGGGGCTCGCGTCCGCCGAGCAGGATGGAATCCTTGAAGCCCTGCTTCCGGCCGCGGAGACCCAGGAGGATCGCCACGAGATCGCGCTCTCGATGCAGCGTAGGATGCTCGAGCACGCGGAAGCCTTTCACGCGGCGCTCGACGTGAAGGCGACCCCGCCCGAGGGGCTCGAACTCTTTCTCGTGGCCGGCGACGCCGGCAAGACGACCGACCGCGTAAGTGTGTCTTCAGAGACGGGTCTCGTGGAGGTGATGGCAGAGGGGCCCGGGGACGGCACGGTGCTGCGGTCGAGTGCGTTGCTCGATGAACGCGCGGCAACGGGTTGGCAGCCCCAGCTGGTCACGCCCATCGACTGGCACCAGGTGCTGTTCCTGCCCGAAGACCACCTCGGCATCACACGCAGCGAGACGTTTCGGGACAATGTGCTGTACTGGCTGCTCGAGCAGCCTCGTCCCGAACGAGATGAATGACGCCATGCCGATCACCCATCGCCAGTTCGTCAGCTACATCGACCGTACGCGCAACTACTACGAAGCGCAGGGCTACGGAAGACCCTACGCATGGGCGCGGAACACCGATGTGCCGTTCACTCGGCCGGAGAAGCCGCTTTCCGAGTCCCGTGTCGGGCTGGTGACGACGGCGAGCCTTTGGCGCGACCAGAAGGTCGTAAGCGGAGTCCTGCGAGGGGACAAGCAGGTCTACTCCGCCGCGGTGGCGCCGTTGCCCGAGCGCCTCTTTACCGACGATCTGTCCTGGGACAAGGAGTCTACGCACACCGACGATGTCCCGTCGTTCCTGCCGGTACCGCAGTTGGAGGCATGCGCGGCGACGGGGCGCATCGGCTCGCTGGCCGAGCGATTCCATGGCGTGCCCACCGACTACAGCCAGCGGCAAACGATCGAAGTCGACGCGCCCGAGGTCGTTAGGCGCCTCCACGAAGATCAGGTCGACGTGGCGCTCTTGGTTCCGCTCTGACCCGTCTGCCACCAGACCGTGAGTCTGGTCGCACGCGCGGTCGAGGCCGCGGGCATTCCGACCGTCGTGGTGGGCTCGGCCCGCGACATCGTGGAGGAGTGCGGGGTGCCGCGCTTCCTGTTCACTGATTTCCCGCTCGGGAATCCGTGCGGGGTGCCCTACGACCGGGGGATGCAGGCGGAAATCGTGGGACTGGCTCTGGACCTGGTCGAGACGGCCCCGGTCCCGCGGACCACGGTGCAGTCTCCGGCAGTCTGGAATGCGAGCGACGAGTCGTGGCGAGCGCGGTATGCGCGGGTGGACGATTCGAATCGCGATTCCCTTCGGCGCGCGGGGGAGGCACGCCGCGCGAATCAGGCTGCCGGCGGGAGCTGAGTCAATCGCCCAGGCCGTCTTTGGCGGGGTCGCAAATCCCTGGATTCAGAAAGGAATTCGGAGAATCGAGGGCTTCTTCCGAACTGCGGTTGGTTGCGTTTTGACGTGTCGAACGTATGTTTCGAACGCTCGTTCGAGGTCTCCCGAGGCGCGACCGAAGCTGCCCGCCCGGAGCCCCGATGTCTCAAGCCGTCCCGATCCGCCAGGACGCGCGCGATGATTGCGCGCCGGACACCAAGAATCGCCTTCTCGATGCCGCCGAGCGCGTCTTTGCCGAACGCGGCTACGACGGCGCCTCGATGCGGTCGATCACCCAGACAGCCGGTTCCTCGGTCTCGGCCGCGAACTACCACTTTGGCGGCAAGGAAGCGCTGTGGTCGGCCGTGCTGCGGCGGCGCCTGGCGCCGATGAACGAAGCGCGTCTGGCGGCCTTGGCTGGCCTCGGGCCCCGTCCGGCTCCCGCCGAGGTCTTCGAAGCGTACTTTCGTGCCCCGATCGAACGTCGCTCGCGCGTGGGGACGGCGAGCCACTCGTCGTTCCAGAGACACGTCATGGCGCGCCTCTACACCGAGGCGCCTGAACGTGCTCACGCCCTGAAGGTCGAGCTCTTCGGAGAGGTGAGCGCACGCTTCCACGAGGCCCTCGCCCGAGCGTTCCCGGCCGCAGGAGAAGCAACGCTCCTCCATATCGAACAGTTGGCGGTCGCGGCTCTCGTCCACGTGTTGTCCGGAGAACTCGGCGCGGCCGGGAAGGACGACGGCACCCTGTTGAGCGTCCTCGTGGCCCACGCATCCGCGGGTGCTGCAGCGCTCACCGATCTGCAGGAAGGACGTTAGGCATGGCGGGCCCTCCGATGGCGATGGGGCCGGGCGGAAAGCGCGCGGGTCTCCGGGAGTCGTTCGAGCTGTTGAAGGAACGCCCCTTCAAGTGGCTGCTCATCAGCAACTCGGCGTTCTTCCTCGCGATGCAGGGTCAGATGATCCCCCGCAGTGTGATTGCGTGGGAGATGACAAACAAGGATGCCGAGAGCCTGGCGTTCATCAACATGGCGGTGGCCCTGCCGATGTTGCTCTTTGCCCCGCTCGGTGGCGCGCTTGCGGACAGGATAGAACGCCGAGCCCTCATCATTGCCGGCCAGGTCGCGATCATCGTCAGCGAGTGCACTGTCCTGACTTTGTACATCACCGATCGGCTCGAGTTCTGGCACCTGTTGCTTGCGGCGGCGTTGATGGGCTCGATCTTTCCGTTCTCGATGCCGGCGCGGCAGGCCATCACGGTCAACGTCGTCGGCGTGGGTCGAATCACGCGGGCGATGGCGCTCAACATGGGCCTGATGAACGCGACGCGGATCCTCGGTCCCGCGGTCTCGGGTGCCTTGATTCCCCTCGTTGGGATCGCGGGTGCGCTGGCCTACGGAACGGGCCTCTACGTGGTTGCCCTGGTCTGCCTCTTCCAGGTCAATCGGTCGCATCCGCCGGAGGGGAAGGCCAAGCCCATCTTCGAGGACATGGCCGAGGGCTTCCGCTACGTCGCGAGCGAACCGAAGGTTCTGACGCTGCTCTTCTACGGCATCGTTCCGATGTTCGTGCTGATGCCATTCCAGACCTACTTGATCGTGTTCGCGCAGGAAGTCTGGGGCTCGGTTCCGCTGCCATGGGGGGCAGCCTCCCACGAAGTGGGCTTCGGCCTCCTTCAGGCGACTACGGGGCTCGGCGGACTCGCGGCCACGGTGTGGCTCGCGTCGCTGGGGGAGACGCCTCATCGGCAGCGTCCCATGGCGTTCTCACTGTTGTTATTTGCCGTCTTCCTGAGCGGATTCTGCTGGACACCCTGGTTCTGGCTGGCACTTCCGCCGTTGCTCCTGTCCGGGATGATGTCGAGTGTCTTCCAGACGCTGAACAACGCGACGATCCAGGTGCTGATTCCCGATCGCGTGCGCGGCCGCGTGTCGAGCTTCATGATGATGTCGTTCGGGCTGACGCCGCTGGGGACGTGGCCCATGGGGATCGCCATCGATAAATGGGGAGCGCCGACCGCGGTGACCATGGCCGCTGGGATCATGGTATGCGTTGCGCTCGCATTCTCGCTCTTCAGCCGCAGCCTGCGAAACCTCGACCAGAGCGTGCGCGGGGCCCTGGAGGAAGCGGGTCGGGAATCCGACCGTGAACGTGCGGCTCGCGCGGCGGCGGCCGGCGCGGCACGCTGAGGGACACGATGCGCGCTTGGCAGGTGACCGAAAACGGCGAGCCGAAGGACGTGCTGCAGCGCGTCGACCGACCGGTGCCCGAGGTGCAGGACGGCATGATCCGTGTCGCCGTCGATGCCGCCGGCCTCGGGCTTCCCGACGTCTTCATGTGTCGCGGAAACTACGCGTTCAAACCCGCGTTTCCGTTCACACCCGGCCAGGAGATCGTGGGCCGCGTCATCGAGAGCGCGGCCGGCGGACCTTCCGAGGGCGCTCGGATCATGGCCGTGACAGCGTTCTTCTTGGGTGCGGGCGGCTTCGCCGACGAGGCCCTGGTCCTGGCGGGCTCCGCGTTCGATGCCCCCGACTTCCTTGCGGACGCGGATGCCGCGGGGTTCTGCATTCCGTATCACACGGCCTGGATCGGCCTCGTGAACCGCGCGCACCTGGAAGCGGGCGAGACCGTGCTCGTGACCGGTGCGGCGGGTTCCAGTGGGACCGCCGCGATCCAGGTGGCGAAGGCCCGCGGCGCACGCGTGATCGCGCTGGCAAGCGATGAAGAGAAGCGCGGACTCTGCCGCACGCTGGGCGCCGACGAGGTGCTCGATTCTCGCGATGACGAGTTCCCCCAGCAGGTTCTCGAGCTGACGGCCGGTCGCGGTGCCGACGTGATCTTCGAAGTCGTTGCCGGTGAGACCTTCATGCGGTGCCAGCGCTGCGTCGCCAGTGAAGGCCGCATCCTTGCGGTCGGGTTCGCGAGTGGCGCGTGGGCGAATGCCAGCACTGCGCGTCTGGTCCAGACCAATGCGAGCGTTCTCGGCGTCTACGTCGGAGCCTATGACCGGACGCAGATGGAGGCGATCCACGCGGCGGTCCTGGATCTCAAGGCAGCCGGACGGATCGCAGCACTGCCCACAACCGAATGGGTCTTCGACGATCTCCCGATCGCGCTCCAGCAAATGGCCGACCGGGGCGCCGTCGGAAAGAGCGTCCTCCGCATTCACGGTCCCGCAAGCGGGTGACGGGGCTAGCCGGATCGAAGTCCGGCGCCCCGCCACCTGCGGGTGCACGAGGGGAATCGTGCGGGGATGTCAGGGATACGCAACGGATCCACCACGGGTTACGGGCGGGTACCGATTTCGCGAGATTTGATGCGGGGGAGCCCCTGGCGGCATCGTCTTGCGACCTCCATCTTTCATCGCCATGTCTGACCCCGATCGCCGCATCTGGCTGGATGGCGCGCTCGTCCCGTGGGGCGATGCCCAGGTCCACGTGCTGTCTCACTCCATGGCCCGAGGCTCCCTGGTCTTCGACTACATGAGCGTGCATGAAACGTCGCGGGGAACCGCGATCTTCCGGCTCTCGGACCATGTGGCGCGTTTCGTGCATTCGTGCGAGATGGTGGGTCTGCCGCTGGAACAAGGCACCGAGACGTTGGAAGCCGCTTGCAAGGCGGCGGTCCGTGCGAACCCGGGCGCGCGGGTGGTGAAGCTGAACGCCTTCCTGCCGTCGATCGAAGTGGACGTCGTCCCGGCGGATGATCACGTTGCCGTGGCCGCAGCCGCTTACGATCCGTGGGCCGATGTCACAGCGCGGAAGGCCGTGCCGCCGCCTCGTCCGCCGAAGACCGTGCGGATCTGGCTCGAGAAGGAGCGCCGGCAGCGCCGCCCCGACATCATGCACCCGCACGCCAAGGTCGCGGCCAACTATGCGTCGCCCATGGTGGCCAAGTGGCGCGCTCGCCAGCGTGGGTATGACGAAGTCCTCCTGGTCGACGAGCAGGGCATGTTGGCCGAGGGCCCGACGACGAACTTCTTCCTGGTCGACGGTGACGGCACGATCCGCACACCTCCGGAGCAGAGCGTTTTGTTAGGCGTTACGCGCCGCTCGATCCTGGCCATCGCAGAGGCGGATGGTCGGAAGGTCATCGAGGAGCGGGTCTCGCCCGATTCGCTGTGGGTCGCCTCCGAAGCGTTCTTGACCGGAACAAGCGCCGGCGTCTGGCCGATCGCCTCCGTCGACGATCGGCCCGTGGGTCGCGAGTGTCCGGGCCCCGTGAGTACCTCGCTGGGCGCGCGCTTTCGGCAGATCACGGCGGGTGAGGACCCGGACTTCGCAGACTGGCTCGATCTGGTTGACGACGCGCCGGCGGCCGACTGATTCGACGATGCGGCCGCCGCCGCTAGGATCCCGGACATGCGTAGTCTCAGCGGCATCCAGCCCTCGGGCGAAGCCCACCTCGGCAACTACTTCGGAGCGATTCGCCAGCACGTCGAGATCGAAGGCATCTACTTCGTTGCCGACTATCACTCGATGACGACAGTCCGCAGTGCCGAGGCACGGCGCGCCCATGTCGAGGAACTCGTGCTCGACTACCTCGCGTGCGGCTTCGACACCGAGACATCGATTCTCTACCGCCAGTCGGATCTGCCCGAGACGGCCGAGCTGGCGTGGATGCTCACTACGGTGACGCCGATGGGGCTGCTGCAGCGCGCCACTTCGTACAAGGACAAGGTAGCGGCCGGGTTTCCGGCCGATCACGGGCTCTTTGCTTATCCGGTCCTTCAGGCGGCCGACATCCTCCAGTTCAACCCCGACATCGTGCCCGTTGGGCAGGACCAGAAGCAGCACGTCGAAATGACGCGCGACATTGCGACGAAGTTCAACCAGACCTACGGCCGCGAGGTCTTCCAGCTGCCCGAGCCCCAGATCCACGAGGATGTGGCGATCGTGCCCGGCGTCGATGGCCAGAAGATGTCGAAGAGCTACGGCAACACGTTGCGCATGTTCTGGCCGGAGAAGAAGCTGAAGAAGGCCGTGATGGGGATCGTGACTGACTCGTCGCCGGTCGAGGCGCCCAAGGACACGGGCCAGACCGTGTTCCAGCTCTGGTCATTGTTCGCAACGAAGACCGAGCGGGAAGACATGTTCGCGCGCGCGAAGGCCGGAGGCCTCGGCTACGGCGACATCAAGAAAGATCTGCTGCAGCGCCTTCTCGATGTCTTTGGCCCGATGCGGACGCGTCGCGAAGAACTCGCGTCTCGCCCGGATACGGTGCAGGACGTCCTTCGCACCGGCGCAGCGCGTGCACGGGTTCTCGCCGAACCGATCTGGGCCGCCGCGCGGGAAGCCGCGGGAGTCGGTGCGCCGACAAGGCGCTAGCGCTTCAACGCCTGACCGATCTGCTGGAGTCGACGGCCCACGGCCTCGGCTTGGCCCGGTCGATCTTCCCGGTCCTTGGCCATCATCTGCAGGATGAGCGTGGCCATGTCCTCGGGAATCTCCGCTCCCATGGCGCGGGGGTCGGGTGCGGGCGTGTTCTGGTGGTGCCAGGTGACATCGCCTTCCTCGAACGGACGGCGTCCCGTGGCGAGTTCGAATAGCGTGACGCCGAACGCGTAGATGTCTGTGCGGTGGTCTACATCCTGTCCGATGGCCTGCTCCGGCGCCATGTAGTACGGCGTCCCGCCGACAACGGTCGTCGCCCGGCGAACCTCTTCCATCATCTTCGCGAGTCCGAAGTCCATGATCTTGACGATCCGGTCGTGGGTCAGGAACAGATTCGCAGACTTGATGTCGCGATGGACGATGCCCTGTTGGTGGGCGAAGCCCAGTCCCGTCGCGATCTGGGCCCCTATTCGAACCACATCTAGCGCCTGGAGCCGCTCGTGCTGCTTGACGATCTCCGACAGCGTCTGGCCGCGCAGCAACTCCATCGTGATGAAGTACAGCCCGCCTTCCTGATCGACGTCGTGAACCGTGACGATGTTCGGGTGGTTGAGGGCTGCCGATGCTCGTGCCTCGCGAAGGAAGAGGTCGACGGCGCGCGGGTGGTCCTTCAGATTGTCGGGAAGCCGCTTCAGCGCGACATCGCGCCCCAAACGACGGTCGCGGGCGTGGTAGACGATTCCCATCCCGCCACTTCCGACTTCGGTCACGATCTCGTAGCGACTAGAGTCGTCGAAGGCCTGGGGGATGGCTTCGGTCACGGCCGAGTTCTGCTTCTGGCGCGACACTTCCTTCCGGATCTCGTCGATGCGGGTCTGAACGCCCGGGTGCTCGGGCGCGCGTTCGGCCAGGTCCTCGAAGACTGCGATCGCACGGTCCGGCCGGCCGGCGCGTGCGAGCAGGTCTCCGTACCAGACGAACGTGTCGGGGGAAGTCTCGTCAGGCCGTGAGACCGTGATGGCTTCATCGGCCTTCTGGACCGCGAGTTCCAGCCGTCCCTGGTCCGTGAAGGTCGTCGCCAGGATGCGACAAGCTTCGAAATAGTTCGCGTCTCGCGCGCCCACGTGCTGGAAGTTGCGAACGGCACGCGACGCATCGCCCTGGTCGAGCGCGAGTTTTCCGGCTTCGAAGGCTTCGCCGTGTTTCTCCAGGGCATCGAGAAGTCGCGGTGCCTGGGACTCGCGATAGCAGATGATGGCAGCCTCGTAGTCGCCGGCTTCTTCGTAGCTTCGGCCGGCACGAAGCAGGTCGCCTGCTGCGTTGTACATCTCGCCGGCACGTGCCGGGTCGTTGCCGCGCTCGAATAGCGTTGCGGCCCGCTCGAATTCGCCTTGCTCAGACCAGAGTTCCGCGGCTTCCAGGAGTCGGCCGGCGGCCTCGAACCGCGAGGCGGCATCTTCGGTCGCACCGTGATTCTGGTGGAACCGCGCGAGCAGGAGGTCTGCTTGTGCCTTCTGCCCGATCCGTTCGAGTGCAGAGGCGGCCACCGACAGATCGCCACGCAGGAAGGGTTCGACGGCCGCTTCGCAGCCTTCGAAGGCGAGTGTGGCGCCGTCTTCGAGGTCGGCCGGCAGGTCGAGGTCGATGACGATCCCCAACGCCTCAAGCGACGTCACTTCGATCGTCCGTTCGGCAGCACGATCCGCGACGCCTACGAGGATGCCGTACGTCCCGGGGTCGAGGTGCAGGGAAAGTGTCCCGCTCTTGGCGAGCCGGATGGAAGTCGGGTCACCACTGACGGCGACGCGGGCTTCGCCCACGGGTTCGCCGCTTGCCTGGATCTTGATCTCTACCGCACAGGCCTGGGGACGGAGGTCAAACGGCAACGCGGCGGTTCGACCCTTCTCAATGCGCACTTCGCTGTCGCGGCGCACACCCTGCGCCTCGCCGGACGGCGATGTGAGCTGCCCCTCGATCGTGACCCAATAGCTCCGCGCCGGGATTGCCCGGAAGTGCGTCTCGCCGGCGATCATGTTGTGCTCGAAGCGGCTCGACGCACGGTTCTCGGGCGCGGCCGTGACAGCGCCAACCCGTCCGCGACTGCGCTTGCCCGACAAGCGGACGCTGAAGGTGCCGCGGTGGTCGGGCGGGCACTCGATCGAGACCGCGAGGTCACCCTTGCCGCGAGCGACACGGCGAGCGACAAGCAAGGCGGTGAGGAGGAGCGCGATCCCGACGCCTAGCAGCCAGACAGGGATCGGCATCGCTTCGGTCGCGGGCGAAATGGGTCGAGGTCTGGGTCGATCAGACGCCGCCGACTCGGCTGCGCCGGATTGCGCCGGAGGCACTTCGGCTTGTCGGGGCCGCTCCTGGTAGAGCGCGGCGAGTTCTTCGTAGAGGGACGCGTCACCGGGCGCGAGGTCGATTGCTGCTTTCAATGCGCGTCGCGCTGCCTCGGACTCGCCCACCTCCGAGTAGACAGCGGCTGACTTTCGGAGTTCGATCGCCCAGCTGGCGTCCGGCGTTCGCCCCGGGTTCTGGATCTTCATCGACGCGAAGGCGTGGCCCTCTCGGAACAGGACGTCTCCGAGTTCCTGGCGCGCAGCCAGGTCTTCCGGGTTCGCGGCGATGCGCTCGCGCAGGGCGAGCACATCCGCACTCTCGGGCGCCTGGGCCTCGGCGGAGGCGAGGCCCGAAACGAGCCCCACGCACAGCAGCGCGGCGAGCGCGAACCGGCCTAGACGGGAAGACACACGAATACAGGACATCGACCGATTCATCGGCCAGTCCGTGAGGTGGGTTTAGGCCCGCTGCAGCACCCATTTTCGGGCCCTGGCTGCCGGTCGAGCGGAGCTTCGCCCGACCGGGCGGGGTCGCGGAAGCGGCGCCGTTCACCTAGGCCGTGGGGGCTGCCTGGGGCCCTCGAATCAACACGCCGGGCAGGGCGCCGGTGGCGGTGCCGTCTTCGAACGTCACCTGGCCACGCTTGACCGTGTAGCGATAGCCCTCGATGTCCTGCACCAGGCGGTTTCCGCCGGCTGGGAGGTCGTAGACCATCTCGGGGGCCCCGATTCGTAGCGCGTCGAGATCGATCACGTTCACGTCGGCCAGCATGCCGGGCTCGAGGGTGCCGCGATCCTCGAAACCGTAGAAGCGTGCCGTGTTGCGCGTCTGTTGCTCGACGATTTCCTCGATCTTGAACTTGTCGCCGCGCGTCCGATCGCGCACCCAGTGGGTGAGCAGGTACGTCGGGATGCTCGCGTCCGCGATCAGGCCGCAGTGCGCGCCCCCGTCCGAGAGTGAGAACACCGAGGCCGGGTGGGCCATCATTTCGCGGATCGGCTCGAGGTCCCCGTTCGCGTAGCCAAGCAGCGGCAGGTAGATCATGCCCTTGCCGTCGTTCGACATCATGATCTCGTACGCAAGCTCGCGCGGATCCTTGCCGTCACGGGCGGCGCTGGCCGCGATGCTCTGGTCCGCGCTCGGTTCATATTCGATCGGGTCGCCGAGCGGGAACATCATCTGCCAGGCCTGCAGGATGAGCGCCTGTGGTCCCATGCTGACGGCTTCCATGTGCGGTTCTTCTTCGATGAGCCGGCGCTTGATCTCGGGGTCGCGCATGCGTTCGATACGGGCGGCCGGGTCGAGTTCCTTCAGTTCCTGCTGCCAGACATCGTGGAACATGAACGGCTGGGCCGACGACTCGAACCCGAGCAGGAGGCCCGCCGGGCGTTGTGCCACCTGAGGCGTCAGGTGCCCGCCCTCTGCGCGGTCCTTGTCGACGGCTTCCATCAGGCGCTTCCACTGGTCCTTGTCGATCGGGTTCTGCAAGCAGGCGAACGAGACCGGTTGGCCTGTTTCCTTGCCGAGCCGCGACATCCAGTCGAGTTCCTTGCCTTCGGGCGCCAGGTCGCTCGCGACTTCGAAAATGCCGTGACCGACTTCGCCTAGCGCACGGCCGATGCCGAAGATCTCGTCTTCATCGGCATAGGTGCCGGGCACGACCTCGCCGTCCTTGGCGCGGTGGACCATCGTCCGCGACGTCGAGAATCCGAGGGCGCCGGCTTGGAGCGCTTCCTTCACGAGGACGTGCATCTCGGCGATCTCGTCGGCGTTGGCCTTCTCATTCTTGGCCCCGCGCTCGCCCATCACATACGCGCGCACGGCGCCGTGCGGAATCTGCGTTCCGACATCGACCGAGCGCGGCATTTCTTCGAGCTTGTCGAGGTATTCGGGGAAGCTCTCCCAGTCCCAGGTGATGCCTTCATGCAGCGCGGTGCCCGGAATGTCCTCGACGCCTTCCATCAGCTGGATCAGGAAGTCCTCTTGTCCGGGACGCACGGGCGCGAAGCCCACGCCGCAGTTTCCCATCACGAGCGTGGTGACACCGTTCCAGCCCGACGGCGTGCAGTGCGGGTCCCAGGTGACCTGTCCGTCGTAGTGCGTGTGCACGTCGACCCAGCCCGGGGCGACGACCATGCCGGTCGCGTCGATCTCGCGCTCGGCGTCCCCGAGGTTCTCGCCGACCGCGACGACGCGGTCTCCCTGGATCGCGACATCCGCCTGGCGCGGCGCTGCACCGGTTCCGTCGACCACGGTTCCACCGCGAATCACGAGATCATGCATCCTGAATCTCCTTCGTTGGGCGCGCGCATTCTAGCCCAATTCCAACTATAGGCAGAAGCCATGCCACAAGGAATGCCGCGATTCGAAGCCCCAAAAACCACGCCCGACTAGCCCACCACGCCCCCCCCTCTTCCGTTCCGCTGGCGGCGTTCGAAGCTGCCGCGTCACCGTCAGGCCCTCTCGGACGCGCCCTTCGACGAACCGAGCGCGGGGGTGGGGGTCCGTAAAGCAAGCGACGTCGAAACCACCCTTCGTCGCATTCCGCATCGAGCCGCACATGGCCGGCCCAAGCGGGTGCGTACCCAAACCGGCGAAAGCCCGAGTCGTCTCCCGAAGGAGGAGCGGTCGGGTTCGAAGGCCTCCTCCCGGGAGAGCGCAGCGGCACGGACCCCCACCCCCGAGCGAAGCGCCCACCAAGAGGCCCCGCCTAGCGAAGGTCCGGCAGCTGATACCCCTCCGAATCGAGCGCCGCCCGGATGTTCTTCTTGTCGATCTTGCCCGTCGACGTCAGCGGAATCTCGTCGCGGAACAGGATCTCGTCCGGCAGTTGCCACTTGGCGAAGCGGCTCTCGCAGTGTGCCAGGATCTCTTCCGGCGTCGGGTCCTGGCCAGCGGCCTTGATGACGACGGCGATCGGTCGTTCGTCCCACTTGGGATGGGGCGCGGCAACGACCGCGGCCTGCGCGATGCTAGGCAAGGCGCAGATGTGGTTCTCGAGATCGATCGAGCTGATCCACTCACCCCCGCTCTTGATCAAGTCTTTCGAGCGGTCGGTCAAGATCAGGTATTCGGCGGGGTCGATCATTCCAACGTCGCCGGTCACGAGCCAGCCGTCGTGGAACTTGTCCGGCTGCGGGTTCTTGTAGTACTCGCTGCAGATCCAGGGGCCCCGGATGCAGACTTCGCCGACGCTCTTGCCGTCGTGGGGAAGCACGTTCCACTCATCGTCGAAGACCTCAAGCTCGAGCCCCGGAATCAGCAGCCCCGCCTTGCATTGATTGGCGATGCGTTCTTCTTCGAGCATGGTGAGGTGCTCGCGCTTGGCGACGCGCCGCGAAATCGAGGCCAGGGGGTTGGTCTCCGTCATGCCCCAGCCCTGGATCATTTCGCATCCGAGGTGGTCCCAGAACCATTGGATCAGTGCCGGCGGCGGCGCGGAACCGCCACAGGTGACGCGGGTGAGCGCGCTGATGTCCCAACGCTCGGGTTCCGAGCCGATGGCAGCCATGGCGCCCTGCCAGATTGTGGGCACGCCAGCCGAGATCGTCACCTTCTCCTCGTGCATCAGGTCGAGGAGCGCCTCCGGTGTCATGAACTTGTGCGGGAGTACCTGTTTCGCACCGAGCATGAGCGCGCTGAACGGGATCCCCCAGCTCATCGCATGAAACATCGGAACGATCTCCTGGATCGAGTCCGTGGCCGACAGGGACATCGAGTCCGTCATGCACTGGGCCATGGTGTGGAGGTACGTCGAGCGGTGGGTGTACATCACGCCCTTGGGATGACCGGTGGTGCCGCTCGTGTAGCAGAGGCCCATGGGCGCGTTCTCGTCGAGTTCGGGCCACTTGTAGTCGGTCGGTTGGTCGGCGATCCAATCGTCGTAGTCGACAGCGTTCGGCAGCGATGTGGTCCAGGGGCCGGCACCCGGTTCCTTGCACACCACCACGCGCTTTACCGTCGGAATCTTGCCGGCGAGGGGTTCGAGCAGCGGCAGTGTGTCCTGGTCCGTGAGGATCACGGTGTCTTCTGCGTGGTTGATGATGTACCCGAGCTCGCTGGGCGACAGCCGAACGTTCAGCGTATGCAGGACCGCGCCCATCGAAGGGATGCCCTGGTACATCTCGAGGTGGTAGTGGTTGTTCCAACAAAAACTGGCGACGCGGTCACCGTGTTGGACGCCATCGGCCGCAAGGGCATGCGCGAGCTGGCAGGCGCGCGCACGGGTCTGTGCCAACGACTGGCGATGGGATCCGTCGGTGGTCTTGGTCACGACCTCGACGTCGGGCGCGACCTTGGCGCCGCGGTCCATCAGTCGGTGAAGCAGAAGCGGGGTGCGTTGCATTGTCATCGGGCGTCCTCCTGAGGCCCGGGCAGTTTAGCGCGGCGAACGCCTAGGCCGCGGGGTCCTCGACCCGAGGTGCCCGTCGGGGGGCCCGCTCGCGGGTCGCCTCGGCGAGTTCGCGGAGGAGCGCCGCCGTGTCGTTGAAGGAGATGCATCCATCGGTGATCGACACTCCGTACTCGAGCGCCTTTCCGGGCGCCCAGGACTGCGCGCCGGCCTTCAGGTGGCTCTCGACCATCACGCCCATCAGTCCGGGAGCACCACCCCGGACCTGGTCGGCAATCTCGCGGATCACGTCGGCTTGTTTCGCCGGGTCCTTGCGCGAGTTGCCGTGCGAGCAGTCGACCATCACGCCGCGCGCCATCCCGTGATCCTGGGTCAACCTACCGGCGCGTTCGACGCTGGCCAGGTCGTAGTTGGGGCCCGAACGGCCGCCGCGCAGGACGAGGTGGGCGTCCGCGTTCCCGGCCGTCTTGACGACCGCCGCGATGCCGTCGCTCCGGATCCCGAGGAAGCTATGCGGATGACTCGCCGCGACCATGGCATCGATCGCGACGTCGGCATTGCCGTCTGTTCCGTTCTTGAACCCCACCGGCATCGAGAGTCCGCTAGCCATCTCACGGTGGGTCTGGCTCTCGGTCGTGCGTGCGCCAATGGCGGCCCAAGCGATGCCGTCGGCCAGGAACTGGGGCGTGATCGGATCCAGGAACTCGGTCGCACACGGTACCCCGGCCTCGGTGATCGAGAGCAGTAGGTCCCGCGCCTTCGCGAGGCCTGTGGCGACGTTGCAGGAACCATCGAGATCGGGGTCGTTGACGAGGCCCTTCCAGCCCACGGTGCTCCGCGGCTTCTCGAAGTACGCGCGCATCAGCACGACGAGATCATCCGACAACTCATCTGCGAGAGGCTTCAAGCGAGCCGCGTATTCAAGGGCTGCGTCTCGATCGTGCAGTGAGCAGGGCCCAGCGAGGACCACCATGCGATGGTCGTCGCGCCCATGCAGCACATCGCGGATGGCTTCACGGGTATCGAGCACGAGCGCGGCGGCTGCGCCACGGAGAGGGCGCGCTTCTTTCAGTAGAGACGGTGTCGGCAACGGCTCAATGCCTTTCAGGTTTCGGTCTTCGAGTTCGCTCATGGCGGTCTCCCGGGTGGGTTCAGGTCCAAAAGAAAAAGCCCCGAGAGGGTGGGTCCTCTCGGGGCTTGGAATCGTCTGCGGTGTCGCAACTAGCGGCGCGCATGGCTCCCAGCCCCGGAGGCAAAATACCCCCAGGACCACGAAAACGCGCCGAACAAGCGGCCGGAGCCGGAGTTCGAGGCCGTTCCCATCATGCGCTGCGACAAGTGCATGGTCATTGATTACCCCGTTTCTTCCGGGTCCTCAACCGTGCCGCTTGCGGGGCCTGCCGAAGCCGGCTCGGTGCCAGTGAAGACGAAGCGCTGGTACAGGAACGCCAGCAGCAAGAGGCTCGCACCGACCCCGGCCAGTGAAAGCACCCGGTAGAGGCCGTCGAGCTCCGCGGTGTCGACGAACAGGACCTTGCCGACGGCCAGGACCATGACGGCCAGCGAGCCGAAACGGACGGTTGCACCACGGGTCACGATGCCCAGAACGAGCAGTGCGGTACCGAGAACGACCCAGGCCGCGGAGTAGCTCCAGACCTCGGCACTCGAAGCCTGTCCATCGAGATAGGTGCCGTGAAACGCCTGGCGGACCTCGAACGAGACCAGGGCGAATAGCAACAGCAACGCACCGGCCCCGGCGATCCGAGTGCGCCAGACCGAGGGTTCAGTGCCTTCGTGGCGTGCAATCGCGACGGCGAGGAGTGCGGGGAGGCCGAATGCCAACAACAGCCAATTGAAGATCCAGGTCTCGCCAACGGGTTCCGGCCGGTAGATCGGATTCTCGAAGAAACACTGCGCCAGTGCGGCCTGCACGACCGTTGCCGCGGTGAGGATCGTCGCGGCGCGGGAGACCGTGTCTCGCGGCCAGCGGCGATTCAAGCACAGCAGCATCCACGCATAGCCGAAGCCCAAGGAGGAAATGGTGCCCCACTCGCGGAGCCCGACATGCTCGGCGTCGAGGGAACCGTGGTAGCCGTGATGGATCAGGATCAATCCCATCGCTGTGCCGATGGCGATTGCGCCAGCACGAAGCGCGCGCGCAAGCCCACCCTCGAGGTTCGCGCGGAAGAGGGCCTCGCTTGCGATTGCCAGACCCAGTGCCGGGATTGCGTAGAGGGGGAAGAGGGCGTTCAACACCGGTGTCGTGGCGACGGTGTAGTCGAGAAGCCACGGGTTGAGCAGTAGTCGACTGCCGACGACGACCGCGAGTGTGGCCGCAAGCCGTAGGAGCAGCGGAACTTCGAGTCGGATCGCGATGATCACGTACACGGGGATCAGGGCGCCCCAGGCCAGTGTCAGGCCGACCTCGTCCAACAGGACGCCGCATGCCATGGCTGCGAGCGTGGCAGCAGCCGCCGAGAATGCCGCGAGCGGAATGACTTCGTCCGTGGATGTTTGTCGGGCGCGCAAGGTCGCCAGCGCGAATGCGACCGCTCCTGCAAGAGCAGCCAAGGACATCGCAACATCGTGCTCCTCGCCGAAGGCGGCCCAGCCGAGGGCCGCACCGACGATCCCGGCCCCGCCGGAGAGTGCCGCGAGGCGAGGCGCACCGTGGTGGAGGACCCATGCGCCGCCGGCGTAGAGCACCGTGAAGGCGAGCAGGGTGACGGACGCGCCCGGACTGGATGCCTGGTCATCGAGGTAGGCGAGAAGCAGTGCCGCGGTTACGCCGCCGGCGACGAACGCCAGCCGCGTATACGCTTGCGAGAGCCTCGAGAGCGCTAAGGCCCCGGCGCCAAGGACACCGACGTGCGTCCACTCGATCGGGTTCATGTCGCCGCGGCCGACCCAGACACCGAGCAGAAGGCAAGCCAGGATGCTCCCGCCCAAGGACACCGGTTTCGCGGCCGGAGCCGGCTCCCAAGCGTCTCCATCCTCGGCCGAGCGCCCCAGGACCGCGAAGGATGCGATGCTTACGAGCAGGAACACGCCGACAGGGCCACCGCGATCGCCCAACCAGATGAAGTAGCCCGCCCACAGCAGGCCGAGGGCGGCCGAGACCATGCCCACGGTCCACCAGCCGCGATGCCGGGCGAGCGCGAGGACGCCGAGCTGGAGAAGCGCGAAATAGCCGAATAGCGCGCTTCGGCCGCTGTCGAGATCGAGCAATGCGGGGTGGGCGAAACCACCGAGTACGCCGACCAGGGCCACGATCGGTCCATGGCGCAGCGAGAGGCCTACAGCGAGCACCGTATGCACGATGAGCCAGGCGAAGCCGGTCCCGACGCCGATCAGCTGATAGGCGTTGGTCGCGGCAAGGACGGCGGCGTAGATGGTGCCGACGCCGGCGGCCACCAGTCCTTGTGAGACCGTGGCGGTGCGTCCGCGTAGGAACTCGCCGCCCGCGATCGCGGCGATGCCCAACCCCACCGCGAATGCGACACGCGTACCGGGCGACAGCACATCACTCACGAATAGCGAGACTGCGGCCAGGACGAGGAAGGCCGAGCCGATCCAAACGGGCAAGCGAGCGCCGAGCCGTTCCTCGAGTGCGACGCGTGGCGCAGGTTGCGGGCGACGGCCCACGGGAGGCTGAGCAGCCACGGGAGGCCTCGGGGCCTCGGAGGCCGTCGGCGTCACCGGGACGCGGGTCTCCGGGATCGGTGATGCGATCTGCGGCGTAGGAGTCGGGGGGGCTGCCGTCTCGGGCCGCTGGGTCACCCGAAGATGGCTGACCTGCTGTTCGAGCCTGTCGATGCGCTCCTGGAGGCGAAGCCGTTCCATGGCCCACTGTCGGCTGGTGTAGCCCGCGATTGCGATTGCGATGATGCCGAGCAATGTGCCCATGCTTGGCGCTCCAGGTTGCGGGGCACGCGCGCGGGCGAATGCCGATGTCACCGGATCGGCTGGACGGCAGGCTGCGTTGAGCGGCCCCGGCTAGAGCATCACGCCAATCTGGCGGGCTCGAGCGAGCAGCTCGCCGCGCGGGCTCCAGATCTCGCCGTCCTCTTCCAGGTACCCCCCGTGGACGGTACGGGTCTCGAACAGGGCAAGGACGAACTCTTCCGGCCCCATTCGCGAGAGTGCGGCCGGGTCGAGCAGATGGACTGTCAAATCGACGGTTGGAACGCCGCCGCGCGTTTCCGGCGCGTCTCGTGAGGCGAACACGGCAGGCGGCCAGGAGTCACAGAAGGCTGCCAGCTGCGCGTTGTCCCAGGCACGCGGCTCACGGAGGCGGAGCCATCCGCCGGTACGGGCCTCCGCTGTCTTCTCGCCATCCCAGTATCGAGGTCCGATCGCGAAGCGCTGCTCGAAACGCTCGTGCAGGGGAATCGGCATCTCGAGTTCTCGAGCCGCGCACTGCTCTGGCGGAAGGACTTCGGGCATCCGTGCGTGTTGAAAGCCGCCTTCGTCCTTGGGGACCACATGCGCTGCGGTAGCAAGGGCCTGCAGCTTTCCGTTCTGGACGAGGCGAGCGCTCACCGTCGAGACCGTGCGGCCGACGCGTTCGACCGTTGTTTCGACCTGGGCCGTTCCCTCTTGGGGAGGACGCAGATAATGCACGGTCAAGGAGCGAAGGGGACGCGTCGGGTCATCGATCGCGGCCGAGATCGCATTGGCCAGCAACGCGGCGATATAGCCGCCGTTGGGTCCACGGACGATCCACCAGCCAGTGTCGATGCGGACTTCGAAGACGCCGTCACCCAGGGGCGTGACGGCCGTATCGCGGTCAAAGCGGGACAGGGAGGTCATGGGCGTGCGATCCTAGCGACTCGGTGGCAGGCTGCCGGACTAACGTTCGGGCCGATCGGTCGCACCGAGTTGTCGCAGCCGTTCTCCCGCAACCATCGCCATCGCCGCCTGCACGTTGTAGGAGGGGATGAAGCCCCGCATCGGAATCCGCAGCGCCGCATCACAGGCCGCGAGGATGTCCGCAGGGATGCCGTGCCGCTCGCCTCCCATGACCAGCACGAGAGGCTGGGTGAGGTCGACCTCCCATGGCGCAGCCTCACCGACGTCTTCGACTGCCCAGACCGTGCGCCCACACTCCTTCGCGAGCGCAACGGTGACCGCGGTTTCCTGCCAGAAGACAGGCAGGAATCGGTCCGCTCGCATCGAGGCGCGAATGGCCTCCCGGCGGCCCTCGTGGTCGAAGTCGCTGTCGATCACGATCGCGTCCGCGCCGGACACATCTGCGAGACGGATCGCGAAGCCGGTGTTGCCGGGGTAGGCAAGGCCCGTCAGCTGCCAGACGAGGCCGTCGCCACGAAGGATCTCGTCGAGGGCGGCATCCGGCGGCGGCCCCACGAGGCCGATGAGATCGGCTGCGGGGTCGCGCTTGGAAAGTCGCAGCAGCGATCGGTCCGTGGCGATGCGGACTTCGATTCCGGCTGCCCGCGCGCGAGTAAGCAACTGCTCAGCGCCGGTTTCCTGGACCCGCTCAGCACACAAGATCAGTCGGAGCGGGCGGCCAGTGTCGAGCGCACGAGTGAGGTCCGCGACGCCGCAGACTTGTTCGCGGACCGGTTTCAACGGCTGGGATTCCGGAAGAGAAGATAGGCATTCGCGACCTGGCCCCGCCCGTCGGCGATGAAGCGGTCGGCGACGGGAAGCCCGACGGTCTGGGCCACGCGCTCGATCTCGGCGTCCCCGGCGAAATGGGCATAACGAAGCGCATCGTCGTCGCCATCGAATGTTTGCAGACGGTCTCCGTCTTCCAGTTCCTGGGGATCGATGCCCACGCGCGACCAATCGACATCGCGCGCCGATTCATGGGAGGTGGTCCGCCAGAGCGCCACCGCAAGGGTTCCACCCGGAGCGAGGCGATGGGCCAGCGCTTCCAGGATGGCGACCCGACAGCGCTCACCCGGAATGTGATGGAGCACGGCGAAGATCGTGATGAGATCGAACGGTCCGTTCGGAATCTGGTCCAGCTCGGTCAGGAGATCGACGCGCTGCCATCGCGTTCGCCGAACCAGATCGGTCCTTGCGCGGGCCTGTTCCATGAGGGCCTCACTGGCATCGACACCGTCGTATTCGGCGTCGATGTCATTGGCTGCGAGCAGGGCTGCCATGCGACCGTGAGCGCATCCCACATCGAGGACGCGTTCGGGCGGGTTGGGGAGTCGGTCGAGGACTTGCTGCATCCCCGGCCACGCGCGCTCGCGCTTGGAAGCGAACACGCTCGCGTACGTCCGGTAGAATCGCTCGTTGATGGCCACCAGACGGTGTGCGGTTTCGGGAGTCATGGGCCAGTGAGTCTAGCGACGCAACGAGAAGAGGATCTCGCAGCGATCATTCGTGCCGTGGTGGAAGCGCCCGGCCTCGATTCGCGCGGTCTCGATCAGGTCTTGCGCCGCCACCCCAAGGATGGCCGCGGCTTCTTCACCAAGCGTGAGATCCTGCGCGCCTATCGCGATGGATCGTGGCAGCCCGTCCCCGATACGGAGTTTGCTGCGCGTCTCCGGACGACCCCGACGCGGTCGATTTCCGGCATTACCCCGGTGACCGTCCTGACGAAGCCGTTTCCCTGCCCCGGACAGTGCATCTTCTGCCCCAGTGATGTGCGGATGCCGAAGAGCTATCTCGCCGATGAGCCGGGCTGCCAGAGGGCCGAGCAGAATCGCTTTGATCCCTACCTCCAGACCTGGAGTCGACTCGACTCCTACCGGTCGATGGGGCACCCGACCGACAAGATCGAGTTGATTGTTCTTGGTGGGACCTGGTCACACTATCCCGTGGCCTATCAACGCTGGTTCGTCGCGCGCTGCTTCGATGCGTTGAACGACTTTGGCAGCGGGACCGATGCGCGAACCGACGTGCGCACCGAGCGGCCGATGATCCCCGAGCCTGCCGTTGGCGAAACCTACAACCGTCGCATCGCGCCGGTCTCGCGCGTTGGCGTGGGAGAGGAGGCCGACTGGGAACGCGTCGAGCAAGCGCATCGACGGAATGAGGCTGGCGCTTGCCGGTGTGTGGGCCTGTCGCTCGAGACCCGGCCAGACCGGGTCGCACCCGCTGAAGTCGTGCGCCTGCGCCGTCTCGGTGCGACGAAGATCCAACTCGGGCTGCAGTCGTTGTCCGACGAAGTGCTGGCAGCCAACCGTCGAGGACACGACGTCGCGGCCTCGCGTCGCGCGATCCAGCTTCTTCGGAACGCCGGATTCAAGGTCCATGCGCACTGGATGGCGAACCTGAAGGGTGCCAATGCGGAGAGCGATCGCGATGACTTTGCTCGGCTCTTCGAGGACCCGGCGATCCGCCCCGATGAACTCAAGGTCTACCCCTGCAGTCTGATCGAGACTGCGGACCTGATGCAGGATTGGCGCGCGGGAACTTGGCGGCCCTATCGGCCTGACGAACTCGTTCCGCTCCTGGCGGACGCGCTCGAGTCGGTGCCCCGGTACTGCCGCGTCACACGAATGATTCGCGATATTCCGTCACCCGACATCGTCGCCGGGAACCAGCGGACGAATCTGCGGGAAGACGTCGAGGCGATGGTTGCGGCGCGGGGGCGTCCACTCTCCGAGATTCGAAGCCGCGAAGTGCGAGGTCAAGCGATCGACCCGCGTGAGGTGTCGATCCGAGAGAGCCGTTACGAAGCCTCCGATGGGATCGAGATCTTCCTGGAAGTCTGTACGCCAGAGGATCAGTTGGCCGGCTTTGCCCGGCTCCGCCTGCCAGGCGTCGGTGAGCGGCCTGGAGAACTCGAGGCGGCGGCATTATTGCGTGAGGTGCACGTCTACGGTGCGCAGCTTGGTCTCGGGGAACGCGAGGGCGGCCATGCCCAACATCAGGGCTTTGGCTCGCAGTTGGTGAAACTCGCGGCTGATGCGGCCCGTGCCGCGGGCTGGCGGCAGCTCGCAGTCATCTCGTCCGTCGGGACACGGGGCTGGTACCGGCGCCTCGGATTCACCGAGGGCGCCCTGTACCAACACCTTGATCTATCGGAGCCGAGCCTGGGCTAGTTCTCGCGGAACTCGAGGGCATCTCCGTTGAGCCGCGCGTCGGCCACGATCTTGGCGCCCTCGCTGAATTCGCCTTCGAGGATCTTCAGTGCGAGCGGATCCTGCACCATCCGTTGGATCACGCGCTTCAGCGGACGAGCACCGTAGTGCGGGTCGTAACCCTTGTCCGCCAGCAGCGTCTTGGCCTGGTCCGTGAGGTCCAACGTGATCCGTCGGTCCACCAGTAGTCGTCGCACGCGATCGAGCTGGATATCGACGATCCGGTCGATGTGCTCGCGCCCGAGCTGGTGGTAGATCACGACGTCATCGACCCGGTTCAGGAACTCGGGCTTGAAGTGCCCGCGGAGCGCTTCCATGACCCGATTCTCGATCTCGCCTTCGTCGTCGAGCTCCACGATGTGCTGCGACCCGATGTTGGACGTCAGGATCAGTACCGTGTTCCGGAAGTCGACGGTGCGTCCCTGGCCGTCGGTGAGGCGCCCGTCGTCCAGAATCTGGAGCAGGGTGTTGAACACGTCCGGGTGCGCCTTCTCGATCTCGTCGAATAGCACGACGCTATACGGCCGGCGTCGGACCGCCTCGGTCAAATACCCGCCCTCGTCGTAGCCGACATAACCAGGAGGCGCGCCGATCAGGCGGGACACCGAGTGCTTCTCCATGAACTCGCTCATGTCGATCCTGATCATGGCCTGCTCGTCATCGAACAGGAAGTCGGCGAGTGCGCGGGCGGTTTCCGTCTTGCCGACACCGGTCGGCCCCAGGAAGATGAATGAGCCCACCGGCCGGTCCGGGTCCTGGAGGCCGGCACGTGCGCGTCGCACGGCATTGGACACGACCGTCAACGCCTCGTCCTGACCGACCACGCGCGCGCGCAGCCCGTCTTCCATGCGAAGCAGCTTCTCCTGCTCGCCTTCGAGCATCTTGGTCACCGGAATCCCGGTCCATTTCGAGACGATCTCGGCGACCTCATCCCCGGTGACCTCTTCGGAGAGCACGGAGCCAGCCTCCTGCAACGTCTGGAGCTGGGTCTGCTCGGCTTCGAGGTCCTTCTCCAGGGCGACGAGCTTGCCGTACTGGATCTCGGCGGCGCGCTCGAGGTCGCCGCTGCGCTGTGTGCGCACGAGTTCGGCCTGGAGCTGCTCGCGGTTCTCCATGAGCTCGCGGACGCGTCCGATCACGCCCTTCTCGTTCTCCCAGCGGGTCTTGAGAGCCGATCCCGACTCCGTGAGCTCGGCGATCTCCCCCTGGACCCGTTCGAGGCGGTCCTTGGAGGCGTCGTCGGTCTCCTTCTTGAGCGCCTCGCGTTCGATCTCAAGCTGGGTGCGCTTGCGTTCGAGCTGGTCGAGTTCTTCTGGCATCGAATCGATCTGGACGCGCACACGGCTCGCGGCTTCATCGACCAGGTCGATCGCCTTGTCCGGGAGGAACCGGTCCGTGATGTACCGATTCGAGAGCGTGGCTGCGGCCACGAGCGCGGCATCTTGGATGCGGACGCCGTGGTGCACCTCGTAGCGCTCCTTCAGTCCGCGCAGGATCGAGATCGTGTCTTCCAGCGTCGGCTCGCCGACGAGTACGGGCTGGAAGCGCCGTTCGAGGGCGGCGTCCTTCTCGACGTACTTGCGATACTCATCGAGCGTCGTTGCACCGACGCAGCGCAGTTCGCCGCGCGCGAGTGCGGGCTTCAGCATGTTCGCGGCATCCGCGGCGCCTTCGGCAGCACCGGCGCCCACGATCGTGTGCAGCTCGTCGATGAACAGCACGACTTCGCCGTCGGCGTCGCTGATCTCGCGCAGGACGGACTTCAACCGGTCTTCGAACTCGCCCCGATACTTGGCGCCAGCGAGCAACGCTCCGATGTCGAGCGAGATCACGCGCTTGTCCATCAAGCTTTCGGGGACGTCGCCCGCAACGATGCGCTGGGCGAGGCCTTCGGCGATGGCGGTCTTGCCGACGCCGGGTTCACCGATCAGCACCGGGTTGTTCTTGGTCCGTCGCGAGAGCACCTGGATCACACGGCGGATTTCTTCGTCGCGGCCCACGACGGGATCGAGCTTCCCGCTCCGTGCGACCTCGGTCAGGTCACGCCCGAACTTGGCCAGGGCCTGGTATTTCGATTCGGGGTCCGGGTCGGTGATGCGCGAACTCCCGCGAACACTTTCGAGCGCCGATTCGATCGCCTTCCGGTCGGCGCCGACATCCCGCAACGCGCGGCCCGCGTCCTCGGAAGGGTCACTCGCGATCGCGAGCAACAGGAGCTCGGTCGAGACGTACTCGTCCTTGCGCTCCTCCGCTTCCTGGAACGCAGCGTCGAGCACGCGCTGAAGCGCTTGCGCGATCGTCGGCTGGGACCCGCCGTGAACCTTCGGCAAGGCGCCGAGGTGCCCTTCGAGCGCGTCGATCAGCCGGTCGAGGGGCACGCCGATCTTCTGGAGAATCGGGACCGTGCTGCCTTCGGCCTGCTCGATCAACGTGCGCAGTAGATGCGCGGGCGTGATCTGGGAGTGTCCGCGGCCGGTCGCGAGGCTTTGGGCCTCGGCGATGGCCTCCTGGCTTTTGATCGTCAGTTTGTCGAATCGCATACCCGAAGCGTGGGCACGCTTCTCCCCATGGCAAGCGCGATGGGGAATCGGTCATGGCGATCTGCAGGACGGACGGAGTGCCCCTTGGGGACACGCAGCGGTGTTACTCGGTGGCCGGCTTCAGGGGAACGAAGGTGGCTGCGCCGCCGCGATGGCGGACGTAGAGGAGCATGCCCTTCTTGCCATCGGCGGCTTCGAGGGCGTCTGCGAAATCGCGCACGCTACGGATCGTTTCCTTGTCGACCTCGAGGATGATGTCTCCCCTGCGAAGGCCAGCCGCAGCCGCGGGGCTGTCCGCGGTGACCTCGCTCACGACGACGCCTTCGCGGCGCTCCAACTCCAGTTGTTTGGCGATCTCGGCCGTGATGTCCTGGACGGCGAGGCCGTACGGGTTGGTCTCGGTCTCCGGCTCTTCTCGCGAGGCGACGACGGTGCCGGCATCGAGCTCGCCGAGTTCGACATCGAGCTTCTTTCGCTTCCCGTCCCGGACGACGACGACGCGGACCGTGCTCCCGCCCGGCAGGGCGGCGACCAGTTTCGGCAGGGTCTCCATCTCATCCACGGCCTGGCCGTCGAACTCGACGATCACGTCGCCATAGGCCAAACCGGCGTCATCGGCCGGGCTGCCGGCATCGACTTCAGCAACCAGCGCGCCGCGCGTGTCCTTGATTCCGAGGTGCTCGGCCGTGACATCGTCGATCGGCTGGATGCGAACGCCGAGCCATCCGCGGGAGACCCGGCCCGAAGCCTGGAGCTGGGGCAGGATCTGTTTGGCGATATTGATCGGAACCGCGAAGCCAACGTCATTGGCGCCCCGGCGAATTGCGGTGTTGATGCCAACGACTTCTCCCGCGAGGTTCAGGAGGGGTCCTCCAGAGTTCCCGGGATTGATCGCGGCGTCGGTCTGGAGGAAGTCATCGAAGCGCCGCTGTTCGCCACCGGGCTCGTTGATCACGCGATGCTTGGCCGAGATGATGCCCGCCGTCACGGTGTTCTCGAGGCCGAGTGCGTTTCCGATGGCGATGACCCAGTCGCCCGGCCGCATGGCATCGGAATTGCCGAGCTTGAGGGCCGGCAGGGGGGAGTCGGTCTCGACCTTGAGGAGGGCCACATCGGTGTTGGGGTCACTGCCGATCACCGTGGCGTCGACTTCACTGCCATCGTTCAGCTGGACCACGATCTCGTCGAACTGGGCGATGACGTGGTTGTTCGTCACGACGAAGCCTTCGGAGGAAATGATGAAGCCGGTGCCCATGCCCTGCGAAGGTTGTCGTGGCGTCTGGAACGGGAACCCGAAGAACGGCTGACGCTGCTGCGGACCCTGCTCCTCGGGCGTAGGTGCGGCGGATCGGGTCCGAATGTTGACGATGGACGGCTGCACCGCGTCGGCAAGGTCCGCGAAGCTCATGAGGGATCCGGCGGGCGGTACGGCCAGCGTCGTTCCATCGCCATCGGCCCAGAGGGGAGAGTCCGATGACACCGCGGCCGGGGTGTCTCCGTCTTCGTCACTGCCGAACAGATCGACGGCGTTTGCCACGTTGTCCCGGAGCGAGACGCGAACATCTACCCACGGCGAGGCGACCAGCAGGCCAGCGACAACGACGACGAGTAGGAGTGTCCGGAAGACACGGGAACGATGCATGCACTTCTCCTCTTGGCTTGCAGGCCAAGCCTAGTACCCGGGTGAGACGCCGCTACGGGCGAAAAAGTTCGATTCTGCGGCGGACTTCAGCGTCACAGCTGCCGGGCCACGGGGCGTTCGGAGCGTGCCTGCCCGCGGTCACGAGAGCGGAATGGCGACGTGGTACCGCCCTCGGCCGCGTTGGACCACGACCATGGCCTGGGTCCGACCGCGCAGGTCCAGCACGATCCGGCGAAGCGCTTCCGGCGAGTTCAGGGCCTTGCCGTTGACGGCCAGGATCCAGTCGCCAGCCCGCAGGCCGCGCGCAAAGGCGCCTGAGTCCTCGCTGACGGATGTAGCGGCGTACTGGCCCTCCGGTCGCCGTTCGAGCTTCATGCCGAGTACCCGCGACCCGAGTCGGTCGATCTCCCGGTCCGGAATCGCAGCCGTACGGACGCGAATCTTGACCTCGGCGCCGTCGCGATAGAGATCGAGCGTGATCTCCTCGCCCGTCGTCGTGCGCTCGAGATACTCGTAGAAGCTGCGGGCGCTGCGAATCTCGGAGCCGCCGATTTCGACGATGACGTCGCCGCGTTGGATGCCGGCTCCGCGGGCCGGGCCGTCGCGGCGGACGCCGGCAACGAGGGCGCCTTGGAGCCGCTCCGGCAGCCCGAGGGCTTCGTTTAGCTGCGGTCGCAGGTCCTGGAGCTCGAGGCCCAACCAGACCGGCGCGACCGCGCCCTTCGTGATGAGTTCGTGGACGATCCGTTTGGCGACGTCGATCGGGATGGCGAAGCCGATGCCCTGTGCATTCTGGTAGATGGCCGTATTGATCCCGACCAGTTCCCCGTGCGCGTTCAACAGCGGTCCGCCCGAGTTGCCCGGGTTGATCGAAGCGTCGGTCTGCATGAAACCGTGAAAGACGCGGTCGTCGTTGCGAATGGATCGATTCAAGGCCGAGACCACACCCGTCGTCACTGAATTCGACAAGCCGAAGGGGTTCCCGATGGCAATCACGGGCTCTCCGACCATCAAATCTTCAGAAGACCCTGGTACGGCCCAGGTGAAGTCATCCGCATCCTGGAGCTTCAGCACGGCTAGATCGTTATTCGGATCGGCGCCGACCAGCTTCGCGTCGAATTCGCGCCCATCGGCGAGGGTCACGCGGATGACGTCGGCCCCGCTCACCACATGTTCGTTCGTCAGCACGTGACCGTCGGCGTCGATGACGACGCCGGATCCCAGGCTCTGGGCTGTACGGGGAAGTCGCGGTTCGAAGAAGTCGCGGAAGAACGGGTTGAGAGCGCCGCGGCGTCGCTGGCGCTGCTGGACCTGCTGTTGCGTGGTGATGTTGACCACGGCCGGGCCGACCTTCTCGACCACGGTGACCGTGGCTGTGCGACGAAGGAAGGGGTCGTCAGCGGCGGCCGGTTCCGTCAGGAACAGGCTGCCTCCGCTGGCAAGGAGGGCAAATGCGACGATTCGGGCGAAATGGCTCACGAAGGGCCAACGTAGGGGGCGGCTTCCCATGGAACAAGGGTCCTCGACGTGTCCGACGTGGCCGAAATGACCGCTCTAGAACGCGTCGACCGTGTGACGCAGGCGCTGTCCAAGAAGTTCGATCGCAC
>JAJDAQ010000173.1 GCA_029261815.1 Deltaproteobacteria bacterium
TCCGTGGGCAGTTCGCTGAAGACCTCAGCAAACTCCCAGGCCATTTCCGTATGCGTCATCGGGGGGGCTCCGGCCGCGCAGGCGGCGGGTGAAGAGGAGGCGATCCTCGCACCAGCCCCTAGCGTTGTCAACGAAACAGGACCTGCATCACCGACGGAAAACGATTGTTTATCAGTGACTTGCGCGTGATGTGCGTTTCGCGAGCGACACCAGGGGGTGTTGGTAGGCGGCATGGCGCGAGGCGCGTGCACCGGCCGAATCGCCTGAGATTTCGCGCTTCCCCGACACCACTTGCCGGTGCCGTGACACGCGTGCCGTCGCTCCGAAGCCGACCACTTTCGCGGCGCGGGCACGCGCAAACGCCGGTTGGCAGAAATGGTCGGGGCGACTGGATTCGAACCAGCGACCTGCCTGGGAGTTCGAGGAGTCTCGAAAGCACAGCGCTGTGGCAGAAGTGGTCGGGGCGACTGGATTCGAACCAGCGACCTCTTCGTCCCGAACGAAGCGCGCTACCAAGCTGCGCTACGCCCCGACACGATCCTGCCAGCAGGAGGAGGGAATCTACCCTTTCGGCCGGGTCCGACAAGGCGGCCGGTCGGCTGGGCGTGGCCCCGCTTCCTGAAACTATGCTTCGGCGGCCCGGCGCAGGTTCTGGATGGCTTCGCGGTACTCAGCGAGTCCGGGGAGCGGCTCGCCTTCCTTGCGCTTGCCGAAGATCGCCGTGCCGGCCACGAAAGCGTTCACTCCGGCACGCCGCGCTCGGCCGATCGTTTCCGTGGTGATGCCGCCGTCGATTTCCAGGTCGACGTCCCGCCCCGAGGCTTCGATCCAGCCGCGGATGCGTTCGCACTTGGGCAACACGCTCTCGATGAAGGCCTGGCCCCCGAACCCGGGGTTCACGCTCATCACGAGCACCTGATCGACATCGTCGATCACGGCCTCGATGCTCTCGGCCGGCGTTGCCGGGTTGAGGACGACACAAGCCGCTTTCCCGAGACCGTGGATCTGCTGGATCGTTCGGTGGAGGTGCGGACACGTTTCGACGTGGACGCCGATGCGGTCGGCACCGTTGGCGACGTAGTCGGCGATCGATCGCTCCGGGGCCTCGATCATCAGGTGGACGTCGAGGGGCAGGTCGGTGGCTGCTTTCACCGCGGGGAGCACCGGCGGGCCGATCGTCAGGTTCGGCACGAAGTGACCGTCCATCACGTCGACGTGGATCCAGTCGGCACCGGCCTCAGCCACGGTGCGGACTTCCTCGCCGAGGCGACCGAAGTCACAGGCCAGGATCGAAGGTGCGATCTTGATCGGGTCACTCATGTGTTGCTCCAGACGCTTCGGTTCTACGGGTCAGCCGCGCGATGAAGAAGCCGTCGGTTCCATGTTTGTGGGGCCATGTGCGAACGAAACCATCGTCGTCCAGGAACGGCCGCACGACCTCGGGGATCCGGTCGTCGATGCGAAGTCCTGGATCTGCGGCCAGGACGGCCCCCACGACGTCCTCGTTCTCTTCTGCCCAGACCGTGCACGTACTGTAGACGAGGGTCCCGCCCGGCCCCAGCAATGCGGCCGCCCGGGTCAGGATCTCATGCTGGGTCTCGGCGAGTTGCGCCGGGTCGTCCGGAGACAGGCGCCAGCGGGCATCCGGGTTGCGACGCAGCGTGCCGAGGCCCGAGCACGGCGCATCGACCAGGATGCGGTCGAAGCCACCCTCCGGCGCCAGGTCCTGGAGATCGTTGCGCGCATCTCGCTCCACCGTCGTGACGTTGCGGAGCCGGAGCCGTCGGCACGCCCGGCCAACGAGGCCGAGGCGGCGCGGACTCCGGTCGGCCGCGACCACGTGCCCGTCGGCACCTACGCACTCGGCGATCGCCGTGGTCTTGGTACCCGGCGCGGCACAGACGTCGAGCACGTTCTCGCCTGGCTGTGGATCGAGCCACGCGACCACGAGTTGCGATGCCGTGTCCTGGAGCGTCATGCGGCCCTCCAGGAACGCCGGATCGAGCGCCGGGTTGCCGTTGTGTCCGATGTCGATGGCGTTGGGTAGCCACTCCGACGTCTTGGCGTCTGGCAGTCGCGTGACCAGGTCGGCCAGCAGGACTTCGCCGTTCCCGAACGATGGGTTTGCGCGCGCGACGAGTGGTGGCACCTGGTTGCTCGCGAGCGCGAGGGCGGCCGCCTCGTCGGGCCCGAGCTGGGAAAGCCAACGTTCGGCGATCCAACCGGGGATCGAGAGCACGTGGACCAGGTGGCCGACGGGGTCCTCGGCCAGGGTTGGCAGCGGGAGATGGTTGACGCGCCGAACCAGTTGGCGCAACACCGCGTTCACAAAGCCGGCGGCGCGTTCGATGCCGTGGCTGCGGGCGCAGCGCACTGATTGGTCGACGGCGGCCGAGGGCGGTACGCCGTCGGCGAATACGATTTGATAGGCGCCCATGCGAAGCAGCGTGCGGACCGACGGCTCGAGGTCCGCGAGCGGGCGGTCCGAGACCAGGCCGAGGAGGTAGTCGAGGCGGCCCCGCCAGCGCAGGGTACCGTAGACGAGCTCCGTGACGAAGGCGCGGTCGCGGGCCGCGAGATCCGAGCGTCCGAGTGTCGCCGAAAGCACAAGGTCGGCATACGCCTGGGTGCGCTCGACCCGGTCGAGGATGCGCAGTGCCACGGCGCGCGCCTGGGTGGGCGTGGCATGTCGGCGCGGTCCGGCGCTTCCACGTGTCCCGGTGCGACGCCGGGTCGGTCGGTCATCACTCATTGCGGCGCGACGCCCAACAGGCTGCCCGAGGCGAGATCGCTCCCATTCAGGAAGGCCGCCACGTCCAACGGCTTCCCCCCCGCACGCTGCAGGCGAAGGACGTCGAGCCAATCGTCCCCGGTCGCGATGCGAAGGGAGTCGCGCGAAACGTCGAGGGTTCCGGGCACCGCCATGCATGCTTCACCGGACGAGGCGGCGTCGAGGATGCGCAGTGTTTCGCCTTCCAGCCAGGTCGTGGCGCCTGGCTTCGGCGCCATTGCGCGTACACGGCACGCGAGTGCGCGTGCTCCTTGCGAAAAGTCCAGCCATGCATCGCTGCGCTCGATCTTGGGCGCAAACGTCGCTGCATCATGGTCCTGCTCGGTCCACTGCAGCGTTCCGTTCGCGATGTCGTCGACCGCTTGCGCGATCGCGTCCGCTGTCAATTCCGCCAGGCGCGCGGTCAGGGTCGCGGTGTTGTCCTCGCGCAGGATCGGAGTTTCGCGCGTGAGCGCCATCGCACCGGCATCCATCTCCTTCTCGACCCGCATCACGGTGACTCCGGTGACGGCTTCGCCTGCGAGGATCGCGTGGGCGATCGGGGCCGCGCCCCGGAACTTCGGCAGCAGACTCGCGTGGCCATTGATGCAGTACCCGTAGGTCGGGAGTTCCCGCACCGTCTTCGGGATGAACTGTCCGAACGCGACGACCACGCCGAGGTCGGGTGCCGCGTCACGCAGGGACGCGACGGTCTGATCGGCACCGACCTTCTCGGGACGGAGCAGTGTGAGGCCTGCGCGGAGCGCGACGTCGGCAACCGGAGAGGGAGAGGTCTTGCGTCCACGCCCACGTCGCCGGTCGGGCTGGCTGACGACACTGACGATCTCGTGCGGCCCCGCGAGCAACCGCTCGAGCGTGGGGATTGCAAAATCAGGCGTACCGAAGAAGGCGAGGCGCATGGCCGCATCCTGTCCCGTTATTGGAAGGAGGCGGAGCCTTCTTCCTGCTCCAGCTTCAAGGCTTTCTTGCGCTTCTTGGCGTACATGTTCCGCTTCAAGCGGCTGATGCGGTCGATGAACAGTACGCCGTCCAGATGATCGAGTTCGTGCTGGAAGCAAACGGCGCGCAGTTCGGTGACATCTTCTTCGTGTTCTTTGCCGTCGAGGTCGGTGTAGCGGACGACAACATGGGCCGCGCGATCGACGTCGGCCTGGAAGTCGGGCACCGACAAACACCCCTCGGTCCAGGTCACGGCACCGTCCTTCGAGACGATCTCGGGGTTGATCATCACGACCGGGTTCCTGCCCGGGTCTTCCGCTTCGTCGTCGTAGTCGGTGTCCATCACGACGAGCCGAATGGCCTCGCCGACCTGGGGCGCGGCCAGCCCGATGCCGGGCTCGTCATACATCACTTCGATCATGTCCTGGGCGAGCACGCGGATCTCGTCGGTGACTTCGGCCACCGGGAGGGAGGTGCGCTTCAGGCGCGGATCGGGGAACTGCAGCACTTCTCGGAGGGCCATGGGCCGGTAACGTAGCAATCGGTCCGGGCGCGTCTCCGGTCCTAGAGCATGTCGTAGGGGTTGGCGTCGACGTGGCAGCGCAGGTCCTTGGGCAGCTGCGCACCGACGGCCTGCACGCGCCGCAGGATGTCGCGTACCCGCGCCCATTCGCGGTGTCGCACCAGGATTTGAAAGCGGTACCGATCCCGCAGCCGCGAAATCGGCGCCGGCGCGGGCCCGAGCACTTCGCCCCCGAGCGTGGCGACTTCGGCGCGCGCGACATCGGCCAGTGCATTCGCCTCGATGCGGGCCGCCCCTTCGTCGGGCCCTGAGAGGCGGATCATGCCGATCCGCCCGAACGGCGGGTAGGACAGGGCGGCGCGATGACCGATCTCCTCGGCGTAGAAGCGCTCGTAATCGTGGTGGGCGACCGGGGCGATCGCGTAGTGATCGGGCGACCAGGTCTGCAACACGACGCGCCCAGGGGTGTCTGATCGCCCAGCTCGCCCTGAGACCTGCGTCAGCAATTGGAAGGTGCGCTCCGACGCCCGGAAATCCGGGATGTGGAGCCCCATGTCCGCGTTCACAATGCCGACCAGTCGTACGCCCGGGAAGTCGTGCCCCTTGGCCACCATCTGCGTGCCGATCACGACGTCGATGCTGCCGTCGTGGAGCCCCTGGAGGACGCTCTCGGTATGGCCCCGTCGTCCCGCGGTGTCGCGATCCAGGCGCGCGATGCGCGCATCCGGGAAGTGCGTCCGGACTTCTTCTTCGAGGCGTTCGGTTCCAATGCCGAGCAGCGCGGAGTCTTCGGCGCCGCACGCCGTGCAGACGTCGGGCGGCTTCATTTCGTAGTCGCAGTAGTGGCAGCGGAGGCGTTGGGCGGCGGCGTGATAGGTCAACGAGATGTCGCAGTGCTTGCAGCGTTCGACGTGCTGACAGGCGAAGCACGCGATCTGGCTCGAGAACCCGCGGCGATTCAGGAACAGGATCGACTGGGCCCCGTCGTCGAGGGTCTCCCGCAACCCGCGAAGCATGGCGCTCGTGAGGATCAGCTTGCGTCCCCGCGGAACCGCGGCGCGTTCACGCACGAGGTCGACGACGGTGACCGCGGGAAGCGGTTGGCTGCCCACCCGATGGGTCAGTCGCAGGTGGGCAATCCGCCCCCGCTCGGCGGCATGACGGGTTTCGAGCGACGGGGTGGCCGACCCGAGGACGAGCGGGCAGCCGTCGGCAGTGGCGCGACGGAGCGCGAGTTGGCGTGCGTGGTAGCGGAAGCCCTCCTCGCTCTTGTAGGCCCCGTCGTGTTCTTCATCGACCACGATCACGCCGAGGTCCTGGACCGGTGCAAAGAGGGCCGAGCGCGCCCCCACCGCGATCGGAGTCTGTCCAGCGCGGAGGCGTTCCCACTGCGCCAGGCGTTCGCCCGGTTTGAGCCCCGAGTGCAGGACCGCCAACTGGTCACCGAAGCGTGCGCGCAGGCGTCCGAGAATCTGGTGCGTGAGCGTGATCTCCGGAACGAGCACGATGGCCTGACGCCCTACGGCCAGCGCGCGGGCGACCGCGGCGAGGTAGACCTCGGTCTTGCCGGAGCCCGTGACCCCGTGGAGTAGGAACGTCTGGGAGGCCCGTTCGTCGACGGCGGTGCCGATGGCGTCGCAGGCGACGCGCTGTTCGGGCGTCAGTTCGACGCGTTCGGAGGATGCCGGCAGCGCGGCGTCCAGTGCAGCGATTTCTTCTCGGACTTCGGCGAGGCCGCGCCGGACGAGTGCGCGCAGATGGTCGGGCGCGCGTGCGTCTTCGGCCGCCAGGGTCGCGATCGGTGTTGGCCCGAGTTCAGCGAGCCGTCTTAGCAGAGCGGCTTGTTTGGAAGCGCGAGACAGGGCGTCCTCGGTGGCGGCGTCGACGTCGATTCCGGGGGCGACGGCGGCCACCCGCACGCGAGTCGGTTTCACGCGTGGACCGCGTTCCAGGATGGCGTCGCGAATCAGTCCGTCACGCTTCAATTCAGCGAGTGCGTCGGGCGTGGCGGAGGTGACCCGCCTGAGTTCTGCCTCGGTGCGCGGGGCGGCTGCGAGCACGTCGAGCAACTTCGCGAAATCGCTCGCCACCGCACCGCTGGCTGCGGCGGCACGCCCGCGCGGCGTGACCTCGAAGCCGCGTAGCGCCTGCGGGGCGGAACCCGGCGGCAGGGCTGCATGGAGGGCGATCCCGATCGGACAGAGCACCGCTTCGGCCTCTTGCCGGAGGACCTCCATCAAGGACACCGACATCGCCGGTTCGGCGTCGAGCACGGCCTCGATCGACTTCAGATCGGAGGTGCCGGCGGTGTCCGCGTCTTCGCTGGGGCCGCTCGCCACGATCAATCCGGTGTGTCGCTGACGGCCCGCGGACACGCGGACGCGACAGCCGGGCCGCGCCGCGCTAGCCAACTCCACGGGAACGGCGTAGTCGAACAACTGGTCGAGAGGCAGGGGCAACGCCACCTGGACCACTCCAGCAGTGTCCGTATCCGTGGAGAACCACCCCGTCATGAGCCGAGTGTAACCGTTGGGCCACCAGCGAAGTCGCGACACCCCTCGCGCGGAGGTCGTATTTCGGAACGGCCGCCGGGAACTGCGGATCGACGGCACCTTTGCATCGGCCTATGACCCGGACGATCCCACGACCGGATCGGTCTGGGACGCGATCGCGAGCGGCGTGCTCGCGGTGCCGCCTGAGCGGCGCAAACGCATCCTGCTGCTCGGGCTCGGTGGGGGGAGTGCCGCGCGCATCGTGCGGGCCGTGGCGCCATCGGCCCAGATCACGGGCGTCGAAATCGACGCCAGTGTGGTGAAGCTTGCCCGTCGGTGGTTCGACCTCGATGCGCTCGGGGTCGAGACGGTGATTGACGATGCCCGCACGTTCATGGCGCAGACGCGCAAGCATTTTGATCTGATCCTCGAGGATTGCTTCATCGGCCACGAGGCTGAACTCGCGAAGCCGGAGGGGATGCCCGAGCCGCTCTTCTCGCACGCGGCGCGGCGGCTGCGTCCGGGCGGGGTGGTCGTCAGCAACACCCTCGACGAGTCGACGGCCGTCGCGAAATCGCTCCG
>JAJDAQ010000174.1 GCA_029261815.1 Deltaproteobacteria bacterium
GGAGGGCGCATTTGTCGCGTGATGATCTGATTCAGACGACGGGCTCCGTGGACAAGATCCTTGGGGGAGGCCGTTACCAGATCTCGCTCGATAGCGGACAGACCGTGACGGCACAGCTGTCCGGTCGCATGCGCCGGTTCCGCATCCGCGTGATTCCGGGCGACCGTGTCCAGGTCGGCCTTTCTCCCTACGACCCGACCCACGGCTTCATCACCTTCCGGCTTCGGGAAGGTGAGTCGCCTCCCGGTCGCTAGTCGGCCGCGCGGTCTGGGGACGACGCCCCATGAACGGCCCTGCCGCTGTTCGCCGCGCGGGACTCCTGTGGAACCAGCGAGTCGACGCGGTCCGCCTGCGCGCCCTTCGGTGGCTTCACCCCGGGTTCGAGGTCGATCCGACTGCGGCTGTCGCATTTGCCCACGCCCGTCTGAATCTGGCCCCGGGCGCACGCCTCGTGATTGGTCCGCGCGCAGTGACCGAGCGGATTCCAGGCGCGCTCGCGATCATCGTGCACGAGGGTGCCGAGGTCGTGATCGGCGAAGGTGCCTGGCTGCGGACTGAAACGCAGCCCGTCGTGATCTCGGCGCAGCCGGGGGCGCGCATTGAAATCGGCCGGGAAGTCATGCTGAACGGCTGTCAGGTCAGTGCGCGCGAGCGAATCGTGTTGCACGAACGTTGCTCGATCGGACCGGCTTCGCGGCTCTACGACTTCCAGCATGACATCGATGACGTGCGACTGGCCCGACAGGGTGCGATCGAGGTCGGCGCGTACAGCTGGCTCTCCTCGGATGTGACGGTGATGGACGGCGTCACGATCGGGGCGCACGCGGTCGTGGGGGCCAAGTCGTTGGTTTCCCGCGACGTCGCGGCCCATACACTGGTGGCCGGAGTCCCGGCGCGCGAGCGAGGACCCGTCGGAGACCGGACGCACGCGCGCTAGCTTCCGCCCATGTCGCTTCGCATCGCGTACTTTGGTCAGGCGCCCTTCGGGCGTGACGTATTGATTCGGCTCCTGGAGGCCGGCCACGAGATCGTCGGGGTTTATGCGCCGCCGGACGGCAAGCGCCCCGATCCGCTCGGTCAGGAAGCTGAAGAGCGCGGGCTTCCGCTCTTTCGCTACAAGGCGATGCGCCGGAAGGGCGAGCCGATCGCCGAGCGTGTGACCGAACACGCTGCGCTCGAGGCTGACCTCAACGTGCTCGCCTTTGTCACGATGATCCTGCCGGAGGCCATCGTCGATGCGCCCGCGCAAGGGTCACTCTGCTTCCATCCGTCGCTGCTGCCGAAGTATCGCGGTGGCAACGCGTTGGCTTGGCAGATCATCGAAGGCGAGTCCGAATGCGGCGTGACGGTCTTTCGGCCAGACGCTGGCGTGGATACCGGCCCCATCTTGGTCCAGAAGGGCGGGGTGCCGATCGAGGCGCACCACACCGCGGCTTCCCTCTACTTCGAGCGGCTGTACGACCTGGGCGTCGAGGCCGTCGTCGAGGCGGTGAACCTGGTAGACGCGGGCAAAGCCGAGTTTCGCGTCCAGGACGAAGCTGTGGCGAGTTTCCAGGGGTTGGTCGACGACGAAGTCGCAGCCCTCGACTGGTCGCGGCCCGCCGTGGAAGTCGATCGCCGGATCCGGGGATGTGATCCGAATCCGGGCGCGCACAGCGACGCGGCCGGAAAGCGCTTCCGGTTCTTCGGGGCGCGACTCGAGACCGGCGGGGATCCGGGAGCCAGCGCGCCAGGGACGATTCTCTCCATCGACGATGAGGGTCTACGCGTCGCAGCAAGCGGAGGCGTCCTCCAGATCGCCAAACTCCGGATCGATGACGGCGCCAAGGTCCCGGCGGATGAGGCCGGTTTGAGCGTCGGAGACCGTCTGGGCTGACGACCCCGGGTGTCCCTGCGGGGACCTAGATCTCGTTGCTGGTTGCTCAGGCGCGAAAACCCTCTATTTTTCGCCGCCATCTCAAGCCCCCGATCCGGATCGCCGAGTTTTCGGCACTCCGGCCCAACCGGTGCGGGATTTCCTGCACCGTGACTCCGCCCGCAGCAGCCGTCGATGGTCGACGACTCCGAGCCGGCGAATCGAACCCGCTCTTCGCGTACCTCCCAAAGCTCCGGCAAAGCCGGGAGGATGACGCAGCGGGTCACAAGCGATCACATCATGGCGACCGACCTCTCGAAGATCCGCAACATCGGCATCAGTGCCCACATCGACTCGGGGAAGACCACCCTGACCGAGCGGATCCTGTTCTACACGAACCGGATCCACCGCATCGCCGAGGTGCGCGGCAAGGATGGCGTCGGCGCGACCATGGACCACATGGAACTCGAGAAGGAACGCGGCATCACGATCACGTCGGCCGCGACCTACACCGAGTGGAACGATCACCACATCAACATCATCGACACGCCCGGCCACGTCGACTTCACGATCGAAGTCGAACGGGCACTGCGTGTCCTCGATGGTGCGGTCCTGATTCTGTGCGGCGTTGCCGGTGTGCAGTCCCAGTCGATGACCGTTGACCGTCAGATGAAGCGCTACAAGGTCCCGCGCATCGCGTTCATCAACAAGCTCGACCGTTCAGGCGCCAACCCGAAGCGCGTCGTCGAGGGCCTGTGCGACAAGCTCAAGCACAACGCCGTGATGATGCAGTTGCCGATCGGGCTCGAGAACGCCTTCGAAGGCGTCGTCGATCTCGTGACGATGAAGGCGTTCAAGTTCCTGGGCGACAACGGCGAGCAGATCGTCGAAGAAGAGATTCCGGCCGACATGCAGGCCGAGGCCGAGAGCATGCGTGAAGAGATGCTCGACGCCGTCTCCATGTTCTCGGACGAGTTGATGGAGTCGATCCTCGACGACAAGGTGACCGAAGAGCAGATCCACACAGCGATCCGCAACGGTGTGCTGTCACTCGACTTCACGCCCGTCTACCTGGGTTCCGCCTACAAGAACAAGGGCGTCCAGAAGCTGCTCGATGCGGTGACCGCTTACTTGCCGGCACCGACCGACATCGAGAACACGGGCGTCGATCTGTCGAACGACGAAGCCGTCATCGAGATCACGAGCGATCCGCAGAAGCCGCTCGTCTGCCTCGCGTTCAAGCTCGAGGACGGTCGCTACGGCCAGCTCACCTACGTGCGCGTCTATCAGGGCACGCTCGAAAAGGGCATGAGCATCTACAACGCGCGGACCAAGAAGAAGCACAAGGTCGGGCGTCTGGTGCGGATGCACTCGAACGACATGGAAGACATCGAATCGTCGGTGGGTGGCGACATCGTCGCCCTGTTCGGCATCGAATGTGCGTCGGGCGACACCTTCACCGACGGCACGGTCGACGTTGCCATGAGCGCCATGCATGTGCCGGACCCGGTCATCTCGATGTCGATCAAGCCCGTCGAGCAGAAGGGCCAGGCCAACATGTCGAAGGCGCTCGGTCGCTTCGTTCGCGAAGACCCGACCTTCCGCGCCGGCGCCGATCCTGAGAGTGGCGAGACCGTCATCTCCGGCATGGGCGAGCTGCACCTCGAGGTCTACGTCGAGCGGATGAAGCGCGAGTACGACGTCGTGGTCGAAACCGGCGCACCGCAGGTGGCCTATCGCGAGACGATCTCGCAACGCACCGAGTTTTCCTACACGCACAAGAAGCAGACGGGTGGCTCCGGCCAGTACGGCAAGATCGCCGGCTACGTCGAACCGACCGAAGACGGCGAAGATTTCGAGTTCATCAACAAGGTGCGCGGCGGAGCGATCCCGACCGAGTACATCCCGTCGGTGGAAAAGGGCTTCAAGTCGATGCTCGATAAGGGGCGCCTGATCGGCTTCCCGGTGCAGGGCGTGCGGATCTGTCTCGACGACGGTGCATCCCACTCGGTCGACTCGTCGGACAACGCGTTCCAGGCGGCCGCCCGCGGCGCTTTCCGCGAGTTCTACGGCCGCGCGAAGCCCATCATCCTCGAGCCCGTCATGAAGCTCGAAGTCGAGGGGCCGGGCGAGTTCCAGGGTGCTGTGATCAAGACGATCATGCAGCGTCGCGGAACCGTGATCGGGACGACGGAAGAAGACGGCTTCTGCCAGGTCGAGGCCGACGTCCCGTTCGCCGAGATGTTCGGCTACGCCACGGATCTGCGGTCCGTGACCCAGGGCAAGGCCGAGTTCTCGATGGAGTTCGCCAAGTACGCTCCGGTGACTGGCGAAGTCTCTGCCGAGCTCAAGGAAAAGTACCGCGAGAACGTCCAGGTCGAAGACGACGACTAGACCCCTGTGCGGAGCGCGAGGCCCTTGCCCGCGCTCCGCGTGGGTCGCAGCCCTCGTCGAGGTCCGAATTCGGCACCTTCGATTTTCCTGGCCTGGTGTGCCTCGATTCTGGAGTACGCTCTGGAGACGGAGGCACCCCGACGCATGTACACCAAATTCCTGACCGCCCGAAGCCCGCTTCGTCTCCTCGAAAAAGGCCTGCACGGCGGCTTAGGGAAGGGGAATCTCGGCCTCGTCCTGGCCGGTCCCGGTGTCGGAAAGACCTCGTTTCTCGTGGGTGTCGCGCTCGATGACCTGATCCGCGGCGACCATGTCCTGCACGTCGCGCTCGATCAGACCGTGGCTCACACACGGGATCACTACGACACCGTCTTCGAGGACCTTGTCGCGACGACACAGCTCGAAGACGAAGCAGAGGTCCACGCAGCCGTGGACCGGGGGCGGTCGATCCGGGCTTACGCAAGCCCGGAGTTCAATGCCGGAAAGCTGGCAGAAGCCCTGCGAATCGAAGAAGAGGCCGGCGTCAAGCCGGCCTTGGTCATTGTGGACGGGATCGACCGCGCCACGCTTACCGTTGGGGAGCTCGCTGCATGGCAGCGGATCGCGCAGGACCTTCCCGCCGAGATCTGGATCTCGATGGTCTGCGCTTCGGAGAGGATCGATCCGGTCCCGGCCGAGGTGGAAGCTGCTGCAGATCAGCTCGACGTGATCCTGGCGCTCGAGCCGGGCGCCGAAGTCGTCGGTCTGCGGGCGATCAAGGACCACGACAATCCCGATGTCGAGGCCCTGCGCGTCGCCCTCGATCCGCGCACGATGCTCCTGAAGCGGAACTAGCCCCCGGACTTCGCGGCGTACTCTCCGCGGTTCGTTTACTTCGACGTTGTGAGTAGATACTCCTAGAATACTCACATGGAATATCGCGTAGAAGAACTGGCCTCCCAGGCCGGGGTCGCAGTCGATACCGTGCGCTACTACCAGGCACGAGGGCTCATCGAGCCGCCGCGCCGCGAGGGTCGAAGGGCCATCTACGGCGAGGACCACGTGGCTCAGCTGGCGCGCGTCCGCGAGCTGGCCAGCCAGGGGTTCAAACTGGCTCAGATCCAGCGCCTGACCGCCGAGCGGCCCGGCGACGAAGCACTGCTCGGTGCGCTTGTCGAAGAGCGGGTCGGCGGACGCACCTTCAGCCGCGACGAACTGGCTCACGAGGCCGGCGTGCCCGAGGCCTTCATCGCGGCCGCCGAGTCGGCCGGGCTCATCGAGGCGCTCACGATCGAGGGCGAGCCGCGGTTCAGCGAGGCCGACCTTCAGATGGCGCGTGCCGGAATGGGGTTGCTCGCCGCAGGGCTCCCGGTCGCACAACTCCTGGAGCTCGCGCAGCGACACGCACAGAACGTGGAAGGGGTCGTCGAGGAGGCCATCGATCTCTTCAACGAGTCGATCCGGAAGACCACCAGGAGTGAGCACGCTTCACCCGACCATGTGTCGGAGGCGTTCCGCAGCCTGCTTCCCCAGGTCACTCGGCTCGTGGCTCTGCACTTCCAGCGGACCCTGGTCAGTCGCGCACTCGACCGTCTGGCGGATTCGGCCGGAGACCGGGAACTCGAGTCCCTGCGAGATGCCCTCACCGTGAGTGGCGGCCGACAGCTTTCTGTCGATGTGGAGTGGCGATGAGTTCTCTACCCGAAGCCCCGGAGAAGCGAGCCGCGGTCAAGTCGATGTTCGACCGGATCGCACCGCGCTACGACACCTTGAATCGAATGCTGACGCTCGGGCTTGACCAGCACTGGCGTCGCAAGTCGCTCGATGCCGCCGGCGTCAAGGCCGGAGATGTCGTGCTCGATATCGCGTGTGGAACCGGTGACCTCTCCGAGCAATGTGCCGCACGGGGCGCACGCGTCATCGGGACCGATTTCGCCCGGGAAATGCTTCGAGGAGCGAGTCGTCGCGGGATCGCGGCAGACTTCGTTCAGGGAGATGCCGAACGGCTTCCCATTCCAGACAGCAGCATCGACGTCGTGACCTGCGGGTTTGCGCTTCGCAACTTCGGTTCGCTCGACACGGCATTCTCCGAGATCGGGCGCGTTCTCCGACCCGGCGGACGGATCTCGCTCCTCGATGTGGATCGGCCCGGTTCGCGCCTTGTCGCAGCGGTGCATTCGTTCCACTTCGATCGGATCGTGCCCTTTGTCGGCGGCCTGATGTCGGACCGCCAGGCGTACCGCTACCTCCCGGAGTCGACGGTCTACCTGCCCGAAGCCAACGAGATGCGCGCGATGCTCGAGAAGCACGGGCTCGTCGAAGTCGAGCAGCGCCGCTTCCTGTTCGGTACCGCGCAGCTCTGGCTGGGCCGGAAGGGCGACGCATGAAGCTGCGCGTCGATTGGCTCGAAGCCCCCGCAATCGTCGAACGGGAGATCGCTGGTTGCGCGGACCCCGACGTCGTCTGGTGGGCCGACCCGGTCTACGACGAACTGCTCGTCGGCGTGGGCACCGCGGTCGATGGGTCTCTTGAGGCGGCGCGAGGGCTTGCTGCGCTCGCCCGCGCGGTCCCATCGCTCGAAGTGGATGCGCACGCTGACCCCGGTAGTGAGGTCGAACACGGGGGAGCGATTTGGCTGGGCGCGGGTCCCTTCGATCCTGTTCGCGCAATGGGCGGAGCATGGGGTACGGCGCCGGCTGCGCAATGGCGGGTTCCGAGCGTTGTGTTCCGGGTGCACGCTGGGCGAGCGACCTGCGCTGTTGCCGGGGCCACCGATCAGGATGCGGCGAAGCGTCTGCGCGACGAAGCGATTCGGCGGCTTCGCGAACGGGCGGACATGCCGGGTGTCGTTGGCCCGATGGCGATCTCCCCGGACGAGCCCCATGAGGCCTTCCGTTCGCGCGTCCGCGATGCCGTTGCCGCGATCGAGCGTGGGGAACTGCAGAAGATCGTCCTCGCCCGATCGACGCGTGCCGTCGCGGAGGCGCCCTTTCCCCTGGCCGAAGTCCTCGCGCGGCTCGCAGAAGCCGAGCCCAATGCCGTTCGTTATTCGCTTCCGATGCCGGTCGGTCGGCTCGTTGGGGCGACGCCCGAGCACCTCGTCCGTGTCGAGAACGGGCGCGTCATCGCCGACGCGGTGGCAGGTTCGACGGCCCGTCATGCCGATGCAATCGAGGACGCGTCTTCAGCGGCGACGCTTCGGTTGTCGAAGAAGGATCAAGAGGAACACGCCTGGGTGCGTGACGCCGTAGAGGCCGCGCTCGCGCCGCGGGTTCGTGCGCTCGTTGTGCCAGAGGCACCCGGGATCTTGTCGACCGGAGACCTCCATCATCTTCATACACCGTTCCGGGCCGAGCGGTCCCGCGCCAGTGTGCTGGAACTCGCGGCGGCAATGCAGCCGACCCCGGCGGTGGCCGGTGTGCCGACGATGGCCGCACTCGAGTGGCTGCGCGCGACGGAACCGCTGTCGCGAGGAGGTTATGCGGGTCCCTTCGGCTGGTCGGGGCTGGACGGAGAAGGGGGCCTTGCCGTCGCTCTTCGGTGTGCGCTGATCCATGGCCGTGAGGCGACCATGTTTGCGGGAGCCGGGATCGTGGCAGATTCGGATCCCGAAGCGGAACTTCAGGAAACCCGCCTGAAGATGCGCGCAATGATGGGCGCATTGGGCGACGCCTGATGTCGGCGCTCTCCCCCCTCGCCGACTCGAATGCGAACTATGCGTTCAGCGCGCGTCTGCTTCGGGATCTCGCGGATGCTGGCGTCGTGCATTTCGCCCTCTGTGCCGGTTCGCGCTCGGCTCCCCTCTCGGCGGCCGCGGCAACGACGCCGGGCCTCGATTGGTCGACCCATGTCGATGAGCGCTCGGCCGGGTTCTTCGCCCTTGGGGTCGCCCGCGCCAGCCGCCGGCCAGCCGCGTTGATCTGTACCTCGGGTACCGCGGGTGCGAACTTCCTCCCGGCGGTCGCCGAAGCCAGCCGTGCAGATGTTCCCCTCGTCGTATTGACGGCCGACCGCCCGGCCGAATTGCGCGACCGCGGTGCTCCGCAAACCATCGATCAGGTCGCGCTCTTCGGCAGCCACGTGCGCTGGTTCCACGAAGCGCCAGCGCCGGGCGAGGTCGAGCGGCCCGAACGCCTGGCGCGTTCGTTGGCAGAGCGTGCCATGCGGGAGAGTTCGGGGCGGCGTCCCGGACCCATTCACCTGAATCTGCCATTCCGCGAACCGCTGGATCCGAGCGGAACCCGCGAACCGGGCGTCGAAACACTCCCGCAGGCCGATATCTCTGCCGTTGCGAATTCGCCGCCGATCGAAGTCCCGCGGCTCACGCTTGCGACGGTCTCACGCCCGGTCTTCGTGGTCGGGCCGTGGGACGGGACCGAGTCCGAGGCGCGCGCGTTGTTGACGGGTGCGGCCCGCTTGGGTGCGCCCGTTCTCGCCGAGCCGCTGGCGGGGCTGATGCCGTTTGCAGACAACCATCCGCTGATCGGATGTGCCGATGCCATGCTTCGCAGCGAATCGTTTGCGACCCGAATGGTTCCGGACTTCGTCGTTCGCTGCGGTGCCCCGCCGACTTCGAAGGCCGTGAATCGATGGATCTCGCGACATCGGGCTGCGCCCATGGTGGCAATCGATCCGACGGGGCGGCGGGATGACCCCGACCTACGTGTCGACCACTGGGTGGACGCCGCATTCCGCGACGATCTGTCTTGGCTTCCGGCAGGGGATCTGGCACTCGACTGGTTGCCCGCATGGGAGGAGGCATCGAAGAGATCGGGCGATGCGATCGAGTCCGTGGTCCGAGCTGGCGTGGGCGTGACGCCGGCGAATGCGCTGCCCATCGTGGCGGCCGCACTGCCCCGACCCTCGACGGTGGTGTTGGCGAACAGCCTTGCTGTACGGGATGCGGAAACCTATCTGCAGAACATCGCGCCCGGGATCCGCTTTCTCGGCAACCGCGGTGCGAATGGGATCGACGGCCTCCTCTCAACCGCCCTCGGCGTGGCAGAGGCGACCGGGGAACCCGTTTCGCTCTGGACCGGTGACCTTGCCCTGCTGCACGACGCCGGTGCCTGGTGGACGGCGCGACGCCGGAACCTGGACGTCCGCGTCGTCGTCTTCAATGACGGGGGCGGAGGAATCTTCGATCACCTTCCGATCGCGGCACAGGGCAAGCGCGTCGCGTTCGAGGAGGTGTTTCGTGTGGCCCACACGCAGCGCATGAAGCCCATCGCCACGGCATACGGTTGCGAAGCGCAAGAGATCAAGACGACGGCAGAGATCGCTCCTGCCATCTCCCAGCCCGGGCCGAGGCTGATCGAGATCTGTTTTGATGCCGCGGAGAATCTGGCGCAGCATCGCGCGGTCTGGCAGGCCGTCTCGCGAACGCTGGGGGAAGCATGAGCTTCGCCGGGCGGGTCGAGGTGGCCGAGGGGCGCGGGCTCCATGTTCATGATGCGGGCGGCGCGGGCCTCCCGGTTCTCCTCCTGCACGGCTTTACGGGCAGTGGCGAGAGCATGGAGGCGGCGGCGCGAGCGCTGCCGCTGGGGGCACGCACCATTTCCGTTGATCTCCTGGGTCATGGTCGGAGCGATGCGCCGGCCGAGGCCAAGGAGTACGCGATGGAGACCGCCGTGCGAGATCTCGTTGCGGTTCTCGATGCGCGCCGGATCGAACGTTGCGTCGTGCTCGGTTATTCGATGGGCGCACGCCTGGCACTCGGTGTCGCGGTCTTCGCGCCCGAGCGGGTCCGGGCGGTCGTCGCGATCGGAGCCCGAGCCGGGATCGCCGACGCGGGTCTGCGGGAGGCTCGCGTCACGGACGACGAGGCTCTCGCAGCTGCGATCCGGTCGCGTGGGATCGAGTGGTTCGTCGATCACTGGATGAGCCTGCCGATCTTTGCGAGCCAGAAGCGCCTTGGCGCCGAGGCGCTTTCGGAAGCGCGTCGACAGCGCCTTTCCAATGTTGTGGACGGCCTTGCCGGGTCGTTATGCGGGATGGGTGCCGGCGCGCAACCCGTCCTCTTCGAAGCGCTGCCGCTCGTGGCGGCTCCGACGCTGTTGGTGACGGGGAGCGAGGACGAGCGTTTCGGTGCAAGCGCACGCGATCTACAAAAGCGCCTGCCTCTCGGCCATTGCGAGGTGATCCCCGAAGCCGGTCACGCCGCGCATCTCGAGAATCCGGATGCGTTCGCACATGCCGTTCGCGGTTTCCTGGCAGATCTGGAGAGCGATCCGGCGCCGGAGGTCCGTCCAGGCTCTGCACGCGCTTGGTTGGCAGCTGCGCGGCCGGCGACACTCCCGGCCTCCGTGGTGCCGGTTGCTGTTGGGAGTGCCGTCGCCTTCTCGGAAGGCATGGGGTCGTTCGCCGGTGTGGCGGTCTGCCTCCTGGCCGCCGTCGCGCTTCAACTCGCCACGAACTTCGTCAACGACTACGCCGACTTCGAGCGAGGGACCGATGGCGCGGATCGTCTTGGCCCCCCGCGCGCAGCACAACAAGGCTGGCTGACGCCCCGAGCTCTACGCGCCGGCGCTGTCGGTGCGCTGGCGGTGGCCGCCGCGGCGGGTGGCGTCGGCATCGCGTGGGGCGGTTGGCCCATCGCAGCCGCGGGCGCGCTCGCGCTCTTCTGTGCCTGGGCGTATACCGGCGGTCCCTATCCACTCGGCTACCACGGTCTGGGCGACATCCTGGTCTTTGCGTTCTTCGGCTTGTTCGCGGTGGTTGGAACGCACTGGGTGCAGGCCCATCAGCTTTCACCGGCGGCGTGGGCGAGCGCCGTGCCGATCGGTTTCCTGGCCACTGCGTTGATCGCAGTGAACAACCTCCGCGATCGGCCGACGGATGTCGAAGCGGGCAAGCGGACGATGGCGGTTCGGCTCGGTGCGGCCGGCGCGCGTCGATACACCGCGGGACTCATCGGGCTGGCCTTCGCTGCATTGGCCGTCGTCGCGGCCGCGGGTGCGGGTGCGTTTGCCGCGCTTCCGCTGTTGACGCTGCCCCTGGCACTCCCGGTCATGCGCTCGGTTGCGAGAGACGAAGGGCCGGCCCTGAATGCAACCCTGGCCGCCACGGGGCGCCTGGAAGTCGCGTTCGGCGTCATGTTGGTCGCCACCTGGTGCGCGGTCGCATGGCCGTATTGATCGAGTCGGTCCACGCGGTTCCGCAAGCGCGCCGACTCGTGCGTCCGCTTCGCACAGCTGCCGGCGAACTCGTGCTGTTGCCCGGCGTTCGCGTGACGGTGAAGACGGCCGAGGGAACGGTGGGCTCCTGCGATGCCCCCTTCCTGAACGAGAAGCGCTATCGGATGGGCGTGCTCGCCGCAGAGGTCGTTGCCGAAGCCGCGAAGTGGTGCGGGGTGCCGGCTTGCGACGCACGCGCCGAGCTGCCTCGTTCAGTGGACTTCCCTGCAGAGGTCCGCTGGGCGTTCGACGTCGCGTGTGCCGAGGCTGAAGCGCTCGCAGAAGGGACGCCGCTCATCAAGTGCATCGCGCGTCCGAGCCGCGTGCTGCGCGTTCGCACCAACGGGCTGGTTGCGTCCGAAACGCCCGGCGAAGTCGAAGCAAGCGTCGCCGCGTGCATCGCTCACGGAGAGCACACGCTCAAACTGAAAGTGGGGGCCCTTCCGCTTGAAGTCGACGTAGAACGTGCGACCGCTGCGCGGCGCGAGGCTGGGCCCGACGTGACGTTGCGATTCGACGCGAACGGCGCTTGGGACGAGGAGGGCGCATTGCGCGCGATCGAGGCGTTGGCCCCCCTGCGGCCCGAGTATGTGGAAGAGCCGCTCGCGGGAACAGACCTCGAGGGGCTCGCGCGACTGCGGGCGAAGTCGCCGGTCCCGCTCTATGCAGACGAATCGGCACGCGATGCATCCATGGCGATGCAGATCATTTCGGAGCGCGCGGCCGACGGACTGGTACTGAAACCGCCGACACTCGGTACGCTCGGCGAAGTCGAAGAGGTCGTGAGCGCGGCGGAGGCGGCCGGCATCTCGGTCGTGTTCTCGTCGTTATTCGACACCGCATCTTCTCTGTGGGCCCAGGTCGGATTGGCAGCGAAGTGGGCGCCGGATGTGGCGCACGGCCTGGCCACCGCGGATTGGCTTGAATTTCCCGGTGCCGCTCCGCGTTCGCACCGAGGCGAGATCGCCTGGTGAGTCGCTGGCTCGCCGATTCGGCGGAGCGCACGCCCGATGCCATCGCGGTCGAAGACGTTGGCGGCCGCGTGACCTACTCCGAACTCGATGCCGCCGTCAGCGGTCGCGCTGCGTGGCTCCGGACGCAGGGTGTTGGTGCGCTCGATCGAGTCACGATGTCCATGCCGGCCGGACTCGAATTGATCCAGCTCCTTCATGCGCTCTGGCGTGTCGGCGCCTGTGCCGTGCCGCTGAATCGTCGGCTGACAGACACCGAACAGCGGCAACAGCGCGATCGCGTCGGCGCGCGGCTTCATCTCGATGCGGGGACCGCCGGGATCTCTCAGGAGGAGGAAGAGCGGCATCCTTCTCTCGATCGGAGCTCACCCGCGGTGATCCTGTTTACCTCCGGTACTTCCGGCGCCGCCAAGGCGGCAGTGTTGACGGCCGGTAATCTGGACGCCAGCGCAAGGGCGTCACGGGAACGTCTCCGGACGGATGCGTCGGATCGTTGGTTGTTATGCCTTCCGCTCTTTCACGTCGGCGGGCTTTCGATCATTGTGCGCGCAGCGCTCGATGGCGCGGCGGTCGTGGTGCATCCGCAATTCGATGTGGCAGCGGTAGACCGCGCGATCGAGGAAGAAGCGGTGAGCCGTGTCTCCCTTGTGCCGACGACCCTGAAACGACTGCTGGATGCGCGCGGAGAGAAGCCGCCTCCCCAGAGTCTGCGAACGATCCTGCTCGGAGGGGCTGCAGCAGACGAAGGCTTGCTGAAGCGGGCCGCGAGGTTGGGGTTCCCGGTTCTGGCCACCTACGGCCTGACAGAGGCTTCGTCACAAGCCGCGACTGCTGCGCCCGAAGAGCCTGCAGACGGGTGCGTCGGCCGGGCGCTCCCGGGGAGCCGCATTCAAGTCGTCAACGGCTCCGGGCGGGCATGCGCTGCGGGCGAAGAGGGCGAGATCGAACTCAAGGGCCCGACTGTGTTTTCGGGCTACCTGGGGGATCGTGCGTCGACCGAGGACGCGTTCCGCGACGGCTGGTTTCGCACGGGCGACATTGGGCGCATCGAGTCCGGTGGCCGGCTCCGTGTGCTCGACCGAAGAACCAACCTCGTCATTTCCGGCGGCGAGAACGTGTACCCGGCCGAAGTGGAGGCCGTATTGCTCGGCCACGCGGCCGTGGCCGAAGTGGCGGTGTGGCGCCGCGCCGATCCGGACCTGGGGCATCGTGTGGTGGCCTGGGTGGTTGCGTCGGATCCCGGCAAGGAGGATGGAGAAACGCTCCAGGCGTTCTGCCGTACCTCCCTTGCGGGTTACAAGGTGCCGCGCGAGATCGTCTTCGTCACTGAGCTTCCGCGCAATGCGATGGGCAAGATCGTCCGCTCAGCACTTGAATAACGAAGCTGTGCTTCGCGCTCAGGCTGCGATCGTGGTGGTCTGGCGCGCGCTCACCTGGCGACAGGCAGCGAGCAGGGTGGCACCGAAGGCGGGCTCGGTCGCGACAAAGTGTCCGGCATTCATTGGGATGGTGACCGCGCCCCGGATCCGCCGAGCCATCTCATGCTGGTCCGACGCCGGGATGGCCTGGTCCTGCTTCGTCAGGAGGACGGCCGTTGGCACGTCCACGCGCCCGATCCATTCGGTCGCGTCGTAACTGGCCAACGCACGGCCTGCGTCGAGGACGGTGGGCCAGTGGTGGCGGCCGAACTCCTGGCGCGCCCAGCCCTGCAGGTGATCGGCGCGGGTTCGTCGAGGTGAGACTTCCTGAATCAACCGGCGCGGCAGCCAGGTTGCGCGATCCGTGAAGCGGGTGGCCGTGGCCATGCTGCGCATCATGCGGTCCATGACCGGGCGAGCGGCGCCTTCCGGCACGGGCATGGCGCTGGTCGCGACCAGGACCAGCCCGGCAACGTCCGCGCGGTGGCGGCGCCAGAGGAGTTGCGCGACCGGCCCGCCCATCGAATACCCCGCAACGATGGCCGGGCCCGCGTCCAGGGTGCGGACCAGGGCCGCCACATCGTCTGCGCATCCCTCCAGCGAGAAGCGGCCAGAGGTCCGGCGGCTGCCACGGCCGTGGCCTCGCAGGTCGGGCGCAAGGACACGGAAATGCTGGGCCAACGGCCGAAACGCCTCGATCCAGTTCAGGCCCCCGCTCGCCATCCAGCCGTGAAGCAGGACGACGGCCGGGGCTCCTTTGGGGCCGCCCAGTTCGCGGACGAAGATTCGGCCTCGGCCGGGCAAGCGAACCATCCGACCGCGCGGCGGCGCGGGCCATTGGGTGCGGTTTCGGACGGGGTCGCCATGAGCAGGTGCGGCGTCGAGCAGCAACGCAACCTCCATTGAGGGCATCAGGGTCTCTCTGGGCGTCCGAGGCGTCAAGGATTTTCCTGCGCGGCCGGGGTGGTCCATACTGGACCGATGTCGACGACATTCCTCATCCTGGGCCTTCTCTCCCTCGGCGCCGCGGCGGCCACCTGGTTCCCTGCCAGGAGGCTCGGGCCCCTGACGCCGGTCTATTTCCTGGTGGCCTGGGTCGTGGGCGAATTGGCTCTGCAGACGATTGCCCTTCAAGCGGTCGTCACGCTGCTGTTTGTTGCCGGCGGTGCGCTCGATCGCTGGCCCGGTGTGGTGGGGCTTGCTGCGATGTTCGCTGGCTGGGGCTTCCTCGTCGCGACCCACGTACGTAGCCATGGCGCGCGCAGCGAAGTCTCGGCGCTGGCCCGCGCGCACGGGCTCGAACCCGAACTCGATGAAGTGTCGCCGTTCCACGGCTTCCTCCATCCGTTCCGGATGCGAAAGGAAGGCGTCCGGCGAATCACCGATGTGGCCTACGGCGCATCCCTTCCCGGCGACAAGGGGCGCCGCAACCTTCTCGACATCTACCTGCCGGAAGCGTCCGGCGAACGCCGGCCCGTGCTGCTGCAGATTCACGGTGGCGCATGGATCATCGGCGACAAGCGCGAACAAGCGCTTCCGTTGATGAACCACCTCGCGTCTCGCGGTTGGGTCTGCTTCTCGATCAACTACCGACTATCGCCCCAGGCGACTTTCCCCGACCACGTCGTTGACGTGAAGCGCGCACTGGCCTGGATTCGAGAGAACGCGGCCGAGTACGGGGGAGATCCCGACTTCATCTGTGTGACCGGTGGTTCTGCAGGCGGACATCTGACCGCATTGACGGCGCTCTCGGCCGGCGACTTGCGCTTCCAGCCTGGATTCGAAGCAGCCGACACGAGCGTTTCCGCGGCCGTACCGTTCTACGGCGTGTATGACTGGCTCGATCGAGCGGGCGACCGCGGCTCCCAGTCGATGGCTCCGTTCCTCACAGAGCGTGTGCTCAAGGCCTCTCCGGAGTCCGATCGTGAGCTGTGGGAGGCGGGTTCGCCCATCACGCACATCTCTTCTGACGCGCCGCCGTTCCTGGCGATCCAGGGTACGCACGACACGCTGGTCTATGTCGAAGAGGCACGGACGTTCATGCGCGCGCTCGAGGAGAAATCCCAGGAAGCGACGCTGTACCTCGAGATGACGGGCGCACAGCACGCATTCGACATGTTTCACTCCGTTCGATCCGCGTGTGCGGTTCGTGCCGCGACCGCGTTCCTCGAGAAGGTGCGCTCCGACTCCGAGTCGCGACGGCTGGCCGTCTGATGGCCAGTTACCGCTACGACCGACTCTCTGCCCAGGACAACACCTTCCTGGTCGGAGAGACCCCGACCGCGCACATGCACATCTCGGGTGTTGCGATGTACGAAGTGGGCGATCTCACGACGCCCAGCGGCGGCGTCGACTTCTCCAAGATTCGGGCCGCCGTTGAAGGCGTGCTCCACCGCATTCCGCGTTATCGCCAGAACCTGATGTGGGTGCCCGTCTTCGACAATCCGGTCTGGGTCGACGATGCGGACTTCAACCTCGACTACCACGTGCGTCACACGAGTCTCCCTCGCCCCGGAGGCGCAGCGGAGTTGAAGCGCCTGGCCGGTCGCATCATGGCGCAGCAGCTCGACCGCGAACGGCCGCTCTGGGAGATGTGGGTCGTCGAGGGCGTAGGAAACGGCGACTACTTCGCCATCATCACCAAGGTGCATCACTGCATGATCGACGGTGTGTCCGGGGTCGATCTCCAACAGCTGCTGATGACGTTGAAGCCCGAGAAAGAGCCGCCGGCGCCGGTGCCGTACGTGCCGCGAGTGGCGCCGTCAACCAGCGAGCTGTTTCGCGACGAGGTCGCGCATCGGATCTCGATGCCGTTGGCCCTGGTTCGCGGATTCCAGGCCCTGCAGGACCAGACCGAAGACCTGCGTGCGGATATCGGAATCCGTGCCAAGGCACTTGGTGAACTGTTCAGTCAGGCGATGGATCCGCCGTCGGATACGCCCATCAACGGTCCGCTTGGACCTCACCGGCGCTTCGACTGGCTGTCCGTGCCGCTCGACGATGTGAAGAACGTCCGGCGTGCGGCCGGGTGCACGGTCAACGACGTCGTTCTCGCGACGGCGGCCGGCGCGTTTCGGGAGTACTTGCGGCTTCGAAACGTGGACCCGGCCCGGATCAGCTTCCGCGCTTCCGCGCCGGTGAGTATGCGGCGCGAAGACGAGAAGGGCGCGCTCGGGAATCGCGTTTCGTCGTGGATGGTCGACTTGCCGCTTGATCGCGAGACACCGAAGGAGCGGCTCGAAGCGATCCGCGAGACGACCCAGGATTTGAAGGACTCGAACAGTGCCCTCGGTGTGGACATGATGATGCAGGTGGCCGAGTGGACGCCGCCGGTGTTGTTGTCGCTCGGCGCACAGGCCGCCGGAAGCCAGACCAACACGATCATCACGAATGTACCGGGGCCACAGTTTCCGCTGTACATGCTCGGCGCGCGCCAGGTCAACGTCTTCCCGATGGCGCCGCTCCTCGAAAACATGGGGCTGGCCATCGCGCTCTTCAGCTACGACGGCCGTATGAACTGGGGCTTCATCTCCGACTACAACCTGGTACCGGACCTCGAGGTGTTCCGGGATCTCGTTGAGCAATCCCTGACCGAGCTGGCCGCGGCGTACGGTGTGGAAGTGGCTGGCGCGATCGACGACTTCGCCTGAGCGTCCTCTATTGGAACTCTGCGAGTTGGTCGCGGTACTGGGCGCGAAGTGAGTTGGCCTCTGCGCGGGTGAATCCGAGTTCCTCGGCGATCGAGACGATCTCCCCCGCTTCGGGGCCCGAGATGACCCCGTCTGCCGCTGCCACCGCGTAGAGACACGCAAGGAGCTGGCCCCGTTGGGCCTTGGTCGAGAGGTCGCGGAACTCCCGCGTGACGACGTAGTTCTCGGTGCCCCCAAGGAGACGTGCCTGGCTCTTGGCGATCTCGACGACAAGGTCGGCCTCGCCATCGTCGAGGGCCGCGAGGCCGGTGACGATGCGGTGCATCTCGCGCGTTTCGGCGTCCGCGAAGTCGAGATCGGCATGCGCCACGCGCGCCAGCACATAGGAAAATCCGGCGAGGAAACGAGCCTTTTCGATCGGCAGCCGTTCGAGTCGCGCCGCGATCTCGCGCACGGTTGCGGTCTCGCCCTTGCTCGCCGTGTTGGCGTCCTTGATGCCCAGGAACTTGAGAAGCGACATGGTCGCGAAGGCTAGCAGCGTTCTGCTCGTAGAGAGGAGTCGCGCCGAAAGCTAGGATCTGGCGATGGCACTCCCTGAAGGCGACGCACTGGTCCTCCTCCATAATCCGCGGTGTTCCAAGAGTCGTGCGGCCCTGGCGCTGCTCGAAGAGCGCGGCGCGGCGTTCGCGACACGCCTCTACCTCGAGGATCCGTTGACGCTCGAGGAACTGGCCGCGCTCGCCGGGCGTCTGGGCAAGAACGCGCTCGATTTCACCCGAAAAGGGGAGGCCGCATTCGCGGAGGCCGGACTCTCTTCGAGTTCCGCCGATAGCACGGTGTTCGAAGCGATGGCGGCGGCACCGATCCTGATGGAGCGGCCGATCCTCGTCGGCCGCGAGCGGGCCATCATCGGGCGACCGCCCGAGGGTATTCTCGCCCTGGTGTAGGCGAGCCCGTGCCTAACGTCTGAACTTCAGGATGAAGTCGAACAGGCGCTGCACCGTTGGCGTCAGGCGGGTTCGCGTGAAGAGGCCGGCGGCGCGTTTGATGGCTTCACCCTGGGTCGGGTATGGATAGATGACGTTCCCGAAGGCGCCGAGCCCGATTTTCTGGGTGATGGCCAACGTGAACTGGGTGATGAGGTCGCCAGCATGGCTGGCCACGATGGTGGCGCCGACGATCTCGTCGGTGCCCTGCTTGACGTGGACCTTGACGAAGCCGGTTTCCTCGCCGTCCGTCACCGCTCGGTTGGCCGCAGCCATGTCGATCTGGAAGGTATCGACGGCGATTCCGAGATCCTGGGCGTCCTTCTCGTAGAGCCCGACGTGGGCGATCTCGGGATCCGTGTAGGTACACCACGGCATCACAAGGTCTGACAGCTTCTTCTTGCCGAGTGGGCCGAACGAGAACAGTGCGTTCTGGACCACGATCTTGGCCGCTGCGTCCGCCGCATGGGTGAACTTCCACTGCATGCAGACGTCTCCGGCCGCAAAGATGCGAGGGTTGGATGTCTGGAGGTGGTCGTTGACCTCGATCCCGATGCGCGGGTCGAATGTGACACCGACTTCTTCGAGGCCCATTCCTTCGACGTTGGGCGCGCGTCCGGCGCCGACCAGGATTTCGTCGACGACGTGCTCGACCTCCTGGCCATCCGCCGTCGTGAGATGAACGACCTTCTCGGCCCCGCGGGTTTCGATTCGATTCAGGCTCGTCCCGAATAGCATGTTGACGCCATCTGCCTCGATCTGCTCCTGCACGATTCGCGCGGCGTCGGGGTCTTCGCGGACGAGGATCTGATCCATCCGCTCGTAGATCGTCACCTCGGACCCCAGTCGCTGGAACGACTGCGCGAGTTCACAGCCGATCGGGCCCGCGCCGATCACGCCGAGTCGTTTGGGTCGGTCGGTGAGCGTGAAGACGGTTTCGTTGTCGAGGTAGCCGCTTTCGGCGAGGCCCGGGATCGGTGGGGCCGTGGCTCGCGCACCGGTGCAGATCACGGCCTTCGCGAATTCGAGTGTGGTGCCGTCGACATCGACGGTGTCCGCCCCGGTGAAGCGGGCGTCGCCCAAGAAGACTTCGACGCCGAATTCGTCACGGTATCGCGCGGCGGAATCTTCGTGGGAGATCCGTGCGCGGATCTCTCGCATGCGTTCCATCGCTCCGGCGAAATCGGGCGCGAAGTCGTCGGGCACATCGAGGCCCAGGAACCCGTTCTGGCCGGCTTCGTGAAGCCGTCGCGCCGATCGGATGATGGCTTTCGAGGGGACGCAGCCCACGTTCAAGCAGTCGCCGCCCATCAGGTGGCGTTCGACGAGGGCGACCTTGGCGCCCAACCCCGAAGCGACCAGGGCCGTGATGAGGCCCGCGGTTCCGGCGCCGAGAACGACCAGGTGATAGCGCCCACTCGGGTCGGGGTTCTTCCAGTCCGGCGGATGCACATGGGCAACGAGTTGCTCGTTATGCGCGTCGCGCGGAAGGACTTCAAGGACGGACATCTTCAGGACTCCTGGGTGGTTTCGATGTCACCGGCGGCTTCGGAGAGCGCGCGGCGAGCGATGCGGGTGACGAGGACGGTGACCACGAGTGTGGCGACGAAACCGATCGCGGCGAACGCAGTCTGGCCGGCGTCTGCGCTGCCGGAGGCAGCAGACGCTGCGTCCGCGCCAAGGCTTCCGAGGTATACGTAAAGCACTGTTCCCGGAATCATTCCGAGGGACGCGACGACGTAGTCGAGCAGCCTCACGCGCGTCAGGCCGAGACCGTAGTTGAGCAAGGTGAATGGGAAAACCGGGGAGAGACGAAGCAGGAAGACGATCTTCCGACCTTCGTTCTCGATCGCGCGGTCGATCGCGGCGAAGCGGTGGTTGCCCGCGATTCGCTTCTCGATGGCTTCACGCGCAAAGTACCGCGCGACCAGGAACGCCAGTGTGGCGCCAAGCGTGGCGCCGAAGAAAACGGTGACGGAGCCTTTCACGACGCCGAATGCGAGGCCGCCGGCGATCGTCAATGCGGAGCCGGGCACGAACGCGACGACGCCTATGGCGTAGACCAACGCAAAGACGAGAGGGCCGGCCGCGCCGAGGCCATCCACCCATTCTCGGAATGGCTCCACGTAGGCGCCGGCGAAGCGGCCAATCGCGATGAGCGCGAGGATGGCCGCGATGCCGCCCAGGATCCTGCGAACGGGAAGCCCGCTGGGCGGGCTCGGGGATTGGGGTGTCTCGCTCACGGCTGCCGGTCTCCACCCCGGTGTCTGTGTGGGGTCGCTGGAGGTACGCCGTTCATTGCCGCCGGGTTACGCGAGTGCTCCACCACAACTCGATCCTGCACCGGCCGTGCAGCCAAAGCAATGGCGATCGGTGGCAATCGGCTGTGCGGTGAGTTCGGCGAGATCGTCGACTTCGTGCAAGGATGCCGGGCCCGCGATCGGAAGACCGAGTGCCTGGTTGAAATCGCAGTCGAAGAGCCGTCCCTCGTGGTCGACCGACAGCGTATGGCGGCACATCAGTCCGTCGAGCGTCGCCGCGTTGAAGTGATTCACCAGCAGCGACAAATAGGCGTCGTGCTGGCCCGTCCGCTCCAGATCTCGCGCGAACCGCTTGATTGGCATGTTCGTGATCGTGAACAGCCGGTCGAAGTGGATCTCGAAGAGTTCCTGGAGCTCGCGACGATAGTCGGCCTCCAGTGCTGGCTGTGGCCCCGGCAGGCTGGCGCCGAGCGGGTTGTAGACCAGGTCGAGGCGAAGGCCGGTGCCGGGCTGGGCGTAGCCGAGCTTGTTCAACCACTGGAGCCCCTCGATGCTTCGGGCGAAGACATGCTTGCCGCGCTGCGCTTCGACGTTCTCGAGGGTGTAACAGGGCAGCGAGGCGACGACATCGACGCCCTGGTCGGCGAGGAATGCGGCGGTTCCGGCCTGCCCGTCGCGGAACAGGATCGTCAGGTTGCAGCGGTCGATGACGCGGCGACCGAGCGCGCGCGCGCCGCGCACCAGGAATTCGAAGTGCGGATTCATCTCCGGGGCGCCGCCGGTCAGGTCGAGGGTGTCGAGTGTCGGGTTGCGCTCGAGGATCGCGAGGACTCTTTCCGCCGTGCGGTCGTCGATCGCCTCGGTCCGCTTGGGTCCGGCTTCGACATGGCAGTGGTGGCATGCTAGGTCGCAGCGTTTGCCGACATTGACCTGGAGCGTGGTCGTCTCGGCTCTTCGCAGCGGCGCAAGCCCGGCGTCGGCCAGATAGCGGTCGAACACGGACGGGTGAGCCGGGGGCATGAGGGACATACGTTCGAGGGAGGCTGACGGTTATGGCGAGGATTGGTGCTCCCCGTGGGGCGTTCTTCGATTTTGACTTGATTTTCCTGAACATACGTTAAATTAGTGAACTGAAATTCATGTCAGTTTCTCACGACGTCCAATCTCCGAGCCCCCCGCCGAACGGCAACACGAGCCGCCGCACCGAAACACGTCGGCGGCTGCTTGAAGCCGGAACCGCCCTCTTCGCCGCAGAGGGGCTGCATGCCGTGACCAGTGCGCGGATCGCTCAGCATGCCGGGGTCGCGACCGGCACCTTCTACCTGCACTTCTCCGACAAGCACGTGCTCTTCGAAGAGATCGTTTCCGTGGCGCTCGCCGACCTGCGATCGCGGCAGGATTCCGCTGCGGCCGGGATCCAAGCGCCCGCCGAAGTCCTGCGGGTTCGCCTTGAGGAACTCGTGCGCTTCACGGAAGAGAACCGGGAGCTGATTCTGGTGGCGTTCGCGCGCGGCCCGGAGAGCGGGCCCATTACGCAGCTGATCCATGATCGCGTCGCGACGGATATCGAAGAGCGTCTGCGGCGCCGCGTCGCGGCAGAGGGGCTCGCGATCCATCCGGGCGTCGCTGCGCAATCGCGGGCGGCCACATTGATTCGCGTGATTGCGTGGTGGGCCGAAGACCCGACGCGCGCTTCCCGCGAAGACGTCGTCGAGACCCTGCTGCTCCTGGAGCCGGGCCGCCAGGCCAGCCCCAAGGCCCCCGACGGGGCCCTTTAGCCTGGCCGAGAGAAAACGTTAGTCGTTCGATCGGCACCGTCCATCAAGCGCGCGACCACCCCCCATCGTTCACCGAAGGAACCTACCCATGTCCCACATTACCCACGACCCTGCGTACAACACTGTCGACCGCGACGACTTCATGAGCATGATCGAAGTCGATCGCTATGCCGATCGTGCCGATGCCTTCGACGAGATCATCTCGGCGACCCGCGACCACTTCTGGGACCCCAATGATCCCAAGTACATCGACTTCGACGCTGAGCCGTTCGATGTCGAGACCCAGCTGATCATGCCGAAGGAATTTACCGTCGAGCTGAACTGCGCCGTCGCGGAGAAACTCGACGAGGGCCAGCAGATCAAGCTCGCGAACCAGAGCACGCGTTTCATCGTGTCGTCACTCCTACACGGTGAGCAGGGCGCTTTCAGCCTGTCCGCGAGCCTGTGCCACATCATGCGAGACCCGGGAGCGCAGGAATACGCATCCAATCAGGCGCGCGAGGAAGCGCGCCACGTCAACGGCTTCTCGCAGTACGTGAGCAAGCGCTTCGGGACTGCGCTCGGATGTGGGCCGACCCTGGCGAGCCTTCTCGACGAGGTCGTGATGGCACCCGAGGTCTACAAGAAGCTCGTGGGCATGCAGATGCTGATCGAAGGACTCGCGATGGGCGCATTCGCGACGCTCCAGGCGCGCACGTTTGACCCGACGCTCAAGCGCCTGATCCAGCTCGTGATGAGCGACGAGGCGTTCCATCATCGATTCGGAAAGATCTGGGCCGACAAGACCGTTCCCGACCTGACGCCCGAGCAGCACGAGGTCGTTGAAGACTGGGCCGCCCACTGCTTTCAGGTACTGCTCTTCAATCTCGTGAACGCCGAGCAGAAGCAGGAGATCTACCCCGAATTCGGCCTCGATTGGGAGTGGGTTCGCGGCGCCGTGCTCGAGGCATTCGGCGAGGAAGATCGTCGCAAGACGATGACCGAGAACACGAACATCTTCCGCGTGCTGATCAAGACGCTGTTGAAGGCCGGAATCATCACCGAACGGACCAAGCACGTGTACGGAAACTGGGTCGACATGGCCGAGCTTCACGCCGAAGACGATGAGGTCGCGGGTGCCGACGTGGCAGAAGCGGCGCTGATCGAGTTGGCCGAGATCAACTCGCACCGGCGCGTGATGTCGAAGGCGCTGCGCTAGGGAGCGCTTCACGCTTCGTCGCGAAGGGGCGGCGCCCATTGGCGTGGCCCCCCAGCCGATTGGCTCGCCTCGGGCTCCGAGTTCGTCCAGGGCGCAGCCGGCCTCGGACACCTGAGTCGGTAAGCGGCTGTTTCTGCTGCGCTTTACTTCGGCCGGGGGGTCACGCCAGCGGACGCAGCCTTGCTAGACTCGTCTGTCGCGGCACCGACGGTGCGTCGGCTGTGAACGTCTACGATTTCCCCGCTGGCTTGCGTGCGTCCGAATGAGACGCCGACGCCCGGTGACTGACAAGAGAGAAGAGAAAACCATGTCTGATATTCGATTTGATGGCCGCGTCGCGGTCGTGACCGGCGCCGGTGGCGGCCTCGGAAAGACCTACGCCCTGGAACTCGCGAAGCGCGGCGCCCAGGTGGTGGTGAACGACCTGGGTGGTGCGGCCGACGGGTCGGGTGGCGCCGCGGCGCCCGCCGACCAGGTCGTGAAGGAGATCGAGGAAGCCGGCGGCACCGCCGTTGCGAACTACGACTCTGTCGCCACGCCCGAAGGCGGTGAGGCGATCATCCAGACGGCGGTCGATAACTTCGGCAAGGTCGACGTCGTCATCAACAACGCCGGCATCCTGCGCGACAAGACGTTCGCCAAGCTCGATCCGGCCGAACTCGAGATCGTGCTCGACGTCCACCTGAAGGGCGGATTCTTCGTCTCCCAACCTGCGTTCCGCGTGATGAAGGAGAACGGTTACGGCCGTTTCGTGTTCACGACGTCGGCCGCCGGGATGCTCGGAAACTTTGGCCAGTCGAATTACGCGGCCGCAAAAATGGGCCTCGTGGGTCTGAATAACGTGCTTTCGCTCGAGGGCGCGAAGTACAACATCAAGTCGAACGTGATCGCGCCGATCGCGGCGACCCGTCTGACGAAGGAACTCGGGATCCCGGATGTGCTCGACCCCGAGTGTGTGACGGGTCTCGTGACGTTCCTGTCGTCCGAGAACTGCGACGTGTCCCATGAGATCTACTCGGTCGGTGGCGGAAAGATCGCGCGCATGTTCATTGGTCTGACGCCCGGTTGGGTGAAGGGCGCCGGCGCCAAGCCGTCGGCCGAAGAGGTCGAGGCGAACCTCCAGGCCATCCGAGACGAAGAGGGATACATCGTGCCGGGCTCGATTGCCGACGAGATGAAGCTCCTGGTGCCGCTCATGAAGGGAGACGCCTAGCCATGCCGATCGATCCCGAACTGGCCATGAAGGCCGAATTTCCGAGCTCTGAGTCGTCCTACACGCAGGACGACGTGATCCTCTATCACCTGGGCATCGGCGCGGGTGCACCGAACCAGATGGACGCGGGGGAACTCGAGTACACGTACGAGAAGAACCTGAAGGTGCTGCCGAGCTTCGGTGTGTGCCCCGTGTTCGGAGCGATGGGTGGCGCCATGAACGCGCCGGGCCTCGACTTCAATCCGGCGATGCTGCTCCATGGCGAGCAGGACATCACGATCCATCGCACGCTCCCGGTGGCGGCACAACTCGAGAACACGAGCCGCATCGCGAACATCTACGACAAGGGCAAGATGGCCGTTGTCGTGATGGAGGTCGAAACGAAGGAGAAGGGCGGCGCGCCGCTCTTCACCAACCGCTTCGTACTCGCCCTGCGCGGTGAGGGCGGCTTCGGTGGCGAAGCCGGACCGGCCCCGGGGAATGAACCCCCGGATCGCGAACCCGACCACGTCGTGGAGACGCCGACGTTGCCGCAGCAGGCGCTGCTCTACCGCCTGTCCGGAGACAAGAACCCGCTCCACGCGGATCCGGACTTCGCCAAGATGGGCGGCTTCGATGTGCCGATCCTGCACGGCCTGTGCTCGTACGGGATCAACTGCAAGGCCGCCGTCGACAACGCGCTCGGAGGCGATGTCGAGAAGGTCGCGCGTTACGAGGCGCGCTTCCGCGGTGTCTTCTTCCCGGGCGAGACCATGGTCACCAAGCTCTGGAACGAGGGCGACAAGGTGTACCTGACGGCGGAGTCGAAGGAACGCAACGCGCCCGTCATCTCGAACGCGGCGATCACCGTTCGCTAGCGGCCGACGTCTGGTCCAGATGAACGCCCCGGGTGCGCAAGCGCCCGGGGCGTTTCCATTTCAGCACCGCAGGACTTTCGCCTTGGTTTCGACTCCGCAAGCTGCGGGCTAGGATCGCCAGGTGGCTTCCCCCGTCGACACGATCCTCGATCGCTTCAGCGCCCCGGCGCGCGAGTGGTTCACCCAGAGCTTCGAGGCACCCACGCCGGTGCAGGAACAGGGCTGGTCGGCCATTCGCGACGGCGCCCATTCGCTTCTGTTGGCGCCGACCGGCAGCGGCAAGACACTGGCTGCGTTCTTCTCGTGCATCGACCGATTGGGGCAGCGCGATGCCGATTCAAGGCCTGGGGTTCGCGTGCTCTATGTGTCGCCCCTGAAGGCCCTGGTCTACGACATCGAACGAAATCTGCGAGCACCGCTCATCGGCATCCAACGACAGGCTGCGTTGACCGAAGCCGCGTTTCTCGCACCCCGCGTGGCGATCCGGACCGGTGACACCCCGCAATCCGAGCGACGCGCCCAGGCGCGCAATCCCGCCGAGATCCTGGTGACGACGCCGGAGTCGCTCTATCTGATCCTCGGATCTGCACAGCGCGAGACACTTCGCACGGTCGAAACGGTAATCGTCGACGAGATCCACGCGATCGCTTCAACGAAGCGCGGCGCTCACCTCGCACTCTCGCTCGAACGGGTTGCGGCGCTTACGGGAGGAGACCCGCAACGTATCGGGCTCTCGGCCACGGCGCGGCCGATTTCCGAGGTCGCCGGATTCCTCGGCGGCGATCGCGCCGTCACCACGGTCGACACCAGTCGCCGCCCCGACCTGGATCTGACGATTTCGGTCCCGGTTCCGGATATGACACGTCCGGGCGACTACCGCACGCCCGCGCCCGCTCCTCCGGCCGTTGACGCGCTGCCCACCGGTTCGGTGCTTGCGGAGTTGTTCCAGAAGACGCGCGCGGAAGATCCCGATGCCAGCCTCTGGCCTGCCATCTATCCGAAGCTCCTCGAGCAGATCCGGGCACACCGCAGCGTCATCTTGTTCGTGAACAGTCGGGGTTTGTGCGAGCGACTCGCGAAGCGGTTGAACGATCTCGACCGCGAGAGTCGGGGGCAGACTGCTGAGGAGACCGCGGGTCGCGAACTCGTGCGCGCGCATCACGGGTCGATCGCGCATGAACAACGAAGGCAGATGGAGGACGACCTGAAAGCCGGTCGGCTGCGCGCCATCGTCGCCACGAGTTCGCTCGAACTTGGCATCGACATGGGTGCGGTCGACCTCGTGCTCATGGTGGAGTCTCCGGGCGCCGTCGCATCGGGGCTCCAACGAGTGGGCCGCGCCGGCCATCAGGTCGGCGTCCCCTCCCGTGGCATTGTTTTTCCGAAGCACCGGAGCGATCTGCTGGAGGCCACGGTCGTCGCCGCGGGAATGCGCAGTGGCGAAGTCGAAGCCCTGCGAGTGCCTCGCAACCCACTCGACGTGCTCTCGCAGCAGATCGTGGCCATGGTCTCGATGGACCCGTGGACGGTTCCGGAGGTGCTCGCGGCCGTCCAGCGCACCGCCAATTTTCGGGGTCTCACGCGTGAGCTCCTGGACGGCGTCCTCGACATGCTCTCCGGCCGTTACCCGTCGACCGATTTCGGCGAGCTGCGCCCGCGTCTGATCTGGGACCGCGAGCAAGACGCGCTGGAGCCACGAAAGGGCTCCCAGAAGATCGCGCTGCTCTCCGGTGGGACGATCCCGGATCGCGGGCTCTACGGTGTCCACCTGGGGCCGGATGGGCCGCGAATCGGAGAGCTCGACGAGGAGATGGTGCACGAAACGCGGCCCGGCGAAGTCGTGACGCTCGGCGCGTCGAGCTGGCGCGTTACCGAGATCACGCGCGATCGCGTGGTGGTGGCGGCCGCGCCGGGCGAGATCGGACGGCTGCCTTTCTGGAAAGGGGAGGGTCCCGGGCGCCCGGTCGAACTGGGCCGGGCGCTAGGCGCATTCGTCCGGGAGTTGGCAGACAGCTGCCGCGGGCGTGGCAGTGACCTCCACAAGCATCGCGCCGACGCCGAGGCCAGGTTGGTGCAGGACTACGACCTCGATGAATTCGCCGCCCGCAATCTCGTGGACTACCTGATCGAACAGCACGAGGCGACCGGGGCGTTGCCCACCGATCAGGCCATCACGGTCGAGCGCTTTCGCGACGAGATCGGCGACTGGCGCGTGTGCATCTTGTCTCCTTTTGGCGCGCGCCTGCACGCGCCCTGGGCGCTCGCGCTCGAGGCCCACTTCGCAGGCGACAAGGGGTACGAGGTCCAGGCACTATGGAGTGACGACGGCATCTCGCTGCGCTTCGCGGATGCCGACGAGGTGCCCGGCACCGACGAGTTCCTGCCCGAGCCCGAAGACCTCGAAGACCGCGTCGTCGCCCAGCTCGAACGGTCGGCGTTGTTCGCGGGGCAGTTTCGCGAGAACGCCTCGCGCGCACTGCTGCTCCCACGCATGCGCCCGGGCTCACGGACACCGCTCTGGGCGCAGCGGCTCCGGGCGCAGAATCTGCTCGCTGTTGCGCGCGGCTATCCGGCATTCCCGATCATGCTCGAGTCCTATCGGGCGTGTCTCCAGGACGTGTTTGACCTTCCGAGCCTCGTAGACCTGCTAGGCGCAATTCGGCGCCGCGATGTCCGCGTCGACGACGTCGAAACGCGCCAGGCCTCGCCGTTCGCGCGTTCGCTCGTCTTTGCCTACACGGCCGCTTACCTCTACCAAGGGGACACGCCGGTGGCCGAGCGCCGTGCGCAGGCGCTTACCCTCGACCGTCACATGCTCCGCGAGTTGCTAGGCCATGAGGAGCTTCGGGAGCTACTCGACTCCGCAGTGCTGGAAGAAGTTGCGAGCGAGCTCCAGGGAACCGCGCCCGAGTACCGGGCACGGCATGCGGATGGGCTCCACGATCTCCTGCGTCGCATCGGTGACCTTTCGCAGGAGGAGCTTGCACTTCGCTGCGACGACGATCCTGCGCCTTGGCTCGATACGCTGGAGGCGACGCGGCGTGCCGCCTGCGTGCGCATCGGCGGAGAGGCCCGCTGGATTGCGGCCGAAGACACGGGGCTCTATCGCGACGCCGTTGGGGTTGCCCCTCCGGTCGGTCTTCCGGAGGCCTTCCTCGACGCCGTTCCGGATGCGACCGATCAGCTCTTTCGGCGGTTCGCACGCACGCATGGACCTTTCACCACCCGCGACCTGGCGCAGCGCTATGGCATCGTCCCGGCGCAGGCTGCGGCGCTGCTGAGCGCGCTCGAAGGCCGTGGCATGTTGCTCTCGGGAGAGTTCGACCCGTCGGGCACCGGTCACGAATGGTGCGATGAGGAAGTGCTGCGCCGGCTTCGCCGACGCACCCTGGCGCGGCTACGCGGTGAGGTTGCTCCGGTTGAGGCACCCGCACTCGTGCGATTCTTGCCGAAGTGGCACGGGATCGACGGGAATGCCCGCGGGACCCGGCGACTGGCCGAGGTCCTGGAGCAGCTCGAAGGCGTGCCGCTTCCGTTTTCCGATCTCGAGAATGCGATCCTCCCGGCACGGTTGCCGGATTTTCAGCCGCGCCATCTCGATGAGTTGGGCGCCCTCGGCACCTGGATGTGGGTCGGCGTTGGCGCGCTCGGTGGGCAGGATGGGCGCGTGGCCCTCCACCGCCGGGACCGCATCGGCCTGCTCGTCGACCCGCCCGAAATCGCGGAGGATCTGTCGCCGCTCGCGCGCTCGCTCCGCGACCAGCTGGACGTTCGCGGTGCATCGTTCTTTACCGAACTCGTCGGGACTCATGCCGAGGTGGCTCAGCAGGACCTGCTCGCGGCGCTGTGGGACCTTGTCTGGGCCGGCCTCGTCACCAACGACACCTTCGCACCGCTGCGCGGTCTGGGGGCCCGTTCGACACCGTCGCGCCGGCGTTCGCGCGAACTCCCGACGGTTGCCGCGGGCCGTTGGTCGCTACTGAGCGCACTGGTGGGCGCGGGACCGGGCGTGGCGCCTACTGAACGCGCGCACTCTCGCGCGATCATGTTGCTCGAACGTTATGGCGTGGCCGCGCGCGAAACGGTTGCATTGGAGGCAATCCGCGGAGGCTGGAGCAGCGTCTACCCGGTCTTTCGAGCGATGGAAGAGGCTGGCAAGGTGCGTCGCGGACATTTCGTCGATGGCTATACCGGTGCGCAGTTCGCGTTTGCGGGCGCCGTGGACCGGCTGCGCGCAGCGCGACTTGCGGAGGAGGTGCCCACCGTGAACCTGCTCGCTGCCACGGATCCCGCACAGCCCTTTGGTGCCATGCTGCCGTGGCCGCCGTCTGCACGTCCGAGCGGGAGGCCGCGCCGCTCTGCCGGAGCCCGCGTGATCCTCTCGGATGGGGTTGTGCTCGGATGGATCGATCGCGCCGGAAAACGGCTCATTACGTTCCCGAACGACGGGCCCAAGGACGACTCTGCGGCGACCGCCGTCGCGCGCGCGCTGCGCGGCGTTTTCCGGGATCGCGCACGTGGCACGCTGCGGATCGAGGAAATCGACGGGATGCCCGCGGACAGCGCCGAGTGGGCGGATGCGTTCGTGGCGGCCGGGTACCGACGGGGCTACAAGGGACTCGAACTGGATCGCGGCGACCGCTACGAGAGCACCGGCCGCTAGGCGAGGCCGTCGTCAGGACGCGCCTTCGAGCATCGCCTCGAAGTCGGGCCAGTCGATGGCACTTTGTGCCGCGAATGCCTGGAGCAGGAGTTCCCGGTCATCGGCTTCGTCGCCGTCGCCCTTGCGGTAGGCGTCCACGAGCTTCTGGAGTTCGGCTTGGGCCGGCGCGTCGGGCGTGTCGGTCTTCAGGACGCCTTCCTCATGTTCGAGGCCGAGCGCGTCGAGCCATTCCGTCAGGAGGTCTTTCCGCATCTCCAGGAAGTACGTCGCCAGGATCTCCTCCGCGATCGGACTCGCCGCCACCCGGGACAGGGCCTGGCGGATCAGCTTCGCTCTCTTGTCCTTGGGCTGCTTCATCATGAACTGCGGACGCGCCTTCATCGTCGCGGCTGCCGCGGCGACGGCCTGGGTATAGACGGCCGGGGACTCCTCGAGAATCGCGTTCAGTACGCGCTCTGCGCGCTCGGGGCTCATGCGACCAAATACCTGGTTGGGCTTCATCGGGTGTCTCCGGCCGGGGCGGGTACGGTCGCGCGGCAGGCGAACCACTCCCGGACAGCGGCGGTAAGGGTGAGTACGAGGAGGGCGGCGAGCGCCGAATGCAGGACAGTGACGCCTTCAGGCAGTCCTGTCAGCACGTTGGCGATCCCGACGACCACCTGGGCGACACAGAGCGCGACTGCGATCCGGATCCACCGGGCGAAGCCGCCGACCTGACGGAACGCAACGACCCCGCCGACCAATGCGGCCAGGAAGGCGTAACCATTGAAGCGGTGCGCGACGTGGAGCCCGACCGTTCCCTCGAGGGTGGGCACCCATACGCCGCCGTTGCAGGTCGGCCATTCGGGGCAGGCGAGGCCCGCGTAACTCGACGCCACCAACCCACCGAGCACGATCTGGGCAAACCCCAAGGTGACCACGACCGTCAGCCAGACACCGACGCCGGCGGGAAGCGGTCGGCGCGCGGTCGGTCGGTCAGCATCGCGCAGCCGGAGGACAAGCCAGAGGAGCGCCGCGTTCACGGCATTTCCCGTGACCAGGTGCGAAGTCACGGTCCACTCCGCCAGGAGATGGAGGACCGTGAGTCCACCCAGGACGATCTGGACCCCGAGTAGCAGGGCGATGAGCAGGACGTGACGGCGATACGTCGTATGGGGCCAGGTGCGAACCGCCAGGAAGGCAAACAACAGGCTCACGCCACCGGCCACGACGCGGTGGCCGAACTCGAAGGCGACCTCGAGGTTCATCTCGGGGATGACCTCGCCGAAGCACAGCGGCCAGTCCGGACAGGCGAGGCCCGCCTCGAACGCGCGAACACTTGCGCCGAGGACGATCAGCCCCGTGACGAGCACCACCAACGCGCCGTAGGCGCGGGCGAGGCCCCGGAGGTGGGTCAATGCGGTATCCGGAGATACCGGGAGGGTGGAGGCGGGCGGGTATGCGCTCACAGTTCGAGGAACTTAGGAAACCGGCAAGATCCGAACAATTCTGCGCCATGATCGTGGGGGAGGTCTCTCGGTGGGGGAGACGCGCGTCAAGTGCTCGTGCCGACGGACCGAAGAGACCCTCGATGTCCATGATGACCAGCCACGGAACCGAAGACCGAAGTGATCCCCGCCACCTGCGCGGCCTGTTCGACCGCGCCAACGCGCTGGCCGAAGGGCATGGCGTGGCGTCCGTCTTTGTCGGAATCGCCGGCCGAGAGGGCGATACCCTGGTGCGCGACTTCATCGACTTCGTCGAAGCCGAGTTGCGGGTCGAGGATCATGTGTTCCGCTTGCTTCGCGAGCGTGCCGTATTGCTACTGGCCGACGTCGATGAAGAAGCTGCGGCTTCCATTGTCGAACGCCTGCGCATCGACTTCGCCAACCGGTTCCCGACCGTGAACGAGCTCGACGTCGGTGTGGCCACCACATCCGTCTTGCCCGGCCGCTCTGCCAGCGCGAAGGACGTCCTTCCTAGCCTCTTCGAGAACGCGCCGCGCGGACGACGCTAGGCGCTCTTCCCGAAGAGGTCGGCCAGCGCACCCGAAAGCTGGCCGTGGGTGAAGTCGAAGCCGAGCGCTTGCGCGACACCGGGGACCACGCATTTGCTGCCGAGCAGCTCGTCTGACAACGGACCGAGCGCGGCGCGTACCGCGAAGGCTGGCGCAGTCAGGAACGCGGGTCTCTTGAGCTGTTTGGCCAGGACCCGGGTCAACTCGGCGTTTCGAACGGGTTCCGGAGCGACGACGTTCACGGCTCCAGTCCATGCCGTGTCCTCGGTCGCGCGCACGAGCATCGCAGCGGCGTCGTCGATGTGGACCCACGGGAACCACTGTTTTCCGCTGCCGAGATTTCCTGCGAGACCGGCTCGAAAGACCGGGGCCATCAGGCTCAACGCGCCGCCGTCTCTGGCAAGAACGATCCCGAAGCGAAGCCTCACAACGCGAAGCCCGAGCGCCTCGGCCTTGACAGCCTCCGCTTCCCAGTCGACGCAGACATCGGCCAGGAACCCCTCGCCGCGGACGGCGTCCTCATCCAGCCGTTCGTCGCCACGGTCGCCATAGAAGCCGACCGCGGAGGCGCTAACCAGGGAGTCCGGACGTTGGTCGTCTGGAAGTGAGGACAGGCGCGCGACCAGCGCGGCTGTCGAGTCGACGCGACTCTTCAGGATCCGATCGAGTCGTCGCTTCGTGGGAAGTCCACCAAAGACCGGTTCGCCTGCGAGGTGGATCACGGTCGATGCACCCCGCAGTGCTTCGTCGGGCACGTCTACGCCGTTCCATTCGAGCGTTCGCGTGTTCGGGATTGAACTTGACCCCGGGCGCCGACTGAGGAGCCGGATCTCGCTGCGCTCGGCGAGCACCGGGACCGCCCGTCCGCCGATCAGGCCGGTGCCGCCTGTGATCAAGATGGCTTGCGTCATCGCCCGGCGCCGCTCAGGCCTGCGCGGGGGCGAAGGTCTCGAACACCGCGGCCGCCGCGTCGGGACTGGTGGCCAGGGGCGAGAGCACGGGCGTGGTGACTCCGGCGGCCACGAACGCTGCAAGTTGTTCCCGGCACTCATCGGGAGTGCCGAGGATGGCGATCGAGTCGACCAGTTCATCGTGCATGGCTGCGGCAACCGCGGCGCGATCCTTGGTCGCGAACCCTTCCGCGATGGCGCGGGCTTCTTCTTTGTAGCCGCACCAAGCCAGGAACTTGTTGTAGACCGGGGCGGAGAGGTAGCCGCCGAAGGCCATGCGCACGATGGCGCGCGCCTTCTCCTTGTCGTCGGTCACGCAGACCTGGAAGCGACAGACGACCTCGTCGTTCGTGGCGTCGCGCCCGGCCTCCTGGGCGCCGGCCCGGTAGGCCTCGAGAATCTGGGGCATGGCGCCGAGGGGCTGGAAGTTGATGATCAGGCCCTCACCATGGGCGCCGGCAAGGCGCAACATCTTCTCGCGCAACGCAGCGAGGTAGATCCGCATCGGCCGCTCGGGAACGCTGCCGAGCCGAAGTCCCTTCGACCGGAAATGCTTGCCCGCGTAATCGGTCTTCTCGCCAGAGAGCGCAGAACGGATGATCTCGACCGACTCACGTACGTGGCCGAGCGGGGCATGGAAGTCCACGCCGTTCCAGTCGCGCATGATCGCATGGCTCGACGAGCCGAGTCCGAGGATGAAGCGGCCCTCCGACAGTTGGTCGAGGGTGCCGGCGCTCATGGCCAGAACGGCGGGTGTCCGATTGTAGACGGGGACGATGGCCGTTCCGATCTCGACGCGCTGGGTCGCCTGGGCGATGGCGCCCGCCAGTGTGAACGAATCTGGGCCCGCCGTCTCCGCCATCCAGATGGCCTCGTAGCCCCATTCGTCCTCTGCCTTGCGCGCGAGATCGACGCACTCACGGGCATTGTGAAAGGGAGAGGGGATCGTGATGGCGAGGCGGCCAAGCGAAGACATGGCGGGTTCCTGTGGGTTCGAGTGGCGAGCGGCGCAAGGTACCCCATTGCGCCCGCGTGGTACCGTAGTCGGGCGCCTGGAGGAGCTTGCATGTCGTCGATCGTCGTCCGTTGGGTCTTGATTCTGCTGTTGGTTGCCGTGGTTGGGCCTGTTTCGGCGCTGGGCCAAGGGGCGCCGCCAGAGCGATCGGAGCTGGGGGCCGCGGTCGAAGCCGCCATGGCTGCCGAGTTTCGAAGCGAGGCTGATCGCGCGCGCGACCGAAACCGCAAGCCGATCGAAACGCTCGAGTTCTTCCGGCTTCGCTCGGATATGAAGGTGCTCGAATTGGTGCCTGGTGGCGGGTGGTACACCTCGATCCTCGCGCCCGTGCTCCACGAGAAGGGGGATCTCGCGGTTTCGATGTTCCCCGAGCGCGCACTCGCAGCGTTGCCCCAGAATGCTCCCTACGACCGGGTGCGCGAGATCGCACCGGGACTCGACCTCGCGAAGCTATTCGCCCAGCCGCGGGTAAACCGGCGCCTCGCCTTGCCAGCGTTTTCGTTCGCCGAGGGTAACTTCGACCTGGTATTGACGTTCCGGAACCTGCACAACTTCTCCGACGAAGGTCGCCAGCACATGAACACGGCCGTGTTCGAGGCGCTCGCTCCCGGCGGCTATTACGGCGTGGTCGACCACTCTCGGCGACATATGGAGGCCGACCATGGCGAGGTGTGGCGACGCATGGATCCGGTCGAGATGATTCACGAGATCGAGGCGGCCGGCTTCGACTTCGTCGACTGGTCCGACCTCCACTACCGCCCGGATGATGAACTCCGCTACGAAGTCGGGCGCAAGTCGGTCACGGGGAACACCGATCGCTTCACGCTGCTCTTCCAGAAGCCGGAACGCTAGGCGCGGGGCTGTCAGTCTTCGAGTGCGCGTTGCGCTGCCGACAACAGCGGGCCTGGGCCGGCCACTGATTCGCCCTCGAATTTTTGGGCTCGGATGGCGCCGCGTGCGCCATTGGTAAGGACGATCTCGCGCGCGGCGACGAGGTCCTCGATCCGGAGATCCCGTTCCTCGAGCTGCGGCAATCGGTCCAGGAGCAGCCGAAGGATCACGCCTCGTACCCCGCCACGCGCGAGGGGAGGCAGGGTCCAGGCCCCGTCCGCCGTATGGACCAGGACATTGAAACGAGAGCCTTCGACCAGAAAGCCCTCGCCATCGAACAGCAAGACCTCGTCGAGGCCACGGGCGTCGCGATCTCCGCGGGCGTCGTCGATCTCGGGCCGTGGAATCTTGACGCCAGGCGCGACCGCGGGTCCCGGGTGGATGACCGCGGTCCCAGCGACAGCGGCTTCCGGCGAATGCTCGCCCAGTTCGCGGACGTTGCCCGTGATGTGTGCGGTTTCGCCGTCGCATTGACGGGCTTCGAACCGCACGATTCCCTGACCGCTTCCGAAGGCAAGGAACCCGAGGAGGTGCATGCCCATGGCGACGTCGAGATGCGGCACCGTGCCGTAGCCGAGCGCCTCCGCATCCGAGGCCAGCCGGTCGATCACGGCCGTGGACCACCGGATGTCCCGACCGGTCCAGATCCCGGTCGTGTAGCACCCCGCGCCAGGTGCGGTGACGTCGTCGAGTTCGACGACGTCACCGTCGCACCATGCGAGCATGGAAGCGTCAGGCATGCGGCCTAACGATCCGAGAGCTGCGGGACCTTTCGGCGTGTCTCGCCCGTGTATACCTGTCGAGGTCGCCCGATCTTGTGCTTGTGCTCGTGCATCTCTCGCCACTGGGCGATCCATCCAGGCAAGCGACCGATCGCGAAGTTCGCCGTGAACATGTTCTCGGGTGTGCCGATTGCCGTGTAGATGACGCCGCTATAGAAGTCGACGTTCGGGTACAGGTTCCGCTCGACGAAGTAATCGTCACTGAGCGCGAGCTGCTCGATCTCTACCGCGATTTCGAGCAGCCGGGAGTTCACACCCAACCGATCGAGGACGTCGTAGCAGGCCTTCTTGATGATCCGCGCGCGCGGGTCGAAGTTCTTGTAGACGCGATGCCCGAAACCCATGAGGCGCGAGGTGTCGTCCCGGCTCTTGGCGCGATCGACGAACTCCTTCCCGGAGATGCCTTCGTCCGCGATCGCACTCAGCATCTCGATCACTTCCTGGTTCGCGCCGCCGTGGCGGGGGCCCCAGAGCGCGTTGATGCCGGCGGAGATCGAGGCGAACATGTTCACGTGGGAAGAGCCCACGATTCGGACCGTCGACGCCGAGCAGTTCTGCTCGTGGTCGGCGTGCAGGATCAGCAGCAGGTCGATCGCCTTTTCGACGACCGGATCGACTTCGAACTCCTCGCACGGGTTCGCGAACATCAGCCGCAGGAAGTTGCCCACGTAGCTGAGGTTGTTGTCCGGGTACATGAAGGGCTGCCCGACCGAGTGCTTGTACGCATAGCTCGCGATGGTCGGGAGCTTCGCGAGGAGGCGATGGATCGAGACCTCGACTTCGCGCGGATCGCGGGGGTCGAGGGAGTCGGGGTAGAACGTCGCCAGTGCGGACACCATGGCCGAGCACGCGGCCATCGGATGGGCGTCCTTGGGGAGCGCCCGGAACAGCAGCCGGAAGTCCTCGTGGATCATCGTGTGATGGAGGATCGAGTTGGTGAAGCCGTCGAGTTCGACCTCGGTCGGCAGTTCGCCGTGGATCAGGAGGTAGGAGACCTCGAGGAAGGTGCAGTTTTCCGCGAGTTCCTCGATCGGGTACCCGCGATACTGGAGAATGCCCTCTTCGCCGTTGATGAACGTGATGCTGCTCTCGCAGCTCCCGGTGTTGGCGTAGCCTGGGTCCATCGTGATGAGCCCGGTCTCGGAGCGAAGGTTCTGGATGTCGATGGCGCGCTCGCCCTCGGAACCTTCGATGACCGGGAGTTCGATGACTTTGCCGTCGATGTGAAGTTCGGCTGTCGGCATCAGGACTCCTTTGCGTTTGATTTGGTTTGAAGACGGGAATCTAGCGTTTGAGACCGCGCGTCGACAGGTGCGCTCGCCCTTGCAAGTCCCTGTGGCAGAACGGTTTTCTGCCGCCCTGCGTCGAAGCGTCGCGTCAACTCGCGACCGGCGTCCGGTCCCGGGCCAAGAGAGCGCCTCGATCGTCCGAGCCTAGGATTCCGCTGGCGCCCCAGGGGTTTTCGGCCGCACGACGACCCACTCCCGGCTCCCGCTGTGCGAGCTTGAAAGGATGTCGACCGGGGTCCCCAGGCGATCGATTTTCTTCCGTTTCAGCATCACCGTCTGGCCCCCTGAGGCGAAGAACTCTGCGACGTCCTCGGCGTCTTCGAGCCAGACGACGTGGCGGTGCGCGTAGTACACGATGGCCCCGATCATGGCGCGGTCCCGGAAGAGTCCGATGGGCTCGCCGGGGTCGGTGAACGCACTCGCCGCGACCGAGATACTCCGCGGGGAAAGTGACTCATCGATCCCGCGGAAGCCCAGCGTGAAGATGGAGGCTTCGAACAGCAACAGGCCGCCGATCAGGACGCCCATGAACGCAGGGACGCGGACACGATGACGCAGCATCACGATCCAGGTGACGACGCCGAGGGCACCGATGGCAACAGCGATTCCACCGAACGTCGCCAGGATGCCGGGGTCGCTCTCGTCGAGGATTCCGGGGAAGCGTTCGAGAATGAGCGGATTGCGCATCGTCGTCGCCAGGACGAGGGCGCCCGTCAGGCCAGCCAACGTGGCGCCACCGGCGGCCAAAGCCGTCAGCCCTGCGGGAGGGCGGACGCGGCCATGGAACCACCGAACGACGGTGTCGCCGCAGAGCAACGCGAGGAAAGGAAACGCCGGAAGGACATAGTGTGGGCGTTTGCCGCTCGAGATGGAGAAGAACACCACACTCGTGACGATCACGGCAATCAGGAACCGCCAGGCCCGCAATGTCTCCTCGCCACGTTCGCCCGAGAAGACCTGGCTGCGACCGACCGAGTAGACCACGGGGAGAAGCAGGGTCCACGGCAGGAAGACGATCGGGAACTGATAGACGTAGTAGTAGAACGGGCGCGAGTGCGACGTGCCCTGGAAGAATCGACCGATCAGGTTCTCGACGACGGCCCCGTCGCTGTATCCCGCCGGTGCCAGGCTCGCGGCTCCGAGGTACCAGGCAAGGAGTGGTCCGACGGTGAGTACGATGCCCCACCACGGGAAGGCTTTGCGCAGGTCGCGAAGCCGACCTTCCCAGCCGAGGAAGGCCACGACCGAGAGCATCGGAATCAGGAAGCCCGGCGGCCCCTTCGTCAGTGCCGCAAGGCCCATGGCGCCATGGAATATGAGGGCTCCACGGATTGGCGTGGTGAGGCCACGGTCGAGCCACCAGAAGCCTGCCAACGCAACGAGTTCGAGGGCGAGGAGAGGGACATCGAGTTGTGCGCGGCGACTGAGCCGCGCGAACTCGTAGGTGGACAACAAGAGGGCCGCTGCGATTACGCCGACCCGGCCGCCGAACATCCGCCGCCCCAGCAGCATGGTGGCGACGACGGCACCGATGCCGAACAACGCCGAAGGCAGTCGCGCGGCCGCTTCGCTCACGCGGTCGAACGGCGCGCCAAAAAGTGCGGCCAGCCAGAAGTAGAGGGGCGGCTTCTGGTCGTAGGGCTCCCCGTTCAGGTGGAGCAGGATCCAGTCCGACGGGCCATTGGGCATGGCCCGGACTTCCTCGGCGACCTGGGTATACCGCGGTTCGTCGGGTGGGCTCGCATCGAGGCTCCCAAGCCCCACGAGCAGAACGACGCATGCCGCAAGGATGACCCCGGCGCGCAGCAAGGGGCTGGAATCCGTCTCGCTCATACCCCTCCCTCGGCCGTGCGGATCGTGTCCGGTCGGATCCCCATACGACGACACAGAACGGTACCTTTTCGCGCGAATCGTCGCCCGACACCGACGGCGCGAATGTGCACCGTCGGTTGGCAATCGACCTACAAAGGACTCCGATGCTCGAAAACCAGACCATCCTCGTGACCGGCGTGACCGGCCAGGTCGCGTTCCCCGTGGCCAAGGCACTTGCCGCGAACAACCGTGTACTCGCCCTGGGGCGCTTCGGGCGAGAGGGAGATCGTGAGCGTGTGGCCGCGATCGGGGCCGAGCCCATCGTGGGGGACATGGCCGCAGGCGCATTCGATGCCGTGCCGCAGGACCTCGACCTGGTGCTTCATTTCGCTGTGGCGAAGAGTGGGGACGATGACTTCGACGGCGATCTCGCCATGAATGCCGAGGGGGTGGGCCTCTTGATGGCCCACTGTCAGCATGCGCGTGCGTTCGTCCATTGTTCGACGACCGGCGTCTATCGCGGGAGTGGCGGCAAGCGAATCGACGAGTCGGCGCCGCTGGCTGATCACCATCGTCACATGTTGTCGACCTACAGCATCTGCAAGATCGCTGCAGAGGCGGTGGTTCGCACCGCGGCGAGACAGTTCGGGCTGCCGACGACGATCGCGCGGCTGGCTGTGCCCTACGGCGACGCCGGCGGCTGGCCCTGGTTCCACTTGATGATGATGAAGAGCGGCGTCCCGATTCCGATCCACCCCGGGGGCCCGAATACCTTTCCGCTGCTGCACGAAGACGACTACGTCTCGCATCTCGAAGCCCTCGTGGACCTCGCGAGCGTTCCGGCGACAGTCGTCAACTGGGCTGGGAGCGAAGACACGTCGGTCGAGCAATGGTGCCGGTACCTGGGAGAGCTGACGGGTCTGGAGCCCCGCTTCGAAGAGACCGAGACCGCCCTCGAACCCCTGCTGCTCGATACGACACGCCTCCAATCAAAGACGGGTCCGACGCGGGTGCACTGGAAGGACGGCATCCGTCGGCTGGTCGAAGCGCGAAACCCCGAGCTCCTGAAGACCTGAGGTGGCTCCCGTGCCCCGACTCTCGGTCGTCGTCCCGTTCTACAACGAGCGCGAGAATGTCCGCCCGTTGCACGAAGAGGTCGCTGGCGTTCTCGGTGCACATCCGGGTGGTGTCGAGTTCATCTACGTCGACGATGGCAGCGAGGACGGAACCTGCGATGCACTCGCTGCATTGAGGGCGGATGATTCACGCGTTCGGGTGATCGCGCTGGCGGAAAACCGAGGCCAGAGCGCTGCTCTCGAAGCTGGTTTCCGCGCAGCAAGGGGCGACGTCGTCGCAACCTTGGACGCTGACCTCCAGAACGACCCCGCCGATCTCCCGGCGCTGCTCGCGGCCCTCGATGGCGCTGATGTCGTCAACGGGGTCCGCGCGAATCGCCAAGACAGCTGGGTGCGACGGCTGTCGTCGACGGTGGGCAACGGTTTCCGAAACGCGGTGACAGGAGAATCCGTAACCGACGTCGGATGCTCTCTCCGCGTGATGCGGCGTGAGTTCCTGGACGGCATCGTGATGTACAGGGGCATGCACCGGTTCCTGCCGACGCTCCTGCGCATGCGCGGCGCGCGTGTCACCGAACTGCCGGTGAACCATCGCCCCCGACGGCACGGCGAATCCAAGTACGGCATCGGGAACCGTCTGTGGGTCGGTCTCGCGGATGTCATCGCCGTACGCTGGATGCAGTCGCGTTTCGTGCAGTACGAGTCGGAGGAGATCGAGAAGTAGCTAGCCGCCCGCGCGCTTCACGGTGTAGCCGCGTTCCTCGAGGGCCTGGACGATGACGTCGCGGTGGTCCCCCTGAATCTCGATCACGCCGTCCTTGACGGCACCGCCGGTCCCGCAGCGCTGTTTCAGGTCCTTGGCGAGGTCCTTCAAGGCGTCGCTTGCCAGCGCGACGCCGTCGATGGCCGTGATCGTTTTGGCGCCGCGCCCCTTGGTTTCGCGGCGCACGCGTACGATGCCGTCGCCGCGAGCGCGGCGCGGTGCCTCCTGGCCGCCCGAACGCACATCCCCGCCGCGTTGGTCCGACCAGACGAGGTTGCCGCCATCGTTCCGTTTCTTGCGACTCATGCAGTGGCTCCCGCGCGTTGGCGGGCGGCATAACGGGCCAGCATCTGACGCATCGTGTCTTCGGTCTGGATGCCGCCGAAGGGCCAGTCGCCGAACATGAAGGTCGGTACTCCGGTCACCATGGCGTCGCGTGCGTCTTCGGTCTGGAGACGCAGCTGGTTTCTGGCGTCATCGATGGCATTCGGCGCCAGCTTCCAGCCGAGGTCTTGCGCCCACCGGGAGACTTCTTCGGGCGCGGGTGCCGTCCGTCCTTCTTCGAAGAGGCCCGTGAACACGCGCTCGCGCCAGGCTGCGGCACGCGGTCCATCCGGCATTGCGAATACGGACGCGTTGACCGCGCGGGAGTCGGGCCAGACCGCAGGCATTTCGACATCCACCTGGAGTTCCTGCGCGACTCGCCGGGCGTTGGCTCGTTGGTTTTCTGTCAGGGCCTGTCCGCGCGGGTACCGGGCGAGCAGCTGGCTCAGGTCGAGCGGCCGCCAGTCGAGTTCGATTTCGAGGTCGGACAGCGCCGGTGCCATGCGCTCCATGGTGCGATGGGCGACATAACAAATCGTCGATGCGAAGTCGAACCAGACTGCGATGCGTAGAGGCTCGGATGTCAATCGCGACGGCCCACCAGACGCCGGTGTTCGACCATCAGGCAGCGATACTCGACGACCTCGATCCCGGCGGCTTCGAGTCGCGCCGTGGCCTCGGGGTGCGCGATCCCGAGCTGCATCCACACGGCGGTAGGCTTCGACTCGAGCGCGAGGATTTCGTCGACATGACCAGGGATATGGCTGCTCGCGCGAAACAGATTCACGAGATCCGGGGTCTCATCGAGATCACCCAGGACCGGCACGCACCGCTCGCTCAGGACGCGGTCTAGTTTCGGAGAGACGGGAAGGATCCGGTAGCCATGACGCTGCATATAGGCCGGCACCTCGAAGGCATCATCCGTCGCGCCAGCCTTGATTCCGACCACCGCGATCCGCTCGATGCGGCGCAGGAGGGCGGTCAGGGCTGCATCGTCCGTGATCGGCAAGGGCGTTCTCCTTGCTGGCAGGGTAGGCCGGCGATACTGTCCGCCGCCATGCAAGGGGGGCTTGCGATGACGCGACTTCAATCTTCTTCAGCGTCGGTGCTGCGGATCTCGATGCTGTGTGGAAGCCTGGTCCTGGCGTGGGTCACCGCCCTGGTGTTCGCGTCCGCGGCAACGGCCGAAGCGCTCCCGCCGGTCAACGATCCGCTCGACGCGATGCAGGTCACGACCCTGGACAACGGCCTGACGGTCTTGACCCTCGAGGATCATGCGAGCCCGGTCGCAAGCTTCCAGGTCTGGGTCAATGTCGGTTCGAGCGACGAGGCGCGCTTTACCGGGATTGCG
>JAJDAQ010000175.1 GCA_029261815.1 Deltaproteobacteria bacterium
GCGGCCGACTGCCCGGGGGAGCCCGGCAAGGTCGCGCCCGTCGTAGACCGCAACCGCTGCGAGGGCAAAGAGGATTGCGTCGTGGTCTGCCCCTACGACGTCTTCGAGATGGGAACGTTGACCAGGAGCGAGAAGGCCGACCTCTCGTTGGTGGGCAAGATCAAGGCGTGGGCGCACGGCGGGCGTCAGGCCTACGTGGTGCAAGCCATGGAATGCCGCGCGTGTCAGTTATGCGTGGAAGCGTGTCCCGAGAACGCACTCACACTCGCACCCAACCGCTGAGGCCTACGCACCGCTACGCCCCGGAGGCGAACGCGGGCACCACTTCTGCGTCGAGCAGTGCCGCGGCACGGCGCGCTTCCGACGGGTCGGCACCGCCGGTCGCGCCACTGATGATCACCTTGTCGATGCCGAGTGCTTCGAGGGCACGAAGTCGCTCGATGCAGTACGCGGGCGGCCCCGCGATGGCGAAGCGGTCGATGAACTCGGGCGAGAGCAGTGCCGCCTGGTTCGAGTCGGTTCGTGTGTGGGCCTTCATGTCGTAGCCGTCGTGCAGGCGTTCGAGGGTGGCTTGTTCGTCGGTGGACAGCGGACCATGCGCCTTGCCGTGCATGACCGAGAAACGCGCGAAGGTGGTCAGGCTCCCGCGGACGAGTGCGTGCGCCGTCGGGACGTCTTCGTGGCAGACGAGGTTGACGTAGGCGCCGACCGGGATCCCGGGTTTCTCCTGGCGCGCCTTGGCGATGCCCCAGCGCAAGCGTTCTTCATGCGCGCCGAGGGTCAGCATGACGCGGTCGCCGTAGCGGGCGGCGAGCGCGATGACGCGCGGACCCGTGGCAGCGACCTCGATCGGGACCCGCGCGGCGCCGCCGACCCAGGCCATTCGACTTTCGGAAGGCCGGTCGGCGAGGTCGAGGTCGGCGACCGGCGGCGCGATGGCGTCGTCGAGCGGAAGGTCGTCGAACGGAACGGGCTCGCCGGCGAGGAAGCGGCGCAACGCAGAGAGGTGACTCTCGAAGCCGGCCAGGCGGGCGGGCGAACGCCCAAGGTGCGCGAGCGCGGAGTCGCCGCGTCCGATGCCGAGCACCATGCGCCCGCCGGACACCCGCTGGACCGTGGCCGCGGCGGATGCGCTCACGGCCGGATGCCGGGTCACGGAGTTGGTCACGCCGGTCCCGAGGCCGAGACGCGACGTTTCGAGGGCCGCACAGGTGAGCGCGACGTAGCTGTCGGGCGCGAGGTTCTGGGAATCGACGACGACCATGCCGTGCCAGCCGGCGGTCTCTGCGCGGACGGCCGTCTTGCGGGCGTGGTCGGGATCGGAGTAGGTGAGCTGCCAGAGTTGCATGGGAAGAAAGGTACGGCAGGCGAATGCATAGGGCGTAAGGGGTTGAATTTGCTTTGTTTCGAGCTGCTGGCGCTTGTTTGGCGTCGCCGGACGGCGACGCGCGATCGGAGGGGGCGGTCGCTACGCTCCCTTGATGCCTCCTACCCAGACCCAATCCAAGGCGCTGCTCCGGCGCGCGAAGAAATCCATTCCCGGCGGCGTGAATTCGCCGGTGCGTGCCTACGGTTCCGTTCAAGGGACACCGCCCTTCATCGCGAAGGCCAAGGGCTCCAAGATCACCGACGTCGATGGCAACACCTTCATCGACTACGTCGGTTCGTGGGGGCCCATGATCCTGGGCCACGCGCACCCGGCCGTAATCCGGGCCGTGAAGGCGGCTGCGGGTGCGGGCACCAGTTTCGGTGCGCCCACCGAGGGTGAAGTCGCGATCGCCGAGAAGGTCTGCGCCGCGCTTCCGTCGGTACAGCAGGTGCGTTTCGTCTCGTCAGGGACCGAGGCGACGATGAGCGCCATTCGGCTCGCGCGTGGCGCCACCGGCCGCAAGAAGATCCTGAAGTTCGAGGGCTGCTACCACGGCCACTCCGACGGCCTACTGGTGGGCGCGGGCTCCGGCGTCGCCACCCTCGGGATCCCGGGTTCCCCCGGCGTTCCAGAGGAGTTCACGAAGCTCACGGTCCAGGTGCCGTACAACGACCTCTCGGCGGTGGCCGGTGCCTTCAAGCACCACGGCGAAGACCTGGCCGCCGTCATCGTGGAGCCGGTGGCTGGCAACATGGGCTGCATCCCGCCCGGGCCCGGTTTTCTGGAAGGACTCCGCGAGATCTGCGATCGGCACGGCACCCTCCTGATCCTGGACGAGGTGATGACGGGTTTCCGGGTCGCCTGGGGTGGGGCGCAGCGCCTCTACAAGGTGAAGCCCGACCTGACCTGCCTCGGCAAGGTCGTGGGTGGGGGCCTTCCGGCGGCGGCTTACGGCGGCCGGCGAGACCTGATGGACCAGATGGCGCCCGCCGGCCCTATCTATCAGGCGGGCACGCTGAGCGGGAACCCGCTGGCTGTGGCGGCCGGGCTCCAGACCCTGACCCTGCTGGAGGAAGATGGGACCTACGAAGAGCTCACGGCCACGGCGGAAACGCTGGCAGCGGGCCTGCAGGAGCGCGCGGACGCGATTGGGGTCGAATTCACCGCCACCTCGGTGGGCGGGATGTTCGGCTTCTTCTTCCATCCAGGCCCGGTGCGCAACTTCGAGGACGCCAAGAAGGCCAGCGAGGACCGATTCCGCCGCTTCTTCCACGCGATGCTGGACGAAGGCATCTACCTGGCGCCTTCGGCCTTCGAAGCGGCCTTCGTCAGTCTGGCCCACAGCCGGGCCGACCTGGCCAAAACGCTGCAGGCCGCTGAAATTGCGTTGGAAAAGGCCTCGAAGGTCCGTTGAGCGACCCCGCTGCTGCGGCTAGTATCCGCGCCGCCACCGGGGGCACCCCCGAAGGCAAGGTTGATCTTGGGAAACCGCCAGACCGACCCACATGAAGACCCCGAGTCCCCCCGGCTCAGCCACCGGGGCCTCTCCAGGAGAGGCGCCAAGGCGTACCAGGCGGTGCTCGAGGCCGTGCTCTGTGTTCCTGCCGGCGCCATCCTCGGATGGGGCGTCGACAAATTCGCAGAGACCGGACCCTGGGGAATCGTGGGAGGGCTGGTGTTCGGCTTCATCGCGTTCGTCATCAACGCCGTGAGGCTTCCCGGTCGACTGGCCGCCGTCCCCGAGGACGCGGAATCTGAAGTCCCCCCGAACGAATGAAGCCCTGAAGAACCGCTGTGATTCCCGGACCCACTCGCATGCTCGTCGAGCGCACGAACCTGGCCTTTGCGGCCGGCGCCGTCGGCGCGTCGTTCGCATTCGCGTCGCCGCGTTTCGCCGTGAGTGTGTTGTTAGGCGCGATCGTCGAAACGCTGAACCTGCGCGCGCTCTGGAAGAGCAGCGAGCTGGCGCTCGGTCTGGGCGACCCGAGCGGAACGAGCAAGCTCGCGATCCTGGGCTTTGGCGCGCGCTTCGCCATGGTCGGGCTCGTCATCTGGCTCGCGCTGTATTCGGGCGCCAACGCCATCGGGCTCCTGTTCGGCCTCTCCATCATTATTCCCGCCGTCGTGCTCGCGGCGTGGCGCCACCGTCCCCCGGTCATCGAAGGTCTTCCGGCCCTCGACGAAGACGACCCGGAGTGGGAAATGTGGAACCCCTGGACCGCACGCGAGCGTGACCCCGAAGAGGACGAAGACTGATGTTCCATTGGGCCGAACATGCCACCGGCATTCACTGGCTGTACTGGTCGGCGCTCTTCAGCGCGACGTTGATCGTGGTGACGGGCGTCGTCGTCCGCCGCAGCCTGGCCGGGGCGAACGGCGGCGTGATCCCGGACGAAGGCTTCTCGCTGCGCAACGGCATCGAGATGTTGGTCGACATGCTCGTGGGCCTGGCACGCGAAAACATGGGGCCGAAGTGGCGGACCTACTTCCCGCTCATCGGCACCATCTTCTTCTTCATCCTGTTCTCGAACTGGTTCGGTCTGGTGCCCGGCATCGACGGCGCGACCAGCGACGCGAACACGACCTGGGCCTGGGCCATCATCTCGTTCGCCGCGCACCAGTACGTGGGCATCAAAGAGAACGGTTGGCACTACCTCTATCACTTCATGGGGCCCGTCCTCTTCAAGATCGGCAGCTGGGAGATCCGACCCCTGGCGCCGCTGTACGCCGTGATCGAGGTGATCGGTCACCTCTCCCGCGTCTTCACGCTGGCAGTTCGCTTGCTGGCCAACATGTTCGCCGACCACACCGTGGTCGGCGTCTGGCTGATGCTGGTGCCCGTCGTGGTACCGGCCATCTTCATGGGTCTGGGCGTGCTCATCGCGTTCCTCCAGGCCTATGTGTTCGCGATGTTGTCGATGATCTACATCGGCCTGGCCCTCGAGGAAGAGCACTAGCTGTTCGCCCCGTCCCCGGGCCGTTTGTTTCAACCAAACACAGTCCATTCCCGTTGGATCAGCGGGAGTACAACCAGGAGAATCCAATGCGGAATTTCATGAAGCTCGCCATGTGGGCGTTCGTCGTCTTCTTCGTGCCGGTCGCGGCGTTTGCCGAGACGGGTGGCGATGAGAGCCACAAGTTCGGTTACGCGCTCGGCGCCGGCCTCGCCGTGGGCCTTGCCGGTCTCGGCTGCGGCATCGGCCAGGGCCTGACCGCGGGCAACACCACGGCCGGTATCGCTCGCAACCCGGGCGCCGCTGGCAGCATGTTCACCAACTTCATCCTCGGCATGGTCCTGATCGAATCGATCGCGATCTACGGCCTCGTCGTGGCGATCCTGCTCTGGCTCCAGCTCAGCGCCTAGCCAGCCAGCGAAGTTTCCCAGCCGTTCTGGGATCTCGGCCTTCGGGCTGAGGAAGGGCCGTCCGGTCTCCACACCGGGCGGCCCTTCTTTGTTTCGAAGCGCGTAACCCGAAGGCCCCGGTCGGGGTTCGAACAGGTATGGGAACGACGACGGCATTTGGCCACGCGCGGGTGCGGGGCGCGCCTGCGGCAGGACGCTCCCGCGAGCAACGGCTCGAGGCGCTGATGGCCGTGCATGCCGACCGCGCCGTTCG
>JAJDAQ010000176.1 GCA_029261815.1 Deltaproteobacteria bacterium
CCGGACACCGTGATCGACTGCGGCGAGCACGGAACCTACCGGGTTCCCGGAAAGACCTTTCGCGACCGCAAGGCGTTCGGGCGCCTCGACCTGGCCGGCATCCTCCGTGTGTCTTCGAACATCGGTGTGGCCAAGATCGCCGAACGCCTCCCGGCCGCGGCTCATCACGCCGCGCTGCGCGCTCTCGGCTTCGGCCGATCGACCGGCAGCGGCTTCCCCCACGAATCTCACGGCCTGCTGCGATCGCCCGAGAAGTGGAAGCCCGTCGACCAGGCCACAATCGCGTTCGGCCAGGGCCTGAACGTGACGCCGATCCAACTCGCGTCCGCGATCGCTGTATTCGCGAACGGAGGGACCTGGCGCACGCCTCGGCTCATCACCGCACGGCGCCCTTCGGGAGGCGAGTGGACGCCGATCGATCCATCACCGGGACGCCCTGCACTTCGTCGAGATGTCGCAGACCGCGTTCGCGAGATGCTGGTCACGGTGACTGGCAAGGACGGAACCGGATCCCTGGCCGCCCTCGAAAACGTGGCCGTCGCGGGAAAGACCGGAACTGCCCAGAAGTTCGATCGGGAAAGCGGCACGTATTCCCATGAAGATCACCGCGGCTGGTTCGTCGGCATGGCACCCGCGCACCAGCCCGAGGTCGTGATCGTGGCCATGATCGATGAGCCGCGCGGAGAGGCACACGGCGGGGGTTCGACCGCCGCACCGTTGTTCGCTCGCGTGGCTGCGGCGGCGTTGAACGACCGTGGCATCGTGACCGCCGCGCGCTTCGGTCTGCCCGATGTCGCCTTGAAGGAATCGGCGACGCCACCCGCGCTCCCTGCGGTCGCCGCGGCTCCGCCGGCAGTGCCCAAGCCGCCCGCCACCCTTCAGCGATTCGTGCAAGCGTCGTCAGCGCCCGCCCCTCCGCCGGTGACGCCCAAGCGCAAGCGAGCCACGCCCCCGGTGACGTGGCTCGGCGACCGTGTGCTGCTTCCGGATTTGCGGGGTCTTACTCCCGAGCAGGTGAAGGAGATCACCGACAGCGTGCCCTTCGCCCTGGAAGCTCATGGGAGAGGACACGTCGTGAAGCAGGAACCCGCACCGGGCACGGTGATCGGCGGAGGTGCGCCCGTTCGCCTGACATTCGGAGGCGGCGAGGGATGAACTGGTCCCAACTGCTGGAAGGCCTCCCGGTCGAGCGCACAGGCGATGAAGACCCGGTCGTTCGCGGAATTGCGTATGACTCGCGCGCGGTCTCGCCCGGAGACGTGTTCGTCGCGTTGCGCGGTGCGACGGCCGACGGCCACGACTACCTCGACACCGCTCTCCGGCTCGGCGCCGTCGCGATGCTGCTGGAAGAACCGCGCGACCTTCCCGTTCCCGTCGCCGTCCACGCCGACACCCGGCGCGCGTTGGCGCCCTTGGCGACGCGTTTCTTCGGTGATCCAGCACGAGAGTTGAGGCTGGTGGGCGTCACCGGGACCAATGGGAAGACGAGCACGACCTACCTGGTCGAGTCCATCCTGCGCGCCGCCGGCCAATCGCCCGGTCTGATCGGAACGGTCGAGGCCCGCTACGCGGATACCCGGATCCGCGCGGTAAACACGACGCCCGAGAGTCTCGACCTGCAGCGCACGTTGCGAGCGATGTGCACGGCCCAGGTGGACGCAGTGGCGATGGAAGTCTCATCCCATGGCCTCGCCCTCGGACGCGTCGAGGGTTGTCACTTCGCCGTCGCCGCTGTCACGAACGTCACGCAGGACCACCTCGATTTTCACACCGACATGGCGGACTACACGGCGGCCAAGACCGCCCTCTTTGGCGAGCACCTCGCCGAAGGGGGTGCCGCCGTCATCAATCTCGATGATGCGTCCGCCGACACGTTCCTTACGGTTGCTCGCACACGAAGTGCGCGGATCCTGGGCGTGAGCCGCAAGGCCGAGAGCGGTGCCGAGATCGCGCTCCTTGATGCGGATTGCACGCTCGACAGGACCCAGGCCCGGATCGCAACTCCGCTGGGCGAGCTTCTTGTCGAACTTCCCCTCCTCGGCGATTTCAATCTCGAGAACATGCTCGTCGCAGTGGGGATCGCCTGTGCGCTAGACATCGGCGCAGACGCGATCTCGACGGGCCTGGCAAACTGCGCCCAGGTCCCCGGCCGAATGGAGCGGGTCGGAACCGACCTCCCCGATGCGCCCACGATCCTCGTCGACTACGCGCACACACCGGACGCCGTCGACAAGTTGCTGTCCGCCGTACGTCCGCTCGCGCGGGGTCGGTTGATCACCGTCTTCGGCTGTGGAGGCGATCGGGACCGCGCCAAGCGCCCGCTGATGGCCGAGGCCGCTGCCCGACATAGCGACCGTGTCATCGCGACGAGCGACAATCCGCGCACCGAAGACCCCGAGGCGATCCTCCACGATGTCGAAGCCGGACTCGGGACCATGACGGCCGCGACGGCCGATGCGCTCGATGTCACGCCACGAGGGTGCATCACGGTCACAGACCGGCGAAGCGCCATCGCGCTTGCGATCGAGATCGCGCGCCCCGAGGACGCCGTCGTCATCGCGGGCAAGGGGCACGAGGACTATCAGATCGTTGGCCGCGAGAAGTTCCCGTTCGACGACCGGGAAGAAGCGGCGCGCGCGCTACGGGAGAAGCGATCATGAGCGCGCCGTTCCGAGCGGAAGATGCGGTCCGCTGGACCGGCGGGCGCCTGCTGGCGGGCGACGCCGACTCCGTCTTCCACGGGGTGTCCTCCGACACGCGCGATGCCTTGGCCGGTCGGCTCTTCGTGGCGATCGTGGGGCCGTCGCACGACGCGCACCGCTACCTGAAGCAAGCCCTCGAGCAGGGCGCCGCGGGCCTCCTCGTCGAGGACGAAGCGGCCGTGCCGGACGACTGCAAGGTCCCCGTTGTCCTGGTACCGGACACGACGGCGGGACTTGGCGCTCTGGCCGCTGGGCATCGACGTTTGTTCACAGGTCCGGTGATCGCGATTACCGGAAGCAACGGCAAGACGACGACCAAGGAAATGTGCGCCGCCCTCCTGAGCGTCTCGTTCCGCACGCACAAGAATCGGGGCAACCTCAACAACCACTATGGCCTGCCGCTCACGCTACTCGCGCGCGAGGCCGCCCACGAAGTCCTCGTGGTCGAGATTGGCATGAACCACCGAGGCGAGATCGCGCCGCTCACAGCACTGGCGGCGCCCACCGTTGGCGTGATCACCAACGCCGGCACCGCACATATCGAGCACCTCGGCAGTCGGGACGAGATCGCGGCCGAGAAGGGGGACCTGATCGCAGCGCTGGATTCGACCGCGACCGCGGTCATCAACGGCGATGATGCGCGGGTGATGGCACAGGCCCCTCGCAGCGCCGCGCGCATCATCTCGTTCGGCCAGGGCCCGCACTGCGATGTGCACGCAACCGACATCCGCGACCTCCGTGGGGCCTACGCCTTCACGCTGCAACTCGACGGCGAAGCCCGAGAGGTCGAGGTCCGCGGCCTCGGCGACCCGACCATCTCGAACGCCCTCGCCGCCGCGGCCGCAGCCCGAGCCGCCGGCGCATCCCTCGACGACCTTGTTGCCGGGTTCTCGGCCTATCAGCCCCCTGCGGGCCGGATGGCGCCGTTGCGCCTGGGACGTGGCACCACCGTGATCGACGATACCTACAACGCCAATCCCCAGTCGCTCGACGCGGCACTGTCGAGTCTCGCGCGTTTCGCCGGCAAGGAACGCGGCGTCGCGGTGCTAGGCGACATGGGAGAACTCGGCGACACCACGGCTGAGGCCCATCGAGATGCAGGCAGGCGCGTCGCCACGCTTGACATTGGCGCACTCGTCGCGCTCGGCGACCATGCGGGTGTCATCGAGGAAGCAGCGCGGGCAACGGGCCTCGACGCGACACGAATTCACGTCGCACAAGATCACGAAGACGCGGCACGAGCCGCTGACCGTTTTGCCGGCGACAACGACTGGATCCTGGTCAAGGGATCGCGGTCCATGCAGATGGAACGCGTCGTTGACGCCCTCGCCCGTTTCCGAGGAGACGCCTAGTGCTCTACCACCTGCTGGTCCCGCTCGCAGACACCTTCACCCTCTTCAACGTCTTCCGGTACATCACGTTCCGGACGGCCGCGGCGACGCTGACGGCGCTCTTCCTGTCCTTCGTGGTCGGACCGCCGCTGATCCGGCGCCTCCAGGCGCTGAGCGCGGGGCAGCCGATCCGCGAGATCGGACCCGACCACGCACACAAGGAAGGCACCCCCACGATGGGCGGCCTGCTCATCCTGTTGTCGTTGGGGATCTCGGTGCTGCTCTGGGCCGACCTGACGAACCGTGCGATCTGGTCGGTCTTGATCCTCACCCTCGGGTACGGCGTGCTCGGCTTCATCGACGACTATCAAAAGGTCCGCAAGCAGGACAGCGCCGGCATCACGGCGCGCACCAAGATCTTCTGGCAGACACTCCTCGCGCTGGGGGTGGGCATCCTGATCACCCAGGATCCGAACTTCGACAGCCAGCTACAGGTCCCGTTCTTCAAGAACTTCACGCCCGACATCGGTTGGCTCTACGTCCCACTCGCCGCGTTCATCATCGTCGCCGCCAGCAACGGCGTGAACCTGACGGACGGACTCGACGGCCTGGCCATCGGCCCCGTCATGATCGCGGGAGCCACGTTCCTGATCCTGGCCTACACCGCCGGCCACGCGGGTCTGGCCGACTACCTTGCCGTCAAGAACGTTCCCGGTAGTGGCCAGCTCGCGATCTTCTGCGGAGCCCTTGTCGGCGGAAGCCTCGGCTTCCTCTGGTTCAATACGTACCCGGCTCAGCTCTTCATGGGCGACGTCGGCGCCCTCGCACTGGGCGGTGCGCTGGGAGCCATTGCCGTGCACGTGCGACAAGAAATCCTGCTGGGCGTGGTCGGTGGCGTCTTCGTGGTCGAAACGCTTTCGGTGATGATCCAGGTCGCATGGTTCAAGTTGACCGGCGAACGCGTCTTCCTCATGGCCCCGATCCACCATCACTTCGAGAAGCTCGGCTGGGCCGAGCAGAAGATCGTGGTCCGCTTCTGGATCATCTCGATCATCCTCTCGCTCGTTGCCCTCTCTTCCTTGAAACTTCGCTAGGCGGACGCTTGGACGACCTTGACGGAAAAGACGTTCTCGTGATCGGCCTCGGAATTTCGGGCCGGAGCGCCGCCGCATTCTGCAGCGACCGCGGAGCGAGGGTGGTCGCGTGCGATGAGCGCGAAGATCTGCCGGCCGATGGCCTTCCGGCCGGTGTCGACGTTCGCCTCGGCGGCACCCTGCCTCCCGTCGCCGACTTCGACCTGGTCGTTCCGAGCCCCGGGGTCCCGGTCGATCGCTATGCCGGGGCCCAGCGCGCGTGGGGCGACATCGAGCTGACGGCTCGCGCCCTCCCCGTCCCCATCATCGCTGTCACGGGGACGAACGGGAAGTCCACCACCGTGCGATTGATCGAGGCCATGCTCCGGGCAAGCGGGCTCCGCGCCCGTGCGGCCGGCAATGTCGGTGATGCTGCCCTCGAGTTGGTGGGCGAGCCGCTCGACCTGGCTGTGCTCGAAGTCTCGTCGTTCCAGCTCGAAGCCATCGAATCGTTCCGGCCACACGTTGGCGTGATCCTTGGATGCACACCCGATCACCTCGACCGCCACGGCAGCCTGGATGCCTATCGCGCGGTAAAGCTTCGGCTCTTTGCGCAGCAAGCAGTGGGCGACATCGCGATCGTGAACGCGGACGACGATGCCTTGCGCGAGGCCACGGAGACGCTCGTGGGCGAGCGCTGGCTGGTGTCGACACGGGGCCCGGTCACTCGTGGCGCGTTCCTCAATGCAGCCGGCATTCGGCTGTGCACCCCGCAACACACCCTCACGCTCCCGCATGAAGCCGAGGGCGCCTTCCGAGGCCCACTCGCCGTGAACCTCCTCTCAGCGCTGTTGGCCGCCGTCGCCGTCGGTGTGGAACCGCTCAAGGCCTATTCGGCCGTCGCTGACTTCCGGGCACTGCCGCACCGGATGGAAACGGTGGCCATCGTGGACGGAATCCGCTGGATCGACGACTCGAAGGCCACGAATCCGGGTGCAGCCGCCGCTGCGCTGGGTTCAACACCCGGCCCCGTCGTGTGGATCGTAGGCGGCCGCGGCAAGGGCACAGGCTTCGCCGAGTTCGACGACCGCGCGCTCTCCCATGTCCGCGCCGTCCTCACGATCGGCGAGGCCGCCGACGAAATCAGGGCCGCCATCGGGGGCCGCGTACCCGTCGAAGCCTGCAAAACGCTCGACCGTGCGGTCGAGCGTGCGCGCGCACTCGCAGCCGAGGGTGACTCCGTCCTCCTGGCGCCCGCTTGCGCCAGTTTCGACCAGTTCCAGAGTTTCGAAGACCGCGGCGATCAGTTCCGTGCGTTGGTGGAGGCGACGCGATGAGCGCCCGACACGACGCCGCTCGCAGTGCGGAAGCCCAAGGGGGCCTGCTCACCCCGGTCGTGATCCTGGCTGCGGCAGGTGCCGTCGCAGTCTTCAGCGCGACCGCTCCGCTGGCGATGGAGCAGGCGATTCCGCCCCACTTCTTGCGTCACGGCGCTGCCTTGTTGCTAGGTGCCGGCCTCGTGTACGCAACATCCCATGTCCCGGTCTCGGCCTGGCGAGCGTTGGCGGCCCCGCTCTACGTCCTGTCGGTGGTCGCCCTCGTCGCCACCCTGGGACTCGGTCGGTCCGCCGGCGGCGCGCAGCGCTGGCTGGTGATCCCCGGGATCGGCTTCGGCTTCCAGCCCGCCGAGATCGCCAAGCTCACGACCGTCCTCCTGCTTTCCGTTCTCCTTGCACGCAAAGACGGGCGTGCAGAAGTCACGGGCCGGCAGTTCCTTGCGGCGTTGGGGCTTGCTGCGCTTCCGGCGGGCCTTTGCCTGCTCCAGCCCGACCTGGGCTCGGCCGTCATCCTGTGCGCACTCGCCGGCGTGATGCTCCTGGTCGCGGGCGCTCGCATCTCGCATCTCGCATTGCCGGCGGTGATCGGTGGCGCCGCGGTCGCCGCGTACATCGCCGTCCGCCCCTACGCGTGGAAGCGCTGGGTCGGCTTCCTCGACCCCTGGGCACGCGCTTCAACCGAGGGTTTTCAGCTCGTGCAGTCGTTCGTCGCATTCGGGCGTGGCGGTCTCGCTGGCGTCGGCGTCGGCGACGGTCGTCAGAAGCTCTACTACCTCCCAGAGGCGCATAACGACTTCATTCTGTCGGTCGTTGCTGAGGAGACTGGGCTGCTTGGCGTTCTCGTGATTCTGGGCGCGTTCGTCGCCCTCATGATCGCGGGTCTCCGCATCGCGCTCGCAGCACGAGACCGGCTCTCGCTGCTATTGGCTGCCGGTACCACGATCCTGCTCACGCTACCGGCGGCCCTCAATGTGGCCGTCGTCATGGGCTGCCTGCCGACCAAGGGCCTGACACTCCCGTTCCTGTCCTACGGACGCACCTCGCTGCTGGTCGCGTGTCTCACGGTCGGCATCCTGCTGTCTGTCGCGCGGCCGCCGGGTCGAGCGCCGCGAAAGCGACGCGCATGACCTGGATCATCGCGGGCGGCGGCACGGGCGGTCACGTCACGCCGGCATTGGCCGTAGGCGAGGAGCTTCGGGCGCGGTCCCTGCCGGTCCATTTCATCGGAACCGATCGGGGCATCGAGCGAAGGCTCGTCCCCGAGAACGGCTTCGACCTGACGGTATTGCCTTCGCGCCCCTTCGTGGGGCGGGGTGCCGTCGATCGCGTTCGCGCACTTGTCGCGCTGGGCTGGACGTCCCTTCGCGCCGTGTTCGTCTTGCGGCGCCTCGATGCGTGCATCGTGGTGGCAGTGGGAGGCTATGCGTCGCTGCCACCGGCAATCGCGGGCTGGCTCTTGAGACGACCGGTGGTCCTGATCAACCCGGATGCGGAGCCTGGACTCGCGAATCGCACGCTGTCGCGGATCGCGACGCGGGTGTTCGGCGCCTTTCCCGGGTCTGAACGCCACTTCGCGCATCCCGAACGCGTCGTCATCACCGGCGTCCCGCTGCGCAAGGCGCTCCGCGACGCATTCGCCAACGCAGGCGCGCCCCCGGAGCGCAAAGCACCCGGCGAGCGCCATCTATTCGCCTTCGGCGGAAGTCTCGGCTCGCAGCAGATCAACGACGCCTTGCTCGCTGCTGCCGGCCGACTCGACCCCGGCAGTCTACGGATCGTCCATCAGACGGGCGCCGACGAGCGGGAGCGTGTCGCGAAGGCGTGGGCCGACGCCGGCTTCAACGCACACGTCGTCGCCTTCGAAGACGACATGCCGAGCCGCTATCGCTGGGCCGACCTGATCGTCTGCCGCGCCGGCGCCACCTCTTTCGCAGAACTGACGCTTTCGGGACGCCCCGCAATCCTGATTCCACTGGCCCATGTCGGTGGCGGCGAGCAGGCCGCGAACGCGCGAGCGCTCGAGGCAGCGGGCGGGGCCGTGGTATTCGATGGTACCGGCTTCGATGAAGCCGATTTCGCACGCACCCTGGCCGAACTGCTCAACGATCCCGAACGACTCGAAGCGATGGCCGGAGCCTCCCTGCGCCTGGCGCGCCCCGACGCGGTGACCGAAGTCGTCGATGCGTGCGAGGCCCTACTGGCTGGAGAAGCTGGATGAGTGATCGGCTCGGCCAGCTCGAATGCATCCACTTCGTCGGCATCGGCGGGATTGGCATGTGCGGCATTGCCGAACTGCTGTTGGTCCGAGGACACACGGTGACGGGCACGGACCTGGCGGACGGACCCACCGTCGAACGGCTGCGTCGCCTCGGTGCGACCGTGGGCATTGGCCACGACGAGGGCGCGGTCGTCGGCGCCGATCTGGTCGTCGCCTCATCCGCGATCCGCGCCACCAACCCGGAAGTCATGGCCGCGAATGCGGCCGGGATCCCCGTAATCCCGCGGGCCGAGATGCTGGCCGAGCTGATGCGGCTCCAGGACGGGATTGCCATCGCCGGCACCCACGGCAAGACCACCACGACCTCGCTGACGGCGCACATCCTCCACGCCGCCGGGGTCGATCCGACCGTGGTCGTCGGAGGCCGTGTGATGGGCACCGTGGCGCCGGACCGCACCGGCGCCCGTCTCGGCAAGGGCTCGCTGATGGTGGCGGAGGCCGACGAGAGCGATGGCTCGTTCCTGCGTCTCGCGCCCGTGATCGCCGTCATCACGAACCTCGAGCCTGAACACATGGATCACTATGGCCACCCGGAGGCCCTCGATGACGCGTTCGTCGAGTTCGCGAACCGGCTGCCCTTCTGGGGCCGTGCCGTCCTCGGCATCGACGACGTGGGCGTCCAGCGGATCATGCGCCGCATCACGCGGCGGAGGACCACGGTGGGCCTCACTGCCCAGGCGGACTGGCGCGGCGTGGATGTCGCGGCCAACGGCGCTGGCATGCGTTTCGATGTCGTGCGCCACGGCGAGGCGCTTGGGACCGTCCATCTCCCGCTTCCGGGCCGACATAACGTCGCGAATGCCCTATGCGCACTCGCAGTCGCGGACGAGGTCGGCGTTTCGTTCGCGACCTCGCGAGACGCGCTCGTCGATTTCGCCGGCGTCGAGCGCCGCTTCGAAACCAAGGGGCGCGCCGGCGGAATCTGGGTCGTCGACGACTACGGGCACCACCCGACCGAGATCCGGGCCACGCTCGCCGCCGCGCGCTCAGCGCACGCGGGCCGCATCGTCGCCATCTTCCAGCCGCACCGTTACACACGAACGCGCGACCACTTCGACGACTTCGCGGCCGCCTTCCACGACGCCGATGTGCTCGTCTTGACCGAGATCTATGCGGCGAGCGAAGACAAGCTCCCGGGCATCGACAGCACCACGCTCGCATCCGCCGTACGAGATCGCGGCCACCGTGATGTGCGTTTCGTTAGCGACCTTGACGCGATCCCGGCCGCCCTCGCCCCGGAGCTGCGCGACGGTGACCTGGTCCTGACGTTGGGAGCGGGCAGCATCACGCACCTGGGCCCGCAGATCCTGGCCACGTTGTCGGGGACGGACTCGTGATGGCGCCCGACGTCAAGCAAGCGCTGATCGACGCCCTGGGGGACGCTGTCCGCTTCGACGTCCCCACGCGCAAGCTCACTTCTCTTCGCGTCGGCGGGCCGGCTGACGCAGTCGCCGCTCCCAACGACCGCCTGGAACTCGAAGCGCTGCTCCGGATCTGCTCGCGCCACGGCGTCCCGCATCGCGTGATCGGCAAGGGATTCAACACCATCGTGCGCGACGAAGGCGTCGACGGTGTGCTGATCCAGCTCTCGCGATTCAAGCGCCTCGAAGAAAGGCCGAACGCATGCTTGCGCGTCGAGGCTGGCGTGAGCCACGCAACGCTCACGCGCTTCTGTCGCGACCGCGGCCTTTCGGGCCTCGAGTTCGGCGCTGGAATCCCCGGCAGCATCGGCGGCTGGATCGCAATGAACGCAGGCGTCCCCGACCACGAAACCAAGGACGCGGTCCGCGAGATCGAAGTGGTCAGTCCGGCTGGTCGCCATCGCCACCGGATTTCGCGCGACCGTCTTCGCTTCCGGTACCGCGCGCTACGGGGCCTGGCACCGGGCTCGGTCGTCGTCTCCGCACTCCTCGGCGTCGGCCTATCCAACAAGGCCGATGTCGCTGCCGAGATCGACCGGCACCTGGCCAAGCGGTCGGGCAGCCAGCCCATCGACCAACCTTCCTGTGGGTCCGTCTTCAAGAATCCGCGCGGAAGTTATGCGGGACGGCTGATCGAAGCCGCGGGACTGAAGGGCGAGCAACGCGGAGGCGCTCGGATCTCGACGCTTCACGCGAACTTCATCGTGAATGAAGGGGACGCCACGGCCGCCGACGTCCTTGCCCTCATCGGCAAGGCGCGCGCCACCGTGCGAATGCGCACCGGAATCGAGTTGGTTCCCGAAGTCCGCATCTGGGGAAGGGACGCCAGATGATTGGGCCTGCCCGCAATCGACGACGACAACAAGAAACGGACGTTCCGCGACTTCGTGTCTGGATCCTGGCTCTGCTGCTCGGCGCGGTCGCGGGTTGGTGGGGCCGCGGCGCGGCCCTGGAAGCCATGTCCGAAGCCCCATTGCGCGTGGCGCACGTCGCGGTCAGCGGGAATGAACGCGTCGAGGCGCCTGAATTGGTGGCGCTTGCCGGCTTGACCTTGGGCCAGCGACTTCTCGAGATCGAGCCTGAACGGGTGCGCGCCGCCGTCATCGCGCATCCCTGGGTCCGCGACGCGCGCGTGGCCACGATGCTTCCCAATCGTGTGCTCCTCGCAGTGGACGAGCGCCTACCGCGGGCAGTGGCGGTCCTGGCCGAGAGCGCGGTATTCGTGGACGCCGCTGGCATCCCGTTCGCACCGGCAGACGCGGCCACCGCATTGCCGCGGATCATCGGGCTCGACGCTGTCGCGCACGACGATGCGGATCCGATGTTGGTCCAGGCGCTGCGGCTACTCGACGCCGCAGCGGCTGAGGGCCTACCGATCCCGCACGAGATCATCCTGGACGGACCGCGTGCCGGTGTGCTTCCGGCAATCGTATGGGAACGCCAGGGGCGCACACCGCTCACGGCAATGCTCGGTAGCGAGGCGCCGGGGCCAGCGCTCCGGAACCTGGCCCAGGCCTGGATGGCCGACCTGAATGAACTCCGAGACGCGCGTGAGATCGACCTGCGCTTCTCGGGACAGTTGATCCTGCGCGGCAACGCCGTGCCGGAAGAGAGTGATGAGGAAGAAGACGCGTCCGCCACGTCGGCGGTCGCGACCAGCCATGGACAAGGGGGTGAATCATGGCAAGAAAAGATGAACTGATCGTCGGACTGGACATCGGGACCACCAAGATCTGCGCGATCGTGGCGGAAGCGACGGAGAACGGGGTCGATGTCATCGGCATCGGGACGCATCCGTCTAAGGGACTGCGCAAGGGCGTCGTGGTCGACATCGAGTCGACCGTCGACTCGATCAAGCACGCGGTCGAAGAGGCCGAACTGATGGCCGATTGCGAGATCACATCGGTGTACGCCGGCATCGCCGGCGGCCACATTGACGGCATGAACTCGCACGGCATCGTGGCGGTGAAAGACGGCGAGGTCTCCGAGAACGACGTACGACGCGTGATCGACGCCGCCAAGGCCGTGGCGATCCCGATGGACCGTGAGGTCATCCACGTGATCCCACAGGAATTCGTGATCGATGACCAGGACGGCATTCGCGAGCCGCTGGGTATGCACGGCGTTCGCATGGAGGCCAAGATCCATATCGTCACCGCCGCGGTGACAAGCGCCCAGAACATCGTGAAGTGCGCAAACAAGGCCGGGCTCAATGTCGTCGACATCGTGCTCGAGCCTCTGGCGTCGGCCGAAGCCGTGCTCGCTGGCGATGAACGAGACCTCGGTGTCTGCCTCGTCGACATCGGCGGTGGTACCACGGACATCGCGGTCTTCGCGGACGGCTCGATCAAACACACGTCGGTGCTGGGCCTCGGTGGCTACCACGTCACCAACGACATCGCGGTCGGGCTCCGGACGCCTTTCGAGGAAGCTGAGCGCATCAAGAAGCGCTTCGGCATGGCAAGCGCGCGCTACTTGTCGAGCGACGACGTCATCACGGTGCCTAGCGTCGGCGGTCGGCGGCCGCGCGAAGTCTCGCGCAAGGTCCTGTGCGAGATCATCGAGCCCCGGGTCGACGAAATCCTGAGCCTGGCACGGCAGGAAGTCGTGAAGGCGGGCCTCGAGAACCGCATCCCATCGGGCGTCGTGCTGACGGGCGGATGTTCCGCCCTGACGGGAATCCAGGAACTGGCGGAGGAGATCTTCGAGTCTCCGGTGCGCCAGGGAAATCCGCTGCACGTCGGCGGCTTGCAGGACGTGGTCCGAAGCCCAATGTACGCCACCGGCGTCGGCCTGGTCCTCTACGGCCAGGCCGAGTCCCGCGGTCGCGGGCAGAGCCGCTTCCGGATCCGAGACGAGTCGATCTTCCGGCGCGTTCGCCAGCGGATGCGGGACTGGTTCTACGGGGAGTTTGATTGAAGCCCGCCCCACCAGGGCGGGCGCCCCCGAAAGGGGTGGATCGCGACCGAAAAGGGAGCGACCCCAATCAAGTGTTTCCACCGAGGGGGTTTCCAACCCCCCACCAATTCGCAACTATTCAACCAACTACCCGCATTCATTCAAGAAACGGCCGGTGAGAGGGCCGAGTGAATGTGGATCACAAGGCAACTGGGGGTGAGCATGCCGAACGATGATCGGCGAGATGACGAGGTCCGCGCTGTGGGCCCGAAGAGTGACTTGAATGGACCGGTCGAACTGCTGGAAGTCGGCCCGGATGACGCCGGCGACGACCTGCTCGAGTTCGAGGATTCTGGCGAACTGCAGGCCAAGATCCGCGTCATCGGCGTGGGCGGTGCAGGCGGCAACGCACTCGACTCGATGATTCGTTCCGGCCTCGGCGGTGTCGAGTTCATGTGCGCCAATACGGATGCACAGGCGCTGGAACACAGCCTCGCGCCGACCAAGATCCAACTCGGCGCCGAACTAACAAGAGGCCTCGGCTGCGGCGCCAACCCCGAGAAGGGTCGTGCCGCCGCACTCGAAGACCGTGACAAGCTACGCGATCTGCTGATCGGCTCGGACATGGTCTTCGTGACTGCGGGCATGGGGGGTGGCACCGGCACGGGCGCAGCGCCCGTCGTTGCCGAGATCGCACGCGAAGTCGGCGCACTTACCGTTGGTGTCGTGACGAAGCCCTTCCCGTTCGAGGGCCGGCAACGCACGAAGCACGCGGACAAGGGCCTCGACGACCTGCACCGCGTTGTCGACACGCTGATCACGATCCCGAACAACCGTCTCCTCGCCCTCGCAGGCAAGGACACGCCGATGACCGAGAGCTTCAAGCTCGCGGACGAGGTGCTGCTCAACGCAGTCAAGGGCATCTCCGACCTCATCACGGTTCACGGCCTGATCAACCTCGACTTCGCCGACGTTCGCACGATCATGAACGAGATGGGCATGGCGCTGATGGGAACCGGCATCGGAATCGGCGAGAGCCGGGCCAAGGATGCGGCCTACGCGGCGATCTCGAGCCCGCTGCTCGAGGATGTCTCGATCGATGGTGCGCGCGGCGTGCTGATCAACATCACCGGCGGCGCGGACATGACGCTATGGGAGGTCAACGAAGCCTCGACCCTGGTCCAGGAAGCCGCGCACGAAGACGCCAACATCATCTTCGGCGCCGTCATCGACGAGCATGCGCCGGACGGCGAAGTGCGCGTCACCGTGATTGCGACGGGGCTCGATGACGAGCGGCAGCGTCTGGGAGACCGCGGCGCACAGCGCGAAACGCTCGCGCCCATGGGCTCGATGGACCACGAGCCCTCCGCCCCTCCGATCGCGGCGCGCCCCGATCTCGCGCCCCAGCCCTCGGCCGAACTGGCGCCGCTCCGCGGACGCGAACCCGCCAGCGCCGAGGACATGGCAGGGACCGGAACCGAGGAGTTCCTCTCCCCCTTCGAGGACGAGCTCGACGTTCCGGCCTTCTTGCGCCGTCGTCGCGGTGAGACCGAAGAGGAAGACACGGAACTCCCGACATTCCTTCGACGCCAGGCCGACTAGCGGCACCGACTGAACCGACCGGCGTCTCACCGCCGATCGCTCACCCGACGGCCCGGGCTCTCACGAGCCCGGGCCGTTCGCGTTCGGGCTCGCTAGCCTCGCCGACCATGTCGAACGAACTCGTCCTGCAGGAACGCCGCGAAGACGGCGTCGCCGTCCTCACCTTCAACGACCCGGACCGCCTCAATGCCATGTCGGAAGCGATGGGCCAGGCGATCCAGGACGCCGTCGCCGCGTTGCGGGACGACTCCGATGTCCGAGCGGTCGTGCTCACGGGCGCCGGACGCGCCTTCTCCGCAGGCGGAGATCTCGACATGCTCGTGCGCATGAACGAAGCCGGCCGAGCGGATGCGGGCGGACCGACGCGCGCGAACAACCGCGACTTCATGGGGCGCTTCTACCGGATGTACCTTTCGGTCCGAGACCTTCCCGTACCCACGATCGCGGCCATCAACGGCGCGGCGGTCGGCGCTGGATGTTGTGTCTCTCTGGGTTGCGACTTCCGCATCGTGGCCAAGGAGGCCAAGGTGGGCCTCAACTTCAACCGTCTCGGCATCCACCCGGGCATGGCGGCCACTTGGACCCTTCCGCGGCTGGTCGGTCCTGCACACGCCGCCGAACTCCTCTACACGGGCAAGCTCGTCGACGGCGACGAAGCCGCGCGCATCGGCCTCGCCAACCGGGCGGTGCCCCGCGACACCGTTCTCGAGGACGCGCTCGCCACGGCATCGCTGATCGCCGAAGGCGCGCCGCAGGCAATCCGGGGCTCGAAGCGCAGCCTGTCCGGATCGGACAAGCGGACCCTCGACGAGCAACTCGACACCGAAGCCCACGAGCAATCGCTCAACTACGAAACGTCCGACCTCGCCGAAGGCCTGTCCGCGGTCCGAGAGAAGCGAACGCCCAAGTTCACCGGCAACTAGCGCGACCGCGCCGAAGTACGCGAGCCGCACGCTTCCGTCCGGCGCCAGGAGCGAACCCCAGGAACGCGTCGCACTCTCGCAAGGCGCTGCCTGGCCCCGATCACCGCGCGTGCACCCAGGCCGCGCGGGTTCGCGACCCCGCCGAAGTACGCGAGCCGCAGGCTCGCGTTCGGCGCCGCGTTCGGCGCCTAGGCTTGGCCGTGAACCATCAAGATCAGCACGCTGACGAACGCAACGGTGAGCCAGAGCGGCTGACTTTGAACGGCGCTTCGGATGGCTCTTGCCACGGTGTTCCCCCCAGAACGCGGTGGACCGACAGGGTCGGCGTTGTTTTCTTTTCGGCTACAGCGCGTGCGACTTGAGATTTAGCGAGGTCCGATCGCCCCAACCGTGACGAAGATCACGCCCCTGCCCCGCCCCCGGAGAGAACGACAGGCAAACCGTGCGCCGCACGATCCCTCTACCGTGAGGAACCCCCAGCCCGCCGGCGTGCCACGAGCGTTCTCGACCCCGCCGAAGTACGCGAACCGAAGGTTCGCGTTCGGCGCCAGGTTCGCGTTCTGCGCCGCGCCCGGCGCCTAGAGCGCCTCACACGGGGCGACGATCTCGGAGGCATTGAAGAAGTACGAGATCTCGACCTTGGCCGTCTCGGGCGCGTCGCTGCCGTGGGCCGCGTTGCGTTCGATGTCGGTGCCATGGTCGCCGCGGATCGTGCCGGCCGGTGCCTCGGTCGAGTTGGTCGGCCCCATCAGCTCGCGGTTCTTGGCGATGGCGCCTTCGCCCTCGAGCACGCTGATCACGACCGGACCCGACGTCATGAACGCAACGAGTTCACCGTAGAACGGGCGCTCCTTGTGGACGGCGTAGAAGCCCTTCGCGAGGTCCTCGCTGAGATGCAGCTTCTTCATCGCGATGATCTGCAAACCGGCTTCTTCGAAACGGCGAAGGATGTCGCCGGTGGCGCCCTTCTCGACAGCGTCGGGCTTGATGATGGACAGGGTGCGCTCGGTGGCCACGGGATTCTCCTCGTCGGGGTCATTGCGGGCGCCGAGGCTAGCGGAACACGGCCCTGCCGAAAGGCCTGACGCGGCCTCCGGGCTCAGTTCCCGGGCACTCGGCGCGCATTCGAGAGCGCACCGTAGGTCGCGACCGCGAATGGCACGCAGTATGTCAGGGGAATCCGCCACCAGAAATCTGCCGGCAAGGGTTCGGCCCCGAAGAGCTTGTCGCTCTGGTTCAGCAGGACCAGGAACGTGCCCACGACAAGGGCGACGCGAAGCGAACGCATGAGGACGGGTCGGTACCGAAACGCGCATGACCGGCAGGCAAGTTTCGACCTTCCGAGTTCCGCTTCGCCAAGCACATAGTGCTCCTCGCCGGCCTCGAAGTGCGGACAGGTCGACACCGCCTCAGGGAGCGCATCTCTCACCGCGCCGGTCATATCGTGAGGACGATCTTGCCGAAGTGCGTGCTCGCCTCCATCGCCGCGTGCGCGGCTTCGATCTCGGCCATCGGCAGGACGCGATCGACGATGGGCCGGAGGCGCCCGGCACGAAGTGCGTCCCCGAAGCGAGCTTGGAAGTCCGTGACGATGGCCGTCTTCTCGTGATGCGGACGCGCACGCAGTGTCGAACCGATTACCTGGAGACGCTTCAGCATCACGGTCGCGAGGGAGATCTCGGCGCGAGCGCCGCCCATGAGCCCGATCAGGACGAGTCGCCCGCCGACGCGGAGCGACTTGAGGTTGTCATCGAGGTAGGCGCCCCCGATGTGATCCAACACGACGTCGACGCCCTCCCCCGACGTCGCCTCGGCCACCGCCTCCGCGAACGATGCTTCCTTGTAGTTGACGGCGACGTCGGCACCGAGTTCGCGGCACTGAGCGCACTTCTCGTCGCTGCCGGCGGTCGTGATCACTCGCCCACCGACTTCCTTGACCATCTGCATGGCCGCCGTCCCGATCCCGCTGCCGCCCCCGTGGACGAGCAAAGTGCCGCCGTCCGGAAACGCGGCCAGCTGGAACACTGTCAGGTGTACGGTCAGGAAGACCTCGGGTATCGCCGCCGCATCCGTCCAGCTCATTCCGTCCGGAACGCGCATCACCGACCCTGCGTGCACGACCGCTTCCTCCGCATAACCTCCGCCCGCGAGCAGTGCCATGGCCCGGTCTCCGACCGACCAGCCCTGTACGTCGGCGCCCACCTCGGTAACTTCGCCCGCGCATTCGAGGCCCATCACCGTCGACGCTCCGGGCGGCGGCGGATACATGCCCTTGCGCTGCATCAGGTCGCCACGATTGATCGCGAATGCACGCGTGGCGATCCGCACGTCATCGGCTCCAAGCGACGGCGCTTCGACCTCGCCGACGGTCAGAGTGGATTCCGGGCCCTGGTTCTCGATGACGACTGCGCGCATGGCCGTACTCTATCGGACCGCGCCAGAACAAGAAGCGGGCCGCCACGTTTCCGCGACGGCCCGCCCTTGCGTTTGCCTGGCGCAGACCGCGGCTAGCTCAGTTGGCTGCGGTCGTACTCGAGGATCGTGCGGGCGATGATCAGGTTCTGGATCTGGCCCGTGCCTTCGTAGATGTCCGTGATCCGTACGTCGCGGAACCACTTCTCGAGCAGGTGCTCGCGGCTCGCGCCCATCGGCCCGAGCAACTCGATGCAGCCCTGGGTAATGGTGCGCACCGCGGAACCGCCCTTGGCCTTCGAGATCGAGGCCTCCAGGTTGTTCGGCTCTCCCTGGTCGGACAGGTAGGCCGCGTGGAGCACCGTCAGTTCGGCGGCCTCCTGCAGCGCTTCGAGCGACTGGAACTTCGCCGCAGCTGCGGAGAGACCATGGACGTCGGCTCCATAGGAGAGGTCGATGCCAGCGCCTTCCAGCTGCTCGCGAGTGAAGTCGAGGCTTGCCTTCGACATGCCCAGCCCGAACGCGGCCGTCATCGGTCGCGTCATGTTGAACGTCTTCATGACGCCGCGGAAACCGCCCGAGCCGGCCTTCGGAATCTCTTCCTTGCCGCCAAGCAGGTTCTCTCGCGGAATCCGGCAGTCCGTAAAGACGTACGTCGCGGTGTCATCTGCGCGAATGCCGAGCTTCTTCTCCTTGTGGGAGACCTGGAAGCCGGGCGCGCCCTTCTCGACGAGGAATGACTTGATGCCAGCGCGGCCGGCACTGCGATCGAGCGTGGCCCACATGACGACGCCGTCGCTGCGGCAACCCGTGGTGACGAAGATCTTCTCGCCGTTCAGCACCCATTCGTTGGTTTCTTCGTCGAGGACGGCCGTCGTTTGCACGAGCGACGGATCCGAGCCGCAACCAGGCTCGGTAATCGCCATCGAGAGCAGCAGACCGCCCCACTTCGTACGCTGCTCTTCGGTGCCCGAGGCGCCGAGGGCGGCGTTGCCGAGGCCGACGCCCCGTCCCTTGCGCATGCGAACGGAGTAGTCGCCCCAGTTCTCGGCCATCGTGATCAGCATGCCGATCACGCTCTGGCCCGAGTCTTCCGACGTGCGGCCGGCCATCATCGACCAGGCGCCCGGGTAGTCGTCCGCTTCGTCGAGCGCTTCCGGCGGGAACTCGGCTTCGTTCTCGTCGTAGTAGCGCGCGTACTTTCGGGCCACGAGCGCCTCGGTGCGCACGTAGTCGAGCATCTTCTTGTCGTTATCGGAAAGGTTGAAGTCGATCATGTCGTTCTTCTCCTTAGACTGCGGCCACGGCGTCGAGCACCGTGAGGGTTCGTGCGGCGCGGTACCAGAGCTCCACCGGGTGTTCCCGGATGAAGCCGTGTCCTCCGAGGACCTGAAGGCCGTTGTCGGCAATCTTCATGCACTCGCGCGCGGTGTAGGTGGATGCGAATAGCGCCGGCTGGGTCGCGTCTTCGAGCGACTCGAGCGCGGCTGCGGCCTTCCACGTCAGCCACCGCATGCTGTTCACTTCGATCTCCATGTCGGAGAGTGTGAACGCGATGGCCTGCTTCTGCGCAATCGCTTCACCGAATGCGTGCCGATCCTTGGCATACGGAATGGCGTATTCCTTGACCGCGCGGGAGACACCCACGCGAAGCGCGGCCGAAGCCGTTCGCATCTGGGCGATGAGTCGTGCTCCGTCAATCCCGTCGGATCCGCCCAAGCGGGCTTCTGCCGGGAGTTCGACCTGTTCGAGCGTGAGCGCCACCGTCGGCAGTGCCTTCATGCCGAGGTTCTTCTCGACCTCGGAAATCGTCAGGCCTGCAGCGTCGCGCGGGACGATGAACGCGTCGATCGCGTCGAGCCCGGTTCCGGTCGCCTGTTCGGTGCGGGCGAGGACCAGGAACTGCTCCGCACGGTCGCCGAGCACAACGAAGTGCTTGCGGCCCGACAGCACGAAGCCGTCACCCTTGGCCTGCGCCGTCGTCTGCAGGTTCGCGACGTCGAAAACCGGCGACGGTTCCGCAACGGCCACAGTGGCGGCCGCGAACTTGTCGCCGCAGAAGCGCGGCAGATGCGCCTGCTTCTGATCGTCGGTCCCAAAGTCGTTGATCGCGAAGGCGAAGAGCGAAGGCGCGGTCGCCGCGATCGCCATCGCCGGGTCGCCGAACGCCAGTTCTTCGAGAATGATTGCGTTGGTGATCGGAGAGCGGGCTTCGCCCCCTCCACCGACGGATTCGGGAAGCTGCGTACTCGTCAGACCGAGTTCCCAGACGGTATTCAGCACGTCCGCGGGCAACGCACTCTCTTCGTCCGCATCGCGGGCGGCTTCGCGGAAGATATCGACCGCGAATTCCCGCATCGCCTCGCGGACGACCTCTTGCTCTTCGGTCAAGCCGAATGAGATCATGGAGTTCTCCTTGTTAGGGGCAGGAAAGCCGAGTGGCCGCAACGCGCGGTGGCTCAGCCATCCTCTGGGGTCAACGCATCCCTTCCGAGATGCGCCACCTGGTGGAAGTAATGGTCCATCGCTTCGCGGCCGCCCTCTTTCGTGAGCAGACCGCGTTTCGTTGCATCGCGGGCGTCGACGAGACCGAGCGCGACGCCACACCAGATCCGGGCGTCAGCCGTGTAGCGCACGTCGGCATTGGCGGCGAAACCGGCCTCGACGCGACAACTGCCGCGGTCGATCGTCACCGCCCAGACGCCGCCACCGTCGCCTTCGAGACGGATCTCGAAGGTGAGCTGTGCATCCGCGGCGCGCTCTTCGCGCAACAAGAAAGGCAGTGATTCGAGGATCGAGATCGGCGACGTCTCGTCGAAGCGCCGCATATCCAGGCCGAGTTCTGCGATTGCATGGTGCACGTACCAGCGCGCCACGGCCGCGATGATCGGCTCCAGATCGCGCCCGTTCGCGGTCGCCGCATAGCGAGGACGTGCGCCCTCGCCTTCGACGGTCTCGACGAAGCCGGCGTCGGTCAGCTGCTTCAAGCGACCCGACAACACGCGCGGCGCGATGCCCGTGCGCTGGCGGAGTTGCTGGAAACCCTGCGGCCCTGCCAGCAGATGGCGCACGATCACGAGCGACCATTTGTCGCCGAGCCAATCGAGTGCCCGTGCGACGGGGTCAAAGACCTCGCCGGGACGGGGGATGGCGGCGGAACGCGTCGCCTCCAGGGAAGTCGAGTTCTCCCGGGGCATTGAGGGGAGTATCTATCAGATACTCAATCGGGTTCCAAGGGGAGACTGGGAGTCAGGTTGAGTTTGTAGGACTGGGGGTTCGAGGAGGCCACGGCAGGGCCGCTGCGCGGCCCGATTCGAGAAAAGAGGTCGGAGGTGGACTGTAAGCCGGGTTCTGTTCCCTCGGGGAATCGCTTCCGTCGAGGGTGAGGACCATTCCTCTAGGCCCGCTGTTGCCAGCGGGCTCGAGCACGCTCACCCGGACGCCCGGACCCGAAGATCCCGAGGCGGGTCACCCCATTGGACGTCCCTATTCACGCTTGCACCAGGAGGGGTTTGCCCCGCCGCCGGTCACCCGGCTGTCGCGCGTGGGCTCTTACCCCACGATTTCACCCTTACCTGCTCTCCGCCGCTTGCCCCTCTCAGGGCGCCCGGCCTCAACGAACATCGGCGGTATCGTTTCTGCGGCACTTTCCCTCGGGTTGCCCCGGGTCGCCGTTAACGACCTCCCTGCCCTGTGGTGCCCGGACTTTCCTCCCGTGGACGATCCCGCCCACCGGCGGCCCTCCGTCCACCTCCGACCGTGGACGAGGATAGGGCTTGTTAGCCCGGGATCGAGCGCCGGTGGCATTGCACGAGACGACGGCGGTCGGGGTCATACCCGTCCCACTTGGCAGCCGGCAGTTCCTCGCGCGCCACGGGCGCGAAACCGTTTCGCGCGAAGAACGCGCTGACGCGGTCGCTCGTGGTGCAGGCAAAGACCGCCTGGTACCCGATCGCGTGGGCGCGCTCGCAAGCGAAGTCCACCAGGTAGGGTCCGATCCCTTCGCCCAGGAAACGTGTGAGGGTGTAGAGGCAAGACACTTCGCCCGCCTCCGGCCCGAGCGGCAACAGGGAGCCGAGGCCGGCCAGGTGTCGATCCTCGACGAAGGCGCCGAAACCACCTGCCAGCACCTGGTCGATCTGCGCCGATGTCCGGGGCGCCAGGTATCCCTCGGAGACACCCCGCGTGATCAGGTCGGAGGCTGCATCGAAATCGTCGATCGTCAGCCGACGGACGCGGATGTAGCGGTCCCGGGTGAAGAGCGTGCCCACCCCGGCATACGTGAAGAGTTCGGCGTCGAGTCCTGTCGGCGCGCACACATTGACGGCCGGAACCCCGGCTTCGAGCATCGCACTGACTTCGCGCCAAAGCGCCAGCCGGTCCTGCGTGGCCAGATGCTCGGCCGGCGCACGAACGAACGCCGCGAGTTCTTCACCGTGGACGAACGCCTCGCGGCGACCACCGACGGTCCGTAGGCCACCGCCATCGTCGAGCCACACGAGCTTGAACACGCCGAGCCGTGTCGCCACGGCGCGAACCGCAGCGGCCAGACCGTCCTTGGGAAGCAGTACGCCAATGCGCGAGGCCGCCGACAAGGCCCGCCACGCCTCGCCCTCCAGCCGGGGATCCGCCGGATCGACCAGGGCCATCGCGCCGAGCCCGCGGAGGACCGTCTCATCTGGCGAGGCCACCACGGCGCGGCCGCCTCCGGCCGCAAGTGCATCGAGCACCCCAGCCACCAATGCGACGTCACCCTTCTCGTGGACCAACAACAGTGTGCGACCCCGAAACTCGCGGAGATAGAACTCCCGTTCGGAGAAGCCTGCGGCCGGTGCGGTGCCCATGCGCGCATTCTCGCGGATCCCTTCGGCGACCGGTATGGTCGCCGCGTCATGGAACCCGAAGGCTGGTACACCCTGGCCATCGTGGCCCTGATGATCATCGCGCTCGCGCGCGAGATCGCGGGCCCAGATCTCATCATGATGGCCGGTCTGTTCGCGCTCGCGGCGCCCGGAATCCTGACGCCGGCCGAGACGTTTGCGGGCTTCGCAAACCCGGCCGTGGCGTCCATCGGCGCCCTCTTCATCGTCTCCGCCGGACTGCGGGAAACCGGGCTCCTCGAAGCCTTCGCACTGCGGCTCTTCGGTGGCGCACGGAACGCGACCGGCGTGTTGATCCGGATGTGTCCGCCGATGGCGTTGTTCTCGGCGTTCCTCAACAACGCCCCGATCGTGGCGATGATGACCCCGGTCGTCATCGACTGGGCCGACCGGAACGGGCGCTCGGCCTCGCGCTTCTTGATCCCACTCTCGTATTCGACGGTTCTGGGCTCGGTGCTCACCGTGATCGGCACGAGCGTCAACCTGATGGTGGCCGGCCTCCTCGTCGAAAACGGCATGGCCCCGATGGGGTTCTTCGAGCTGCTCCCCATCGGCCTTCCGATCGCAGTCGTTGGCCTGCTCTACATCATCTTCGTAGCGCCGCGTTGGATCCCTTCGCGCCGCGAGGCCGGCGACGAACTCGGCGACCGGCGGCGCGAATACACCGCCGCCATGCGGGTCGATCCGGGCTGCCGGCTGATCGGCCAGAGCGTCGAAGAGGCTGGCCTGCGCCAGCTCCAGGGCTTGTTCCTTGTCGAGATCGACCGGGGCGGCCAGACGATCACACCGGTCGGTCCTGACCACGTGATCGAGTCTGGCGACCGCCTGGTGTTTGCCGGCGTCGTGGCCACGATCGTGGACCTGCAGCGGATTCCGGGCCTGGTTCCCGATGCGGACGAACCGGGTGCCATCGACAACGACCCCGAGCGCCGGCTGATGGAGGCGGTGGTTTCGAGTTCCTCCCCGCTGATCGGCCGCAGCATTCGCGACGCCGCATTCCGGACGACCTACGACGCAGCCGTCGTCGCCGTCCACCGCAATGGCGAGCGCGTGAGCGGCAAGATCGGCGAGATCGTGTTGCGGCCGGGCGACACGCTGCTCTTGCAGACGGCCCCGGGCTTCCTTCGCGCGCACCGCAACAGCCCGGACTTCTATCTCGTCAGCGAACTGGGCTCGGGTGCTGGCCCGCGGACGGAAAAGGGTGGGATCGCGGTCGCGATCCTGCTCGCGATGGTGGTCGTGGCCGCACTCGGCCTGCTGCCGATCTCGATCGCGGCTTTCCTGGCGGCCGGCGCCCTCGTCGCCACGCGTTGCATCAACGGCTCGATGGCACGCCAGTCCGTGGCGTGGTCCGTTCTCGTGGTCATCGGCGCCGGTTTCGGAATTGCGCTCGCCATGCAAAAGACCGGGGCCGCCGACTTCGTAGCCGGAGGCCTGGTGGCAACAGCAGGCGGCCTGGGGCCGCTCGCAACCCTCGCGGCCATCTACGCGACCACCGTGCTCCTCTCGGAGCTCCTCCACCACAACGCCTCAGCCGCGATCATGGTGCCCATCGCGCTGGCCACCGCAACCGAGATCGGTGCCGATCCGCGCACCTTCGTGCTGACGGTCGCGATCGGTGCGACGTGCGCGTTCGCCAACCCGGTGACGTACCAGGCACACCTGATCGTCTACGGCCCAGGTGGCTATCGCTTCGGAGACTTCGTGCGCGTCGGCCTCCCGCTCGACCTGATTGCGGGCGCGGTGGCACTGACGGTTCTGCCGATGGTCTGGGGCCTCTAGCCGGCGATCGAGAAGAGCGCGGGAGCGCCGCCGCGACTAAGCGCCGCGCACCGCTCGCACCACATCGATCACGCGGTCGTGAACTGGACCGCAGGTCGCCACGATTCCGCGGTTCTCGTCGAGGGTACGGCCGTGGCTGAAGTCGAGGTCGTTGCCGTTGACGTCGGTCACGCGACCGCCGGCCTCCTCGACGACGATCATGCCGCCGGCGTGGTCCCAGATCTTCTCGCGATAGTCGGCTCGCGTCGGCATGCGCAGATAGATGGACGCGTCGCCGCGTGCCACTGACGCATACTTGCATTGGCTGTCGATCCGGAACGGCTCCTGGGTGATCCCGAGCTGCTTCGCGATCTCGGCGGCCTCGCCCTGGTTCGAGTGGCCCGACTCGACGCTCTCGCAGAAGCGCGCCTCTTTCGTGTCCGTGATATCAGAAACGCGGATCGCAGCACCGCCGGTGTCGCCGCCATCCCACATCGAGTAGAGGCGGGCTCCTCCGCCGCGAACTGCGGCAAACAGTGCGCCCGTCCCACCCTGACCGTCCGGCAGATTCGGGCAGCCGAGGATGCCGACCTTGACTTCCCCGTCTTCGAGCAGGCCAAGCGCGACCGCGTACTGCTCGCCTCGCAGGAATCCCTTGGTGCCATCGATCGGGTCGAGCGTCCAATAGCGCGCGGTCGAACCCTCGGCGGCACCGCGATCGATCCAATCGAGGACGGACTCCGCTCCCGGTGCCCCCTCAACTTCGCCCGCAACCTCGCGTACGACGGCATCGCGCAGTTCGACCTGGCCGCCCTCGCGCAACTCGGCCGAGCCTTCTTCGCCAACCAGCGGGTCGCCGCCGAACGCCGCTTCGAGCCGCTGACAGACGATCGCCTGGCTCGCGAAGTCGGCGACCGTCACCGGGCTCTTGTCCTTCTTTTCGAGCGTCTCGGCCGTGACCAACCGCTGCTGTACCGAGCGGCACACCCGCGCGGCCGCGCGCACCGCTTCGAGTCCCGCCGTCAGTTCCGCTTCGTACGCCATCGCGATCTCATCTCCTCCGCCGTCGGGCGGGGAGCGATCATGCCGAACGCGCGGCCGGAGCGCCCGCGTTAGCGCAAGAGTCCGAGTGCGTTTTCTCGCATCACCAGCCGGATCTCGGCGTCGTCGTAGCCGACCAGGTCATGAATGAACTCGGTCGGCTCCGCCAGACCCTCCGCGTGCGGATAGTCCGAACCGAACAGGATGTGTTCCGCGCCAATGTCGGTCTTGAGCTGGGATAGATCGTCTTCGTAGTAGGGAGACACCCAGATGTGTTCCCGGACCTGCTCCACCGGATCGCGCCCGAAGCTGGTGGGCATCTGGCCGTAGGTCTTCTTCAGCGAGGACAGCAGCGGTCCGACCCACGAACTGCCGCTCTCGATCGTGGCCACGCGCAGCTGCGGATGCCGCTCGAACACCCCGTGGCAGATCAGGGCCGCCATGGTGTCGCGAATCGGTGCGGGAGACAGACACATCTGGAGCGAGTCGTACTCGAAGGCCTGGAACTCACCGCCGACGCCCCACTGGTCGGCAAACTTCTGGTATCCGGCGTCGCCCGAGTGATAGGTGACGGTGATGCCGGCTTCGGCCACGCGGGCCCAGAACGGGTCGAAGCGCTTGTCGCCGGGCGAACAGCTCCCCGACGGGTGCGCGATCGGTCCGGCACGCATGCAGACCAGGCGTGCGCCCTTCTCGAGGGCCCATTCGAGTTCGGCAACGGCCGCGTGCTCGTCCATCAAGCAGATATACGGCGCCGCATAGATGCGGTCCTGATATGCGAAGCCCCAGTCGTCGTCGATCCAGCGATTGAATGCCTGGAACGCGGCGATACAAGCCTCGGGGTCGCCCTTGAGGCTCTCCTCCATGCCGACACCCAACGTCGGGAAGAAGTAGGCGCCTTCGAGGTTCTGGGTATCGAGCAACTTGATGCGCGCATCGCGGTCCCGGTATTCGGCCTGGATCGGATCGAGCTCCCCGAAGAGCTCGCGGATGTCCTTGGCGTCCGGGTTCCTGCCGCGGAAATACTCGTCGAGGATGCCCGGCCGTGCGACGGGATCGAACGTCGGGTTCGGAATGAACCGGTTGATCTTTCCGCCGACCAGCAAACGCTGGCGGCCATTCACGAGCGCCCAATCCATGCAGCGCTTCTTCATGCGCGGATCGATGTGGCGGGTGAATGCTTCCTCGTGCTCGTAGTAGTGGTGGTCCGCGTCGAACGCGCGAAATCCGAGATCGGCCATCGGGGGTCTCCTTGGGCGCAAGCGTCGGGGTCCTCCGGATGCCAGGGAAATCGTTTCCCTGCGAGCCGGCCAGATCCCCGCGCTGCTCCGTGATAATGAACAATTCGTATCGAATATTCAATGAATATCGAGTAGATTTTCTTCACCATGAGCGCGACGCCCATCCGCCCGTCCCCCGATGCGTCGGACACCCCGCGCCAGGAAGCCAGCGAACGCCGCCGGCGCAGCATTCTCGATGCAGCGCGGGCCTGCTTTGGCGAGTCCGGCTTCGCGGGCGCCACAATCGGGCGCATCGCCGACCGCGCCGGCGTCTCGAACGGTCTCCTCTACCGCTTCTTCCGGAACAAGGAGCACCTGTTCGAGGTCGTGCTCGAAGAAGTCATCCGCGACTGGGTCCGGGAGATGGTCCCTCGAGACGCCAACCAGAGCGCGACAGATGCCCTGGAAGGCATGTTCCGGAGATCGGTGGAGTTCTGCCGCGCCCACCCGTTGTTGCCGGCTCTGCTTCGCGACGACCCGACGCTGCAACTCGCGCGGGTCGGCAGCGCCAGCCGCGACCGCGTCCAGCCGCATCGGGACCTCGTGGCCGGGATCCTCTCCCGAGGTGTCGCTGCCGGTGAATTGCGGGCCGAACTCGATGTCGCCGCCCCCGCCGACGTCCTTTGCCAACTCCAGAGCGACTACAGCGGTCGCGCGTATCGGCGCGATCCGGCTTTCCCGGACGACCCCGCCATCATCGACGCGGTGGTCGCGCTGATGCGCAATGCCCTGCCGGCATCCTCCGCGTCGTGACTCGTCGCTTCCAGTCGGGCGGTTAGGGTGTAGGATCCGGGCACAGTTTCGCGCCCCGGAACCGGAGTTCCCACCAGTGCCCCCTCTCCGCGATCGCGGCACGCCGTTGCTCGTGCTCGGCGTCGCTCTCGTTGTGCTCGTCCTCTCCTATATCGGTTTCTACACCTCCGACGGCGCGGTCAAGGAGCGCGCTCGCGCGGATCGGCTCGCCGAAGCCTCCGAAAACGGAAGTGCCCAGGACGCCAGCGCGCAGGCGATCCCCGAGATCGTTGTGCAGCAGGTCGCGGTCGACGAGGCCTCCGACTGGATCGAGTTGTCGGGGTTGCTCGAGCCCATTCGCAAGACCTGGGTCGCCGCCGAGATCGCCGGCCGCGTCGTTGCCATCGAGGCTCAGGAACACTCGTCCGTCGTCAGCGGCGCCGTGCTCATTCAACTCGACCCCGCCCTGCCCCGAGCGGACGTGATCCGGGCGGAAGCCAATCACAAGCTGGCCGAGTTGGATCTCGCGCGACAGGAGACGCTCGGACGCCGTTCGGTATCGAGCGAGGCCGAGAGAGACCGGGCGCGGGCCCAGGAGCGGAGCGCGTACGCGGCGCTCCTGGAGGCCCGCAAGCGCCTGGATCAGAGTCGCATCCGCGCACCATTCGACGGTGTGGTCAACCGCCTCGACCTCGACCCCGGCGCTTACGTCGCACCAGGCACGCGGATCGCGGAAATCCTCGACGTAAGCACGCTCGAACTCGAGGTTGCGGTGAGCGATCGACAGGTCGGCGCGATCTCCACCGGCGATGCGGCGCGTGTTCGTATCGACCCCCTCGGCAACGACCTCTTCGCGGGCACGGTCGTCCGCGTCGGCCAGGCGCCCGACTCCGACACCCAGCGTTACCCCGTGGTGATCGCCCTCGACAATGCCGGCGGAAGGATCCTCCCCGGGATGCTCGCGCGGGCCGAACTCGGCATCGGCAGCCGCAAAGCACTCCGCGTTCCCACCCGAGCAGTCGTGCGGGAATTCGAGATCGACTACGTCGTCGTCATCAACCGGGTGGGTGCCGGCGGCGGCAACGCCGAACGCATACGGGTGCAGACGCGACCCGTTCCCTTCCGACCCGACTGGATCGAGGTGACCGACGGCATCGACTCTGGAGCCTGGGTCGTCACCGACAACCCAGGGCGGCTCCGCACCGGGGATCCGGTCGCGATCCTCGCCGAGGCGGGCGCATGAGCAAGATCGCCGAGTTCAGCGTCCGTCAGACCGTCCTCGTCAACGTGCTCTTCGTCGTTTGCATGGTCGGCGGCTACGGCGCCCTGCAACTGACCGAGGTCGAGTACTTCCACGATGTCACCCTGAACGAGGTCAACATCTTCACGCTCTGGCCCGGAGCGTCGGCTGACGAGGTCGAGCGCCTCGTCACCACCAAGCTGGAAGAGGAACTGCAGAACGTCTCTGACATCGATCAGATGCGGTCCGCCTCCCAGGCCAACAGCTCGTCGATCAACATCGAGTTCGATGAAACGCTCGACGCGGCCGAGTTCCAGGCCGTCGTCAACGAAACGCGCGGAGCGCTTGACCGTGTCACCGACCTTCCTCCCGATGCCGAAGAGCCGGTCCTGAACGAGGCGAAGTCGAGCGAGTTCCGGCCGGTCGTCATGATCTCGGTGACGGACGAAGCCGGCGTTGGAGAGCTGGCGATTCGCGACATCGCGCAGGAAGCGGCCTCCCGCATGCGCGAGCTTCCAGGCGTCAGCGGTGTCAGCGTTCGCGGATTGCAGGACCGCGAAGTGCGCGTCGTGGTCGATCGCGCCCGCGCCTCGGCCTACGGGCTCACGGTGTCCGACGTCGCCGAGCGTGTGCGTCGCCAGAACCAGAACCTCCCGGCCGGCACGTTCCAACAGGAATCCGGCGAGGCGACCCTGCGGGCGACCGGCGACTACATCGACGTTGAAGAGATCCTCGGAACGGCCGTCCGGGAGGACCCGGGTGGCCGCCGCGTGCTGCTCCGCGATGTCGCGCGTATCGAACGCGGCCTCGAAAAACGGCAGTACCTCTCGCGCTACAACGGCCAGCCGGCCGCCGTGCTCGCGGTCACGAAGAAGGACGAAGCCGATGTCCGCGAGGTCGTCGCCCGAATCGATACGTGGCTCGCGGAGTTCACGGCGCTCTCGCCTCCAGGGGTTTCCCTGGTCAAGACGCTCGACACGGCCGAGTTCGTCACGCCCCGAATCGACGTGCTCGTCGACAACCTCGTCATGGGCGCCGGGTTCGTCCTCGCGCTGCTCTGGTTCACGATCGGCTTTCGTAACTCACTGCTCACGATCATCGCCATCCCGTTCGCATTCCTCACGGCGATCATCTTCTTTCCGCTGCTCGACATCAGCATCAACTCCTCAACGCTGACGGGCATGCTGCTGGTGTCGGGGATGCTCGTCGATGACGCCATCATCGTGCTCGAGAACATCTATCGAAAGATCGAAGAAGGCCTCGAGATCCGCGAGGCCGTGATCCAGGGAACGTCTGAAGTGATGTGGCCCGTGATTGCTGCGGTCTCGACGTCGGTTGCCGCGTTCCTGCCGCTGCTCCTGATCGAAGGCACCGCTGGGAAATTCCTGTCGGTCCTGCCCAAGGCCGTCGTCGTCTGCCTGCTGGCCTCGCTCTTCGAGTGCCTGGTCATCCTCCCGGCGCACTACCTGGACTTCGGGAGTCGTCGGTCCGCTGCGCAGAAAGCCGCGGAAGCCGGCCGGAAGAACCTGTTCAGCCGCACACTCGATCGCATGCACGCCGGCGTCGACCGCGGTTTTGATTCGTTGCGCAGGCGTTACCTCGCGGTCCTCGATCGGGTGATCAAGCACCGCTTCGCATTCAACGTGCTGTTCGTGTCAGCCCTGGTCGCAGCGGCTGCGGGTTTCGGTCACCTCCAGTTCGAACTCTGGCCTGGGGAATACTCGAACTTCACCATCAACCTCGAGACACCGCCGAGCTACAGCCTCGAGAAGACGACCGAAGTCGTCGCGAGACTGGAAGAGCGCCTGCAATCGTTGCCCGAAGGCACCGTCGGTGACTTCAACACGACCATCGGGTTGGCCATCGACCTCAACTACGACCGCGTCAACGCGCCCAACCTGGGGGTCACCTACGTCGAGATCGCCGATACCGAGGCGAATCGGGTCGCCCCCGAAAAAGTGCTGCTCACGGTTCGGGAAGAACTTCGGCAGTTCCGCGCCGAGCATCCCGAGGACGTGGTCGAACTTCGCGCCGATGCCGAACGTAACGGCCCGCCGGTCGGGCGCCCCGTCGAGGTCCGAATCCAGAGCGAAGACTTCGAGCTCAACCGATCGATCGCCGAAGAGATCAAGGCCTACCTACGAACGATTCCGGGCATCGAGGGCGTCGACGACAACCTGAAGGAAGGCCCCCGCGAGGTCCGACTCGAACTGGACTCCGAGCGCGCGGCCACCTTCGGGATCACGTTCGATGACCTCGGACGCGCGCTCCGCGCCGCCAACGATGGCATCGTGGCTTCTCAGTTCCGGTCACCGGGCGCCGTTGAGGACGACGACATCCGCGTCCTTCTGGAACCCGACCAGCGCAACGGCATACACGATCTCCTGGAAGTCGAGATCCGAGCGCCGGATGGTCAACTCGTGAAGCTAGGCGACATCGCCAGCGTCGACGTGGCGCGCGGCTACCTGGCCTACCGACGCGTCGATGGGAAACGCACCATCACCGTCTTCTCCGGCGTCGACGGCGTGCTCGCGACCAGTGTGTCGGTCAACCGCGACCTCGAGGCCCAGTTCGCGGACATCCAGGCTCGTTACCCGGAAGTGGATCTCATCTACGGAGGGGAGTACCAGGAATCGAACGAAGCCATGGCGAACACGGCGGCCGCATTCCCGGTCGCACTCCTGCTGATCTACATGATCCTGGCCGCCCTGTTCGGCAGCTACGTCCAACCCTTGATCGTCATCACCTCGATCCCCCTCGGCTTCGCCGGGATCATCTTCGGCGTCGGCGTGATGGGCTACGACATCAGCTTCAACCTGCTGTATGCGTCGGTTGGCCTGACCGGCGTCGTGGTGAACGACGCCCTCGTGATGGTCGACTTCATCAATCGCGCCCGTCGCGGTGGGATGCCGCTGTTCGAAGCGATTCGGCAAGCCGGAGCCCAGCGGCTCCGGCCGGTGTTCCTGACGACGGTGACCACCGTGGCGGCCCTGATGCCCATGGCGCTCGGGATCCAGGGCGCCTCGAAGACCTATGGGCCGTTCTCGGCTTCGGTCGCGTTCGGCCTCCTGTTTGCGATGTTCGGGACGCTGTTCGTGATCCCGCTCAGCTACGCGACGCTCACCTCGGCCCAGGACCGCCTCGGGCGGCTCTGGGAACGCGTCCGCGACACCGGAAACCCCGCGGGGGCCTCCTCTCCGTTGCGGCGGGATCTCTGACATTCGCCAGTGACTTTCTGACGACTTCCTACGGATCTCACGCCAGCGAGCCGATAAGTGTGTGGTTCTCACATCAACTGGCTCAAAATTGACACGGGAGTCGAGAAAGTTCTGGCAATGGCTGGAGCCCCGTAAGAAGATGCTGAACCACCGAGAGCCGGACCCTGCGGGGAACCGGAGCAAGGTGGAAGCGCCTGAAACCCTTCGTCGGAAACCCGCCCGCACCGGGCGGTATCCCACCCCCCACAGACCGCCCTGCAGAATTCCCTTCTGCGGCCGTGACGTCGGGAGCTGGGGACCGGCGAGAGCCCGGACCCCCGAGGGCCGGTCATCAAATCGAGAGGAAAAGCGTGAAGCTGGAAGATAAGTTCCGAGCGGCAACGACTGGCGAACCTGCCCGAAAGCGTGGGACCGCCGCCAACTTGCCCGCTGAGGCCGACCTGGACGCTGCACGCGACCGTCGGCCGCTCGAGTCCTATTTCCAGGAGATTGGTGGGACGCGAACGCTCAAGCGTGAGGAGGAAGTCATCCTCGCGAAGGAGCTTGAGGCGTCCACGGCCGAGCTCAGGGATGCGCTGTACGCGATTCCGGCCTCGGCCCGCCATGTGGTGGAACGCTGGGATGCCCTGCGCGCCCTGTCCCACACTGGTGCGAAGCTGTCCGAGTCCCAGGGGGACGAGGAGACCGGCGAGATTGCCGCCCGCGTCGAAGCGGCCGTCAATCACCTGCGCCGGCACCTCACGCGACGCGACAAGCTCGTCCTCGACACGGCCACGAAGGACTCCCAGATGGTCCGGGTCGACAAGTCGATCTCCAAGGAGATGCACAACGCACAGCTCTCGCTGGCGCTGCTTGCAGAGCTCCGCGAGCAATCGCGCATGCTGGCCCGCGCCAACCGGCGCGCGCGGCGCGGCTCCAATCAGGCTTCCGAGGTCCAGGAGCGCACCGGTCTCGACAAGGACGAGATGATTCTGCGCCATGACGCGGTGGAACGCGCGCATGAGCGCATGTCCGCGGTCAAGAACCAGTTCATCGAACACAACCTGAAGCTCGTGGTCGCGATCGCGAAGGACTACCGGAACCTCGGCCTGTCCTTCCCGGACCTGATCCAGGAAGGCAACCTGGGCTTGATCCGCGCGGTCGAGAAGTTCGACCATCGCCGCGGCTTCAAGTTCTCGACCTACGCCGTCTGGTGGATCCGTCAGGCGCTCGTCCGCGCGATCCAGAACCACTCGCGCACGATCCGCCTCCCCAGCCATGTGCACGACCGGCTACAGCGCAGCCAGCGCATCAAGGCCGAGCTGACAGGCAAGCTCGGCCGCGAGCCCACGCCGGCCGAACTGGCGCCGGCGCTGGGAACCGACACCGACTCCCTTGAGCAGCTCGACAGGCTCTCGCGGGAAGCCATCTCGCTCGAGTCGTCGGTCGCGGGAACCGAAAAGAAGCTCGAAGACTTCGTGGGCGACTCCGGCTCTTCGGTGCCGGACGGCGGAATCGACGACGATCGACTTCGCTCCGGCGTCGGCCACCTGATCGGTGCACTCACCGACCGCGAGCAGCTCATCCTGCGCCTTCGCTACGGCCTGGGCAGCGAGGAAGAGCACACGCTCGAGCAGATCGGCCAATCGCTCGGACTGTCGCGAGAGCGCGTTCGACAACTCGAGGCCCGCGCGCTGAAGAAGCTGCGGGACACGATGCCGGCCCAGCGCCTGCATCCGATCCTCGAGCCCTAGCGCCCGAGCGATTCTCGCAAGGACCTGCAAAGGCCTCGGCACAATGTGCCGGGGCCTTTCGCTTTCGGGCCTAGCGAAGCTGCAGGTAGAGCAGGAAGGATGCGCCCGCGGCGAAGCAGTACCACGCAAAGACATGGAAGCGCTGCGAGCGGAGGAGTCGCACGAACAACGCGATCGCGCCGAGGCCCGAAATCGCCGCGACGGCGCCACCAACGGCGAACGCTGCGAGCGATTCGTTCGAGGCCTCCATCAACTCGGGGACCTGCAAGACCGCAGCGCCCGCGATCGCGGCCACGCCCATCAGGAACGAGAACTCGGTCGCCGCCAGCGCGCGAATGCCCAGCAGCAGGCCGACGGCCACCGTCGTTCCACTCCGCGAAATCCCGGGTGTGATCGCGACCACCTGCGCGCACCCGATCACCAGGGCGTGGAGGTAGGTTGGGGCTTCCAGCGTCGCCCGATCGATGGTCTTTCGCGTGGTCAGCAGGATGCAGCCGGTGACGAGCAATGCTGCGCCAGCGATCCAGGCGTGAGAGAAGAGCGCCTCGATCTGATCCTTGACCGTCAGGCCGACGACCACCGCCGGCAGCGTCGCGATCACGAGCTTGCCGACGTAGGCCAGGGACTCTGCGTCCCTGCGGATCGTTCCCAGGATCAGCTCCGCGACGCGTGCGCGGTAGTAGACCAGAATTGCCAACAGCGTCCCGACGTGGACGGCGACCTCGAAGACGATGCCCTCGTCGACGTTGCCCATCAGGGTCTCGGCGATCACCAGATGCCCCGAACTCGAGACCGGCAGGAATTCGGTCAGCCCTTGGATGAGTCCGAGCAGCGCGGCTTCGAGCCAGTCCATGGCACCTCCATCGGGTGTTGCCGGGGCCGGGTGTAGCGGAACCGACTCCAGCGGTCATCGGCCCGGACGGTCGGTATCCTGGCGCCATGCAAAACAATCTCGGGCGATTCCTCCACAAACGCGCGCAATTGGGCCCCGACCGCGAGGCTCTCGTCGAAGTCGAACGCGGGCGGCGTTTCACCTACGGCGAACTCGACGACCGCGCGAGTCGGACAGCGAATGCGCTGCTGACGCTTGGCGTTTCCGGTGGCGACCGCGTCGCGGTCCTCATGATGAACGGGGCCGAGTACATCGAAACCTATTATGCGCTCGCGCGAATCGGCGCGGTCATGGTGCCGCTCAACTGGCGCCTGGTCCCGGACGAGCTGGACTTCATCGTCAGCGATGCCGGCGCCACGGTCATGCTATTCGACGGCGAATTCGACGAGACCGTCGGCGCCCTTCATGAACGCGACACGCCGATTCGTTCATGGATCAGGGTCGGCGGCGGGGGGCCGGAGTTCTCCGAAGACTACGATGCACTCCAGGCGGCCGCCTCAGACACCTACCCAGAGATCGAGACCGACGAAGAAGACAACCTCTTCATCATGTACACGTCAGGCACCACGGGCCTCCCGAAGGGCGTCGTCCACACCCACGCCACCATGACGGCTTCGAGCATCACGATCCTGATGACGGCCGACATCCGGCTGAACGACGCCTACCTGCAGATCCTTCCTCTCTTCCACGTCGGCGCGCTGGCTCCCCTCACGGCAGTCCTACACAAGGGTGGAAAGATCGTGATCATGCGCGCATTCGATCCCGCGCAGATCTTTCCGGTGATCGAACGAGAGCAGATCCACTGCGGCCTCGCCGTTCCGGCGATGCTGAACTTCATGCTCGCCGTGGACAACCACACCGAGCACGACCACTCATCGCTCCGCTGGCTCCAGAGCGGCGCCGCGCCCGTACCGGTCCCCCTCATCGAGAAATACGCGGCGCTCGGCATCGAGATCCACCAGGTCTACGGCATGACCGAAACAGGCGGACCCGCCTGCCTGATCAGCGCCGAGGAAGCCCTGCGCAAGGCCGGCTCGACCGGCCCTGCCTTCTTCCACACCGACGTGCGTGTCGTCAACGAGGCCGGCGAGGAGGTCGCTCCGGGCGACATCGGCGAAGTCGTCATGCGCGGCGCGCACATCATGAAGGAGTACTGGAACCGTCCGGAAGCGACTGCCGAGACGATCGTCGATGGCTGGCTGCACTCCGGCGACATGGCCACGATCGACGCCGAAGGTTTCGTCTACATCCAGGACCGCAAGAAGGACATGATCATCTCTGGCGGCGAGAACGTGTACCCGGCCGAGGTCGAGAACACACTTTCCGGCCACCCAGACATCGCCGATGTCGCCGTGATCGGTCAACCTTCCGATCGCTGGGGGGAAAGCGCTGCCGCGGTGGTGGTGCGAAAGCCCGAGAGTTCGGTCACGGCTGAGGCGATCCTGGACTGGTGCCAGGGAAAGCTCGCGCGATTCAAGCAACCGCGCATCGTCGAGTTCGTGGACGAGATTCCGCGCAACCCTACCGGCAAGATCTTGAAGCGCATCCTGCGGGACCAGTTCCCCGGACCGGCGCCGGAGTAAGCATGATCGTCGCCTGCCTCGACCTCGAAGGGGTCCTCATCCCCGAGATCTGGGTGAATTTCGCAGAACGCACGGGCATCGAGGAACTCAAGCGCACGACGCGGGACGAACCCGACTACGACGTGCTGATGAAGTATCGCCTCGACATCCTGAAGGACCGAGGCCTCGGGATGGACGACATCCAGGAAGTGATCGCCACCTTGTCCCCGCTCGATGGCGCCGCGGCCTTCGTGGACGGTCTCCGCCAGGACATGCAGGTGATCATCCTGTCCGACACGTTCTACCAGTTCGCGAAGCCGCTGATGGCCCAACTCGGGTGGCCCACCCTGTTCTGCCACGACCTCGAGGTCGATGCTTCCGGCGCTGTCGTCGACTACCACCTGCGTCAGCAGGACCCCAAACGGAAGGCGGTCGAAGCGCTTCGCTCGTTGAACTTCCAGACGATCGCTTCCGGCGACTCCTATAACGACACGACGATGCTGGGCGCCGCTGATGCCGGCATCCTCTTCTCGCCGCCTGACAATGTGATCGCCGAGTTTCCCCAGTACCCGGTCACCCGGACCTACGAAGAACTGCGTGCCGAGTTCGACCGCGCCGTGGCCCGGATCCAGGGCTGAACACAGCCCAACTTCGAACCCGAAAGGAACGACCATGTCGATGATTCGCCTGTTTTCCGTCCTGGCCCTGAGTGCCCTACTGGCCGCCTGTGGCGGCGATGACACTCCGCCGCCGCCCGCAGAGAAGCCCCCGGTTCCCGCGCCGGCACCGGAGCCGACGCCGGAGCCCGAACCCGAACCGGCGCCCGAACCCATGGCCGGCGGCACCTGGGACTGTCTCCCGGGTGACGCAGAGGCCGGCCAGAAGTCGTATGTGATGCTCTGCGCCAGTTGCCACGGAGCGACCGGCGACGGATCCGGAATCGCGGGCCAGGCCCTCGACCCGAAGCCGGCGCGCCACGATGACGGCGGCTACATGAACGCGCTCTCGACTGAGCACCTGTTCACCGTCATCAACGACGGCGGCGCCGCTGCTGGAAAGTCACCGTTGATGGCGCCCTGGGGCGCCGCGCTCGGTGGTGAGCAAGGGGTCTGGGACGTCGTCGCATTCGTGCGGACGCTGGCGGACCCGCCCTTCGCCTGCGAGTAGCCGACTTCGCCTAACGGACGCCGGCTGACGTGCCGGCATTCCGCACGCGATCGACCTTGAACATCCGGAGCCCGGCGGGCTGGTACGTCAGTACCAGCGCCCGCCGCGGCTCATCGGACAGGTTCGGCAGCGAACCGTGAACCGTGTGCGGCGAGAAGAAGACGAGACTCCCGGCCGGAACCGCTGCCAGGAACTGGTTGCGCTCGTCGAAGTGATCGGGATGCGTAAAGAGTGGGCCGAGCACGCCGTCTCCTTCCCGACCCGGGAGCGGACCGCGCGTGTGACTGCCGCGGATCACACGGAAACACCCATTCCCCTCGTGCGCCTCATCGAGCGCGACCATCACATTGGGCAACTGGTCGGTGTGGTCGCAGAAATGCGTCCAGTACGGGGAGTCCTGATGCCACTGGAAGCGTGAGCCCTCGCGGGGGCGCTTCAAGTTCATCTTGTCGGTGAAGATTGCAACGCCTTCGGTGCCAATGATCCCGCGCATGGGCGCGGTCAGGCGCGGGTCATCGACCAGGTCTTCGAATGCCGCGTCCAATGGATGCATCGGCTCGATCACGCGAACGGTTCGCGACTCGGGCGCATGCTCGAGCTGCACCGTGGCCTCATGGCCCGCGATCGTGGCTTCGACGTACTCATTCCCGTCGATCGCGTATTGCTCCTGTGCCTCGGGCAATGCCAGTTCCGCGGCGCGGGCGACCGCTTCCGCCGCCGCACGAAGCCGCTGCGTCGTCGTGTCGTCGAGCGCTCCCTCGCGGACGAAGAACCCGTCTCGCGTCCAAGCGACCCGTTCGTCTTCGGTCAGGGCATACGGCTCATCTTGACTGGGGGAAGCAGCCATCGGGACTCCGGAGTAGTGGGCGAGGCGCGGAGGATCGCCTGCTCCCCGCCGGGCCGCCAGCTGGCGCCAGCCGAGCCGACAGAATTCCATGCGATTCCGGGGAGTTCCGGGCTTTCACCGTACTTTGACACGATGCCGGTTCCGGGCGTTCGAGAGACGGGTCAACCTGCCCGGCACGCGGTCCACACGCGTTGGCGCCGCACGCTCCCCGGAGACCCATTCATGGCTGAACCCGCAATCGCTCCTGCTGAGACCAAAGCCCCCAAGAAGGCGGGCCGCAAGCAGGACTTCTCCACCGAAGATGGCTGGCTGACCCGCACCGCATGGTTCTCGCGCACCATCTACTGGGGCATCCACGCCAGCTGCTTGCTGGTCTTCGTCGTCGGCGCACCGGTCGAGGCGCTCGCTCTCGCCGCGGGGACCTACGTGATTCGCGTCCTCGGGATCACAGGCGGCTACCACCGCTACTTCGCGCACAAGACGTACAAGACCAGTCGCGTCTTCCAGTTCGTGTTGGCCTGGATCGGTTGCTCGGCCACCCAGAAGGGCCCCCTCTGGTGGTGCGGGACGCATCGACGTCACCACCGCTACACAGACGCACCCGGTGACCCGCATTCGCCGAAGGAAGGCTTCTACTACGCCCACCAGGGCTGGGTCTTCGATTCGCGTTGGGAAGGAACACCGGTCGAGGGCATCAAGGACTTCGCCAAGTACCCCGAGCTTCAGTGGATCAACGAGCACCACTGGGCACCGCCCCTCGTCCTCGCAGTGCTCTGCTATTTCATCGCCGGTTGGGCCGGAGTCGTCTGGGGTTTCTCCGTGTCCACGACCCTGCTCTGGCATGCGACCTACTCGGTCAACTCCGCCTCGCACGTCTGGGGAACACGCCGCTATGACACCGACGACACCAGCAAGAACAACTGGTGGGTCGCCCTCCTCACCATGGGCGAGGGGTGGCATAACAACCACCACTACTACATGGCATCCGCTCGCAACGGATTCTACTGGTGGGAGGTCGATGTCACCTGGTATGTCCTGAAGGCGCTGTCATGGTTTGGCATCGTCTGGGACCTCAAGGTCCCGAGCGCCGAAATCAGGGACGGCGGCGCCCGGCGCGTGCTGCGGGAAGCCGCCTAGCGACTGAGCGCTTTCGCGCGACGGGAAGCCACACCTCTACCTGGTTTCCGCGCTGACGCGGGGCAACACGCAAGCGCCCACCGATCCGCCCGATGCCGTCCTCGGCCAGGGCGAGTGCGAGTTCCCTGCCCTGTAGCCGGCTGTGGATCGATGTCGGGGCACTGATCCGCGCACCGTCGTCGGCGATCGCGACACACACCCTGGCTCCCTCGGCCTTCGACGTGACCCGGATTCGGCCCTTCACGGTCTCGTCCGAAGCGATTGCGGCCACGAGCAACAGCAGCGTCTGATGGAGCACGTCGGCATCCACCTGGATCCCCGGGCGGCCACGGCCGCGCGCGACCCGAAGCCCATCGGCCGGAACTGCCCCGACGAGCGCATTCTCCAGGGCGGCGAGCACGCTCCCAACCTCGACTTCGGCCAATCGCTCCGACAGCGGCGACACGGCCGGTCGCAGGTGCGCGACGAGTGCGCCGGCATGAACAGTGACGAGCTGAAGCCGTTCGGCGAGCAGCCGCCGCTCGGATTCCTCAAGCGGATCGGCCAGGAAATGCGCCGACATCCGGACAGCAGCGAGCAGATTGCCGGTTTCGTGCAATACGGCGCGGCGGAGAGCGGGGTCGACCCCGGGCGGGGTTCGTCGGGTACTGCGTCCGGTCCGGGGCACCGTGCGATCATACCTGGAAGCGCCGACTTCGGCGTTGCATATACTCGGTCGCGATGTCCGACACGACCGACCCGAAACCTGCACCGGAAGAGATGGAGCGACTTCTGAACGTCCTCCAGATCGGTCAGTACGCCCGCCACATCTTCTTATGCACCCACGGCGACTGCGCACCGAAAGAGGAAGCCGTCGCTTCCTGGAAGTACGTCAAGAAGCGGCTGCGCCAACTCAAACTGCAGGATGTCGAAGGTGGCGTCTTTCGCACACAGGCCGCGTGTCTGCGGATCTGCGTCGAAGGCCCGATCGCGTTGGTCTACCCCGAAGGTACCTGGTATCGGAAATGCAACGAAGAGAACCTGGAACGGATCATCCAGGAGCATCTGGTGGGCGGCCGCATCGTGGAGGACCTGGTGTTGGCCGGGAACCCGCTCTCTCTCCCCGACCCTGCGAAGTGAGGCCCGGACTCCTCCGCGGACGCGACCACCACACGCTGGGCTGGGTCGATGTCATCGGCGAGGCGTCCGCTGCAGCGGCCCTCTGCCTCGGCGGAGCGCCCAAGCGCTACGCGCACGCAGATCCGAATGAAGACGCTGCCGGGTACGGCGTCGGCGCAGCGTCAACACTGCTCTGTGTCTGCGACGCGCACGATGGCTTCGAGGCCTCCGAAGTCCTGGTAGAACACGTCCTCGCCGACCCGGGCGCTCACTGGTGTGACGAAGCGTTCGGCACCCAGGCGGACCAATGGCCCCGTCACGTGATCGCAGCACTCTGCGACGCCAACGAGGACGCATTGCGGGAAGCCCGGGACCGCGGCGGTGTGGAGTCGACATCGACGCTGACCCTGGCGCTCGTGCAACCTGCGCTCGGTCAGCTCGCGTATGCCTCGATCGGCGACAGCCTGCTCTTCGTGGTCGATGCCGACGGTGTTCGAGAGATCGCGCGGCCGTCCGAGACACCGGGTCGGACCGCGTTCCTAGGCGGAGCGGCGACATCGCCCGAAACCCTGACACGGCTGACCCGGGCCGGCGTCATTCCCCTCGACGGCGTCGAAGCCGTCGTCGTCGCGACGGACGGCTTGTCGGAACGCGGCATCGGCGCGGCCGACCCTGCTGCCGCTGTCGCTCGTGCCGCTGCGCTCGCGCGGGAGGCGAGCGCGCCGATGCGTGCCATGACGTTTGCGCGAACGGTGGCGGAGGAGGCCATCGCGGCCCAACGAAGCAACTCGGCGGGCGACAATATCGGCATCGCCACCTGGTGGTCCGACGCGGCCCCGAGTGCCTAGCGTTCTGGTTTGAGGACCGCGATCAGCGCCGCGCGCCGATGCGGCGAGAAGGCCAGGAGGCCGGCAACCAAGCCGAAGTAGAGCGCCGCGAACGCGATCCGCACTTCTGCACTCGGGAAGACCAGCTGGATCGCGAACAACACCGCCAGCAGGATCGCTTCCATCCGCGAGAAGCCGAAGTTGCAGATCAGCAGCGTCGCGAGCATCGACTGGGCCGACGTCAGCCACAATTCCTGGGTCTGGCGGTCGTCGAGCGGCAGCCCTTCCGGGCGGCCAAGTGCGATCGCATAGGCGATTGGCAGCGCTCCGACCAACAACGTCCACTGGTTCACCTTGGATGAGATCAACGCGCCCAACCCCAGCGCCCCCTTGTTGCGCCAGGCGAACATGAGGGCGACGAGAAACTCGGGGCTCTCGGACGCGAGCGGCGCGACCCACTGCACCAGGATGAATTCGTCGATCGCGTAGTCCGACCCGAGCGCCACGAGACTGCTCGCGAACGGCTCGGCCGCTTGAATGATCGCTGCAGCCGCGTAGACGAGCCCGACCACCACCACTACGCGACGTGAGGAATTGCCCGTCCGCGCGTCGATCCAGATTGCGGGGCCCACCAGATCCACTTCTCCGGAGTTCCCCTGGGCGGCTGAGTAGGCGTACCAGAAGAAGAGGCTGAGAAGGACCGCCGCATCAAACAGGCTCAGGGTCCCGGAGAGCGGAATGAACAGTGAGTAGAGCGTCGCGATCAAGAGGAATCGGATCTCGAGACGATGATGTTGCGGGATCGCGAGCATCGTCGTCTTTCCGCGCCGACAGGCGAGGAGAACAACTGCAGCCCAACCGAAGCCGATCAACAACCGATTGGCCCCGGTCATGTTCGCAATCGGGTAGGGGAGCCATGCGGGGTCGTGCGCCGCCTTCACGGCGAAGGCGAGATCGACCGCGTACTCGGGCAACACACTCACGAGCGCCAGGATGAGCAGCGCGAGCGATTGCGGGATGTCGTGCTCAGCGAGTTCGACTGCCCAGGAGAGCAGGAAAGCGGCACCCAGGATGGCGAGTCCCGACGCCCCGGCAACCGCCGCGGCAGGGAACGCTTCGTCGCCAGCACCGTGCATGACCAGCCAGGGAACTGGCGCCAGCAGGGCAAAGACGAGCAGGACCACGTCCTGCGCGCTCCCGCGATCGGCCGCCGTCACCCCGCGGACGCTCCTCGCAGGACGGCCGCCACGCGGGCCTGCAGGGCGTCATGCCCAAGATCCAGGCTCTGGGTCCCCGACCGCTCGACCAGCAGCGCGCCCATCAGGCTGCCGATGCGGGCCGCTTCGGCGAGCGGCAAACCACGGCCGAGGCCATGCAGCAAGCCCGCACGATAGGCGTCCCCGCAACCGGTCGGATCGACGATCTTCTCGGCCACGACCGGCGCGATGTCGGCCCAATCGCCGTCGATGAATACGCGTGACCCCTGGTGGCCTAGCGTCACGACCACGGCACCTACCGCGGCGCAAACGTCCTCTGCGCTCCGTCCCGTCCGGTCGAGCGTCGAGGTCCACTCGTAGTCATTGACCACGTAGAGATCCGCGCCTTCCAGCAGCGCCCACAACTCGGGACCGTCGAAGAGCGGGATGGCCTGACCGGGATCGACCACGGTAACGACCCCGCTGCGGGCTTTCAGCGCAGCCGCGTGGTCGACCATGGCCTGCTTCCCATTCGGCGACACGAGACCCACGGAGAACGGTGACGTCACACGCGAGATCGGGGCTTCATGCGCGCGATCCATTGCACCGGGATGGAACGCCGTGATCTGGTTGTCGTCGAGGTCGGTGATGATGTAGGCCCCAGGCGACGACTCGCCCGGAAGTCCAACGATATGTGTGGTCTCGATGTCGTTCTGGCGAAGCCAAGCGGCGTAGGGATCGAAGTCATCACCGCCCACGGTCGCGAGCACGATCGGCTCTTCGCCCAACTGCTTCAAGTTGAATGCGATATTGGCCGCGGTCCCGCCGAAGCTTCGCGCGAGCTCGGGGACGTGGAACGCGACATTCAACACGTGCAGGTTCTCGGGCAGGATCGCCTCCTTGAAGCGACCCTGGTGGACCATGATGTGGTCGACGGCAACGGAACCAGTACACAGAATAGGCATCTCTACGCGTTCTCCTCAGCGGAGGACGAGTCTGGCCCTGTGTCGCGGGAGCGTCAATCCTGCCCCCTCGGTAGACTTCGCGGATGCGGATCCCCGACCTCTATGGAAACCGCCCGGTGTTCTCCTTCGAGTTCTTCCCTCCGAAGACGGATGCCGGCTATCGCAAATTGTTCGGCACGATCGAAGACCTGAAGCAACTCGACCCGGCCTTCGTGTCCATGACGAGTCACGCGCGGGGCGAGAATCGTCCGCTGATGATCGAACTCGTCGGACGGATCGAGCGCGAACTCGGCATCACGGCGGTGGCCCACGTTCCCTGCTCCGGCCAGCCCCGCGAGGTCCTTCACGCGGCGTTGCTGGCCCTCGAAGCCGAGGGAATCCAGAACATCATGGCGCTCGGCGGTGATCCGGGCAGCGATGACCCGGACTGGACACCCGATCCCGACGGCTTCTTCTACGCGAGCGATCTCGTGAGCCACGTGAAGGAACACTTCGGCTTCACGATGGGCAGCGGCTGCTACCCGGAGAAGCACCATCGCGCTCCCGACATGGCCACCGATATCGAGAACCTGAAGCGCAAGGTCGACCTGGGCGTCGAACTGCTCATCACCCAGCTCTTCCTCGACAACACGCACTTCTTCCGATTCATTGACCAGGTGCGCGCCGCCGGAATCGAAGTCCCGATCGTCCCCGGAATCATGCCCATGGTCAGTGCCCAGAACCTGAAGCGGGCGATGGGCTTCTCGCCGGGGTCGGAGACGCCGAAGGAACTGGTCAGCTCCCTCGAAGACGCGAGCGGTGACGCCGAGCGGTCGCTCGAGATCGGTGTCGAGTGGGCCCGGCTCCAGTGTCAGGAACTCATCGATCAAGGTGCCGCGGGCATCCACTTCTACACGCTGAACCAGTCGCCCGCGACGCGGCGCGTCCGGGAACAGCTGGACATATGACTGCGCCGCTGCGCATCGGCGTGCTGCTGTCCGGCGAGGGGACCAGCCTCGAGAACCTCTTCGACCGGATCGAGAGCGGTGAGGTTCCGGCCGAGGTCGCGGTCGTCATTGCGTCGAAGGCGGGCGCGGGAGGCCTCGCACGCGCGGAGAAGCGCGGCATTCCGGCGGTCGCCGTTGCTCGAAAACAGTACCCCGACGTCGACGATTTCAACGATCGCCTGCACGAAGAACTCGCAAATCATTCCGTCGACCTCGTCGCGTGCCTGGGCTTCCTATCCCCGTTCCAACTTCGCGGCACCTACGAGGGCAAGGCCCTGAACGTGCACCCGGCCTTGATCCCGGCCTTCTCGGGTCAGGGAATGTACGGACACCATGTCTACAAAGCCGTCTTCGAGAAGGGCGTCAAGATCACAGGCGCGACCGTGCACTTCGTCGACGAAGAGTACGACCACGGGCCGATCTTGTTGCAGCGCGCGGTCCCGGTAGAAGAAGACGACGACGTCGCCTCGCTTTCCGCCCGCGTGCAGGCAGCCGAACGCGAGATGGTCCCCGAGGCCATCCGGCTCATCGCCGAGGG
>JAJDAQ010000177.1 GCA_029261815.1 Deltaproteobacteria bacterium
CAATCACCTCCGATCCTGAATATCTCGCCACAGTGGCTTCCGAAATCAACGACCGACCCCGTAAGATTCATAACTGGAAGAAACCCTCCGAGCTATTCACCGAACTCGTCGAGGCGAATGCTTCCACTGGCTGAATCTGCCCCCAACTACCGCGCGACCTACGCGGCAGACTTGCGCAAGATGCTCCCGCGCATCCCCACCCCAGCCACCCGCGAGCGGTTTGCGCAGCTCGCCGCCGCCGGCCGGGCACTGGCCCACCTGCACGTCGACTACGAGTCGGTTGAGCCGTACCCGCTGGACGTCCAGCTCAAGCCCGGGGCCGATGCGAAAGACCGGGAGACCTGGCGGGTAACCAAGATGAAGTGGCGGACCAAGGGCGACCACTCGACGATCGTCTACAACCCCAAGGTCACCATCACCGGGATCCCCGAGGACGCGGAGCGCTACCAGCTCGGCTCCCGAAGCGCCTTGGGCTGGATCATCGACCGCTACCAGCGCAAGGTCGACAAAGCCTCCGGGATCGTTAACGACCCCAACGACTGGTGCGATGAGCACGGCGACCCGCAGTACATCGTCGATCTCATCCGGCGAGTCACGACCGTCGCGGTCGAGACCGTAAGCATCGTCAACCAACTAAGCTGAGTCGTGACCGCCGCCGGCGGTCTTCGCGGTGGCGACCGCGCGGCGGACGGTGCGGAGATCAAGACAACGCCGCCCTACAGCCCGAGCTGGGTGGCGGCGTTGTCGGCCCAGGCTTCGTGGATCCGGACATAGGTGCCGACGGTGGCCAGGGAGCGGTGGCGGGTCTGGTGGGCGATGGCCCGGTCGGAGGCGCCGCGCAGGTGGGCGTAGGTGACGAACCCGGCGCGCAGGCTGTGTGCGCTGTAGCCGGTGGCCTCGAGTCCGGCGCGGGTGATCGCGGTCTGGATGAGGTCGTTGATGGATTCGGGGTGCAGCCGGCGGGCCAGGGCCCGGTTGCCTTTGCTGACCGGGCGCAGCAGCGGGCCGTCGGTGATTGCGGCGGCCGCGCACCAGGCGCGCAGGGTGGTGACCGGGCAGCGCTCGGGGTGGCCGGCGCGGGGCAGGACCACCAGCTCGGCGGCGTCGCCGTATTGGTTGGTCTTGGAGCGGGGCAGTGCCAGGACGAGGCCGTTGGGGTGTTCGGTGAGCTGCTCGACGGTGACCGAGGCCAGCTCGGAGCGACGCAGCGCGGCGAAGAACCCGACCAGCAGCAGCGCGCGGTCGCGCAGCCCGGCGAGGTCCGATTCGGGCGGGCGGCCGGGGGTCTTCCAGGTCTTGGTGGTCGGGCAGGCGGCCAGGACGTCGAACAGCTCGGGCGGCATGAGTGGCTCGGCCTGATCCGGTGGGGCGCCGTGGGTGCGCCGGATGCCTTCCCAGACGGCCACGACCCGGGCGCCGGCGGTGGGGTCGGGTAGGTCGCGCAGCTGGTGGGCGAACCGGATCGCGGACAGCCGCCGGCTCATAGTGCCGACCTTCGCCCCGGCCCGGGCGAGCTCGGTGAGGTAGCCGGAGATGGTGGCGGCCTCGGCGGGCAGCGGCTCGAGCCGGTGGCGGGCGCACCAGGAGCTGAACTCGGCCCAGTCGGACCGGTAGCCGCGCAGGGTGTTCGGTGCTCGCGCGGCGGCGACGTAGGCGGCCTCGTCCTCGGTCAGCGGCAGTGCCGCCGCCAGATCCGCAGGATCGCCGCCAACCCGAGTGGCTGGTTCAGCCACCATCCCGGGATCGGGAATCGAGCCGGCGCGCGCCTGGTCATCCACGGCGGGCGTCCGTGTGCAGGCGCCGCGCCAGCGGCTCCGGGTGACACAGCAGGTCGAGTAGGTGCAGGTAGGCGAGCAGGCCGAGGTCGTGGGGTAGCGCCCCGGTGTGGTGGGCTAGCAGGGTGTCGGTGATCGGCTTGCGCTGCGTCTTGTGGGCCCCGTGGCCGTGTGTGGCGTCTCGGCGCACCTTGAGGTACTCGCCGATCGCGGCATTCCGGTCGAGCATCCGGGGAAGCCCGTTACCGGCCTGAACCCGGATGGTCGACTCCCCGGTCCGGTCGAGCAGATAGAGGCCCTGCTGGGCGCCGGTGAGCGCGTCGACGGCACGTCGGGCTGCCGGGAGGAGGATGGCGCCGGCGTCAACGGGCACCCGCTGTTCGAGCTCGTCGAGGATCTCTTGAGCTCGCCGCCGCGAGCAGAGTCTGTCGATCTGGTCCCCGGTGAGCCGCTCGACGGTGTCGAGCGCGGTGAACAGCAGTGCCCGCCGGGCGGTGGCGTCCCGATGGGCCAGCTGCAGCGAGTGGACCCGCCGGAACAGCTGCTCGACGGTCAGCAGCGCGTGCAGGTGCGCCGAGGGCTGGTAGTGCTGGTGAGGGTCGGTGAAGATGGCCGGGTCGGTGAGGACGCCGAACAGCGCATCAAGGCGGTCGGCCCACCACTGCAGAGCCGCGGCGGGCGCTCCGACCGGTGTGGTGGGGGCCGGGATGATCCGCTCGGCGCCTTGGACGGGCAGCAGGTGCAGCAGCTCGGTGGGTTCGCTGGAGGTCCCCTGGAGCGGGGCGCCGAGGCTGTAGATGATGGTCCCGAGCGCCCGGGGCGTCGACATCGCCCAGACGTACGGGGTCAGCGCGCCCAGCAAGGGCCCCAGGTAGGCATCCAGCAGGATCACCCCGTCGCACAGATCCCCCGAGGCTCGTAGCAGCAGATCCCCGCCGTGCGCGGCCGCCAGCGCCGCGACATCTCCCTCGCGCAGCTGGGGATCGTGCTCAAGCTGCAGCAGTGCCGCGGTGAGCTTGACCCGGTGCACCACCTGAGCCGACCGGCGGAACAGGTGCACTCCGGCATTGCGCAGCGGTCGCTCCCCGGGGCGTTCCGCGAGCTCGACCACGGTCAGGGCCTGATGAGTCCGCGCGACGGTGTCGGCCAGGGCCTCCGGGCCGGCGTCGAGGGTCAGCAGGTGCGCGGCGGCCAGGTGCTCCAGCAGACCCCCGGTGGCCGCCGCGTGGTCGATCCGAGCCTGGAGCCGATGCTCCGGCGCGAGCCGCCCGGGGTCCTCGACGGCCGCGGCCTCGGCCGCCTCGGTGAGCCTGCGCCACCGAGGGGTGCCGGCGCCGGGACCGGCGAGGTGCTCCACGACGAACAGCCCGGGCCGGCTCTGCCTCCGGTAGCGTTCCTCGGTCCGGACCAGCCAGGTGTCCGCGCCCGCCGAGTCCCGCCGAGCGTGCAGCCCAGCGGCCTGCAGAAGACCCGCGGGCTTGCCGCCCCACATCCAGGGCGGCAGCGGAACCTGAGCGACCTCGGGGAGCGCGGACAGCGTCGCCATGCCCGCACCATAGCGGTTATTACCCGGGATTCCGTCGATTATCCCGGCTAATAGACCGGCCGTGTTCGATCACCAGATGATCGATTCGCGCGACCGTGCGGACCAACTGACTGACTGGCTCAGTGGCCGAGCAGGGTGGCCAGCGCGGCCGCGGTGGTGGCGGAACCGTGCAGACAGACGGAATCCTGGGACAGGAAGACGCTTACTCGGTTGCCCGCTCGGTAGACGGTGCAGTGCTGGGTCCTTACACCGAGGTCGAGGTCCAGCGCCTCGCCGAGCTGGCCGCCCGGCCCTACCGCAGCGAGCCCCAGGCCCTCACTCTGACCGAGCGTGACGACTTTTGGGCGCTCCTAGGCCGACGAGCCCTGCCGGACCCCTGACCCCTAACGTTCGTAGCTACGGACCGCTTCTTCGAAGGAGCCGCTCGATGTGTCCCGCTTGCGCAGTGTCAGCTTCATGTCGCCGGCGGTGTAGCGGTCTGTGAAGTAAGCGCCCCGAATTTCGGCCGGCTGACGGCTGCCGGGTTGCAGAGTGCAGGTCCCCAGGTGGCGCCCGCTGCGGTGTTGGTGGTTTAGCATCGGGGTGTTGTCGTAGACGAAGGTCAGCCACTCGGTGCCCGTGCGGTTGTCACCGTCCCAGAAGAAGGACCGGCTGATGCTGGAACTCTCGACGGTGAACAGCTGTAGCGCGATGGACCAGTACGTCTGCCTGACCACGAGGTAAGCAATGATCGGGCCCCGATTGCCTCCTTCGGGGATATGGCTATCGGCGGTTGGCCGCAGCTCGACTTCCCACAGCCCGTCGAGGCGGGGCCGGCCGGTCGATCTCCAGACCAACGGCCAGCGCCAGACCCACAGATCCCACACCACAACGACGAGCCCGGCGAGCGCAGGCAGGTAGCCGATCGCTCGTCTGAGACCCGCATCGATGGGGACACCGGCGAAGTACAAGATCGCGCTGTAGGCGGCGACCACACCGACCGCAGTCAGCCGCACTGCGCGGCCGGGTCGTCTCATCGGCGATCAGTAGTCAAGGAGGTTCCACGCTTCCAGGACCAACTTACGACCGTCCGGCAGATTCAGCCAGTGGAAGCATTCGCCTCGACGAGTTCGGTGAATAGCTCGGAGGGTTTCTTCCAGTTATGAATCTTACGGGGTCGGTCGTTGATTTCGGAAGCCACTGTGGCGAGATATTCAGGATCGGAGGTGATTG
>JAJDAQ010000178.1 GCA_029261815.1 Deltaproteobacteria bacterium
GACCTCGGGCATCGAGGCGCAACCGAAGCAGTAGCGCTTGCCGTAGTGGAAGACGTAGGCGGCGATTCCGGCCCAGAGCAGTTGGAGGATCCGGTGACCGCGGTGGCCCTTGGCCACGCAAGCCCGGCCGAGTTCGACACCATCTGCCAGCACCTTGTCGGGGAGGACCGAGAGATCGAATTCGGCGCCCGAGTAGAAGCCACCGGCGCGCTCGACGAGTTCGCGCGTCAACAGACGGTAGGTGCCGACCACCTCGCCGCTGGCCACGCGCTCCACCATCAGGTGATGGCTGACTTCGTCGTGACGGTCCTCGTCGCGCTGTAGCGCGTGCGCCGACTCGAGCCCTTCACCCAGCTCGACATTGAAGACGTCGTAGCGGAGGCGTTGCACGGCCCGAAGGTCTTCGGCCGTGCGTGCGATGCGACACAAGAAGGGACCCGTGCGGCGCTCCCAGTCAGGAAGCGTCTCGGCTCGCTGCGGGTAGACGAAGGTCTCGCTGGCATTCATCGGGTTCCCCCCTTACGACGCCCATCCGCCGCCTGCCCCCACCTATACGTTCGGCCGAACGGACCGGTTCCAAAAGAATTCAGCCTGCGGACTCAGGCGGTTCCGCGCTTCCAGAGCGCCCAGATCGTGCGCAGGGAGGGTGCGGGCACGCCTCGGCGACGGTGTTCGGCCCCGATCTCGAAGGCGATGCGCCATTGGCGAAAGAGCCAGCGCCATGCCTCGAACGCGCCAACCTTCGGGTCATAGAAGTGGGCGGCCTCGGCCGTGAGCCCGTTCACTTCGAGCAGCCGTAGCCCCCTGCCCTCCCGCAGGGCTTCGAGGCTCGGGACGCGCAGGTCGAGGCGACCGAAATGGAAGCCCGGCAAGTCGGTCGCAATCTTGCTCGCCGCACGCACAAGGGCGTCCGTCCGGTGGGCTTCGCCGTCGAGGAAGATGGCTCCGCGCGAATGGGTTCCGATCAGGACGAGGGGGACCCGCTCGCCGGCTGCGGGAACGACTGACCATGCGTCGCCCAGATTCTCTTGATAGGCGTGGGCCATCACCATGGCCCGCGGGTCGGCCAGGACCAGTTCCTCGACCGTGCGCTCGCCGTCTCCGACGACCTCGGGCAGTTCCTTCAGGACGATGGCGAAGACCGCGGCATCCGGATCGTCCGGTCCTCGCGTCACGAAGACGCCGAGTTCGATGCCTTCGACGTATTCCTGGAGCAGCAGGTCCTCGTCGAACTCACCGAGCAACACGTCCAGATCCGCATCGTCGCGAATGCGACGGACACCACGACCGCGCTCGGCAACATCGGGTTTCGCGATCAGGGGGAACCCGAGGTCGTGCTCCGTCCGCCAAGCCTCCACACGCGTTCGGGCCGCCGCCGGCGGCTCCCCCACCCGCAGCAACATCGTCTTCGGCAGATAGGCGGCTTCCGGCTCGACGAAGTCCCGGTGGATCTGCCACTTCGACTCTCCGACGAGACCGCCCGCCTCGATTCCGGGGTTCGCGAGCAAGGGCGCGCGCACGCTCCGGTGGCGCACCATGAGCCACCCCAGGTACGGCAGGAGCGGTGCGTAGAACACAGGGAGGGGCCAATACTCGAAACGCCGCCATCGGAGGAAGCGCCCGGCCCAGCGCCGACGCACGCGCCATTGAAAGAGTGGGATCGCGACCCGCAAGACCGCCAGGATCCCGACGGCACCGAACAGGACGACCAGCGGGTCGATCAACGCGTCGCCGAACCAGCGCATCGCGAGCGTTCCGCCGCCGGCGGTCAGCAAGACGATCACGGGCGTCCACAGGAGGACGGCGAAGCCGAGCCAGCCCACCACTTGTCCGAGGGGAAGTCGATTCATTCCTGCCGCGACGTACGTTGGAAGGCGTGCACCGGGTACGAAGCGACTCCAGAAAAGCGCTTCTCCCTTCACCGGGAATGCCTTCCAACCGAGGCTGGTGCCCAACCATCGGCCGGCCCCGACCAGCAGCAGATCGCCCAGCAAGAGCGCCAGTGCGGTGACCCCCAGCGCCGCGACGGCCGAGACGCGACCGGCGGCCAGGAGCAGCCCCACGCCGATCGAGGCGATGTCCTCGCTCACCATCGACGCGGCGAACACCAGCGCGCCGAAGCGGAGGACGCCGGTTTCTTCGACGCGCGGGAGCCGCCACACTCTTTCTTCGACGCGCGCCTCGGTCTCGCCGCCAGACCCCAGCGCGCGCGCCCACGCACCAGCGGTGCCCTCCGTCTCGATGCGCGCCGTCGGAAGCGCGGCTTCCAGGAAACGTGCCGTGACCGAGTCGTCTGTGGCCAGAATGACGAAGGGACGCCCTGTCGCGCCCGCCCGCGTCACCACCGAATCGGAATCTGAAGCCGACAGCACCCGTTCGACGGTCGGTGAACGGAAGCGGGCATCGAGTCGGCCGAAGTGCGGCGTGAGTTCTCGCACGGCCCACTGGCCCGAGGCGACCAGGCGGTAGAGCAGGCGATTCAACAAGTCGCTGCCAAGGAGTTCCGCGGCTGCGAAACCCGAAGGAGCCACCAGCACGGCGCCGTGTACGCGTTCGGGCGCCGCAGCCGCGAGGGCCA
>JAJDAQ010000179.1 GCA_029261815.1 Deltaproteobacteria bacterium
TCGAACGGGGGACTTCCTGCTTGTAAGGCAGGTGCTCTAACCAACTGAGCTACGCGCCCGAGACAGGGAGGCTAGCGGAGTGGGGGCGACGCGTCGGCCGGCGTCTCTACACGCGGCGCGATCAGGACTCCCCCGCAGTATGGCAGCGCGAGATGTCGGTCGTGCGCCAGGGTGTCGGGACGAAGTCGGCCAGCGTCGCATCGGGGCCGGCGCTGAGCGTGTCACCGATGGCATCGGACAACCGTCGCGCCAGGGCCTCGCCCGCGATCCGGTGTCCGGTGGGATTCCAATGGGGGTCGCCATCGAGGTACAGCGGGTCGTCTGCCTCCAGGATCGCGTTGGTGAGATCCGCATGGGGAAGTGCGTGCTCCGCCGCGGCTTCAGCCAGCATCGCCGCCGCAGCGCGGTCGCGTTTGGCCTCCGGATTCCGACCCGGGAGGAACGCGGTCACCCCGATGAAGCCGTCGCGTTCCGCGAGCTCGGCGAAGCGAGCGACGAGCGCGCGGTTCACGTCGAGGAAGAGTGGGTCGCGCTCTGTCCAGAGCCGGCTGATTCCGTGCACGAGACGCAAACGACGCCAGCCCGAAGGCGTCTCGAACGGCCGATTAACCAGGCGTCCCGCTTCGAGCACGAAGCCGTCGACGCCGTAGCCGTAGCCGGTGTAGAGGGGGTGCGCGCGGCGCAGGTCGTCGACATAGATGGCCAGGACGACAACGTCGGCCTTCGCCTTCGTGGCGAACGCATCGACGGTACGCACCATCTGGCCGACGCCCCAGCCCGCGATGCCCGCGTTGTCGACCCGCCAGCCCGTGCGGTCCTCAAGTATCTCGGTGTACCGCTCGCCTTCTTCCACGCCGACGCCTTCGGTGAACGAGTCGCCGACGACCAGGACCCGCGGCCGCGGGTCGCGGTCACCGAGTTCGCGTGAACTTCGGAACCCGTCGCTGTTCGTCACGGACTCGGTGAGTCGCGTCGCATGCGGCGGCCATCGGAGGCAGCTCTGCGTCGAGGGCCAGAGGTGGTACCCCACGTCCGCGTCCGCGACGTAGTGCCATTCCCGAATCGGCTGGGGCGGATCGGGCGCCTTCCACTTGCCGAGTACCCGGAGGCCCGCCTCCGTGGCCACAGCGCAGAAGGCGAACGTCACGAGCATCAGGAGCATGCCCTTCCACGCAGACATCTCGCGTCTTCCGCCTAGAAGAGCGTGTAGATGAACGGGGCGGCGCCACTACCACCGAGCAGGACCAGCATGCCGAGGGCCAGGATCGAGAACAGGATCGGTGCAAGCCACCATTTCTTGTTCTCGCTCAGGAAACCCCAGAACTCGCCAACCAGATTGCTCCGGCCACCCTTGGCCTGCTCGACGAAATCTCCGTCGTCGGACTGCGGTGTATCAGGCATGGTCGAACTCCTCTGGCGGCCGCGATGGCCGCGACTAGTACTGGCGGAAATAACGCTTGCGCGGCGGAGCTGGCGCCGCCGGCTCCCAATAGCTTTCGGCTGCCGGGTCGATCTTCCGCTGCAGCGGGTCATGTCCCACGACCCGAAGGCCCAGGGCCACCGGCGTGAGGATGCCAAAGAAGATGAAGCCCAGGAGCACGTAACTCACGACGAAGCCGATAGGGAACGCCAGGATCATCAGCCCGACAAACAGGAACCGATTCATTCGCGGCGCGACCAGGCCCAGGAACGCCGCCAGGACGCCGACCGCGAGCAAGCCGAGCGCGACCGGTTCCCGCGCTTCGCCCAGGCCGAACGCAAACACCAGCTTTTCGGTCCAAGCCAGCGCCGCGAGTGCGCCAAAGCCGAACAGCGAGACCCAACCAAACTGCCGCAACATGCGCTCGTCCGGATTGAAATCGATGTCGATCATTCCAGCCATGGTTCAGTCCAACTCGAATTTTGCGAGGTGTTCATCACGATCGATGTTCGCGTCGGGCTGATGTTCCTTCAGGAGGACGAAGCCCTCGATCACCAACGCATCCATGTGCGTGGCCATGAAGCAGCGGTACGCATCCTCCGGCGTACACACGATCGGCTCTCCCCGAACGTTGAAGCTCGTATTGATCACGACTGGGCAGCCGGTCCGCTGCTTGAAGTGCTTCAGGATGCCGGCATACCGCGGGGTCCGCTCGGCGTCGACGGTCTGCACGCGCGCCGATCCGTCGACATGGGTCACGGCCGGAATCTCGGAGCGCACTTGATGGAGCTTCTCGATCCCGATCTTCCCGGGGTCCACTTCCTTGCGGCGAGCGGCGGCCACGGGTGCGACCAGCAGCATGTAGGGGCTCTCCTGGCCCTCATCCATCTCGAACCAATCGTGCACGTCTTCCGCTAGCACGCTAGGCGCGAAGGGCCGGAAGGACTCGCGGAACTTGATCTTGAGATTCATGACGGACTGCATCTTCGGCGAGCGCGGATCGCCCAGGATGCTTCGGCTTCCGAGCGCACGCGGACCGAACTCCATCGGCCCAGCCATGTGCCCCACCACCTTTTCGTCAGCGAGGATGCCGGCCACTGTGTCGCAGAGCTTGTCCTCGTCGTCGATCTCCCGATAGACGGCACCGGCCGCATCCAGGAACGATCGGATCTCGTCGGCCTCGTAGCGCGGGCCCAGAAGCGAGCCCCGTTGGCTGTCGCGCGCACCAACGGTCCTGGGCTTGTCCATCAACTGGTGCCACGTGAACAGCGCCGCACCGAGCGCGCCGCCAGCGTCGCCGGCCGCGGGCTGGATCCAGAGGTCCTCGAAGATTCGCTCTCGCAAGAGCCGACCATTGGCCACGCAGTTCAGGGCAACGCCGCCCGCCAGCACGAGGTTGCGTGCCCCCGTGAGTTCCCGCGCGTGACGCGCAATCCGCAGGACGATCTCTTCGGTCACGACCTGGATCGATGCCGCGATATCCATCTCGCGCTGGGTCACTTCGCTCTCGGGCGTTCGCCGGGGACCGCCAAGCAGTGTCTCCAGGGCGGGCGTGGTCATGACGTCGCGGCGCGTATAGCCGAAGTAGTCGAGGTTCATTCGGAACGAACCGTCTTCCTTGAGATCGATCATTTCGTCGCGGATCCGGTCCGCGTAGATCGGCTCGCCGTACGGGGCAAGACCCATCAGCTTGTACTCGCCGCTGTTGACCTTGAAACCGGTGAAGTAGGTAAACGCCGAGTAGAGCAGCCCGAGCGAGTGCGGGAACCGCAGCTCCTGAAGCATCTCGATCTTGTTTCCGCGGCCGACGCCGATGCTGCCGGTGCTCCACTCGCCCACGCCGTCGAGCGTGAGGATGGCGGCCTCGTCGAACGGCGACGGGAAGAATGCGCTCGCGGCGTGCGACTCGTGGTGCTCGAGGAACACATAACGACCCTTGTAGCGACCCTCGAGTCCGCGATCGAGCTGCCTTGGCGTGTGGAGCTTCTCGCGCAGCCAGACCGGAAGTCCCATCAAGAACATCTTGAAGCCGAGCGGCGCGTGGGAAAGGTAGGTCTCGAGAATCCGGTCGAACTTCAAGACCGGCTTGTCGTAGAACGCGACGAGGTCGAGATCGTCGGCCTCGATCCGGCCCTCACGTAGGCAGAACTCCACCGCGCGCGCGGGGAAAGCCGCGTCGTGCTTCTTGCGCGTGAAGCGCTCCTCTTGCGCGGCCGCCACGATGTGGCCGTCCGTCACGAGACACGCTGCACTGTCGTGGTAGTAGGCCGAGATCCCAAGGATGTGGGTAGTCAAACCGGTGCCTCGCTCAGAAGAAAGGGTCGAATGTGGGTGACGTGGGCGACCCGACTGGTGACAGGCCACGTCTTCTTATCGGCAACTTCTTCGCCGAGTTGCGCATCCGTTGCCCGCGGAGTGTGTAGGTTCGCGAAAAACCCGCAACCGCCGGCGAAACCCGGTTCTTCGCGCCATCAAATCGACCGAACTGCGGGGACGCACACCCACCCCAGGGACCTGGTTCCGCCGCCTCGCGGCTCCCAATCCCCGGCCTGAGCTGGCATGATGTTTCCAGGAGGACGCCATGCCCGATCGGGAATCCATGCTGGAGGGCCGCCTGGCCATCGTGACCGGGGCCGCGCGCGGAATCGGCAAGGGCGTGGCCGTTGCGTTGGCCGAGGCCGGCGCCGACGTCGTCGTCTCCGACCTCGGTGGCTCGGGGAGTGGCGCCGCCTATGCCATGGCGGACGACTCGGAGCTCGCCGGCGCGGTCGAAGCAGTTTCGGCCGCTGGGCATGGACGCGTCGCCGGGATCCCGTGCGATGTCACTTCGCCCGACCAGGTCAACGCCCTGATCGACAAGGTGCTGGCCGACTTCGGACGCATCGACCTCGTGGTGAACAACGCCGGGATCGTCCATATGCGACCAATCGAGGAAATCTCGGTCGAGCGCTGGCAGTCGGTCCACGACGTGAATGTGATGGGCGTCTTCCTGGTCTCGCAGGCCGCCCTGCCCGCCCTCAGCGACACGAAGGGGAACATCGTCAACATTGCGTCGGTGGCGGGAAAGCGCGGCTACTCCAACGGCACCGCCTACTGCTCGAGCAAGTTCGCCGTCGTCGGCTTCACCCAGGCGCTCGCGGATGAGACCGCAGGCCGCGGCGTGCGGGTGAATGCGATCTGCCCCGGCATCCTCGACACGCACATGTGGACCCACCACATCACATCGCCCGAGCGTGGCGGCGAAGCCGCCTACGAAGGCGCTGTACAGGCAATGGTGCCGCTCGGCCGCGCGCAGACGCCCGAAGACGTCGCGCAAGCCGTGCTCTTCCTGGCAACGGCACCCAACATCACCGGCGTCGCACTCAACGTCGCGGGTGGGATGGAGGTCTGGTAGGCGAAGGCGAAGCGCGCACCCCACACGGCAGCTAGGTGCTCGCAGACTTCAGGTCCAGAGCTCGCTCGTGCTCGCGGATGTGTTCGCGGGGCGGGGGAAGCGTTCCCGTTCGACCCGTCGGAGCGAAGCCGTGGCGCTCGTAGAGCCCGATCGCGGACGCGTTGAGATCGGCGACTTCGAGGCGCATTTCGGCGTAGCCACTCTCGCGCGCCCATCCGACAACAGCCTGCATCAGGAGATCGCCGACGCCGCGGCCGCGCGCTTCGGGTGCGACCCAGACGGCGTACACATTTGCCTGGGTCGGGTCTTCAGGGCCAGAAGCGCCAACGATCGTGCCGACGTCGCGCCCGTCCAGCGCCACGACGAACGTCACGGCATCTTCGCGAGCGAGACGCGCGCGCCAGACGGCCTCTTCGAACCCGACCTCGGTCGCGTGCCTGGATCCAAACGCGTCAGGATCGCTCAGCAACGAGCGAAGGCGGATCGCCTTGCCGCGCTCCCAATCCGCCGGATGGAGACGCAGAACCTGCACGGCGTTGCGGCGCTAGTTGACGCCGGCGGGAGCTCCGTGGTCGTCCGCCACGGCTGCGACGCCCGGGACATCGAAGATGGCCTCGACCACGTGGTCGCCGTCCTGGAGGAAGCCTTTGACATCGTCCATCGCCAATGCCGCTTGCAGCACTTCGTCCATATGCTCGGCCGGAATGATCGTCAGCCCGCGCTTGATATGCGGCGGGATCTCCTTGAGATCCTTCTCGTTGTCCTTCGGGATGACCACGGTTTCGATACCGCCGCGGTGCGCCGCAATCAGCTTTTCCTTGAGGCCACCAATCGGAAGAACGCGACCGCGTAGCGTGATCTCGCCCGTCATGGCCACGTTGGAGCGGATGGGGATGCGCGTGAGCGCCGAGGCCACGGCCGTCGCAATCGTGATGCCGGCGGACGGGCCGTCCTTGGGCGTTGCACCTTCGGGCACATGGATGTGGATGTCGACCTTCGAGTAGAAGTCGGCGGTCAGCCCCAGCTGCTTCGCGCGTTGCCGCACATAGCTCATCGCCGCGTTGGCACTCTCCTGCATCACCTCACCGAGGCGACCGGTGATCGACAGCTTTCCGCGGCCGGGCGTGACCGCGACCTCGGTCTGCAGGAGTTCGCCTCCGACCTCGGTGTAGGCCAGTCCCGTGCAGAGCCCGACGCGATCCTCTTCCTCGGCTTCGCCGTGGCGGTACTTCCGTTCGCCGAGCAGCTTCTTGACCTTCGCCGGGGTGATTCGCGTCTTCGTGTGCGCCTCGCCATCCCTCACGACATCGCGCGCCACCTTGCGGCACAGCGCAGCAAGCTCCCGCTCGAGACCGCGGACACCGCTCTCCCGCGTGTAGAAGCGGATCACTTCGAGGATCCCGCCGTCCGTGAACTCGATATGGTCTTCTTCGAGGCCGTTCGCTTCGAGTTGCTTCTTCACCAGGTAATCGCGAGCGATCTGGAGCTTCTCGCTCTCGATGTACCCGGGCAGCGTAATGATCTCCATGCGGTCTTGAAGCGGCCGCGGAATCTCGTGCAGCACGTTGGCGGTGCAGACGAACATCACCTGCGACAGGTCGTAGTCGATGTCGAGGTAGTGGTCGTTGAACGTGTTGTTCTGTTCGGGGTCGAGCACTTCGAGTAGCGCCGATGACGGGTCGCCGCGAAAGTCGGTCGACATCTTGTCGACTTCGTCGAGCAAGAAGATCGGGTTGCTCGAGCCCGCCTTCTTGAGCCCCTGGATGATCTTGCCCGGAAGCGCGCCAATATAGGTGCGGCGGTGGCCGCGGACTTCGGCTTCGTCGCGCACGCCACCGAGGGAGATGCGAACGAAGTCGCGCCCGGTCGCGCGCGCGATCGACTTGCCCAGCGACGTCTTGCCAACCCCGGGAGGTCCGGCCAGGCACAGGATCGGGCCCTTCATGGCGTCGACCAGCGACTGCACGGCCAGGAACTCGAGGATGCGGTCCTTGGGCTTCTCGAGTCCGAAATGGTCCTCGTTGAGCACGCGTTCGGCCTCAACGATGTCCTCGTTCTCTTCCGCCATCTCGTTCCACGGAAGTGCGAGCATCCAGTCGATGTAGTTCCGCACGACGGTGGCTTCGGCCGCCATCGGCGACATCATCTTGAGCTTCTTGATTTCCTTGTCGGTCCGCTCACGCGCCTCGTCCGGCATGTCCTTGGCCTGGAGCTGGTCCTCGAGCTCGGTTACCTCGTTCTTGAACTCGTCGCGGTCGCCCAGTTCCTTCTGGATCGCCCGCATCTGTTCGTTGAGGTAGTACTCCTTCTGGCTCTTCTCCATCTGCTTCTTGACGCGACCGCGGATGCGCTTTTCGACTTCGAGCACTTCGATCTCGGCCTGCATCAGGCCGAAGACCTCTTCGAGTCGCTTCGACGGGTCGGCCTCTTCGAGCAGCTTCTGGCGGTCTTCGAGCTTCAGGTTGAGGTGCGTCGCGACCGTGTCCGCGAGTCGTGCGGCTTCCTGGATCTGCCCGACGTTGCCCTGCACTTCGGCCGGGACCTTTTTGTTCAGCTTGACGTAGTTCTCGAACGTCGCGTGCACCGAGCGCACCAGCGCTTCGAGTTCCGACGTCACCGGGTTCGCTTCTTCGAGCAGCTCGTATTCGGCCGAGAAGTACGGATCGTCCGATGTGATGGCCGTAATCTTCGCGCGGCTCTTGCCTTCGACGAGCACCTTCACCGTCTGGTCAGGCAGCCGCAGCAACTGGATGATCGAACCGAGCGTGCCGATTCGGTAGATGTCGTCCGCTTCCGGTTCGTCCTTCGCGGCGACGCGCTGAGCTGCCAGGAGCAGCTGCCGCCCATCGGCGACGGCGTCTTCGAGTGCCTTGATCGACTTCGGTCGACCCACGAAGAGCGGGACCACCATGGTCGGGAAGACCACGATGTCGCGGAGCGGGAGGAGCGGGATCGAGCGGGACTCGGCCTCGGTCGTTTCCGAGGTCTCGTCGGCTTCGTCGTTCCGGAAGATGGCCATGTGCCGCTCTATCTCCTAGGGGCGTGGGGTTGGGATGCGTTCCGCGTCAAGCGGATTCGGCTTCCTGCTTGTACACGAACAGGGGTTCTGCGCCCTGTTCGATCGTCTCTTCACCAATGACGCATTCTTCGATGTCGTCTCGCGACGGGATCTCGTACATCAGGTCGAGCATCGAGTTTTCCAGGATGGCGCGAAGTCCGCGTGCGCCGCTCTTGCGCTCGAGCGCGAGCCGCGCGACGGCACGGAGCGCGCCGTCCGTGAACCGCAGGTGGACGCCTTCGAATTCGAAGAGCTTCTGGTACTGCTTGGTCAACGCATTCTTCGGTTCGGTCAGGATGTCGACGAGCGAGTCTTCGTCCAACTCTTCGAGGGTCGCGACCACCGGCACCCGGCCGACGAACTCGGGAATCAGGCCGAACTTCAGCAGGTCCTCGCCCTGAACGGCGGCCAGGACTTCGCCGAGCCGACGGTCACTGTGGGACAAGACCTCGTTGCCGAAGCCGATGCCCTTCTTGCCAACACGGCGCTGGATCACGTCGTCGAGGCCGACGAACGCGCCACCACAGATGAACAGGATGTTCGACGTGTCGACTTGCAGGAACTCCTGCTGCGGATGCTTACGCCCGCCCTTGGGCGGCACGCTGGCCATGGTTCCTTCGATGATCTTGAGCAGCGCCTGCTGTACGCCCTCGCCACTCACATCTCGTGTGATCGACGGGTTCTCGCTCTTGCGCGCGATCTTGTCGATCTCGTCGATGTAGATGATGCCGCGCTGCGCGCGTTCCACATCGTAGTTCGCGGCTTGCAGCAGGTTGAGGATGATGTTCTCGACGTCCTCGCCCACATAACCGGCTTCGGTCAACGTCGTCGCATCGGCGATCGTGAACGGTACGTCGAGAATCCGCGCCAGGGTCTGGGCCAACATCGTCTTGCCGGAGCCCGTAGGCCCGAGCAGCATGATGTTGGCTTTCTGGAGCTCGACGTCGCCCACCACGTTCTGGTGATCGATGCGGCGGTAGTGGTTGTGCACGGCTACCGACAGGATCTTCTTGGCGCGCTCCTGACCGACGACGTACTCGTCGAGAGTGGCCTTGATTTCATGCGGCTTCTTGACCGGCTCGGCCTCGGCCGGCGCATCGTCCTGACCGTATTCCTCGGCGATGATGTCGTTGCACAGCTCGATGCACTCGTCGCAGATGTAGACCGTGGGGCCCGCGATCAGCTTTCGGACTTCTCGCTGGTTCTTCCCGCAGAACGAGCAGGACAGGTTGGCGTTGTCATCCCGCTTCTTCATGCGCGCTTTCCCCCATTTGCCCCGGCTCCGTTCACCTGGCTCCCGGAGCGTTCGGCTGCGACGTCATCGACGATCCCGTAGGCCCGGGCGTCCTCACCCGACAGATAGTAGTCCCGCTCGGTATCGCGGGCGATCTGTTCGAGGGACTGGCCCGTGTGGCGCGCCAGGATCTCGTTCAGGCGATCACGCGTCTTCAGGATCTCTCGCGCCTGGATGTCGATGTCCGAGGCCTGGCCCTGCGCGCCACCCCAGGGCTGGTGGATCATCACGCGCGCGTTCGGGAGCGAGGTCCGCTTGCCCTTGGTGCCGGCAGCGAGCAACACAGCGCCCATCGATGCCGCCAGGCCAACGCAGAACGTCGACACGTCGGGCCGGATGTATTGCATCGTGTCGTAGATGGCCAAGCCACCCGTCACGGAACCGCCGGGCGAGTTGATATAGAGGTGGATGTCCGCTTCCGGGTCCTCCGCCTCGAGGTACAGCAACTGCGCGACGACGAGATTGGCCATCTCGTCGTAGATCTGGCCGGACACGAAGATGATCCGGTCCTTCAGGAGCCGCGAATAGATGTCGTAGGCACGTTCGCCGCGGTGGTCCTGTTCAACGACAATGGGTACGAGCGGCATGGGTCCTCGTGGGTTGGACACCCCGCCCTGCCCGCCGCTTCCAAGCCCATGATGGGCGTCGCGACGTGCGGTCGGAGTCTCCGGTTTCCGGATCTCCGGTCCTGGGGAGGGAGTCTAACGAGGACCCGAGCGCAAGGTGCCCCCCCAGAGCGCCCTGAACACGACTTCTTCGCAGGTTTTCGTGCGGCACGGCGCTGGCGCCGCGACCGCAGAGAACTGGCTAAGTACCCGTCGTTTCTTCGACTTTAGCTTCGGCAAGAAGGAATTCAAGCGCCTTCTCTTCGCAGATCTGCGACTCGAGTCCGACCAGCAAGCCGCGCGACTCGTACATCTCGCGCATCCGGTCCGGTGCGACGCCCTGCTCAGCCGCCTGCGACTCGATCTTCTCGGTGACTTCCTCGGGCGTGACCTCGAAGGCCTTCTCGTCGGCAACCGCTTCGAGCAACAGGGATTCGCGCACATCGCGCTCGGCATCAGGGCGCCACTCTTCCTGCCAGCGCTGCAACTGCTGCTGCAGCTCTTCTTGCGGCATGAACTGGCCGAGCTGCTGGTGAGCCATTTCCAGTCGCTGCTGGAGCCGACGCTGGATCATTCCGGGCGGCACCTCGAATTCGGTGCGCTCGATGAGGGAGTCAACGACGGTCTTGCGCGCTTCCTGGTCCGCTGACTGGGCGCGCTGCGTCTCGAGGTTCCCGCGGATCTGCGCCTTCAGCGCGTCGACGGTCTCGACCTTCTCATCCCCCAGGCTCTGGACGAACGCATCGTCGAGCTCGGCGGCTTCCTTCTTCTGGATCCCGCGTACCGTGACCGCGAACTGGGCGCTCTTTCCGGCCACATCCTCGGCGGGGTAGTCGTCGGGGAACGTCACGTCGACGGTGACATCATCACCGACCTTGGCCCCCTTGAGCTGCTCTTCGAAGCCCGGAATGAAGCGACCCGAACCGATCTCGAGAACCGCGTTGTCGGCGCTTCCGCCCTCGAACAGTTCGCCGTCGATCGTGCCCTTGTAGTCGATGGTCACGTGATGACCGTCCTCGGCGCCGGCACCCTCGACATCCACGAACGGTGCGCGGCTCGCGAGCGTCCGTTCGATCTCTTCGTCGACCTCGCTCTCGTCGACCGTGATCGCTGGACGGCTCGCCGGCAGTCCAGTGAGCTCGGGCAGCGTGATCGGCGGCTTCACTTCGATCGCCGCTGTATAGGCGAACGGCACATCGGCCACGGGCGGCCGGCTCTGGATGTCCGGCTCGGCGACGGGCTCGACGCCACTCTGCTGGACGGCCTCGAAGAGCGTCTCGTTGACCAGGGTCTTCTCCAGGTCCTCGGCGAGCCCCGCGCCGTAGAGGCGTTCCAGCACCGAACGCGGCGCCTTCCCAGGACGGAACCCCTTCACGCGCACTTGTTTGGCGAGGTCCTTGTAGGCACGATCAAAGGCCTTCTTGACCCTTTTCGAGCCGACTTCGATCGACAGCGTGCGCAGGATGGGACTGGTCTCGGCGGTCGAGACGGAGATTTCGGCTTCACTCATGGGAGGTCTCCGGAGAGGACGGGAATGGAATCGCACGGCGTGGGCTGGGTGCGTGGTGCCGGGGACAGGACTCGAACCTGCACGTCCACCGGACGGGGGCTTCTAAGGCCCCTGCGTCTACCAATTCCGCCACCCCGGCGTGGGCCGCGAAATCTAGCGAATTCCGTGGCAGACCCACCCGGCCCGGCGTTTCCGTAGAATTCGGGCGCATCATTTCTGGAGTCCAGGCATGACCGACCGTCCCGCGACCGAGATCCAGGCCTCGATCAACTTCGCCGCGAGCCATGACAAGCGGCCTGAGATCTACGCCCACCGCCCACCGGATGGAGAGGAAGCGAGAACCTCGGAACCGAGTCGGATCCAGGTTCGTGTCGAAGATGTCGGCGGCCAGGACGCCTCCTTGTCCCTCGACGTGGAGGGGATGGCCGTCGTCCCGCTCGACACGGTGGTTGATTTCGGTGACCCGGACGCCATCACGTCGACCTACTACGCGGCCTGCGAGGCCAGCGTTGCCGCTGCGACCGGCGCAGAACGGGTGGTCGCCTTCGACTACAACCTCCGCTCGGCTCCGCGGGCAGAAGCGGGGGAGCCGGGCCTCCAACGGCCGGTCAAATTCGCACATAACGACTATACGGAGGCCTCTGGCCCTCAGCGCGTTCGCGATCTCTTCCCGGAAGAGGCCGATCAGCTCCTTTCACGGCGATTTGCCGTAATCAATGTCTGGCGGCCGATGTCGCATCCGGCGGAAGACGTGCCGCTCGGGGTCTGCGATGCCCGAACCATCGCCCCCGAGCATCTCCTCCAAACGGCGCTGAAGTACAGCGAACGGACCGGGGAGATCTACTCCCTCGCCTATCATCCCGACCAGCGATGGATCTATATTCCGGCGCTCGCCCCCACCAGGGCCCTGTTGCTGAAATGCTACGACTCAGCGATGGACGGCAGGGCCCGATTCACGGCGCACGCAGCTTTTCGCGACCCCACCGCACGCCCCGACGCCCCCGCTCGAGAGAGTGTCGAAGTCCGCACACTCGCGTTCTTCTGATTTCACCGATTGACAGGTGTCAGCAGCGGAGCAGTTGCTATGTTCCCGCTCTCAACTACCCGGAAACGCTAGGCGACGGATGGGGTCGTAGCGTACCGGGCCAACTGCGCCAGAGAGGCCTGCTGATGAGCAAGCGAAAGAATTGGGACGACGTGATCACGCGTCTGAACGAAAGCAAGAACGGCAAGATGAAGATCAAGATGGGGTCCCCGGGTAGTGCCCAGGTCACCCGCGTGCGTCTTCTCGAACGCTGGTCGAACCTTGAAGCCTGGACCGACGGCGCCACGCTTCACCTGCAGGTTCCCCGCTAGCTGGACCGGAGCGGCACCGAGAGCCCCTGGCTCGCGGTGCCGCCACACAGCTGGCAGCCGCACCGGTCTCCCGGCGGCTTCTCCAGCGCCCCTTGCGCCTTTCGGTCGCAGAGCCGTATCTTGTTCATACCCCCCCAGGGTATGAAGTTCGCTCTTCGCACTGCCGATGAGGGCTTCGCAGGGGAACCCGGTCGAGAATGAAACGGCACGCTCTCATCACCATCGCGTTCGCGGCCTTGTTCGGGTTTCGCGCGCCGCTATGCGTTTTTGCGTGCTTGGAGAGCGGGCAGGCGGCTGAAGTCGCGGTGGCCGAAGTACCAGCGGGCGAGCAGGCACCCTGCCACGGCACGACGCCGGAGCCGTCGAAGGTTCCTGAATCCGGCGACCACGATTGCACCTGCGACCGGACCCAGCTCGTGGTCTCGAAGAGCGACGTCGAGAAGGGCTACGGCCCCAACGTGTCGCTGGCGCCTCCCCTGCTGATCGCGTCGTTCGTGGTTCCCGATGTTGACCGAAACCCGTCGGGAACCTGGAGCCGGCACGAACACCTCCCACCTCCTGACATCCTTCTCCTGAACTCGACGCTTCTCCTCTGAGACCCAGCCAACCCGAGACCCCGCCACCAACGGCAGGTCATCGGGTCGATCCGCGGGCGTGCGGCCTCTGGCCGGCGCTCGCTTCAGCGTGAGCCGCCGCGCAACCGCGGCGGCCTGGCGGGTACCAGTCTCAGGAGACGGAACATGGGGAAAGAATTCCCGAATAACGATTGGCCGGCGGCGATCCTCCGCTGGCTTGCAGCGGCGAAACATTCCCCAATCGCACGACTCGCGCTCTTCGCGCCGCTCCTCCTCGCGGGGATCGCCAGTGCCGAAACGGTTCCCTCACCACTTCCCTTGTCCTGGTGCCTGGAGCGAGCGGTATCGAACAACCCGACCCTTGCGGTAGACCAGGCCTCTCGAGACGCGGCCCTGCAGCGCATCACTCCTGCGGGAGCCCTCGAAGACCCGAGGCTTCGCTACGAAGCCAGCAACGTTCCGACCGGCGACCTGGACTTCTCCTCGACGCCCCTATCGGGCCACCAGTTCGGCCTGAGCCAGCGGGTGCCCTTCCCCGGTTTCCTTTCCAACCGCGAAGCCGCAGCGAAGTCCGCCGCGGACGCCGCCACGTTCTCCCTCGAGGACCGCAAGCTCGCGATTGCCTCGCGTGTCGAGGGGGTATGGGCCGAACTCGGCTTTGCGCAACGAGCGCTTCGAATCACCGAGCGGAACATCGCGCTCCTTCGGCAGCTCACCCGCATCGCCGAGGCGAAATACCGGGTAGGAACCGGGCTGCAGCAAGACGTACTCCGAGCCCAGGTCGAGCTGACCGCCTTGCTCGATCAGGAGCTCTCGCGGCGGGCTGCGATTGAACGCGCCTCGGCGCGACTCTCGGTACTGCTGGACCTTCCTGCCGATGCGGTCTTTCCAGACACCGAGCCGCTCGCAGACGATTCGAGCTACCCGGAGCTGCCGATTCTTGCCGCCTCGCTCGAAACCAAGAACGCGCGGCTGCTCGCACTCGATGCGGAAGTCGAGCAGGCCAAGCGCCTCCTTCGCGTGGCTGAACTCGAGAGCTACCCGGATTTCGATCTCGGGCTCGGCTACCGCATTCGGGAACGCGTTGCGGGCGACCCGGTCAATGGCGACGACTACGTCGGGGCCTCCGTCACCGTTCGCCTTCCCCTGAACCGCTCGAAATGGAACGCCAGGATTGCCGAGCGACGCGCGCTGCTGAGGCGCCAGGAAGCAATCTACCGCGGCGCCCGCGCATCGCTGGTTGGCGCGCTCCGCATCGCCCACGCCGAGCTGACTCGCTCCGACTCGGAAGTTGCGCTTCTTCAAACTGGGCTCGTTCCACAAGCCCGACAGTCACTCGACTCGAGTCGCTCGGCGTATGAGGTCGGGCGGATCGAGTTTCTGAGCCTCCTCGACAGCCAGGTGCGACTTCTGAACGCAGAGCTCCGCCTCGTCCGTGCGGAAGCGGACCGAAGACAAGCCTATGCAGCGCTCGAGGCTGCCGCCGGGGAGACACTCCGATGATGAAGAGAATCCTGCTACCCGCGCTCGCCATCGCTCTTGCCGTCGCCATTGGCTGGTGGGGACGCGGCTTTCTCGCCAGCGGCGACACGATGAGCCACGGCGCAATGCAGACGACCGATGGGCCATGCGCCGGAGCGGCACCGCTCTATTGGAAGGCGCCAATGGACCCGACTTACATCCGACAAGAACCCGGAAAGTCCCCGATGGGCATGGACCTCGTGCCGGTCTGCCCAGGCCAGGCTGGCGTCTCGATCGAAGGCAGCGTCGAGATCGACCCGCAAACCGTCCAGAACATTGGCGTTCGAACCGAGAGGGTGACTCGTCGCGACCTGAGCCGGTCGATTCGTGCCGTCGGACGCATCGCCTATGACGAGCGACGGGTCGAGCACGTTCACACCAAGGTCCAGGGCTGGGTCGAGAAGTTGAACGTCGACTTCGTCGGCCAGACTGTGAAACGAGGACAGCCACTTCTCGAAATCTACTCTCCTGAACTCGTCGCAACGCAGGAGGAATTTCTCGTTGCGGCGCGCTACCGGGACGCCACGGGTGAGAGTCCGTTCGCAGATGTCCGAGGCGGCGGCGCCTCGCTCTATGAGGCGACGAGAAGGCGCCTGGAACTCTGGGACATCTCGGAGCGCGACATCAATCGTCTCCTCGAGACCGGAAGGATCCAGAAGACGCTCACACTCTACGCACCCACGAGTGGCGTCATCACCGCCCTCGGCGTTCGGTCCGGCATGGAGGTCGGGCCCAACCAGAACCTCTACACCATTGCCGACCTCTCCAGGGTCTGGGCCATCGCCAACGTCTACGAGTACGAACTCCCGTGGCTCGAACTCGGGCAGCCTGGCGCGGTCGAACTTGCCTACCTCCCGGGCCGGCACTACGGCGGCCCCATCACCTACATCGCGCCCTTTCTCGACCCGAAGACACGCACGGCGGAGGTGCGACTCGAGCTCCCGAACGTGGATGGCGCACTCCGACCGGAGATGTTCGGAAACATCCACATCCAGGCCTCTCCAAGGAAATCCGTCATCGCGATTCCCTCCGAAGCCGTCATCCGTTCCGGCCGGCGGAACCTCGTGGTCGTCGCCCTTGGCCGCGGAAGATTCTCGCCGCGACCCGTCTCGCTCGGAATCGACTCGGGCGACGGTTGGCTCGAGGTGACCGATGGACTTGCCCCTGGAGACGACATCGTGGTCTCGGGTCAGTTCCTGATCGACAGCGAAAGCAACCTTCAGGAAGCCGTCCGAAAGCTCCTGGCAGCTCCGGCAGCCGAGGGAGACACCCACGCCGGGCATAACATGTCCCAAGCGACCGCTGGGACGGAGACGTCCACGGCCGAACCCGAAGCCATGGCCCCGTCCTCACAACAAGGCGGCCCAATGGACCACGGACAGGAGGAAGGCCATGCTGAAACGAATCGTTGAAGCTTCTGCCAGGAACCCCGTCTTCGTTGCGCTCGGAATCGCTGCGCTGGTGGCATGGGGCGCCTATGCCGTCGTCCACACGCCGCTCGATGCCATCCCCGACCTCTCCGATGTGCAGGTCATCGTCTTCACCGAGTACCCGGGCCAGGCACCCCAGGTCGTCGAAGACCAAGTCACCTACCCGCTCTCCACGGCGATGCTTGCCGTTCCATTCGCCAAGGTGGTCCGCGGGTACTCGTTCTTCGGCCTCTCGTTCGTCTACGTCATCTTCGAGGATGGCACCGATGTCTACTGGGCAAGAAGCCGCGTCCTCGAGTCGTTGAACTTCGTTTCCGATCGCCTCCCAGACGCCGTAACCCCCACCCTTGGGCCCGATGCAACGGGCGTAGGATGGGTCTACGAGTACGCGCTCGTAGACCGAACCGGAAAACACGACCTCGCCGAGCTGCGGTCCATCCAGGACTGGCACCTCCGCTACGAACTCCAGACGGTTCCCGGAGTCGCCGAGGTCGCGAGCGTTGGCGGCCACGTGCGTCAGTACCAGGTCGAGCTCGATCCGAACAAGCTCGCGGCGCACGGAATCTCCCTGGCCCAGGTCCACCACGCGGTCCAGCGAAGCAATGGCGACGTCGGCGGCAGACTGATCGAGATGGCCGAGTCGGAGTTCATGATTCGTGGCCGCGGCTATATCCAGAACGTCCGGGACCTCGAGGAGGTCGCTGTCAGCGCCGACGCACACGGCACACCGATCCTGATTCGAAACCTGGGATCGGTCGTCCTCGGCCCGGAACTTCGACGCGGACTGACAGACCTCGACGGAGAGGGTGAGGTCGCAGCCGGCATCGTCATCATGCGTTTCGGAGAGAACGCGCTCGAGACGATTCGCGGCGTAAAGGCGCGGCTCTCCGAGCTCGAGGCCACGCTTCCCGAGGGCGTCGAAATCGTCCCGGTCTACGACCGCGCGCCCCTCATCGAACGGGCCGTCGACAACCTGCAGGAAAAGCTTCTCCAGCAGGGTCTCATCGTCGCGCTGATCTGCTTCGTCTTCCTGGTCCACATCCGGAGTGCGCTCGTCGCCATCCTCCTGCTGCCGCTCGGCATCCTGTTCTCGTTCATCGTGATGTACACCCAGGGCATCAACGCGAACATCATGTCGCTAGGTGGCATCGCCATTGCCATCGGCACGATGATCGACGCCGGGATCGTGATGGTCGAGAACGCCCACAGGCACCTCGAGCGGGACGGCGCGAAGAAGCCAAGGATCGAGATCCTTGTCGACGCAGCGACCGAGGTCGGCCCCGCCCTCTTCTTCTCGCTTCTCATCATCACCGTGTCGTTCCTGCCCATCTTCTCGCTCGAGGCGCAGGAGGGACGGCTCTTCAAGCCGTTGGCCTTCACGAAGACCTATGCCATGGCCGGCGCAGCCCTTCTGTCCATCACGGTGGTTCCTGCACTCATGGTCTGGTTGGTTCGCGGGCGAATCCTCCCCGAGGAAAGGAACCCGCTGAACCGATCCATCCTCTGGGTCTACCGGCCGGTGATCCGCGGCGCGCTTCGTTTTCGCTGGGCCGTCCTCGTGACCGCACTCCTGGTTCTCGTCGCGAGCCTCTACCCGCTTCGGCAGCTCGGAAGCGAATTCATGCCGCCCTTGAACGAGGGCGACCTCCTCTACATGCCCACCACGCTTCCGGGCATCTCGATCACGAAGGCGAAGGAACTCCTCCAGCAGACCGACCGCATCATCGCGACATTCCCAGAGGTCGAACGCGTATTCGGCAAGGTCGGCCGCGCTGAAACCGCGACCGATCCGGCACCGCTCTCGATGATCGAGACCACCATTACCCTTCGCCCACAGTCGGAATGGCGCGAAGGCATGACTCCGCAGAAACTCATCGTTGAACTCGATCAGGCGATCGACTTTCCTGGCGTCACGAACGCCTGGACCCTGCCGATCAAGACCCGCATCGACATGCTCTCGACAGGCATCAAGACGCCGGTCGGCATCAAGGTCGCGGGACCGGACCTCGCCGAACTCGAGCGAATCGGGAAGGAGGTCGAAGCCACGCTCCGGGAATTCCCGGGGACCCTGAGCGTCTACGCCGAGCGAGCGGTCGGCGGGAACTACCTCGACTTCGAAATCGACCGCTCGAAGATCGCGCGCCATGGGCTCACGATCGGGGATGTCCAGGACGTCATCCAGACCGCCATTGGCGGGATGAACGTGACCGAGACCATCGAGGGTCTCGAGCGCTACCCGGTGAACATTCGCTACAGCCGAGAGCTTCGCCACGATCTCCCATCGCTACAGCGCGTGCTCGTGCCCACGCCGAGCGGTGCGCAGATCCCACTCGGCCAGCTCGCCCACTTCAAGATCCGAAAGGGTCCGGCTTCCATCAAGACCGAGAACGCCAGACCCAACGCCTGGGTCTACATCGACCTCGACGGAGTCGACGTCGGAACCTACGTGGCGAACGCGAGACTTGCCCTCGATGAGAACGTCTCTCTTCCGGCCGGCTACACGCTCACCTGGAGCGGACAGTACGAGTCTCTCGAACGGGCGACCGACCGCCTGACGCTCATCTTTCCCGTCACGCTCGGCGTGATCTTCCTGTTGCTCTACCTGAACTTTCGCCGGGTCGGCGACACGTTGATGGTCATCGGCTGCATTCCGTTCGCGCTGGTCGGTGGCGTCGTTCTTCTGTGGATGCTCGACTACGACTTGAGCGTTGCGGTCGGCGCGGGCTTCCTGGCGCTCGCGGGACTCACCGCAGAAACCGGCGTCATCATGCTGCTCTTCCTGAACCAGGCGCGGGACCGCTATCTCGCAGAAGGCCGGCTTCAGACGCGCGGGGATCTCTGGGACGCCATCGTCGAAGGCGCCACCTTCCGCGCAAGACCGCTGCTGATGACGGTCGCCTCGGACGTCATCGGGCTGCTTCCTATCATGTGGGGAGCGGGAACGGGATCCGAAACGATGCGTCGGATCGCTGCCCCAATGGTCGGCGGCGTACTCTCGGCGACGCTCGTGACACTCGTGGTCATCCCGATTCTCTTTGCGCTCGTTCACGGACGACAGCTACCGGCAACCCAAGGGCTTCGACCTGAAGCCTGACGCGACTAGCGCGAATGAACGGCCTACGGAGGTCATCTAAATCCCTGGAGGACAGGGGCCCGTCGGAATTCTCCGGGGCGACTTCCTGACTCCAGTATTGAGTCCAGTGTGGGACTGGTGAGCGCGGAAGGGCTCGAACCTTCGACCGGCGGATTAAGAGTCCGCTGCTCTGCCAACTGAGCTACGCGCCCACGAAACGCGGAAAGTAAGGACCGGGCTCGCGGACGGCAAGGCCCCTGTGCAACCGCTCAATCGGCCACCGGCCCGAAGCCACCACCGCCCGGCGTTTCGACACGTAGGCGGTCGCCGGGCCGGAGCGTGAGCCGCGCCCGACCGCCCAGGTCTTCCGACGTGCCATCGCTCCGCAGGACGACGTTACGCCCGGGCAAACCCGGCGCGCCGCCGGCCAGGCCGTACGGCGCAAGGACACGCCGCTCGGAGAGCACCGACATCTCGACGGTCTCGGTGAAGCCGAGTTCCCGGATGAGACCGTCGCCACCCTTTCGCGCGCCTTCCCCCCCTGAGCCCGCTCGCAGTGCGAAGACGTGGACCCACACGGGCATCCGCGCCTCCATGACTTCTGGGTCCGTGATCCGGGTATTCGTCATGTGCGTGTGGACGCCCGACGCCCCCGCGGCATTCGGCGTCGCACCGGCACCGCCACCGATGGTCTCGTAGTACCCGAACGTTTCATTGCCGAATGCAACGTTGTTCATCGTTCCCTGGCTCGCGGCCGCGCGGCCAAGCGCTCCGAGCAACACGTCAACGATGCGCTGGGACGTCTCGACGTTGCCGCCGACCACGGCCGCCTGCGGCGGTGGGTCGAGCAGCGAGCCCTTGGGAACCCGCACGTCGACGGGCGCCAGGCAGCCCCCATTCAGCGGCATGCGCTCGTCCACGAGGCAACGCAGGACATAGAGAACGGCACTGTCCACCACGGCGCGCGGCGCATTCAAGTTCCCGGCAACGGCATCGGCGGTGCCGGCGAAGTCGATGACCATCCGATCGCCCGAGATCCGGAGCGCCACCTCGACGCGCGTGCCGTCGTCGAGCGCGTCGACGAAGCGGTGTTCGCCATCGGGCAACAACGCGAGCTGCTGCGCCACCTTGGCACCGGCGGCGGCTTGCAGCTGCGCCATGGTCACGTGGAGAGCGTCGAGCCCGACTTCTTCGACCCATGCATGGAGCAGCTGCTCACCCGCCCGGTTGGCCGCGACCTGGGCCTGGAGGTCGGCAATATTGTCGTCGGGTGCGCGCGCCGGGTAGGGCCCCGATGTCAGTGCGGCGCGCACTGCAGTTTCGTCGAAATGTCCGGCACGAACCAGCGGGAAAGGCGCCAACACGGCGCCCTCTTCGGCCAGCGAACGCGAGAACGCGGGCATCGACCCGGGCGTGATGCCCCCCAGATCGGCGTGATGCCCGCGGCACGCAACAAAGAATGCCAGCCGCTCACCCACGAAGACCGGGGACACGACGGTCACGTCCGGAAGGTGCGAACCCCCGGATGCCGGATCGTTGGTCACGATCGCGTCACCGGGACCCAGGTCGGGAATGGCCGCGCGCACCGCACGAACGGTCGCCCCCATGGCGCCCAGATGGACCGGGATATGCGGCGCGTTCGCGATCAGTCCGCCGTCGGCGTCGAAGACTGCGCACGAGTAGTCGAGGCGCTCCTTGATATTCGTCGAGAGCGCCGTGTTCCGCAGTACCGCGCCCATCTGTTCCGCGATCGACATGAATCGATTCCCGAACACCTCGAGACGGACCGGGTCGGCCTCGGCCAGATCGGACCGGACCCCGGCCGCGACCGGCGGGCCCTGGTCTTCCAGCACGATAAGTCCGTCCGACCCGACCTGCGCAACGAACCCGGGATCGACGACGAGCGTTCCAGTTCCTTCCAGAACCAGCGCGGGGCCCACGATCGCCGTTCCCGGCGTGAGCGAATCGCGATCATGGATCGGAGCCTCCACGCGTCCGAGTTCCGGAAACCAGGCCGTCCCGCTGAACAGGCGGACCGGGTCTGTCGTTGGCGCTGGCGCCGCCGCCACGCTCGGCGGCGTGCCATCGGGACCGCGCGCCTGGACGCGCACGGTCACGACTTCGAGTGCCCGCCCCGCGCGTTCGTAGCCGAAGCGTTCGCGGTGGGCGCGCTCGAATGCCTGCGCCCAGTCGCCATCTGCTGGCCGATCCACCGTCAGCGCGGCATCGGCTCCGACATAACGGAGATCGGCGAACTCGAAGACGCGAACCTCTTCCGGCGGCACGCCCTCGGCGCAAATCGCCCGGCGGCCCTCTTCGGTCAGGCTTTGCAGCGCCGCAACGGCATCGCGCGGCAACGCACCCGCGTCCGAGAGCGCGACGCGCCCGGCATCCCGCTCGCCTTCCCAGCTCGCGGCCGCCATCCCGATGCCGTATGCAGAAAGGAGACCGGCCAACGGGTGCAGCAGTACGGTTTGGATGCCGAGACGCCGAGCCACCGCACAGACATGTTGTCCCGCCGCCCCGCCGAAGCCGACGAGGGCGAAGTCGCGCGGATCCACGCCTCGGCGAACCGACACCTCCTGGATGGCCTGGGCCATGCTCGCGTTCGCGATTTCCAGAAAGCCCGCGGCGAGTTCGTCGACCGAGCGTGCAAGACCGCCCTTCGCGACCTCGTCGCGCAGGCTGTCGAAACGGCCCGCGACTCGTTCCAGCGCCAGGTCGAAGGGGAAGCGCTCTGGCCGGATGCGCCCAAGGAAGGCATTCACATCGGTCAACGCCAGCTCCTTTGCGCCGGCATCGCCATAGCAAAGGGGCCCCGGCCGGGCGCCCGCGCTCTCGGGCCCAACGGTCAGCCGGAAGCCATCAAAGCGACAGAGGGAACCGCCACCCGCCGCGACCGTGTGGATCCGCAGCATGGGGGCGCGAACCCGGACGCCCGCCACTTCGCTTTCGAACGCGCGATCGGACTCGCCATCGACCACGAGCGAGACGTCGGTCGAGGTTCCGCCCATGTCGAAACCGATCGCGCGCGCGTGGCCCGCATCCGCCGCCACTCGAGCGGCTCCGACGACCCCGCCCGCAGGTCCAGAGAGCAACGCGCGCGGCCCACGAAACCGCGCCGCATCCGTGAGCCCACCCGACGATTGCATGAAGCGGATCCGCGCCCCTGGGAGCGCCGCGGCAAGGGCTTCGCCATGCTGACGCAGCAACGGCGTCAGGTAGGCATCGGCCGTGGCCGTCTGTGCACGGGCCAGGAGGCCGACTTCGTTCACCGACTCCGCCGAGCGCACCACGGTGTCGAAGCCGACCGCGTGCGCGAGGGACGAGACGCGGGCTTCCCACGCGTCATCCACCGTGGCGTGCAGCCCTGCGATCGCGACGGCACGCGCTCCTGCGTCCCGGGCCGCTTGCAGGGCGGCGCGCGCCACGCCTTCATCGAAGACCCCGTGTGTCTTGCCGTGCAAGTCTCGGCGTCCGCCGATCTCGATCCGTGCCATCGGAAGCGGCGCCGGCTTCTCGATCTCCAGATCGAACAACTCCGGGCGCTGCTGCGTTCCAATTTCGAGCAGATCGCCGAGACCCTGGTTCGTGACGAGTACGGTGGGAACGCCGGCACGCTCGAGCAGCGCGTTGGTCGCCACGGTCGTCCCCATGCGCACGCTGCAAGGCGGCGGCCCCACGTCGCCCCACGCCCCAGCTGCTTCGAGGACCGAACGAATCGCCTCGACCGGCGCTGTGTCCGAAGACAGACGCTTGTGCACGTGGAGACCACCGTCCGGGTCGAGCCCGATGCAGTCGGTGAAGGTCCCTCCCCGATCGACCCAGAACTGCCAGCGCGGCGCGTCCACGGCTACGACCGAGTCTCATCCCCGTAGAGCGCGGCTTCGAGATCGAGGACGTGCGAACGGCCGTCCAGGTCCAGGTGTCGGGCGTTGAACCCCTCGGCGTCCACCTCGACGGTGATGTCGGCAGACCCCACATCCGACGGCACCGGGAAACCGAAGACACCGCCGGGCCCCGTGGTCCCGGTCGCGAGTTCGATCTCCCGCTCGCCGCGGCGAGCGGACACGCGGACACGCGCGCCCTCGTACTGCGGACGCTCGCCATCGGGCAACGCATCGTTCTCGCAGACGAAGACGCGGCCAGAGCGTTGGTCAGGGGCCCGTTCCACCCTGACCCGGAGGTCTTTCAGCCAGATCATGGGCTCCGCCACGAAGGCTTCGATTCCCGCATCGACCACGTGCCAGGTAGGGTTCGCGCCGAGGGCCGTATCCTGCGGCGCCATCCCGTGGTCGGCGGTCAGCACGAAGAGCGTTTCGTCCAGCGCCTCCACTTGGCGCAAACAGTCCAGGACACGACCGACGCGCCGATCGACTTCGTCGAGTGCGTCGCGGAGGCCAGCCCCGTGTGGGCCGTAGACGTGGCCGGCACCATCGGTCACCAGCAGCTCGTGATAGACGAACGACGGCGGCTCGCTCTCGCGCGAGAAGAGATCGATCACCTGCGCGGTGCCGCGCGTGTCGAGCCGCGAGTACATCACCAGCTTTTCGACGCCCTCCTCGGCCCAGCGCGAGCATTCGTCCGCACGCAGCTCGTTCGAGATCGCCTTGAGGCGATCCTTGTCGTCGCATAGCGACCGTCCTTCGAACGGCGCGTGGCGGGCCGAACGACCGAACGGCGCGTGGATCGCGGCGGTCACGCAGTCGTCTCCATGAACGCGATGGAACGCCTCGGCAAGACTCTCGACCGCGGCCGATGCATAGCCTTCCGTGCCGGTCTCCTGGCCCTGCGGCGAAACACTCTCGCGCTTCTCACGCAGGTAGTAGGACGGATTCACGACGTCGTGATGGCCGCACCACGCCCCTGTTCCGAGTGCCGTGTGCGAGGGCCAGGTGATCGAGGGGAAATTGACGATGCTCCCTCCGCCCAGGATCGCGGCGCGGTCGCCGAGCTGTCGCAAAGCCGGCAGCGCGTCGGGATCTTCTTCGAGTCGTGCCTGCAGCTCGGTCTGATGAAGGCCATCTACAAGGAATATGTACAGTCGCTTCGCGGACTTACCGGAGTCTTCGAGAATTTCCTCGACCACGCGACCATCCTGCCGCGCGAGGTACACATCGGGCGCGACACCGCGTTCGGTCGCCGTGCGACCGGAGGCGTCTGCACCATCGACCAGGGGAAAGCCGAGAGACGCCAGACATGTCGCAGCGATATCGACCTCGCGCATTGCGAGGTCATGCCGTCCGGGGCGGATGCCGGGACCAGCGATCCAGAGTGGTGCCCTGGCCTGCCGCACATGCAGTGCCCCGTGGTTGCCCACGGCATCGCTCTGGCACCAGTCTCGTGGCGAAACCGCGAGGTCGGGTGCATTTGGCGAGTCAAAGAGCTGGGCCACGCGCTCGTATCCGAACGGGTAGCTCTGGCCCTCGGGCGGAATGAATCCGCCCAGTTCCGGCGGTTTCGAAAGGCCGGCGGCGGCCGCCGCCGCGTCTTCCTGCGCACGGGTTTGCAGGGCCCCCGTGTCCTGGTTCTCGAGCGGGTTCTCGCCGCAGATGTCGAGAACACGGAAGCCGATCGAGCCGTCGTCCTCACGTACGCGTTGGAAGCGCACGCGGCCGCGCGTCGACCACGCCTCATAGGCGCCGGGCTCGTCGCGCTCTCCCGCTCGCCAGGTCAAGACGAGGTCGACCTGATCGCCGACGCCCTCCACGGACAGCAACGCGTGGATGGCGCGGTGAGCCGACTCGAACTGGTGCGGATCGATTCCCTGGCCGCCGGGCCGTTCGGGTCCGAGGATTTCTGCCATGGGCCTAGCCTATCAGCTTGCGCGCCGAAGCAGGCGGTCACGCAAGCCGCTGACCAACGCGCGCGTTTCGGGGTCCCCCAACCAGGAGATGCCCAGGAGCGCAGGGAGCCCGAACGCTGCAGCCCCCGCGAGCAGTGCCGCCGCGGCGGCCCACGGGCCTGCCCCGCCAGCCACCGCGTTCGCAGCATGTCCAGCAGTCACAAACGCCACGACACCGGACACCGCGGCGATGACGAGCGCTCTCGCTGCCGCGCCCAGGACCGGAGTCAGTTCAGGGGCACCGTGCAGGCGACGCGCCAGGATCAACGTCGCGACCGCATTGAGCGAGATCGCCGTCGCACCCGCGGCGGCCAGTCCGAGGGTGCCGTGCGCGGGCCCCAGGAATGCGTAGAGCGGGATCGCGAGTGCCGCGACGGCGGTGCCCAACAACATCGGTCGCCAGGTGTCACCGCGCGCATAGAACGGCCGAACCGCCACCGTCTGCACCACCCAGGCCGGAATGCCGAGGCAGAAGACGACCAGCAGCGCAGCGACCGCGCCGGAGTCCGTGGCCGTAAAGGCACCCCGCTCGTACAGCAGCGTCACGAGCGGCCGCGCCAGCGCAATCATGCCACCGGCCACCAGGATGCCGAGGGCAACCGTTGCTTGCAGCGTGCGCTGCACGAGCGCGCCCAGTTCGTCGGTTCTCCCCTGCTCGTGGAGCGACGAGAGTGCCGGCAGCGCCGCCGTGCCGACCGCCTGACCGACCAGCCCGACCGGCGCCTGCATCAGGACCCGGGCATAGAAAAGTAGTGCAATAGCACCGGCTTCCAGGAACTGTCCGAAGTAACGGTCGAGCCACTCGTCGGCCGCGACCAGGGTCACGCCGGCGAGAAGCGGGAGCGCCACCCACAGGTAGCGGCGGAAGTCCGCGTCGCCGGGAGCCAGGCGCATCCGCAACCGGATCCGACCACGGGCATCGAGAAGCGGCACGAGAAAGTGCCCCAACATCGCGCCCACGAGCGCGCCCCACGCGAAGCCCTCGACGCCGAGCGTCGATGCGCCCAACCACCCCCCGACGATGATGCCGAGGTTGTAGACCACGGGTGCCAACGCCTGCGCGCCGAAGCGACCCTTCGCCATCAGCACCCCGCGCACGATGCCGCCGGTCACAAAGAACACCTGCGCCGGGAGCACGATGCGCGTGAGCCGGACGGTGAGCGCCTGGACCTCGGGCGGGAAGTCGCTGAAGTAGAACGCCACGAAACGGTCGGCGAACGCGAAGAGCAGCGCCGTCGCGACGATGGCGGCCAGCGTCAACGTGCCCCAGACGTTCGCAAAGAAACGCTCGGCCGCTTCGTCGCCGTCGCGCTCCCCGACGCGATGGAACAGCGGGATGAATGCCGTCGCGATTGCACCCACGGCCAGGAAGTGGTTGAGAAGGTCCGGCAGCTGGAAGGCCGCGCGATACGCGTCGACCTCGACGACCGCGCCGCCGATCTCGGCCGCAAGCACCATTTCGCGCACGACCCCGAGCCCGCGGGAAGCGAGCTGGCTCGCACCCAGTAGCAACGCGGCAACGCCGACGCGTTTCGCGACCGATCCGGTCCCGCTCATCGTTCCCCCCGCCGCGAAGGATGACGCCGCGGCTCGGCAGCGTCGAGCGCGTCAGTCGGGCGGATTGGGCTCTCGCCAGACGCGGCCGTCGTAACTCTCGACCACGATGTCGTCGCCCTCTCGACCCCGAAGGTATGGGTAGTCGAGCGGGACCTTGCCGTAGGGCGTGTCGAGCACGTATTGGGGAATCGCATAACCGCTGGTGCGGCCGCGCAGGGCCCGGAAGATCTCGATGCCGCGCTCGACCGGAACGCGGAAGTGCGCGGTGCCTTCAAGCATCTGGGCCTGGTAGACGTAGTAGGGGCGCACGCGCATCCGAACCAGTCCTTCGCAAAGCGCCTTCATCGTCTCCGCGTCGTCGTTGATGCCGCGCAGGAGCACGCTCTGGTTCCCGACCGGGATCCCCGCGCGCGTGAGTCGATCGCAGGCTTCCGCGGCCTCGGGCGTGAGCTCCTTCGGATGGTTGAAGTGCGTGTTTACCCAGATCGGGTGGTAGCGCGCGAGCATGTCACAAAGTGCGTCGGTGACCCGAAACGGCAATGTCACGGGCAAGCGCGTCCCGAGCCGGATGATCTCGACGTGCGGGATCGCGCGGATCTCGGCGATCAACCATTCGAGCCGGTCGTCGCTGAAGACGAGCGGGTCGCCCCCGGTCAGGAGCACGTCACGGATTTCGGGCGTCCGTCGGATCCAGTCGACCGCCTCTGACAGCTCGCGCTTCTTCATCGCCCAGTCTTCGTCGCCGACCATGCGCTTGCGCAGGCAGTAGCGGCAATAGAGCGCGCACTCGTTGTTCACGCAGAAGGCGATGCGATCGGCGTAGACGCGCACCACGTTCTTGACCGGCGAATGCGCGACCTCGTCGAGCGGATCGGCGAGCCCGGCCGGGTCGGCGAGTTCGGCCATTCGCGGCACGACCTGACGGCGCACCGGGCAGTCGGGATCCGCCGGGTCCATGAGCGACGCGTAGTACGGCGTGATGACGAAGCGGAAGCGGTCGGCCAGTGCCGAGACGGCCTGGGTTTCGTCCGGGGTCGGGGCGACGTAGGCCGCGAGGTCTTCGGCCGTGCGGATGCGGTGGCGCATCTGCCAGGTCCAGTCGGACCATTGCGCGCCATCCGGCGCCGCCTGCACGGGGCTTCCGTCAGCCATCGAGGCCTCTCACCTTCAGCGCGCGCCGCAGCACGTCGGCCAGGAACTCGTCGTAGGATCGCCCTTCCATCTCGGCCAGGATCGCGAACGAGCTGTCAGGGGCAAATGTCGGGAGCGGATTGATCTCGAGGAACATCGGGGCCCCGTCGGCCGCGCACTTGAAATCGACGCGTGCGAAGTCGCGGCAACGAAGCGCCTCGAAGGCGCGGATGGCCTCCCGCTGGAGCGACCCCACCAGGTCCGCGTCGAGAACGCCCGGCGTCGTCCAGCGATCGCCATCCGCAGCGTGCAATCCAATGCCACTGTCGGCGTTGAGCGCACGCTGCAAGACCGGCAGCCCCTCGGCCGGTTCGTGGCCAACGATGCTGACCGTGTATTCGGCTCCCGGAAGGAACGGCTCGACCAGAGCGGGCTGATGATAGGTGTCGCAGACATGCCGTACAGCGGCTTCCAACTCGGCCCGGCCCGAGACGAGGGACCGGGCACCGATGCCCTTCGCGGTCCCCTCCCAGCGAGGCTTCACGAAGAGCGGGAACGCCTCAAAGAACGGATCCTCCCCGAGCCCCGCGGCATCCGACACCGAGCGGTGTCCGGCCACCAGAACGCCTGCGGCGCCGACCACATCGAGCGTCCAGGCCTTGTCGAGACTGAGGCTCTGGCTCAGTGCGTCGGACCCGAGGCACGGCACGCCGGCCATTTCGAGCAATACCGGTGCCCAAGCCTCCCGATTTCGCGGTCCGTAGCCCTCGGCGATGTTCCAGACGACATCCAATCCGGGCAGGCTCCCCTCGGCGATTCCCCGCAGCAGCGCGTGCGGGTTTCCGACCTCGACGGGGACATGGCCAGCGGCCCGAACGGCGTGGGCCAACGCCTCGACGGTTTCAACGGGCTCGTACTCGACATCGGCGTCAGGCGCCCCCTCAGGCGCCGACCCGAGCAGGTCGTAGACGAGTCCGATGTGGAGGCCGGGCATGGGCGCAGCCTACCAGGGACGTGCGGCACAACCACCGCGGACGTGCGGCGACTGCGTGCCGCCGCGTTACCCTGCCGGCCATGTCGCTACTCGACCGCATCGAACGCGCCGGCAACGCCCTTCCCGATCCCTCCACGCTATTCGTCGTGGGCGCCCTGCTCGTGATGGTGCTGTCGCACGCGGCCGTCATCGCGGACTGGGAGGTCACGAAGACCGTCACCCGCGATGGCGCGCAGGTCGAAGAGACCGTGCGGGCGACCAGCCTGCTGACCGCGGACGGCCTGTACTGGGCGGTCAAGAGCATGGTGGTCAACTTCAAGGACTTCCCGCCGCTGGCCATCGTGTTGGTCGGCATGCTCGGGATCGGGCTCGCCGACAAGACTGGCTTGATCGGCGCGTTCCTGAAGGCGGCGTTGCTGGCCGTCCCGCCAAAGGCACTCACACCTACCGTCTTCTTCCTCGGTGTCGTTTCTTCCTTGGCGCTGGATGCGGGCTATGTCGTGCTGCCACCGATTGCCGCCGCGCTCTATGCCGCGGTCGGACGCTCACCGCTCGCGGGGCTGGCCGCCGTATTCGCCGGCGTCGCGGCCGGCTTCAGCGCGAACCTCATGGTGACCAGCCTCGACGCGATCCTGGCCGGCTTCTCCCAAGCTGGCGCCCAGATCCTGGACCCGTCGTACGAAGTCGCACCCACGGCCAATCTGTACTTCATGATCGTGTCGACCTTCCTGCTGACCGGCGTCGGCTGGGGCGTGACCGCGTTGTGGGTCGAACCGCGACTCGCGACGAAATCCGCCGAAGACGGTGGGCCGGTCGAGGCTGCCCCTGAAGCGGATCAACGGCTGACCGAAACCGAGTCGCGCGGTCTTCGCATGGGTGGCCTCGCGGTCCTCGCGGTCCTTATCGTCTACGTCGCGGCCACCTGGATTCCGGGCGCGCCCTTCCACGGCGACGACGGCCGTTTCCCGCGCTGGGTCGCCGCCATCATCCCGCTCATCTTCCTGGGCTTCCTCGTTCCCGGACTGGTCTATGGGTTCTCGACCGGCCGCTTGAAGAATGACCGCGACATCGCGCAGGTGATGGGCGAGACGATGGCCGGGATGGGGCCCTACATCGTGCTGGCATTCTTCGCGGCCCAGTTCGTGGCCTACTTCAGCCACTCGGGGCTCGGCCAGATGCTGGCGATCACGGGCGGCCAGTTCCTCGCGAGCGCCGACCTCCCGACGCCGGTGCTGGTCCTCGCCTTCGTCGGCGTCGTCATGACCGGCAATCTGTTCATAGGGTCGATGTCGGCCAAGTACGCGTTCTTCGCACCCGTGTTCGTGCCCATGTTCATGACCGTGGGCATCAGCCCCGAACTGACCCAGGCGGCCTACCGGGTTGGCGACTCCGTGACCAACGTGATCACGCCCCTCAACCCCTACATGGTCATCCTGCTCGTGTTTCTCCGACAATGGGTCCCCAAGGGCGGGATCGGGACGCTGATGGCCTTGATGGTTCCCTACGCGGTCGCCTTCGGTGTCGCCTGGAGTGTGCTGCTGGTCGTGTGGATCCAGCTTGGGATCCCGCTCGGTGAGGGCGGCCCCCTGACCTACACCCCGTAGGCACGCGGCGACGCGAAGTGGGTATTCTCCCCGCGAATTCAGGGGAGGCGCCATGAACGCTGCGGTTCTGGCTGTCGGCATCTTTGCCGTATTCGCGTTGGGCTACCGGTACTACGCTCGCTATCTCTCGACCGCGATTTTCGCGTTGGGCGATGACGATCCGGTGCCCTCGAAGGAGTTCGAGGACGGCATCGACTATGTGCCGACGCGAAAGGACGTCTTGTGGGGCCACCACTTCACGTCGATCGCGGGCGCGGCGCCCATCGTCGGGCCGGCCATCGCCGTGATCTGGGGCTGGGTCCCCGCCCTCCTCTGGGTCACGATCGGGACCGTCATGATGGGGGCCGTCCACGACTTCTCGGCGTTGGTCATCAGCCTGCGCCACCGGGGCCGTTCGATCGGCGAGATCGCGGGCGAGGTCATCAGTCCCCGCGTGCGCACGCTCTTCTTGATCATCGTGTCGTTCCTGATCTGGATCGTCCTCGCCGTCTTCGCCTTCATCATCGGCACGCTCTTCACGAGCTATCCCGGCGCGATCTTTCCGATCAACATCCAGATCGCGGTTGCGATGGCGCTCGGCTGGTTGGTCTACAAGCGCGGCATCTCGATTCCGATGCCTTCGTTCGTGGCGTACGGGATCCTGATCCTGGCCGTATTCCAGGGCAACGCGTTCGTCGAGGCGTTCCCCTGGATCGCCAACGTCACGGTGAGCCAGTGGGTCGTGATCCTGCTCGTCTACTCCTTCGTGGCTTCGGTGCTGCCGGTCTGGCTCCTGCTGCAGCCGCGCGACTACCTGAACGCGCACCAGCTCGTGACGGGCCTTGTCCTGCTCACCGGCGGGCTGCTCGTCGCGCAACCTCAGATCGTGGCCCCCGCGATCAACCCGAACCCCGAGGGCGCGCCGCCCATGATCCCGTTCTTGTTCATCACCATCGCGTGTGGCGCCATCTCCGGCTTTCACGGACTGGTGTCATCGGGCACGACCTCGAAGCAGATCGGCCGCGCCACCGACGCCAAGGCCATCGGCTTCGGCGGAATGCTAGGCGAGGGGTCCCTCGGCATGCTGGCGGTGCTCGCCTCGACCGCGGGCTTCGCGACCTTCGCGGACTGGCAGGTGCATTACTCAAGCTGGGGAGCCGCCAACGGACTCGGCGCCAAGTTGTCGGCCTTCGTGGATGGCGGCGCGTCGTTCGTCGCCGCCCTGGGCATTCCTGTCGAGATGGCGAGCACGTTCATTGCCACGATGGTAATCGCGTTCGCGGCCACCTCCCTGGACACGGGCGCCCGCATCCAGCGACTCGTCATTTCGGAACTCGCCGAGGCCTACGACTTCAAGCCGCTGCAGAATCGTTATGTCGCCGGGGCAGTGGGCATCTCGGCGGCCCTGCTCCTCGCCGTGACCCAGGCCGACGGCAAGGGCGGCTTGATCCTGTGGCCGCTGTTCGGCACGACCAACCAGCTGGTCGCCGGTGTGACGCTGCTGGTCGTGTCCGTATGGCTCAAGCGTCAAGGCAAGCCCGTCGTCTACACGCTCGTCCCGATGATCCTCGTCGCCACGGCCACGGTCTTCGCGATGCTGGGCGAAGTCGCCGGCTATTTCCGCCACTGGGAGGACCAATGGCTGCTGGCAATCTCGGGTGCGACGATCCTGATCCTTGACCTCTGGGTGGTGGGAGAAGGGCTCAAGGTGCTGCGCGATGCGACGCCGCCGCCGGCCAGAACCGCATGAGCGATTGGATCCTGTTCCCGCAGCCGAAACGGATCGAGGAGCTTTCGGGCGATGGACCCGCGTGCGGCACGCCGCCTGCGGTGCGAACGGACGCGACGCTGCCTCCCGAGGCATTCACCCTCGACACCCTCGGAGACCGGCCGGAGATCGTCCACGCCGACGCGCGGGGCCTCCGCTACGCGACCACATTGCTCGCGCAACTTGAGGCGCAATGCGAGCGCCCGCTCCCACGGGTCCAGATCGAGGACGCGCCTGATTTCCCCGTGCGCGGCTACATGCTCGACATCAGTCGTGACCGTGTCCCGACGCGAGAACAGCTCGAACGCCTCGTCGGCCAGCTCGCGCTCTTCCGGATCAACCATCTACAGCTCTACACCGAGCACACCTTCGCGTATCGGGACCACGAGACGGTGTGGGCCGACGCTTCTCCCATGACGGTCGACGACGTGCGCTGGCTCGACCGGGCGTGCGCGCAGCACGACATGGAGCTGTGCGCGAATCAGAACACCTTCGGACACATGGGGCGCTGGCTCGAACACCCGGACTACAACGCCCGTGCCGAGACGCCGGACGGCTTCACCACCAAACACGGCATCACGTTGAGTGCCAACTGCCTGGCACCAACCGACGAGAACGCCGACTTCGCAGTCGACCTCTGCCTCGAACTCCTGGCCTGTCACACGAGTCAGCGCATCAACATCGGATGCGACGAGACCTTTGAACTCGGACGCGGTGCCAGCGCGGCCGAGGTCGCGAAGCGAGGCAAGAGCACGGTCTATCTCGAGCATCTGGGCCGCCTCATCGCTCGCTTGCACGCGCGCGGGCACCCGGTGCTCTTCTGGGGCGACATCTTGCGCGGGCACCCGGAACTGGTGTCTCGGCTCCCGCGCGAGAACACGATTGCGTTGGCCTGGCACTACGAGGCGCCGCAGGAAGACGCCCAGCTTCCCGACAGCCTCAAGGCGATCCTCGAGGAGATCGGCATCGAGATGTCTGAGGCCTCGATGCGCGGCTTCCAGGCCCACGTCGACAGCTTCGTCGAGGCCGGACTTCCCTACTGGGTCTGCCCAGGCACCTCGACGTGGAACACGTTGATCGGGCGGCTCGCGAATGCGCGCGGAAACCTGCTCGATGCAGCCGAGACGGGGCGCGCAAACGGCGCGAGCGGCTACCTGATCACGGACTGGGGCGACAACGGCCACATGCAACCCCCGAGCGTGAGCCTGCCACCGCTGGCCTACGGTGCCGCCGTCTCCTGGGGAATCGATGCAAACCGCGACGCGGATCCGGCGGGCTTTCTCGACCGCTTCGTTTTCGACGATCCGACTGGAACCCTCGGCGCCGCGTTGAACCGAATGGGCGCCCTCCACGACGCAACGGGCAAGCACGCCATGAACGGCAGCCCGCTGTTCACCGATCTCGTTCCGGCTGGCATGCTCGGGAGCATGGGCGAACCCGCGGCCGACGCCGTCGCCCAGGTGATCGCGGCACTCGACAAGATTCGGGACGACCTTTCCACCGCCCGTCCCTCGGCGCCCGACGGCGAAGTCGTGGTTCGCGAACTCCGGCAGGCCGTGCGCCTGGCACGCCATGGCGCCTACCGGATCGCGCGAGCTGCCGGTTTCCCTTGCCCGACGGATGCCGCGCTGCGTGAAGACCTCGAAGCCGGGATCGCGGAGCAAGCCGCGTGCTGGCTGTTGCGAAGTCGTCCCGGAGGGCTCCGCGAGAGCCTTGCCAGGCTCGAGAAGACGCTCGCCGACTACGCCGACAACACCGGCTACGACGCCTAACGAAACCGCGTCAACGGCAGGGGCTTGGCCGCTGCCAACAAGCTCGCCTCGAGGTGGGCATCGATGCGCGCACGAAGCGCGTCATCGCCGTGCCGGACCAGGTGACTGCCCGGATACCAGTGCATCCCCGGCTCGCCCCAATGCGCCCAGAGCGCCTCCGCATGCGAAGGTGGGCAGATGCGGTCGGCCAGCCCCCCGACGATCAATCGCCCTTCGGGTGCCACCCGCGGCTGGTGCCCCAGGATCGCATGCGGCGTAAAGACCTCGGCGAGCAGCGCGTCGTCAAAACCGACCGTGTCCAGTTCGCGCCGGCGCGCCGGCGAAGTATCGCGACGCACCAGTTCGGCCAGACGGACCGCCGGGATCATCGGAACCACCGTGGCCAGCCCACGCTCCACGCTGGCGAACAGCGCCGCGGTATAGGCGCCCAGGCTGACGCCGAGAACCCCGACCGCGGGGGCCCCTTGGCCCCGCGCCCAACCCGCAAGCCGTCGCAACTCCCAGACCGCCTGGCCGAACGCGGCGTTGGTCATCAGCGGATGACCATCAAGGAACCCTTGTCCCGGGAGCCGACCGACCGTCCGACGGCCGTGGAACGGCAGTGTGACCTGCACGACGTCGAGGCCCAGCGCGTGTAAACGCTGCGAGGCGAACAGGCGGGCGTCGAGCGACGGGACTCCCCCGGCAAGGCCGTGAACACAGAGAAGTGTCGGCCGCGGTCCATCGGGATGTCGAAGGCAGGTCGCCTGGGCGATCCGGTTGGGCGCGAGATCGAGGTAGGCCTCGCGGATCTCGGGATCGATCGGCTCGAACTCGCTCTCGAACGACAGCTCCTCGACGGCGCCCAGAATCGGGACGGTGCGCCGAGCGACGTGCACCTTCTCCAAGGCGGGCGGGAGCGGGAATGCGCGTGCCGGATCTGCAGCCAGATCTTCCGCCCGATAACGGGCGGCCGCGGCGCGCACGTCATCGACCACTTCGTGTGCGAGCGGCCCGCCCGACAGCCGTTGCTGGATCTGCCAACTCGCGAGCAGCCCCGAGTCCGCCGCGATCGCGGCCCGGGTCGCAAAACCAGCCGGCGTCGCGTCCACTCGCCCCGAGACCGGCTCCGAGTTCCCGGTCTCCGCCGAAGCGCGTGTGGCGCGATCGATGACCCAGGCGCCCGAGCCCAGCGCAAGAAGACCGGCGAGCGCACTACTCGTCCAGGCGGCCAGACCCGCACCGCCCAGTGCGAGCACACCCACGACCAACCACTGCGGCGGCCGCCGGGCGGGCACACCGGATCGCGCCTCGAAGCCGAGCGCGGTCAGGACCGCCGCAAGCGGCACCAGGAGCCATGCTGCAGGAGTTCCCGCCCACCACGACGACACCCAGAGACCTGCAGAAGCTGCGAGGAGGACGTTCGCGTCGGAGCGCGCGGTCATAGCACCACCTTTTCTTCGGATGCCGCGACCGTGACGCCATCGGCCCACCAGAAACATTCGGCATTGCCCAGCTTCAGTCCGGGTCGCAATGACCGCAAAAGGCCAAGGTGCGCGACGACCAGCACTGGATCGGTACCGACGTCGGATGTCTGCCGACCGAGAGCGGCCAGTGCGCGACCGCGCATCAGGGCCCGGCTCTCGGCCCCACCTGGCCGCACATGGTCGTCACCGGCGCGGAAACGTGCGTACTCATCGGGCCAGCGCGCTTCGATCTCGGCATGAGGGCGCCCGCCCCACTCCCCCACGTCGAGTTCGCGGAGGCCAGGCTCCTGCACCGGCGTCATGCCGAGGGCCCGCCCCAACACAGTGGCCGTCTCGGCCGCACGCGCCAGGTCGCTCGTCACGAGACGCGCGAAGCGCGGGAGCTCGGCCGCAGCCAGACGTTCTCCCAGTTGCTGCGCTTGCTCGCGGCCCTGGGCCGACAGCGGCGAGTCGGTCTGTCCCTGCCAGCGGCCGAGGGCGTTCATCTCGGACTGTGCATGGCGAACGAAGAAGATCGGAGTCACGCAACGAGGGTAGAGAGTCCCCTCGCGCGCCGCCGCTCGCGCAACAAACCGGCGAAACCTGCGCGCTGTTCGTTTCGTAGGGCCGGACAGGAGGATGAAACCATGCCGAGACGCGAACCCGCCCTGCACCCGAGGAGCCCGCTCGACGGCGTGGCGCTCGCGCCCTTGGCGCCGCAGGTCGTCCCCCGGGAGGAATCGCGAGCAAACTCGGCCCCGGACTTCGGCGAGAAGATGTTTTCGATGCAGCCCCGCATGGTCGCCGTCGCGATGCGCATCACGCGTGACGCCGAGGCCGCCAGCGACGTTGTCCAGGCGGCCTTCGAGAAGGCGCTGCGCAAGGCGGACCAGTTCCGCGGCGATGCGTTGTTGTCGACCTGGCTCCATCGCATCGTCGTCAATGAAGCGTTGATGTGGCTTCGCGGCGAACGACGGCGCACCGAGCGCTTCACGCCGGTCGCGGACCCCGCCGTCTTTGCGACCACCAGCCTTCGGGCTCCGGCCGACGACCAGATGGCGGCAGGCGAGGACGAAATCCGCGTTCGCCGCGCACTCGCACGGTTGCGGCCGGAAGAACGCGACCTGCTCGAATGCTGTGGACTCGAGGACGAGAGCTACCGCGCGTACGGCCAACGGCGAGGACTCCACCCTGCTGCGGTCAAGAGCCGAGCATTCCGGGCACGCAAGCAGATGCGGGCCCTGCTCGAAGCCTCTGGCTGACCGAGCTTTCAGCCGGGGCGCGGGTTAGGCTCCGCGGCAATGGACGGCATCGAACCGACCGCTCTCTCCCTGGCGCCGGCACTGGTCACGATCCTGCTGGCATTTGCGACCCGGCAGGTGCTGCTATCGCTACTCGCCGGTGTCTTGACGGCTTCGGCGGTCTTGTTGCTTCAAGGCGCGACGCTGCTCGAGGCCAACCCGTTGACGGCGTTCTTCCTGCCGTCACTCGGATCGCAGGACTATGCACAGATCCTGCTCGTCTACATGTGGTGCCTCGGCGGGTTGATCGGGATCTGGAGCCGCACCGGAGCCGCCCAACACTTCGCTGAGACGGTCGGACTGGTCGTCACCAAGGGACCGCGCTCGAGCCTCTTCTTCGCATGGATGATGGGCTGCATCTTCCACCAGGGAGGGACGACCTCAACGGTCCTGGCGGGATCGACCGTGAAACCGGTGACCGACCGACACGGTGTCGCACACGAAGAGCTCGCCTACGTTGTCGATTCCACTGCGTCTCCGGTGGCGACCGTGATTCCGTTCAATGCCTGGCCCGCCTACGTCGCCGGCATCGTCGCAGGGACCACGCCGCTCTTCCCGACCACGGCCGCGGCCTTCGAATTCTTCCTCTCGTCGATCGTGTTCAACTTCTACGGCGTGCTCGCGGTTCTGGGTACGCTGCTCTTCTCGCTCAACCTGCTGCCGTGGGTCGGTACGCGCATGAACGCCGCGCGGGTTCGCGCACGGACCACGGGCGCCCTCGACCGGCCGGATGCGGAGCCGCTCCAGCCTCCCGATGGCGACGACGAAGCCGTGCGCCCGGCCGGCTACACACCCCACGTGATCGACTTCCTGGCGCCACTCGCGGTGCTGCTCGGCGTCGCCATTCTTCCGAACCTGCTGTGGGATCTGCGCTTCACGAACGAAGCGTTCGTGCTGGCACTCGCGGTCGGAATCGTCGTCCTCGCAGTCCGTGGTTTCCCGCTCACCGAGATCCAGGAAGGCTTCATGGCCGGCTGCCGGCGCGTCACGGTCGTGGCCATGATCCTGGGGCTCGCGGTCACCCTGGGTGACGCCTCGGAGAAACTCGGAACGGCCGCGTGGGTCGTCACGACCGTGGGCGACTCGATCCCGCCGGCCGGACTTCCGGCGCTCCTCACGCTCCTCTGCATGGGAATCGCCTTCTCGACCGGCACGAGCTGGGGCACCTACGCGGTGGTCTTCCCGGTCGCGATGCCGCTGGCCTACGCGCTCAATCCGGACCCGGTCTTCGTGCAGATCTGCTTCGGTAGCGTGCTGGGGGGGGCCATCTACGGCGATCAGTGTTCGCCCATTTCGGACACGACGATCCTGTCGAGCATGTTCACCGGCTGCGATCTGATGGACCACGTCCGTACGCAGCTCCCGCTCGCCAGCGCAGCCGGGATCGCCGGAATCGTCCTCTCCACGGTCGCGGCTGCCGTCGTCAGCGCATAGTCCGCGAACCGCCGATGGCGCAAACGGCATTCCGTTCGGGCGATGCCACAATCGACGCATTCGAACCACGCTCCTCCAGACGCCAGGCGAGAGGAGGCTTCGTGGGTCGTCGCTGCTTCGACCATTTCCACACAGAACTCTGTCTCACGATGAGTACGCCGATCGGTCGGTACCCGCTCTGGCTGGCCTTCCACGAGTTGGGGCTCGACCCCGAGGAAGCGACACCAACCGACCTGGTCGACTTCCTCGACTTCCGGGCGCCGTCCTGGCTTCGAGAGGAACTGGGGCTCCATCTGAGTCAACGGCAGGCGTTGCGACTGAGACGCACGCTCGAGCGCTACGACCCGACCACGCGAACGCCGGAAGAGACGCTCGCCGCGCTCTCGAACTAACGCGCCAGCAACTGCTCGAACGCAGGACGCAAGGCATCGAGCGCCTGCCCGCGATGCGAGATGCGGTTCTTGGTTGCCGCATCCTGTTCTGCCATCGATCCGTCGTAGCCGTCTGGCTGGAAGACCGGGTCGTAGCCGAACCCGCCGCCTCCGGTCGGCGCGAGCAGCAAGCGGCCGCGACAAACGCCGCGCTCCACGACTGCGCGCCCGTCCGGCCAGGCCAACGCCGCATAACAAACGAATTCGGCGCGACGTTCCGTCGCACCCGCAGTTTCCGAGAGCAGGAGCCGGACGCGACCGGCGTCATCGAGACCGGGCCCGCCGTAGCGTGCGGACAGCGGACCGGGCGCGCCCCCCAGCGCGGCGACTTCAAGCCCAGAGTCATCGGCCAGGGCCGGGAGTCCGGTCGCCGCCGCGATCGACCGGGCCTTCAGGAGCGCGTTCTCGCTGTAGTCGGTGCCTTCATCAGGCATCTGGGCGTCCGGAAACTCGGCCAGGCCGACGAGCTCGACGGCAAGGTCACCGAGGAGTTCTCGGAACTCGGAGAGTTTGCCGACATTTCCACTCGCGAGGACCAGCCGGGGACGCGGCACTACTCGACCCCGGCGGCCGCCAGCGCTTCTCGCTGAATGCGGGTGAGATCGCAGATCCCGGCCATCGCCAGATCCGTGAGTTCATCGAGCTGCGCCCGACTGAACGTCGCGCCTTCGCCCGTCCCCTGGACCTCGGCGAGCGCTCCACTGCCCGTCGCGACGACGTTCATGTCAACATCCGCCCGCGAGTCCTCTTCGTAGGGAAGATCGAGGAGCGCCGTGCCGTCGATCAGCCCCACCGAGATCGCGGCCATCGAGTCGCGCAGCGGGTTCTTGTCGATCACGCCACGGCGGCGCAACCGGTGGCAGGCGAGCGCGAGCGCCGTCCAGGCCCCCGTGATCGAGGCCGTGCGCGTGCCACCGTCTGCCTGCAGGACATCGCAATCGACCCACAGCGTGCGTTCGCCGAGCGCCTTCGGGTCGATCACGGCCCGTAGGCTTCGGCCGATCAGGCGTTGGATCTCGAGCGTCCGCCCCCCTTGTTTGCCTTTGGCGGCTTCCCGGTCGGTACGACGGTCGGTCGATGACGGGAGCAGCGAATACTCCGCCGTCACCCAGCCCTTCCCGTTGCCCGACATGAATCGCGGCACGGACTCTTCGTTGCAGACCGTGCACATGACCTTGGTGTTCCCGAACTCGATCAGCACGGACGCCAAGGGGTTCTGGGTAAAATCCGTCGTGATCGTCACCGGGCGCAGTTCGCTGACCGCACGCCCATCCATTCGCTTCATCTTCCGCCTCCGGCCCCGGCGATCCCGAGGCGTGCATCTTGTCGTTGTCTAAAGGAGGCGACGGCCTCAGCCAGGCCACGGGCGAGCCGATCCCGCTCCGTGTCACCGGCCAACGCTCGCGCGTCGCCATGATTGGTCAGGAATCCGATCTCCACCAGGACCGCGGGCATGCGGACGCCCATCAAGACGACGAACGGCGCCTGCTTCACGCCGCGGCTCTTTGCGCTCTCGACCCGGGCAATTTCCTGTTGGGCGATCCTGGCGAACTCCTGCGAAGCCGTGAGGTGTTCGTTCGCCAACATGTCCCCCAGGATCGCGAGCAGCGGGTCGCCGTCCGACACCTTCGCGGCCGCGCTGCCGAACGCGAGGTTCTCGGCCTGGGCGAGTTCGCGAGCGGCTTCGTCGGTCGCTTCCGGGGACGCGAAGAACGTCTCGATCCCCCGCACCCGGCGATAGGTCGATGCATTCGCATGGATCGAGATGAACAGGTCGGCGTCCGCCTCGTTGGCCAGGCGGGTTCGCTCATCGAGCGCCACGAACGCGTCGTTGGAGCGGGTCAGGCGGACGTCCAGCCCCTCGCGTTCGAGCCGGCGCGCCAGGCGTTCCGCCACATCGAGGACGACGTCCTTTTCGAGCAAGCCGCCAGGACCTGAGGCGCCGTGGTCGCCGCCTCCGTGACCGGCATCGATCACGACGGTGCCAAAACGGGGAGGCGCAGCGTCAACGCTTCCGGGCAGACCCCCGGCCACCGCCGTCGCCATCGCGAGCGTGCTGCCGAGCGCCATACAGGCGTACACCAGCCACCTCGCGGCACGTCGTGTCGCGTTTCCTCTCACGAAATCCTTCCCCCACGACGGAACGTATCCAACGTGGACAGACGCCGCGACGCTGCGGCCAGTTCCCCCTCCTGGAGGACCCTCGTTCGTGAACTCTCCTGGCTTCCTCCGAGGACCTTGCCCTGACACCCGATCCCCACTCGCGTACCCTCAACGCGCGATGAATCGAAGGCGCGCGTGGTTGTGGGGAGTCGTCTTCGCGGCTCTGACGAGTGCAGTCCCCGTTGGCGCGAACGGGCCGGTCGAGCTGCCGGCCGTGGCCCGCCCCCGCTACCTGGTCGGGAGCCAGACACTGGGCGCCGGAACCGCATTCTTCCTGGCGTTGGACCAGGAACCGGGCGCCGTCGCCATTACGACCGCCCACGCCCACGAACTCGACCTGATCGGTGAAGCCGGCGAGGTCGTCTTTGAGAGCGGCCACGCGCAGACATTCATCGCGTCGTCGAACCGCTACTGGATCGCACCCGGTCGCGCGTTCTCCGAAGAGGGAGCGACGCTCCAAGACGACTACCTGGTCTTTGCGCTCGATCAGCCTCTCCAAGGCGCTCGCACGCTCGAGCCGCACCCGGAACCCGCACAGATGCTCAAGGGTGTGCGCGTCCAGATCCTGGGTGTGCCCACCAAGATCGCCCAGAATGAAGACGATCTCTGGGGGACCGTCACGAGTGCTGGGGCCGGGGAACTGGAAGTCCGGCTGGATGTGCCTCACGACCTCCGAGGCTGGGGTGGCGCACCCGTCCTCCACGCCGCGACCGGCGGGATCGTGGGCTTCGTCCAGGCCGCCTATCCAGAAGCCGGGACGTTTCGCCTGGGCGTCGCCGCCATCGGCCGACTGGTCGAAGCCATTCGCACGCCGGCCCAAGCCGGCCTCGGGATCCCGCTCGACCGCTACCGGCCCGCCGGCGGCATCGCCGCGTCGCCGGACGCCCTTCCCGAGAGCATCGACAGTGCCCTTTCCCTCGATGCCCGGGTCGAACGCGCGGCCAAGGTGGAGGGACCGCTCCTCGGAAAGGCCGGGGCCCTGTCGACCAATCTACAGCTCGAGATCGAGTATCCGGCCGACGGCGATTACATCGGTGATACCGAGGGTGCGTTCATTACGGGCCGCGCGGTCGCCTTGCTAGGCGAATTCCGCCGCTTTGATGTCATGTTCGTGATCGATCGCTCGCAATCGACCGAGCATGCCACCGGAATCGACCTCAATGGCAACGGGATCGTGGGCGAAGACCGGGTCGCCGGCATGGGCGCCTTGTTCGGGAGCACGGATTCGGGTGACTCGATCCTGGCCGCCGAACTCCTGGCCGCGCGCCGGGTTCTCCAGAACCTCGACCCCCGGAACACGCGTGTCGGGTTGATCTCATTCGAAGGAAATCGGCCGCACGACGAACGCGACTCGGGGTTCGGCGGAGGTGGAATGGTCATTCGCATCGGCGGGGGAAGTGGCGAGGACGCGACGACCGAAGCCCCGCTGACCACGGACTACGCCGAGATCGAAGAAGCGCTCGACCACGTCTGGCGGAAGGGACCCAACGGCAGCACGAACATGACCGAGGCCGTGCGGCTCGCAATTCGTGAGCTGCGCGGTTTTCGCGGATCGCTGTCGACACCAGACCCAGGCAGCGAGAAGATCGTCATGTTCTTCACCGATGGGCAGCCCACGCTGCCCTATCAGAACAGCCGGCAGAACGTCCGCTCCGTGATTCGAGCCTCGGACCAGGCGAGCCGCGCCGACGTGCGCATCCACTCCTTCGCCATCGGACCCGACGCGCTGCGCCGCCCGACCGCTGCGGTCGAAATGTCCCGGGTGACGGGCGGCTACTTCACGCCCGTCCGCGATCCGGGAGACCTCGTCGACATCGTCGAGAATGTGAGCTTCGCCAACATCGAGAGCCTCGAAATCCGGAACGCGACATTGGACCAACCCGCGTTCGAGAGTTCGACCGCGGCCGACGGCTCCTTCGCCGCGCTCGTTCCACTCCAGACCGGCTTGAATACGCTCGAAGTGCGCGCCCGCGCAGCCGATGGAACGACCACCACCGCCACCGTGGACGTGACGCATGCGCCCGGCGTTCGGAGCCCGCGCCTCCCGCGGACACTGGTCTCCAAACGCACACAGCTGCTCGAGCGCCGTCTGATCTCGCTCAAGCGCGGTCGCATCGAAGCCGAGCGCCGACGCGCAGAAGAGACGCGCCGCGCCCTCCAGATCGAGATCGAAGAGGAGCGCGCCAAGGCCGAGGCCGACACCGCAGAGCAGCGGCGAGAACTCCGGATCGAGATCGAGAAAGAGGACGACGCCGGTTAGGCCGAGACCGACTAGGGACGCACCGCATAGAACGCGTTGATCGGATGGTCGATGTCCACGCGTTCGAACCGCGAGAAGCCAGCCGCCGCGGTCATCTCCCGCGCGCGCTCTTCGTGGAAGCCCAGCGTTCCGAGGCCCAGGCCGTCGGGCTCGGACATCGCCGATGACATGCACGTCAGGACCGAGAATCCATACATCATCGATGCCATCGGGTTCTCGGCCATGTTCTTCTCAAGACTGTCGTGGCTCTTGATGTCGGCGATCCACCAGAGACCGTCGTCTTTCACCGCACGGCGAATCTGCGCCATCACATGGTCGGGATGCGCCATGTCATGAAGACAGTCGAACGTCAGGACGAGATCGAAGCGGCCGTCCTCAGGAAGCGGATCTTCGCGCACGTGATGGAACGAGACGTTGTCCACTCCGGCCGCTCGGAGCTGCTCGGCCGCACGATCGAGCGCATGCTGCGACAACTCGTAGCCCGAGAACCGGCTCGCTGGGAACGCCTTGGCGAGTTCCAACAACGCGACCCCGGCCCCACACCCGACGTCAGCGACCTCGGCGCCTGCTTCGAGCCGTTCTCGCAGCCCGTCGATCGCGGTCACGCCGACGGGCACCAGGAAGGTCTTCACCCAGGGCGCAAAGCCTCGTTCGACGCCCGCGGCGCCCTCGGGGCCCAACGCGTCATAGTCGAGGCCCAGACCGGTCCGGAAGCTCTCCTGCAGCGGCGCCAGGACGCGCATCATCCCAGGGAGCTGGGAGAAGGTCCCACCGGCGAACGCCGGATGGTCCTCGTTCGCGAGCACGGCCTCGCCTTCGGGCGACAGTCCGAAGACGCCGTCGTCATGCTCGACGAGTGCCGCGGCGGCCTGGTTGTGGAGCCACTCGCGGACCCAGCGTTCGTGCAGCCCGGTTCGCTCTGCGAGTTCCAGCGGAGTCGCAGGGCCGCCGGAAGCCAGTGCGCGATAGAGACCGAGCGCATCGCCCAGGTGGATGAGCGCCGCGGTCACGGCCCCGTTCATGGTGCCGAAAGTGAGGCGCGCGAAATCGCGCAGACGATCGCGGTCGAGGGAGGTGCGTTGCTTCATCACGCCAGCATAGCCACGCCAGCGCGGCTTCCGCGCGGTCGACTCAGCTGCCCTCGACGCGCTGGAGTTCTTCCTCTTCCCCGGTCGCGTGGCGCTTCTTCATGAAACGCTTGTAGCGCTTGAACGTCTTCGGGCGCTGGCCCTCGAACCACTCGAGGAACTCCGCGGCCGTCTCGAAGTTCCACTTGTCGGGGTCTCCATCCTCGGGAGTCAGGTGGTTCTCGCACTCTCGCCAGTCGAATTCCTTGCAGATCGCGGGACGGTGATCATAGACATCACACATGCCCTGCGAATTCAGGTTCTCGCAACGGCTCGTAAAGCGGACGAACCAGTGGTTGTCCCAATCGACGAAGACCGACACGTCCTTGTGGTAGAGGTACCAGACCATGTGGTCGTAATCGCGCATGGTCGTCGGTTCGTCGTGTTCGATCGCAACGTAGGTGCAGCACTTGGCGCACTCATGGCACGGATGGGAATCGGCCTTGTTGATGATCGGCAGCAAGACCGGCGTCGTGCCGCCCCCATCTCCAACGCCATTGCCTTGCTTACTCACTCGCACCCCCTGTCGCCACGCAGTCTAACCGAGCCCCTCGCCGTTGACATCGGGAACACGGGCTGACTTGGGTACACTGCGCGCGATGTCGGGCACGAGTCTCCCCTACGATTACGTCGACAGCGAACTACACGAGCGCCGAGAACGCGTGTTCTTCGTGCTGGCCGGTGTCTTCGTCGGCGCCATGACCCTATTGAACGTGTTGGGCGTCTCGAGATTTCTCGACATGTCGTTCGAGGTCGGAGGCGTGCAGGTCCCGTTCGCACTCGCGGTCGGCGTGCTGCCCTACCCCGTCACGTTCCTGTGTACGGACTTCATCAGCGAATTCTACGGGCGAGCGCGCGCCAACTTCGTGGTGTGGGTCGGCCTCGGCCTGAACCTGTTCGTACTGGGCTTCCTGTGGCTGGGCGGCGTACTCCCGCCGGCGGTCGAACTCGGGCCCAACGGATTACCGAGCCCCGAGGCCTACGACTTTGCGTTCTTCAAGATCCGGCAGCTCACGACGGGGGCCGTTGTCGCCTCGATGGTGGCCTACCTCGCCGCCCAGCTCTGCGACGTCCACCTCTTCCATTTCTGGAAACGGCTGACGAAGGGCCGCCACCTCTGGCTCCGCAACAACGGCTCGACCCTGGTGAGTCAGATGGTCGACAGCTTTGCCGTCATCACGATCACGCACTTCTGGGCGAACGGGATCCCGATCGACAGTGCGGCACCGGTCTGGCCGCAGCTCTGGGTCTTCATCTTCTCAGGCTACGTCTTCAAACTGACCGTGGCCTTGCTCGACACGATCCCGTTCTATCTCGGGACGGCGTGGCTGACGAAGTATCTGCGCCACGATCCGGTTGCGGCGGCGGCCGCAGCGCACGCGGAGTCCGCGGCCGCAGGCAACTAGCGGCGGGCCGAGACCCGACGAGCCGTGTACTCCTCGGTCTCACTGAAGACCTTTAGCGGCACCCAACCCGGAACCTCCGACATGCGCGGCATGCCGAGCACCATGGCCCCGGTAGGATCGATGACCCAGGGGTCGTCCGGGTCCTCGAACCAGAGCGTCACCATGTGATGCTGTCCGTCAGAGGGCCGAACAACCACGGCGCGATAGATCTCGGCCTTCTGGAAGCCGAGGTCGAGCAGGAAGTGGTAGGTCAGGAGTTCGAGGCCGTCGCAATCGTCGCCGTCCCGTTCGAGGGTTTCCTCGAGGGTGGCCCAATGGTCGATCGGCCCGTCCGGCACATAGTGACGTCGTGCCTCGTCCTGGATCCAGAACGCGACGTCTCGGGCCATGTTGCGACGGCGCTCGCGCCGGAAGGAAACGTACTTGTCTCGCAGCGCCGTGGGCTCGGCGATGGAAGCCTCATCGGCAGACGTCTCGCCGACGACTCCGGGAGCCGCTTCCTCGTCAGCGGCCGCAGGCGGCGCAACGGCCGACCCAGACACCTCAGCCGGACTCTCCCCAAAGTCGATATGACCGTTCGCCCGCTCACGCGACTGCCATCCCGCGATCTTGGGCGACCACGGATCGGTGTCCGCGGGCTTCGCGAAATAGGCAAACGAACCAGAGGTCGGCCCGAGGTCAACCGAGCGGCCATGCACGCAGCCAAGGCCCAGAAACAGGACCGGAATCAGCGCGATCGGGACAAGGCGACGGGAATTCGACACCCACGTCTCTTCGTCCGCGATGCGGGCTAAATTGAGCCCGTGGGGACGATTTCGCTCGCGAAATCAACCGCCTCAGCATGCGCAGGCCAGCGGCATCAAGCCGCGGCGCGCTACGCCGGGATGTTTGGGTTCAGATTGACCAGCGTGAAGAGGATGACCACGAAACCGACGATGGCCGGAATTCCACCAACGATGTAGGCGATGGTGACTTTGTCTACGCCAATGGGCTCTTTGTCCGACACGCTGTGTCCTCCTGGAAGCGGCAGCAAGCTAGCGACTGGCCCCTTTCGAGTCGAGAGGCATAATGGGCCGCAGGGGGGATCGGGTGCCGCTGCGTCGCATGCTCGTCCTGGTGGCCGGGCTCTATGTGATCGAGGGCTTCCCCATGGGAGTCTTCCGGGTCATCTTGCCGGCTTGGTGGGTCGAATCGGGCGTTTCCACGGCCCAGATCGGCTTTGCCAGCGGACTCTCGGTCGCCTGGTCGCTCAAGGTCTTCTGGTCGCCGCTCGTGCAGTGGCGCGGTGACGACCGGGCCTGGATCTCCGCCTCACTGCTCGTCATGAGCGGGGCCCTGTTCGCCCTCTCCGGCCTGGACCCGGGACAGGGAAGCTGGGTCTGGTGGTTGGTGGGCGGCTTCTGCCTGGCATCGGCGACCCAGGACATCGCCATCGACGCGACGACCATCGGCTTCGTCCCGCGCGGCGACGAGGGTCCAGCGAACGCGATGCGGGTCGCGGCTTACCGGTTGTCGTTCGCCGTGTTTGGGACCGCGGCGCTCTTCCTGCCCGGCGTGATCGGATGGAGCGGAACACTCAGCGCTCTCGCGGTCGTTCCGCTCGCGATGGCGGGCGCAGTCTGGCTCAGCCCTGCCCGGCCGCGCGCGGACACCCACGACGCCCCGCTTTGGCATGCATTCCACCACTGGACGAAACGGCGCGAACTCTGGGCGGTGGCCGCCTTCGTCGTCCTCTTCCGATTGTCGGACTTCGGTCTCGGCCCGATGCTGATTCCGTTCCAGCTCGACCGCGGCCTCAGTCGCGAAACCGTCGGTGTCCTCAGTGGCGTCGTGGGCGGCATCGGCCTCGTCGCGGGTGCGACGCTAGGCGGCACACTCGTCCATCGCCTGGGGATCCCCCGCGCGCTCGCATGGACCGGCATCCTCGCGGTCGCGTCGAACGCGCTTTACGCGGTCGCCGCGCTCGATGGAATGACGATCGAGGTCTTGTACGCCGCTTCCGTCGGAGAATCGCTGACGGGCGGGATGGTGACGGCCGCCTTCATGTCGTTCTTGATGCGCATCTGCCAGCGCGAGTGGGCGGCCGTGCAGTACGCCACGCTAACCGCGCTCTACCCGTTCGTCGGGCACCTGTTCGGAACACTCTCGGGCGTGCTGACAGAGGCGGTGGGCTTCGCGGGTTACTTCGCGCTGACGACGCTCTTCACGTTACCGGCCTTCGCGTTCCTGCCTGCCGTCGGACGATGGGTCGCCGACAGCATCGACGACGATCTGGAACCTGGACCCGGCGCCTAGCGCCACTCGTCAGGAACGGCCGCCAGATTCGCTTCGATCTCGACTTCGCGGAGGCGACGTTCGAGGCGCTCGATCTCGCTTCGGTGGCGCCGGATCTCTTGGCGCGTCTTGAAGTCGAGGGTCGTCTCGCCAGGTGCGGCGCCGGTCTGGCCCGGGATCGGCGGCGCAACCTGCCACTGCCCGCCCTCGGCCGCGGCATCCATGCGCTGTTCCGCCGCTTCGAGCGCAGCCTGCTCCTCACCGATGTCGTCCCGGATGGCCGCGAATCGAGCGCGCCATTCACCCTGGGTCATCCCGCCGCGGCGGTCCACCGTGTAGGTGCGATCGACCGGAAGCGTCAGAAGCTGGTCCAACCCCGCGCCGGAGGATTCCCGCGCGGATCCCTTCCAACGTGGAGCATCCGCCGGCGGCGCTTGTTCCGCGACATCCGGAGCCGGGTCGGATCCGGCCACCACCGCGTCGCTCTCCGGCGTCTCGGCGATCCCGGCCGTCCCGCAGCCAAGGACGAAGAACAGGATCCCCACGGGGAGAATCTGGCGCGCGCGGGGGATTCGACTCATGACCGCCAACGATAGCGATTCGATTTGCGCGATCCGGTCAAGCCCACGGCCCGGAAGCCGATACGCATCCTGCAGGTCAGGGTTCCGCCCGGCCTGCGCCCCGGCTGTGGGCCTCGACGGAATTGGAGAGGGTCCGGATGGACCGCGAAAAGCTCTACCGACTGCTGCGACTCGGCATCGAAAAGGGTGCCTCGGATATCCACTTCCAGGTGGGGAACCTGCCCCTCTATCGGTTCAATGGGAACCTGGTGGAGCTGCGGTACAAGGTTCTCAGCCCGGAGGACACCGAGGCCATCGCCCGATTGTTGCTCGAAGAAGATCCGCGACAAGAGACGATGGAGTTCAACGAAGTTGACCTCGCCTACGAGTTGCCCGACGAGGGTCGCTTTCGCGTCAACATCTCGCGCCAGCGCAAGAACTACAACATCGTGCTGCGGGTCATTCCGCTCCAGATCAAGACGTTCGACGAACTGAACCTCCCGGGTCTGTTGCGTGACATCTCGACGCTGCGACGCGGCTACGTCCTGGTGACCGGTGCCACCGGCATGGGCAAGAGCACGACGCTGGCCGCCCTCATCAACGAGGTCAATCGCCACCGCAAGGCCAAGATCATCACCGTCGAGGACCCGATCGAATTCGTGTTCTCGCACGAGAAGAGCATCATCACACAGCGCGAGATCGGAACCGACACCGCGGGTTTCCCGGACGCTTTGCGCGCCGCGCTGCGCCAGGACCCAGACGTGATCATGGTCGGCGAAATGCGCGACCTCGAGACCGTCGATACTTCACTGAAGGCCGCGGAGACCGGACACCTGGTGTTCTCGACGATCCACACATCGGACGTGGCGTCGACCATCAACCGGTTGGTCTCGTTCTTCCCGACCGAAGAGCAGGCCAACGTCCGCGCCCGGATCGCCGACAACATCCAAGCGATCGTTTCGCTTCGGTTGTTGGTCAACAAGCGCGAAGACGGCCGGGTTCCGGCGGTCGAGATCCTGCGCACGACGCGAACCATCCAGGAATGCATCCGCGACCCGCAGAAGACGGCCGAACTGACCGACTATCTCGCTCGCGGCCGCAACGAGCACATGCAGACGTTCGACCAACACCTCCTCGATCTCCTTCGCGCCAACAAGATCTCGGTCGAGACGGCGCTCGCTGCCGCCTCGAACCCGGCGGACTTCCAGACCAAGCTCTCACTCGAGGGCGATGGCGAGGTCGAGTCCGCTCCGGAAGTCGAGAAACAGCTCGAAGAGATCGAGATCGACGACTCCGACGGGCGGTTCTAGACGATGGCCCTGAGTCCCGAAACCACCACGGCGGTTCCCAATCGCCTCGAGCAACTGACCGTCACGCTACGCGCCGTCGCCGCGCGTGCCGCCGAACAGGCCAAGGGCAACGCCCTGGTGTTCAGTCACAACGCGGTGGAGCCGCCCGCCTACTCGGCGCCGCCGCTCCGCGCAGCCGCTGGCTTCACCGAGGCCGACGATGCGCGGCGCGCTGCGAGCGCACTCGCGGGCCTGGTACGCGAGTGTCAGGAGACAGCCAGCCTGAGGCACGGCGAAATCGTCGGATTCGGGACGGCGTTCGTGCTTCCGATCCGCATCGAGGATCGCGCCTGGGGCGCCCTCGTCACGCTCTCCGTCGATCCGGTCGCGGCTCCGATCCAAGCGGCACTCGCCGGCCTCGCCGAAACGGCCGCGCTTCGCGCCGATCACGTCTACCTCGCGAGTCGTGTAAATGAGCTCGAAGAGAAGCTGCACCACTCCGCGCCCGCGGCGGACCCGGGCGGAAATCCGGATGAGTTGCTGAAGCTGTCAGAAGCCCTCTTCGCTCAAGACATCGAACTACTGCGAAGCAGCGAGAAGCTCTCTTCGGTCGAGAAGCTGAAGAGCGACTTCATCGAGAAGATGTCGCGCGAACTGCGCACGCCGCTCAATGGCATCATCGAGGCGATCATCTCGGTGCTCGCGGGTGAGAACGAACATCTTTCGGCGACCGCCAAAGCGAACCTGCGCGCTGCCCTGGACGACGGCACGTCTTTCCAGCGCACGCTCCAGAACATCCTGGACCTCTGGCGCATCAAGCAGGGCGAGCTTCCGATCGAACTCGGCGACGTCAACTTCCGCGAAGTCGTAGAAGAAGCGATCTTCAGCGTGCAGGACACGATCGGCGAGCGGCCGGTGACCGTGAAGAAGCACTTTGAAGAGCCGCTTCCGAACATCCGCACCGACCTCGCGAAGATCAATCAGGTCCTCTTCCTGCTCCTCGACAACGCGTGCAAGTTCACGCCGCAGGGACAGGTGGAGATCCGTACGTCTGTGCTCGCCGGGAAACTGCGCTGCGAGATCATCGATACCGGCATCGGCATCTGCGCCGACGACCGGGACTACGTCTTCGACGAGTTCTTCCAGGTCGACCCGACGACGTCCTCAACTTACAAGGGTGCAGGTCTCGGCCTGACGCTCGTGCGCGATCTGCTGATCCTCATGGACGGCGAGATCGAGATCGAGAGCGAGGTCGGACGCGGCACGACCGTGGTCTTCACGGTTCCGGTCCAACCGCTGGCCTAGGCCGGCCCAGCACTCCGCGCGATCCTGAGCCCGTGCGGGCTACTTGCCCTGCGACGGTAGGTGCCCTGGAGCCAGTGCCCGTCGTACCGTCGTGGGTCGACCAGGACAGGTCGCAGGACGCCCCTGAAGGCCGACACACGGCCGAAGACCCGCTCGCCCGACCCTGGGTCGCATGCTCTCGCGGAACCGCGCAGTTGCTCGCCTGAGCCGACTGGCCGGTTCCCCGCCCTGCCCTGGTCGCGCGATCGACAAGAACGACGCGGCCACCGAGAAGAAGAAAGTGATCCAGGACGCCGTCCGGAGTCGGAACCAAGCGCCGGCAATGCGGACGCGTGAACGTCCTAGCGACCCGCGGTCAAGGCGAGAACCAGCCAAGACAGAACCGGCCGTGGGCGCACCGGTCAAGCGTCTGCGGGAAACGAGGGCACCGACGCGGCGGGAATCGCCCGAATGTCTGGGCGGAACCCGCTGAGGGCGACCGGCGGGGCTACTCGCCCGTTTCGATATCCGCGTCCTTCTCGTAGTCGGGCAGGATGTACCCGGCTGCGATCTCACGCAGGGCCGTCACGACTTCCTTGTTGTCCTCGGTCTGGACCATGGCGCGCGCGCCCTTCTTGAGCTGCTTGGTGCGGATCGCGGCCATCTGAACCAGGTGGAAGCGGTTCGGGACGCGGTCTGTGCAGTCTTCGATGGTGATCCGGGCCATGACGGGTCTCCTTGGGAGAGGACCAGGGCGCAGGGGCCACTGGGAGGACGGACTCTAGGGGAGCGGCCGAAAGAAGGAAACCCCGGCCGGCGGGTGCCGGCCGGGGTCCAAAGACCTTCCCTAGAAGGGCTTGTCGGAATTACTTCCGGCGAGCCTTCTTGCGCGCACCCTTGCGGGCCGCCTTCTTGCGGGTCGTCTTCTTGGCGGCCTTCTTGCGAGTGGCCTTCTTTCGCGTCTTCTTGGCAGCCTTCTTACGGGTTGCCTTCTTCCGCGTGGCCTTCTTCTTCGTGGCCTTCTTGCGCGTCTTCTTGGCGGCCTTCTTCTTGGTCGCCTTCTTACGTGCCTTCTTGGCGGCCTTCTTACGGGTCGCCTTCTTCCGCGTGGCCTTCTTCTTCGTGGCCTTCTTGCGGGTGGCCTTCTTGCGCGTCGCCTTCTTTGCGGCCTTCTTCTTGGTCGCCTTCTTGCGAGTTGCCTTCTTGCGCGTTGCCTTCTTGCGCGTGGCCTTCTTCTTGGTCGCCTTCTTGGCGGCCTTCTTTCGAGTAGCCTTCTTACGAGCTGCCATGGATTGGGTCACCCCTCTTTTTTATGGCTCCCGAGCCTCATCGGACCCGGTGCCCTGCGACTTGAGACATGGGTTTCCCCAGTTCCCTTCGCAATGTCACGGCACTAGGGCCGTAGTTGCGTGCGAGGCTAACAGCCGGTTTTTTCGCCCGTCAAGTAATAAACGCAAAAAATTCGCGGGGATGGAGGCTCAAGCTGCGGGCTCGTGCCGGATTTGGCCGACAACGGGGCGCTTGAACACGTGCCTTACCGCGTTCCCGACTTGACTCGCTGCGTTCCACTGAGTATTCATGCGCCCCGTCTCGAACCGTCGGAGAGGACGATCCACTTGGGAAGCGTGATCAAGAAGCGCCGCAAGAAGATGCGCAAGCACAAGAAGAAGAAGCTTCTGAAGCGGTCGCGCCACAAGAAGAAGTAACGCGCTTCGGCGCGTCGCCGGTCTCCTGAGCACTCGCCAGGATCGGCTCCCTTCCCTGTCGTTGATCGGCGCACCGGATTCCGGTGTTGGTCATACGGAGGAGTTCGCGACGTCGCCGGGTTGTCCCGCAGGCTTGTGTCGCGTTCCCAGGAAGCGTCCGAGCCATCGATTGACCGCGTGACGTCGCGGCAGGAACGGCAGCACCGGCTCCTTGCGATTGCCGAGTGTCCGGAGATCATCCGTCATCGGAAGGTTGGCCGGATCGATCATCAAGCCGCGTCGCAAGTATCGAATCGCCTCGGCCTTGAATCCAAAGGCCAGGTGGACGCGCGCGAGGTTGTGATACAGCTCGGGGTTGAAGAACTCTTCTTTCGCTGCGGATCGACAGAGTTCGAGTGCACGATCGAAGCGTCGCTCGACGAGGGCCAGGCCCAACCCGCAAAACGAGCGATAGCGGGGATTCGCCGGGTCCAGTTGATGAGCGGTCCGAAAGTGCTCGAGCGCCTGCGCTTCGTTCCCACGGTCCTGGAGCTCTCGCCCGCGCCGGTAGTGTTCTTCTGCTGTCACCGAAACCTGCATCGAATCCCCCGTCCGGGTCGTGGGTGACCCGGCTCACGTTCTGCACGAAGGATGTAAGGCAAGTCCTGTGCCAGCCTCTCTCGCGCACGCAGAAGCGGGGCCAACCGCACGACGCGACAAGGCGTTTTGGCCGGATCATCAAATCGTGGGGAACCCGCCCCAAGTACGAAATGGTACCCGGGAGTGACGAAACCGAACTCCGCCGGGGTCAGCGGTCGAGCAGCTCCAAACGCTCGGCGGCGGCGAAGACCGCGCGCTGTCCTGCGAAGTCCTCGGGCGAAAACGGACGGAAGGCCGTGTCGCCCCGTTCCCGCCAATAGATCGGCGCGTCGGGAAGACGATCGCGGTGGAAATGGTCCTTCTTGAGTTCCCGAACCAGCACCTTCTGGGTCTGCGTGAAGGTGAACTCATCGACAACGCGGACGAAGTCGGGGATCCACTTTCGATCCATTCCCCCATGCTCCACCTGCTCGTCGCACCAGGCGTAGAACGCGCGGGGGTCGAACGCCGCGTCCTTCCGAAGACGCAGGGCCGCCATCACGTGCTCGTCCGAGACCGCGCACGGGACGCCGTAGGCGGCCGCTAGCTCGATGTCCGGATGTTCCCCCAACAAACGGGCGACCTGCGCTGCCGAGAAGTTCTCGCCGTCTTTCCGGATCCAGTCATCGGTCCGGCCGTCGAAAAAGAGAAATCGCTTTCCATCCCGTTCGAGGACATGACCGAGGTCGCCGGAGTGGTACACGCCCTCGCGGTACTTGCTCTCGTTGGCGCCTGGATTGTCGAAGTAGCCCTGGAACAACGCGGTGTCGCCCGAGACGCGACAGATCTCACCGACTGCGTCGGCGTAGTTCGTGATCTTCCCGTCGGCATCGAGTGCGGCCGGGGGACACTCCCTCCCCGACTCGTCGAGGATCTTGACCGCCGCGTCGGTCACCTCGCCGACGCAGCCGCGCGGGTCGCCCTTCTTCCGGAAGGTGCTGATCGCGGCTTCGGTCGAGCCATAGAGTTCGAACATGTCGTCGAGCCCCATCCAGCGCGTGAACCGATCGATGTCGGGCGGAGACGCGCCGTTCCCGATCGCATAACGAAGCCGCGCCTCAGGGTGATTTGCCACCGCCGCCAGAATCGCCTGTTCGCTCCCGTGCTCCCGCTCCAGCGCGTTCAGGATGTAGTGCACGGGTTCCCCGACGTAATTCCAATAGGAAACGCCGTGCCGCAGGATGTCCGGCGCGAAATTCGATGCACTGAATCGCTCGCGCATGGCCAGGCGCCCGCCGGCCCAGAATGCGGGTTGAAAGCCGAGAAACATGGCATTCGAGTGGAACAGCGGCATGCACGCGTATCCGGTCGAGTCGATTCCGAGTTCGAGTTCGTTGACCATCCGGATCCCGATGGCCAGCAGTTTGAAGTGGTTGTTGTTGATTCCCTTCGGCAGCCCAGTCGTCCCCGACGTGTAGATCACCATCAGATTCGACTCGGGTCCAACCTCGACGTCGGGCACTGCATGGCTGCCGTCAGCAATGCCGACCTCTCGGTCCATCGCCGCCAACCAGTCGATTCCATCAACCGCGTCACCCGTGGTCGGCAGGACCAGAACGTTCTCAGGCCTGACGTGGTCGAGCTTCGACACGACCTTCGCGACCTCGCCGGCGAAGCGCTGATCGACGACGAGCAGACGCGCACGCGACTGGTTCACCACGCCGGCGAGTGTTTCCCCACGAAGGCCGGTGTTCAATCCGAATAGCGTCAGCCCCGCATAGCCACACCCGCCGTAGAGAGAGAGCAGCTCGAAGTGATTCTCGAGCATCATCGCGACGTGTGTGGGCTCACCGCCCGCGTCCTCGCTCGCGGCCAGTCGACCGAGAAGGAAGTGTGCCGTTCGCACGCATTCGTCCCGGTACCGCTTCCATGTCCAGGACCGCCCTTCGGACAGGAGAAACTCCCGATCGCGGAGAACCGGATGGGAAGCGCGGACTTCCAGCTGCGCGCCTAGCGTGAACGGGGCTTCGGGCAGATCGAGCGGCGCAGACATGGGAACCTCCTGCCGGGCCGTCGCTGTCGCGCGCCCGGAGCAGGTCATGCTATCGCGGAGTTTGGCGCTAGTACTCGATGATCTCGAGGATGTAGCGCTTCTTCTCCTTGCCGCTGGCGGCTGCCATGAGCGTACGGATGGCGGAAGCATGGGCTCCGCCCTTCCCGATGACCTTGCCCAGGTCATCCTTGGCCACACTCAGTTCGAGGACGTGGGCGTGTTCGCCAATCACTTCCTTGATCTGCACCTCGTCCGGCTTGTCCACCAGTGCATGAACGATCGCTTCAATGAGCAGCTTCATTCGGCTCTCCGGTTCGCCCATCGCCGGAGGACCGGCATCTGGACGCCGTGATTGTACGCCGTTTCATGCTCGAAGTGGAGGATTCCCCCGCGCTGGTGGGCGCGCTGAGCGCGCAGAGCCCCTCTCCAGCGTCCTAAAAGGGGATTCCCGCCTGACGCCTAGCCGTCGTCGGGCTAGACGTCGTGTGCCTTGTCGCCATCCCGCCAGAACGAGAACCAGCGTCCGGACCGAGCGGAGCGTTCGTCGAGGGCCCGCCAGCCGTCCGTCTCGCGGTCGAGGCACAGGCGTTCGGTCGCAATGGCGACCACCTGATCGCGATGCACACGGCCGATCCCGGCGCCCGAGCGGTCGCCTCGGACCCACCAGGTATCCCCTTGTGCACGGACCAGCCGATGCAGGACCCAGCGCTCGCCGATCTCAACGAGCGCCACGTCCCCCGCTTCCGGCTCGCGAAGTTCGAGACGTACGCGATCCCCTGGTTCCAGCAGCGGACGCATGGCCAGCCCCCGGGTGCGGATCTCGACCCGGCCGCGCTCGAGCGAGTCGAGCAAGCGCCTGCGGCGTGTCGCCGCGCTGGAATTCACGTCGCAAGCCACCCGGCACGAGCCGACACGCGCACATCCGACGTAGCGGGCGTTCCGCCCACATAACGAAGGAGGCGACCGTCCGGCGGACACCCCAGACGAATCGTGGGAATCCGGTCGGTACAGCGCGCAACCGCCTCGCGAACCATCACTTCGCCATCACGATCTCCGGCTGGGCGAACGGCGACACCAAACAAGCTCTCGACGGCGGGCTCGCGGGCAAACGGCTCCGCGATGACGTCGGGCGCCCGATGGATTCGATGACAGGCCTGCAAGACACCGGTTCCCCGACGCCGAAACGCGCCGTCGTCCGGCCAGGGCCACGCCGTAGCGACGAAGCCCGCACCCGGTGTCTCATAGAGGGCAACACGATCGTCTGTCAGGACGCGCATGCCGGCATCTCGAGCGAACAAACGGGCCAGGGTCGAACGACCACTCCCCGGTCCGCCGGCAAAGACCATGGCGCGACCATCGCGAACGACTGCACAGCCATTCAGGACGAATCCGCCCCGCCGCGCCAGTTGGGTCAGCAAGAGCCACTCGAGCAGGCCGCGGTCCAAAGCCGCGTGCGGTGCATCATCGGAAACCGTGACATCGACGACGGACGCGTCCGCGTCGAAGCGCGCGGACCGGACGATCGCGCCGCCGAGATCGCGGGTCACGAGGTGCGTGTGGCCTCGCCAGGAGGCCACCACGAGTCGGTCCGCACCGCTGGAAAATTCCTGGTGGCCGTGCGCGAAGGCAGACTGCGTTCCAGGCGGCACGAGCGGCCGGCCCCGATGGACGCGGAGAGTCAATCCAGCACCGCGCGGGTCGGCCCGCCACGGACGGAGCGCTTGCGGAAGGCTGACGCCCGCGAGCGCCAGGGTCACGCCGGCGACAGAGATCGCTTGGTCAACGGGCACGGGTTTGTTTCCTCCGGCCCCTTCTTCGGCGTTCCCGTCGAAGCACTTGAGTGAACGTTTTTCCTTTATTTTCAGCCACTTGGAGTTTCGGCTGCACGCGCACGAAGCCGCAGTCCCGCATCGGGCGTGACGCCCGGAGCGGTTTGCCCGGTGCCACGCGGAGTGGTAACAACCGGCCGTCCGATGGAACGACCGAACGCAAACGACGAGCCGCCCCAACCCTCGGGGCACCCCAACGCGTTTCTCCCCTGACTCGCCACGCTTGACTGGCGCGCTTCGGGAGAAACCGGAGCCGACCCTTGGCGAACACGCAGGAGACCACCCGGATCCTCCGGAGGTTGCTCGCGAGCGGAATGAACGCCCGCGCGGAGCGGTTGCTCGCGCGCATGCGGCCGGCCGACCGAGGCCCCCTCCTCTCCGGCCTGACACCGCCCGAGCTGCGGACCGTGATCGATCTCCTGGCCGAGAACGAGCGCGCGGCCAGCACCCTTCGAGAGCTTCCGCCGGAACTTCTCCCCGAAGTCTTTGATGCCCTCGGCGACGAGCGCCTGGCCCAGATCCTGACGCGCTTGCAGCTCGATGACCGGCTGGAACTCGTCGAGTGGCTCGACCCCGAGCGACGCGATCCGGTCCTAAGGCTCCTACCGGCGGTGGAGCGGCTCGAACTCGGCAAGGCCGAACGCTACCCGCCGGACAGTGCCGGCCGCGCGATGATCACGTCTTTCGTGGCGCTCGAGGAAGACACTCCGGCGCAGGAAGCCATCGAGCGGATCCGCCAGGGCGCGCCCGACGACGAAACCGTCCTCTATCTGTACGTCGTCGACGACAAGTTCCGCTTGCGCGGAACGATTCCCATCCGACGACTGGTGGCCGCACGACCGGATCGGCCGTGTTCCGAGCTGATGGTCTCCGACCCGATCAGTGTTCGCGCCGACGCGGACCAGGAGGAAGTCGCGCAACTCGTCGGCCGCTACAACCTGCTCGCCATCCCCGTCGTTGACCTGGAAGATCGACTGCTCGGCGTGATCACCGTGGACGACGTCATCGAGGTCATCCACGAAGAGGCGACCGAGGACATCTACCACATGGCCGGCCTCTCGGATGAGGACCGCGTCTTCAGCCCGGCGCGCCATGCCGTCCGCAAGCGCTTGCCCTGGATGATGTTGAACCTGGGCGCCACATTCCTCGCAGCCTGGGTCATCGGACTGTTCGAACGCACGCTCGAGGAAACCGTGGTCCTGGCCTTCTTCATGCCCGTCGTCGCCGGAATGGGCGGCAACGGCGGCATCCAGTCCCTGACGGTGATCACGCGCGCCATCGCCCTGGGCGAGATCGAGTTCTCGAGCGGGCTTCGCGCCGTCGGCAAGGAAGTCACCGTGGCCATCGTCATCGGAGCCATCACGGGCATCGCGAGTGGCTTCATGGCCTATTTCTGGCAGGGCAACGCCTACCTCGGTGCGATCCTGTTCGTGACGCTCATGGCCACGATGGCCGTCGCCGGCGTCCTTGGTGCCGCAATCCCATTGTTGCTGCAGGCGCTCGATCAGGACCCGGCCGTCGGCTCCGGCGTCTTCGTCACGACGTTGACCGACATCTTCGGCTTCACCGCGTTCCTGGGGATCGGCACCCTTCTGCTCGACCGACTTGCCTGAGCCGACTCGCTAGGCCGGCACTCCGTAGGTCTTGTCGAGGTAGCTGACGATCTCGGCGGACTCAAAGAGTCCCTTGCCCGTATTCGGATCGAGCAGGTAAGGCACCTGCATCGTGCCCGACTGCTTCACGAAGTCGTCGCGCCGAGCGCCGCCCTTGCCCACGTTGTGGAGCGCATAGGGAAGTTCGAGTTCACACAATCGCTCGCGAACGATCCGGCAGAATGGCGAAGCCTCAAACGACCAGAACTCGAGCGGCTGCTCGGGCGACCTCGACGGCCTGACGAACGTCCCCTGGTGCGCCCGGATCAGGCTCGCGAGGGACCCCGTCAGGAGCGGGATCGCACCCTTTGGCCCCGGCCGTGCTCCAACGGCGCCGTACTCGGCGTACAGGTAGTCCACGATGTCATCCGACTCATACATCTCGGTGCCGGTGTTGGGATCGATCAGGTAGGGGAACTGGGCCTTCCCGCCCCGTGTGAGCAGTTCGGCCCTGTAGCGCTCGCCACCCTTCGGACACGGCAGGATCACGGCATCGAGATCGAGTTCGGTCAATGCTTCGCGCACCTTGCGACAGAACGGGCAGCTCTCGAACTCGTAGAGCGTCAGCGGTTCAGCCGGACGTTTACCGGCCGCAGTGGCGTTCAGGCCGCCGGCGAAGCGCACGAGCGTTGCAGTGATCGAACTCAAGACATCAAGACCGCGCATCCGCACCCTCCGCTAGAAGAACCATTCGATCTGAGTGTAGACGAGCGTCTCCTGACTCCCGTACTGAGAGCGATCGCCACCGACGAAGAGCTGGGCCCCGATCGACCACTCGACCGCGTTGAAGCCGGTGAACGAAACGATGGGCGAGATCGCCGCACTCTCTCCGCGCCAATCCCACAGAAAGAGCAAGTCGCCCCGGACTGCCGAGGTCAAGTCGTAGCCAACCAGGACGCCCGTCTGGTGACTCACCAATGACACCACCCCGCTCCCGCCGAAGCGGTCGGCCGAGATCGGGAGCGCTGCGGCTTCGGTGGCCGAGATCGGAAAGGCGGCGGTCTGGAAGAACGGCAGCAGCCCACCGGCCCTGCCGTCTCCGAAGCCGAGGGCGTTCTGATCCCAGAGATGCTCGACCAATACGTAGACGCCGGAGCCGATGTCCAGGTTGTGGTCGAGGGACACGACCACCTGCCAGAAGCGGTCGAGTTCCTGCGGTGCCGGCTGCTCGAGGCTTCGGACTTCTCGCGTCGGATCGGTCCAGACGGCCTCGACCCGCCAAGCGGAATCTCCAATGTTTCCGGCCAGATCGAAGCCAACCGTGAAAGCCTGCGCGAAACGTCCGACGACCACGCCCAGGTCCGTGTCGCGCACCATCGCCTGGTATCGAAGGGCTACGCGCGCGTCCGCCGATCGCGTTCCGGGCGCGTACACGAGCTGAAGCTGACTGAACCCCGAGAATGCCCAGCGCACATCCACCGCATCGATGCCGGCGGACTGGTCGCTCTCGATCGCCAAGGGCCCGATCGCATTGAAGCGGTCGATGGGGTTCCACAGACGCCCAACGCCCCACGGAATCCGTTGCCGGCCGAGTGTGATCTGAAGCGGCCCTTCTTCGAACCGGACCCAACCGCGATAGAGGGAATGACGCCAGGCATGCCTCCCGGTCGCCTTTCCGAGGCGGTCCTCGGTCCCCAGGAACGTGTCTGCCACCGCGCCCGGTGCGGAGAACAGACCGTCGAGGATGCCGGCCTGGAACTCGTTGTCGTAGACGACCTGTGCGGACCAGCGCTTGCCGACACCGGCGTCGAACGTCACGCGCAAGCGGGTGAGGCTCTGCCAGGCGTCGCGGTCCCCGACCAGGTCGAATGCGGCGCAGTCGGCGAACACGGCGGGATCGAAACACGCATTCGCTGCAAGCGCGCGGCCGAATCGCTCGCCATCCGTGTCGTTCGTAACCGTCAGGACCTCGCGCACGGACGCAGTCGCATCGATCCAACGATCGCCATCACGCCAGACTTCGGCGCCCGCAGCGGAACCTGGCGGTACGAAGAGCAAACAACCTGCAAGAAACGATCGAAGGAGCCGCGCGTTCATTCCCGTCGTTCGTCCGATGCGATCTCTCCGTCATGCAAGCGGACCACGCGACGTGCCAGATCGATCACCATGGGATCATGGGTCGAGAACAGGAACGTCACGCCCTGCTCGCGATTCATGCGTTGCATGATTCCGAGAAGCTGCGCCGCGGTTTTCGAGTCCAGGTTGGCCGTCGGCTCGTCGGCCAGCACGATGCGGGGCTCGCTGACGATCGCGCGCGCAACCGCCACGCGTTGTTGCTGGCCGCCGCTCATCTCGAGCGGGCGTTTCTCGGCCATGTCGGCGAGGCCTACCTGATCGAGCACCGCGTGGGCGCGGCGATGCCGGTCTGCGACCGGCACCCCCTGGAGTTCCATGACGAACTCGACATTCTCGCGCGCGGACAACACCGGAATCAGGTTGTAGGCCTGAAAGACGAAACCCAGCTTCGCGAGCCGCAGATCGGCGAGCGCGGTCGCGTCCAGCTCCCCCAGGTCTTGTCCATCGAGCAGGATCTTTCCCGCCGTCGGCGTATCGAGCGCTCCGAACAGGTTCAGCAGCGTGGTCTTTCCCGAGCCCGACGGACCCGCAAGCGCCGTGAACTCGCCATCGGCCACGGCGAGCGACACGCCTCGCAGCGCCTTCGTTTCCACGCCGCGGGTCTCGTAGGTCTTGGTGATGTCGATGGCTTCGAGCATGGCGTCTCCTAGACGTGTCGTACGGCATCTGCCGGCCGCGTTCGAACGGCGCGCAGCGCCGGCCAGAGGCTTGCGAGAATGGCGGTCACCAGGGCGACCACGACCGGGATCTTCCATTCCCCGTCCGGAAGCACCGGAATGATGGTCGACGGCACACCGAACGAAGTGAGGCCTTCGCTCCATCGCGAGAGATCGATGCCGTCCGCCAGGAGTTCGACGCCCCCGAAGCCGATCGCCAGACCGGCGGCGACGCCGAGTGCCGTGAGACAGAGCGACTCGACGAGCAGCGTGGCAACGAGTCGGCCTGGCTTCATCCCGATGGCGGACAGGATGCCGATCTCGCGCGTCCGCTCGTAGACCGACATCAGCAGGACGTTGGCGATTCCGAACGCCATGGCGATGAAGATCGCGGCGTAGACGGTCCAGGCCATCTGGCTCATGGCGTCCACCATGTACTGCAGGAGCGGTCGAAGATCCCACCACCCTTTCACTTCGAGGCCCTTGGCGGTGCGCGATTCGACTGCGGTGCGAAGCGCAGCCGCGTCTTCGTCACGCGTCGCCACGAGCACGAACTCGGAAACCTCCTGATCGAAGCCGAGCATGCGACGGCCATCACCTAGCTTGACGAAGACCGTGCGCTCCTCGAGGCCCATCGAGACGGATTCGAAGAGTCCGGCCACGCGGAACGCCTCTCCGACCATGTCTCCGGCGATGTCTTGTGTCGCAACGACGATCTTGTCCCCAACCTCCACATGGAGGCGATTCGCCAGCCGCACGCCGATCACGGCACGTCGGCGGCCCTCGCCAAAGTAGGCGCCGGAAACGACGCTATCCGCCAAGGTCGTCACCGTCGCTTCACGCTCGGGATCGATGGCGACCAGGGTCACGCCCACGTTGCCGCGGGTCGAAGACGCAAGGCCTTCGCTGCGGATCCGCGGTGCCCAGGCTTCGAGACCGGCGAGATCGTCCTCGAGGACTTCCCGCACGCCCGCATCCGGGAGACGAACTTCGATCCCGGGCTTCGCCGCCCAACCTGCGCCGTGGATCTGCACGTGGCCCAGTTCACTTTCGATCGCGATGTCGACCATCTGGACGATCATCCCGTAGTTGACGGCCATCGCGACGAGCAGTCCGCCGAGGCCGATGGCGATCGCAGTCACGACGATGGCCGTTCGGCGCCCATTCCGGAAGACGTTTCGGACGGCCATCCGCCACGTCGACGGGATGGCCAGGGCACGAAGGAACTCGCCCATCACAGACTCCGAAGCGCGTCGACCGGCCGTGCGCGGCTGGCCTTGATCGCCGGGTAGAGCGCAGCGAGAGCGGCGACGATGGCGATCGTCAGCGCCGCACCCGGAAGCGTCGAATCGCGCAACTCGAACACGATCACGGGCTCCATGCCCACGAGCGCGGCCGCAGCCGCCATCTCCTCGCCACCCGGGATCGGAATCGGATTCAACCCGAGGATCCAGACCGTCGGCAGCGCCAGGGCCAGCCCGATGACGAGCCCGATGGCGGCCATGAAGAGCGACTCTGCGTAGATCATCTGGAAGATGCGCAGCGGCCGAAGCCCGAGGGCCAGCATCGCGCCTAGCTCTCGCTGTCGCTCCATCACCGACATCAGGATCGTATTGAGGATCCCGAAGCCGACGATGACGATCAGGATGATCAGCAGGACGTACATTCCGGCGTCGTCGATCACGATGAACTGCGCGAGGTCGGGCATGACGTCGTCCCACGCGTTCACTTCCAGGCCTGCGGCAGCGAGGTCGAGCGTCGCTAACGAGGCCTCGATGTCCGGGACATCCGCGGCACTCTCGGCGAGAAGCGCCACTTCGGTGACACGGTCGCCAAACTCGAGAAAGGTCTGGAGTGAGGCCAACTCGACCACGGCGAAAGACCGCTCGAGTGCGGGATCGGGGAGCTTCATCGTACCGGTGAGGGTGAAGAGCTCGTAGGCGTTCTGCAGCGTGTAGGCCATCGAGAACACCAGCACCTCATCGCCGATTTCGGCGGCCAGGTTCTTGGCCAGCTGCTCACCCAACACGATTCCGTTCGGAACGTCGTCCGGCAGGAAGGTCCCCTCGGTCACTCGTTCGGCCAGCGTGGAAAGGCCCACTTCCCGCGCTGGATCGAGCCCGATCAGCAAGACACCGTGGGAGGCATCGTCGACCGACAAGAGCGCGGCACTCGTGACGCGCGGAGCCCAGGCTTCGACCGCCTCGACCTTGGAGACCGCGGCTTCCAGTTCTGGTGTCCAGCGCATTCCGTATTCGAGCGTCCGGTTCTCGAGATACCCGGCCCCCGCGAGTTGGACATGCCCGCTCTGGATCCGGACGCTGTCCTCGACCATCTTGGAGTGGATGCCGTCGCCCATGGCGATGAAGACGACCACCAGGAATACCGCGAACACGGTTGCCGCAATCGTCAGCCCCGTGCGGCGGACGTTTCGCCAGACGTTTCGCCACGCGAGCCGCAGGACGATCACCGCAGCGGCCTCGTCATCGCGCGCTTGGTGAAGAGCTGATCGTCGAAGGCTTCGTCGAAACGCGCCTCGTGGATTTCGACGCGAGTGTCGTGTCCTTCCTTGTCGAGCGGCGTCATCGACCAAGAGCGGGGGAACGGCCGCCCTTCCTCGGAGAACTTCGCATAGCGAAGCATGCGCAGCTTGGTTCCGTCCTCGTCGTAGAACGCCTGCCAGAGAGGGACCATCCGAGCGATGTCGATGGCGGCCACGATGCGGCCCCAGACGACGGCCGCGTCCTCGCGCGGGATGTACTCCAGGTGGTAGGCCGCGACACTTTCCGGGTGCGTCGGATTCGGATCCACACCCAGCCAACGATGCTCGTAGTCGTCGAGCTGACTCGACTCGCGGACGAGGTCGTCGTTGCTGAAGTCACTGCCCATCCAGGACTGGAGCATCATCGACGGCGGGATGCGCACGGTTCGCTCGACCCGAGGGATGTAGTTCCACAAGTTCGGATGGAGTTTGAGGAACGTCATCCCCTTGTCCTTGGCCGGGCTCACGATCCGAATGAACGATCGCTTCTGCCCGCGATCGTCCCAGGCACGGAAACGAACCTGCCGTGGTTCTGGTAGCCGTGGCGACTCAATCGTCATCGTGGCGTCCATGTAGCTGGTATCGCCGCGAAACACTTCCTCGACCCGTGCGGCCACGTCCCGGGCACTGAGTCCCTCGGGCGGCGGATCGAGCACCGCCTCCGCGCTCGCGGCGTTCCCTGCACCGAGCATCACGAGCCCAACGAGGAGTGCACCTAGCCATCCGTGGTTCATCGCGCGATCCCCCTCAGTAGTGCATCCGTCGCGTCACGCAGCGGAGGAAATGGATCGAAGGCTTCGTCCATCAACGCCTGCAGCAAGACCCCTTCCGCGAGCCCGGTCATCGCAGCGGCGAAATGGCTCGCCGAGACCTTGCGAAATTCACCATCTGCCATTCCCTGCTCGAAGAGCGCGGCGACGGCGACGCGACTCTCGGAGTACACGGCGGCCATGCGATTGCGCGCTTGGGGGTGCTCCAGGAAGCCGAGCCAGCTTTGCATCAACTCTCGTTTTCCGACGAGCAGTTCGCTGAAGAGTTCGGCCGTACAGCGGAGGCCGTCCGCGGCAGAGCCTGCTGCAGCCGCCCGCGTCTCTCCCGCTTCGAACAGCTCCGCCGCGTAGCGATCAAAGAGCGCGAGCAGGACATCGTCCTTGTTGCTGAAGTGCCGGTAGAGGCTGCCCTTCGACAAGCCGGACGCCGCCACGATCTGGTCCATCGTGGTTCGGTGGTAGCCGCTCTGCCCGAAGCACTGCTGGGCGGCATCCAGGATCTGGGCGCGCCGCACTTCCGGCGGAGCGTGTTTTCGCGTCTGAGTAGTGGTTGTGGCACCCATAAACTGACTGGTCAGTCTATTTCAAATCACGGAAACGTCAAGCGGCGCTCGCCCCAAGCTGGCTCAGCCTGCCAGCAGTTCCTTCGCGATCGCGCGGATCTGGATCTCGTCCGTGCCGGCGTAGATCTGCAGCACCTTGGCGTCCCGAGCGAACTGCTCGACTACGTACTCGGACATGTAGCCGTTGCCGCCGTAGACCTGGACGGCCTCCATGGCGACCTCGACCGCCGCGCGGGCCGCGTAGAGCTTCATGGCCGAAGCCTCGGCAAAACTCATGGTCTTGCCGTGAGACGAGAGCTCGATGGTGCGGAACACGAGGTTCTGCAGATTCATCCGCGCCACTTCCATGCGCGCGAGCTTGTCCTGGATGAGCTGGTACTCACCGATCGGTCGCCCGAATTGCACGCGTTCCTGCGCGTACTTCACCGAGAGTTCGAGGCAGCGCTCGACCATGCCAAGCGCCATGGCCGCGACGCCGGAACGCTCGGTCTGGAACGTGCTCTTGGCACTCTCGCGCCCTCCCCCGCTTCGGTTCAGCGCGGCTTCACCACCCAACAAGCGGTCCATGCCGACACGCACATCGTTCAGGAAGAGCTCACCCGTCGGAGACGAGTGCATGCCCATCTTTCGGAGCGGGCCACTTTGTTCGAAGCCCGGCAGACCGCGGTCGAGCACGAAGTTGAGGATCTTTCGATCCCGCAGGTCGACGCCGTCCTCGTCCAGCTTGCAGATGAACACGGTCGTATCCGCGAAGGGCCCGTTCGTGATGAACGTCTTCGACCCGTTCAGCACGAACTCATCGCCCTCGCGGCGTGCCGAGCTCCGCATTCCACCGAACGCGTCGGATCCCGACCCTGGCTCGGTGATCGCCCACGCACCGACCTTCTCCAACGTCAGGAGCTCGGGCGCCCAGCGCTCCTTCTGCTCGATGGTTCCCTTGCCCAGGATCGCGCCCGCCGTGAGACCGACGCTGACGCCCATCGCCGTCACCATGCCAGGGCAGTACCGGCACAGTTCGATGATCGGAATGAGGGTCGCCGCCGCCTGATCGGCTTTCGCCGCGGGATCCGCGTCGCCGCCGCTGCTGGCACGCGCGGACTCGCCCCGCTTCTCCCGCTCGATCTGCTTCTTGAAACGCGCGCGCGCCATCTCGTCCATACCGAACGTGGCGTAGAGCTTTCGCAGCATGGCATACGGCGGCATGTCGCCGTGTTCGAGTTCTTCGACATTCGGCGCCACTTCCTCTTCCATGAAGCGGCGCACCGCGTCCTGGATCATGCGTTGGGAATCGCTCCATTCGATCATTCGGGTTCTCCTCGGTTAGTTTCGCCGGGCCGTCGGTCAGGGCGTCTCGATCCGACGCCACCCATCCGCACCGCGAATGAGTTCCTGTGACGGCCAATAGTGCGGGTCGGGCTCAAGGGTCAGGACCCGAACCTTCCCGTTCAGGTCTTCGACGCGTAGACGCACGCTCGCCTGTTCGCGTTTGCGATCGATCACATTCCGAAACGCATCGAGGTCCGGCGTCGGTTCGTCGTCGATGGCCAGGATGCGGCGGGTCGGTCCGAGTTGGTCCTGGTCGGCCGGTGACCCGCGCCAGCGCCCGGCGACATAGACCCCGCTCCTCGGAAGTCCGCGCTGACGCGACAAGGCCGCCGGCGGCTCCTGCAGGAGCGCTCCAGACCAGACCAGGACGCGCTCACTCGTGGGCATCGGTGCCGGCTGGACCGGAAGGACGACATCGAGCACGTCGTCCGCCCGGACGATTCGCAGCGGTACCGGCCCCGCTTGCGCGGCACGTTCGAGTACGGCGGCCTCCGTCACGATCTGCCCGTCGACCTCGACGACCAGGTCACCGACGCGAAGGACGTTTCCGGCCAAAGCGCCGCGCGTCACCCGAACGACCGCGAGAACGCGCGCGCGGGAGTCATGCTCCTCGATCCGGCGCGCCCATTCGTCAGGAAGACCGCGGCGGCGCGCGGTAGAAAGCGGCACAGCGGCCAACTCGACGCCCAGCGTATTCCAGGAGAGCAGGCCCGCTTCGTCGGCACCCGCGAGCCAATCCTTGACGATGGCGGTGGGAACACCGGCGAAGAACGAGTCCGACTTGCCTTCGGGTTCCCAGGAGAATGACGACCAGAGTGCCCGAACGCGGCCTCGCCGGTCCGCGAGGACACCGCCCACGCCGCCGAGCGAATCGGTCAACGACACGATGTCGAGATTGGTCTCGCGGAAACGGGGCGTTCGCGGCAACGGAAGTTGCGGGCCATCGACGCGTTCGACCGTGGTCTCGCGCGAAAGTGTCTGGTGGCTCGCAGTCAAGACGACCTGCCATACGCGGTCGCCGGGCTCGAGTGGATCCGCGTCGAAGCGAACCGCCTCGAGCGGCGTGTCGCCAACGGACGCCGGATCGTAGGCCACCAACGCAAGATTGTGTTCTGGATGAAGCGAGAGCACCCTTCCAGGAACCTTGGCGGCGCCGCCGATGATCAGATCCACATCGCCCAGCGTCACGGGAACGGTATCTCGGTCTACGACGACCCAGCCACGCTCCGCGTCGACCACCAGACCGGTTCCGACGAATGCATTTCCTTGCACGCCGTCGACGGTGTAGGGGATATCGAAGCGCACCAGGACCATCGACCGCGCGAGGCGCGGCACCGGGCCCGGCCCATCGGATCGCAACGCCACCGAGACCGGCGCAACGGCGACGCGCTCCGGGGCTTCAGGCGATGCGATGCAATCCCAGAGGCCGCGTACGTCGTTCCGCCGGCAACGCGTCATTGCATGCCAACGCCGATCGACCTCGAGGACGCCGACGCGAGGCGTGCGCGGAGCATTGACCGCGAAGTAGCGCACACGCAGCGGCGTGCCGTGCGGATGCGGGGCCACTGCTGCCTCGAACGCATCGAGGGTCGGCACCGGGGTCTCGTTGACGTGGGTGAAGATCACACGCGCCGGAAGATCGCTGCGTCGAAACGCGTACCCACGCGCAGCAAGGTAGACACCGCGCGGCGGTATCTGGAAGCTGCGCGCCACCTGGTACGACAGCGTGTGCAATACGCCTCCGCCAAAAGCGAGAAAGTCGGCCGGCGTGATCGCATGAAGATCTCCGACCGGAACGTCCAGTGGGGTCGCCTCTCCGCCCCGCTCGACCTCTACGCGGAGCACCTTTCCTACCGCCGCGTCGAGCCGTGCCTCGAGCGCAGCGAAGCCGACGACCGGCTCACCGTCGATCGCCACGAGAATGTCCCCCGGTTCCAGGACCTCGGCCGCTGCCGCGCCCGGAACAGTCTGCCGGACGACGAGCAGGCCGAGTGCATCGGGGTGGCTACGCCGGAAGCGGGCTTCCGTTTCTTCCTGAAGGCCGAGGCGACAGAGTTCGTCGTACGATTCGCGGATGAATACGGTCTGCCAGGTGCCGCGCGGGACTTCCTCGCCGCGTTGAAGGTGTGAGAGGGCATGGACGACACGGTCCAGCGGCAGGAAGAAGCTGGTCGCAGCGCCAGTACTCCCGCCTGCGTTGAGCCCGATCACCCGTCCACGTGAGTCGACGACCGGGGACCCGGAAGACCCGCCGGACGAACTCGATGCTGCCTGCATGTAGAAGGTGTTGAAGTCGTTGAAGCGACCCCGCCCGTAGACGGGCGCATCCCGGTCCAGTCGCGCCAGGGTCCCGGCCAGGATCGACAGCTTCTCGCCGGCGTCGTTGCCAATGACCCGGATCTCGGTTCCGACCCGAGCGGCGCCGGGCACCAGCTTGAGTTCACCGGGCTCGATGAATTTGAGTTCCGCCGGGTCGTAGCGGAAGATTCCGAAGTCATGGACCGGATCCCGGTAGACGGGCCAGATGCGGACCTTCTCGTGGTTCAGGAAAACCGCGTTGGCCGTCACCGGCCCCGGCTGGACCACGTGGCGATTGGTCAGGATCAGTCCGCGCTCGCCATCGACCACGAAACCCGTCGCTTGGGAAACGCCCGCCCCTTCGGTATCGAATGGCCGCGCGGCAGCCACCTCGATGGCGACCACGGCCCGCGAGACCCGGTCGACGACCCCGGACCATGCATCCGCGGCAGCGGCCGGACTGGTGGTGCACGCGACGACCGCGAGCACTCCCCAACAGAGGATTCGATGGCGCATGGGGCCTCAGGCTGCTCCGGCGACCACGGGCGCCCCGAGACGTTCGATGTAGCGCTTCACGTACTTCCCGAGGATGTCTCCCTCGAGATTCACGGTGTCTCCGAGAACGCGCTCGCCCAGGACGGTGACTTCGAGCGTATGCGGGATCAATGCGACATCGAAACCGTCGGCGGCGACCCCGACCACGGTGAGCGAAACGCCATCGATCGTAACCGAGCCCTTTTCGACAAGGCTGTCGGCAAAGCCGTGCGAGGTTTCAACGAAGAGCCGCACATCGGTTCCATCCTTCTGCCAGGAACGGATGCAACCGGTTTCATCGACGTGGCCCTGGACGATATGGCCATCGAAGCGGGCATCGGCGCGCATCGCACGTTCGAGGTTCACGCGCGCTCCCGATTCGATGCGTCCCAGCGATGTCCGCTGCAACGTCTCCTGGATCGCGTCGAAACAGAGCTTCTGGGCCCCAACCTCGGCAATCGTCAGGCACGCTCCGTTCAGCGCGACGCTATCACCAAGTGCCACTTCGGCCGCGAGCCTCGGCTCATCCACAACGAGGCGAACTACTTCTCCGCGGGTTTCGATCGTCTCAACGACGCCGACGGCTTCAACGATGCCGGTAAACACGACTAGCTCCCGAACCGGCGATCGATTTCGCGCAGCATGTGGTCGCGCACGGTGTCGTAGTCGGCCGGCAAGTCGATGGCCGGGTTCGGATTCTCGGATTCGATGCCATCGAGTGTCATCTCGTGATACCGGACCTTGAAGTCCGTGAACTTGAGGCCGTGCGCGGTCGAAATCACGACGACGCGGTCACTCTTCTTGATGGTGCCGGCTTCGACCAGCTTGCGCGTCGCCGCGAGCGCGACGCCTGTGTGAGGGCAGTTGAAGAGCCCGGTCCGGTCTGCTCGCGCGCACTCTTCCGCGAGCTCTGACTCCGTCGCCTGCTCGACGATCCCGTCATAGCGTTCGATCGCGTCAACGGCCTTGGCGTAGGACACCGGGTTCCCGATCTGGATGGCCGAAGCCAGCGTCTGGCGCGCGGCGATGGGCTCAAAGACCTTGAAGTCTGTTTGATAGGCGCGATAGAGCGGATTCGCCTCCGCGGCTTGAGCGCACACGATCCGTGGCTTCTTGGTGATGAGTCCGAGTTCGAGCATCATGTCGAGGCCCTTTGCCAGGGCCGAGACGTTGCCGAGGTTGCCACCCGGAATCACGATCCAATCAGGCACCTCCCAGTCGAACTGCTGGACGATCTCGATCCCCACGGTCTTCTGGCCTTCGATCCGGAGGCTGTTCATCGAGTTGGCGAGGTAGATGCCGTCTTTCTCGGCGACCTGTTTCACGATCTCCATACAACCGTCGAAGTCGGTATCGAGTGCGAAGACGATCGCCCCGTTTGCGACAGGTTGAATGAGCTGGGCGGTCGAGATCTTGCCGCGCGGCAAGAAGACCATCGCCGGAATCGCAGCAGCGGCCGCGTAGGCCGCCAACGCTGCCGACGTGTCACCGGTCGAGGCGCACGCGACCGCGCGAATCTCCTGACCGCGCGCCCGCATCTCGTTCACCATCGACACGAGCACGGTCATGCCAAGGTCCTTGAACGAGCCCGTGTGCGTGTTGCCGCAGAGCTTCAACCACAGGTCATCAAGACCGAGTTCCCGGCCGTAGCGTTCGGCCCAGAAGAGATTGGTGTGACCCTCGTACATCGAGACCACGTTCTCGTCTCGCACCTCGGGAAGAACCCACTCCTTCTTGCCCCACACGCCGGACCCGTAGGGCCACTTCGTGCGATGAGAGCGGTCGTCGAAGAGCTGCTTCCACTCGTCGGCCGACTTCTGCTTGAGTGCGTCCATGTCATGGCGCACCTGCAGCAGCCCGCCTTCGGCGTCGGTGTAGATCACCTCGTCGAGGCCGTGCTTCTCCGCGGGGTTCGCAAGACTCTCGAACCAGGCGCTGTACGCGGGCTGATTGGCCATCGGCTAGAGATCCTCTTCGATGCGAACAAGGCGCGTGGGTGCCGACACCGAATCGAGGCGATCGATCTCGTCGAGTGCACTGCGAACCGAGCCTTCGGCCGCCGGATGGGTCAGCAAGAGGACCGGAACCGCCCCCCCGCTCTCTACGCCCGGCTTCTGGATGACCGACTCGATGCTGACGCCGTTCTCGCCCAGGATCGACGTGATCTCGCCGAGCACGCCGGGCCGGTCTTCGACCGTGAAGACGAGGTAGCAACGCGCAATGCGTTCGGCCGCCGGAACTTCTGCTTTCCGAACGAGCTTCTCCGATGGATAGGACAGCGGCGACACCCGGCCGGCGCTGCCGCGGCGGATCTCACGGGAGATCTCGATCAAGTCGCCGACCACGGCGCTCGCCGTCGGCATCTCACCGGCACCTGCACCGTAGTAGAGGGTCGGCCCCACTGCGTCACCGTGCACCGAGATCGCGTTCATCGCTCCGTCCACGTTCGCGAGCAAGCTGTCCCGCGGGACCATCGTCGGATGCACGCCGGCCTCGATGCGTTCCACACCATCGGCGCCGGTCTTCGACTTTGCGACGCCTAGCAGCTTGATCCGGTAGCCGAACTCGGCCGCAGCATCGAAGTCCATCGGAGTGAGGTGGCGGATCCCCTCCGTCGGGATGTCCTTGTAAGTCAGCTCGGCGCCGAAGGCCATGGCCACCAGGAGCGTCAGCTTGTGCGCCGCATCGATGCCATCCACGTCGAACGTCGGGTCGGCCTCGGCGTAGCCGAGGTCTTGCGCCCGCTTGAGCACGACGTCGAAGTCCTCGCCCGTCTTTTCCATCTCGGTGAGCACGTAGTTCGTCGTACCGTTCATGATGCCGTAGAGACTCTCGATGCGGTTCGCCGCGAGTCCTTCCCGCATGGAGCGCAGGATCGGGATCCCCCCGCCCACGCTGGCTTCGAAGGCCACATCGACGCCGGCCTTGGACGCGGCCTCGAAGATCTCCTTGCCGTGCAGCGCCAGCAGCGCCTTGTTCGCGGTCACGACATGTTTTCCGTTCGCGATCGCTTCGAGGGTCACCTTCTTCGCAACGCCGTAGCCCCCAATCAGTTCGATGACGATGTCGACCTTCGGGTCTGCGAGCAGGCCTTCGGTATCGGCGTCGAACGTGATGCCGGAGAGATCCACGCCGCGGTCCGTCTCGAGATCGAGATCGGCGATCCGGACCATGCGAAGCGGGACACCGAGCCGTTGTTCGATGACGTCGGCATTCTGCTGGAGAACCTTCACCACGCCGGTCCCGATCGTCCCAAGCCCGATCAGACCAACGCCTACTGCTTCGCTCATTGCCTTCTCTCTATTCTTTCGCGGCGACAGTTGCGCTGTCCTCGGCGACGTCTGCGCCGTCTTCGGCGACATCTGCGCTGTCTTCAGCGACGTCTGCGCTGTCCTCAGCGATGTCTGTGCCGTCTTCAGGGGGCGCGCCGCGGAGGAAGCGACGAATGCCGCGCACCGCTTGTCGAATCCGGTGGGCGTTCTCGACCAGCGCAAAGCGCACATGGCCTTCACCGCCCTCGCCGAAACCGACTCCGGGCGCGACCGCGACCTTGGCTTCCCGCAGGAGCCGCTTCGAGAACTCGAGGGAGCCCATCGCACGGAACGGTTCCGGAATCGGCGCCCAGACGAACATCGTCGCGAGCGGTTTCTCGATCTTCCACTGGCCTTCGCCCGCCTGGGCAAGCCCCTCGATCAGCGTGTCGCGGCGCAACTTGTACTCGGCCACGTTCTCACGGACACAGTCCTGCGGTCCACGCAGCGCCACGATTCCGCCGACCTGTATCGGCGTCGGAATGCCGTAGTCCAGGTAGCTCTTGATCCGCGTCAGCGCGTGGATCATCTCCTTGTTGCCCGCGGCAAAACCGACGCGCCAGCCCGCCATCGAATGGCTCTTCGACAACGAGACGAACTCGATCGCGACGTCCTTGGCGCCCGGCACCTCGAGAATCGACGGCGGCTTGTAGCCATCGAAACAAATCTCGGCGTACGCGAAGTCGTGGATCACCATCAGGTTGTGTTCGCGCGCGAATGCAACGATGCGTTCCATGTAGGCGAGGTCGACGACCTGGGTCGTGGGGTTCGCAGGAAACGAGATGATCAGGAGTTTGGGCTTCGGCCAGGTCCGCGCCATGGCGGTTTCGAGGCTCTCGATGAAGTCGGTCTCGGGCGACAACGGAACATGTCGGAGGTCGCCGCCGGCGAAGATCACCGAGTACTGGTGAATCGGGTACGCCGGATCCGGCGCGAGTACGACATCGCCGGGCCCGATCGTGACGAGCACGAAGTGCGAGAGACCTTCCTTGGCGCCGATCACGGCGATGGTCTCGGTTTCGGGATCGATCTCGACCCCGTGATTGCGCTGATACCACTCGGATGCGCCCAGCCGCAGGTTCGGCACGCCTCGCGAAGTCGAATAACGATGGTTGCGACCGATCTGGGCGGACTCGCAGATCTTCTCGACGATGTGCGGCGGCGTCGGAATGTCGGGGTTGCCCATGCCCAGATCGATCACGTCCTCGCCGGCAGCGCGCGCGGCATGGCGGAGGCCCGTGACCTCGGCCAGCACGTAGGGCGGCAGACGCTTCAGCTTGTCGAAATCATGGCGAAATTCGGACACGGGTGGCCTCGGAACCAGGGCGCAATAGGCAGCACGGGGCTGGAAACCTTGAAGGAGACCGCCCAAGGGCCTGAGTCTATTGAAGGTTTTCGGACCGGGCCACGGCGGTGGCCGTTCAGGCCACGCCCTCGTTCCGCTTGGAGAAGTACCGGTAGAAAGGCCACCCGGCGGCCAGGACCGCGAGCGACACGAGGGACTCCCGAGTCGCCCCCCATAAGAGGCCCGCCGCGATGGCCACGTTTGCCACCACATAGAGCGCAGGAACCCACGGGTACCCCCAGGCACGATAGGGGCGCGGCCGATCCGGGAGCTTGCGGCGCAATGCGTAGAGCGCGCCCACGTCGGCCACCGTGGCGAGCAGGATGGCGAAGGTCGTGTAGTCGAGCGCGCTCGGGAAGGTCTCGAGCACGAGGACCAGAGCGATCGCGACCAACGCCTGTAGCGCGATGGCCGCCGTCGGCGTCGCGTAGCCATCGTGTACCCGGTCCATCCCGCGGCCCAGAAGGCCATCGAGAGCCATCGCATAGGCAATCCGTGGACCGACCAGAATCGTGGCGCTCAGCGTCCCCAAGATCGAAACCAGCACGAAGCCCGCGAGCAGCCGGCCGCCCAGGTCTCCGAAGAAGACGCGTGCGGCCTCCTCGCCGGCGTTGACCGTTCCAGCGAGTCCCACCGGCCCCAGCGCAAGCAGGTAGACACCATTGAGGAGCAAGTAGAGTCCCGTGCAGAGTGCCAGGCCGATGAACAGCGAACGCGGGATGTTCCGCTCCGGGTCCCGAATCTCACTCGCCACGTAGACCGTGGCATTCCACCCGAGATAGCTGAAGAGCACGGGGGAGAGCGCTAGGGCGAAGGCTGCCGGGGTAAATGCGCTGTCGGCCTCTTCGACCAATGGCAGCAGGTTGGCGAGATCTCCGCTCCCGGTCAGCGGCGCGACGACACCGAACACAACGAGAGCACCGACCTTGAACCACCCCGTCACATTGTTCGCGAGTGCCCCCCAACGCACGCCGACCCAGTTCAACCACGAGCACGCGACGATGGTGGCCGCCGCCACACTGAGCACGACCCCGTGCGACCAATCCATGATCGCGCCGAGGCTCGCGGCGAAGCCGACCGCCAACGTGGCGACGGTTCCGGCATAGATGGCGAAGAACGTCAGCCACCCCACCAGGAAGCCGGCGAGCGGATGAAAGGCCTCGCGCAGATAGACGTAATCGCCCCCGGCGCGCGGGAACATCGCGCCGAGTTCAGCGTTTGCGAAAGCGCCAGCCAACGACAGCAACCCACCCACCACCCACACGGTCATGATCAGCCCGGCGTGCGGAAGGTGTGTCGCGATGGCCCCCGGCGTCAGGAAGATTCCAGATCCAACGACCGAAGCGACGACCAGGAAGACCGCGTCCTGCAACGAGAGTTCGCGGCGGAGTCGGTCCTGCGGGTGTCGGTCGTCGTCCATGAGTGCTCCCGGATGCTGCCCGTGCACGATACGCGCCGCACCCAAGCGAGACCATGATTCTCTGCGATCGCCACCGGTGTCCGCGATGAGCGAGCTAGCTTTCCGCCATCCAAGGAGACACGATGGACGGCGCAGACAGTTTGATCGAGACCTCTGTGCAGGCCGGCGTCGACGTATGCTTCGCCAATCCCGGCACGACCGAAATGCACCTCGTGGCCGCCCTCGATCGATCGACCAGGATGCGCGCGGTCCTTGGACTCTTCGAAGGTGTGTGCACGGGTGCTGCGGACGGCTATGGCCGCATGACGGGACGTCCGGCCGCCACGCTGCTCCATCTCGGTCCCGGCTTTGCCAACGGGATCGCGAACCTCCACAACGCGCGGCGCGCGCAGACCCCGGTCGTGAACTGGGTCGGTGACCAGGCCACCTGGCATCTCGCCGCCGATGCACCATTGACCTCGGACATCGAGAGCCTTGCGCGCCCCGTGGGCTGGGTCCGCTCGAACACGGGAGCCGAAACGCTCGCCCGGGACGGCGCGGACACGATTGCCGCTTCGCTCGACGCACCCGGCCGCGTCGCGACCCTGATCATCCCGGCCGATGCGGCCTGGGAGGCTGCCGCCGGTCCGGCCCGACCGAAGAAACCCATCGAGCCGAGGCGCGTGGACGACGCCGCTGTCGCGGCTGCGGCCGAAACCCTCGCGCTGGAAGGCGCTTGCCTGTTCCTGGGTGGCGTCGCCGCGCTTTCGGAATCAGGCGTCCGCGCCGCACACCGGATCGCCACCGGAACCGGCTGCCGCGTGTTGTCCGAAACCTTCTCCTCGCGCAACGAATTCGGCCCAGAGCTTCCCGTGGCACCGCCCCTCCCCTACTTCCCCGAGCAGGGGCGAGAAACGCTCGGCGACGCGTCACGGGTCGTCCTCGCGGGCGCACGCGAACCTGTCTCGTTCTTCGGCTACGCAGGCCAGCCCAGTGCCATCCTGCGAGACGACCAGCCGATCTCGACATTGGCCGGGGCAGAGGACAATGTGGTCGGCGCTCTCGAGGCACTCGCTGACCGTGTCGGCGCAGAAGGTCCGATCGCCCCGCGACCCCAGGCCGAACCGGCAACGGGGCCGCTCACGGTCGGGTCGCTCGGTCAGACCCTGGCCGCACTGATTCCCGAGAATGCCATCGTGGTCAACGAGGCCGCAACCACTGGGCTGGCGTTCAATGTTTTCGCACCCAGTGCGGCCAGACATACCTCTCTTGGCCTAACAGGCGGCGCCATCGGACAGGGGCTTCCGTGTGCGGTGGGCGCGGCCATCGCGTGCCCGGACCGGCCGGTCACAGCGTTCCAGGCCGATGGATCCGGGCTGTACACGATGCAGGCTTTATGGACGATGGCCCGAGAGAGCCTGGACGTGGTCGTCGTCATCTGCGCGAATCGGGCTTACCGCATCCTGCAGGCAGAACTTGCGCGCGCGGGCGTGGCTGAGCCCGGGCCGAAGGCCATGGGCCTGACCGATCTTTCCAACCCGCCGATCGACTGGGTCTCTGCCGCGAAGGCATTCGGGGTTCCCGGCACCTCGGTCAACGACACCGACGCCTTCGCCGCGGCCTATCGTCGCGCTCTCGCCGAGCCTGGGCCGCAGCTGATCGAGGCTGTGCTCTAGGCGCGCGATCTCATCGACGCGACGGCGACGAGTCCGAACGCAACCAACAGACTGGCAGCGGGCTCCGGCACGAAGACGAGATAACCGACGCCCGAGGCATTGACGAAGACATCGAGTGCTTCGCCGCCCGCGAGCGTGCCAGTCAGCCGCGGGCCATTCGCGCTCGGAGTGATCACGAAGCCCGAGCCTACCAATGTGAGCGGAGCGTTCACGAGCCAGTCCGCTCCCAAATAGAACTGTCCGCCCGAGACGAATTGGTCCACTGCCGCGAATTCGAAGAACGACATCTGGAAGTCACCACCGGTGATTCGCACTCCGGCGCCCTGCGCCAGGAACAACCCCGATCCGCCCAGCCCGAACCGGCCGCCCGTAAACACCAGGCTCGACGCATCATTGGACGCGATCGTGTCGTAGACGGTCCCGCCGCTGAAACGCCCGCTCGACATCTGGTCGAACGTGAGGTCCTGACCGATCGAACCGCCGCTCATCTCGAATGCGGAGCGGTCGCGCATCTTCAACACACCATCCAGGAAGCCGCTGAAGAACGAGCCGTCTCGCAGTTCGACGCGGGCATCGTCGAAGGCTTGGACCGCCATGTCATGGAAACCGTCGGAGTCTACGACCAGACGCGACGTTCCGCGCAACACGATGTCGACATCGTAATAGGGGTCGGTCGCATACATCACGCCGCCAGGAACGACTTCGATCGCGGAATCGGTCGCGTCGATGTCCGAGAATGGCAAGCGCTGCACCGTGTCGACGACGAATGTGTCATTCACCAACGTGAGCGTTGTCGCCCCGCCAACACTGGGGGCCAACCCCAACACTGCGCAACCCGCGAACCCCAACTGACGTAACCAATGAACCATCTACACCCCTCCCCGCAGCCACTGCTACAAGCATTGGGTGGGAGCTGTGCGCGATTCGTGGCACGGAAATTCACGGCCGGGCGAAACGAAGAACGCCCGGGTCCGCAGTGCGAACCCGGGCGTTCCGATTCAGGGCGACGTGAGTCTTAGTGGAGCGTCGCAATCAAGGGCGCGATCAGCAGGCTGACGACACTCATGACCTTGATGAGGATGGCCACGCCGGGACCCGACGTGTCCTTGAAGGGGTCGCCCACGGTGTCGCCGACGACGGCAGCCTTATGTGTGTCGGAGCCCTTCGGGTGGCCTTCCAGGCCCCCGCCTTCGATGAACTTCTTGGCGTTGTCCCAGGCACCGCCCGCGTTCGCCATGAAGAGCGAGAGCGAAGCGCCGACTGCGACTGCACCGGCGAGCAAGCCCGCAAGCGCCGCCGGTCCGAGGATGAAGCCGGTGGCAACCGGCGCCACGATGGCCACCGTGCCCGGCAGCACCATCTGGGAGAGCGCGGCCTTGGTCGCGATGTCGACGATCACGGTGCCTTCAGGCTCGGCCTTGCCTTCGCGCAAGCCCGGGATCTCGTTGAACTGGCGAACAATTTCGTCAATGATCGCTTGTGCTGCCTTGCCGACCGCCTGCATCGTGGACGCGCCCACCGCATACGGCAGACACGCGCCCAGCAGGAGGCCGATCAGGATCGGCGCCTCGTCGAGCTTCAGCACCATCGGTGCCAGGCCCTCGAGCAAGCGCACGTGGTTGACCTCGAGGACGAAGGCCGAGAAGAGGCTCAGTACCGTCAGCGTGGCCGACCCGATGGCGAAGCCCTTGCCGATGGCGGCCGTGGTGTTGCCCACCGCATCGAGCTCGTCCGTGATGGCGCGAACCTCCGGACCGAGATTGCTCATCTCGCTGATGCCACCCGCGTTGTCCGAGATCGGGCCGTAGGCGTCAACCGTCATCACGACCGCGGTGCCCGCGAGCATGCCGACGGCGCCCATGGCGATGCCGTAGAGGCCCATACCTTCCGGCATGGCCAGGTTCGCGAGGTATCCGACACCGGCCACGATGAGGAGCGAAACGACCGTGCTTTCCATCCCGACCGCGAGGCCAGAGATGATGCCAGTACCGGCGCCCGTCTTGTTGGCTTCGGCAACGCGTTCGATCGGCGACCAGGCGGTGTACCACTCAGTGATCAGACCGATCAGCGCACCGCCGATGGCACCCGCGCCGATGGCGTAGGTGACCGCCTGGCTCACACCCAACATCGGCATCGCCACGAACGAGACGGCGAAGATGATGAAGGACGGAATCACCAGAGCGGCGCGCAGCACGGCGGCCGGGCTGTTCTGGCGCAGCATGCGTGCCACGAAGATGCACACGATACTGACGGCGAGGCCGAGGCCCGCGATGAACAGCGGCAGCGTCACGGCCAGGAACACCGGATCGGTTCCTTCCGGTACTGCGGTAAAGAGACCGAGCACGTATTCGCGCTTCGCGGTCAGCGCGATCGCCATGGCGGCCACGATGGCAGCGACCAGCGACTCGTAGATGTCAGCGCCCATGCCGGCCACGTCGCCGACGTTGTCGCCGACGTTGTCAGCGATGCCGCCCGGGTTCCGCGGATCGTCTTCCGGGATACCCTCGACGACCTTGCCTGCGATGTCGGAACCGACATCGGCGGCCTTGGTGTAGATGCCGCCGCCGATGCGCGCGAACAGCGCGATCGACGAAGCGCCCACCGCGAACGAGTGCAGGACCGTCGCGAGGTTCGGATCGCCCGCGTAGATGTAGTAGAGGCCACCAAGACCGAGCAGCGCGGTCGCTGCCACGCTCAGGCCCATGACCGCACCGCCGTCGAGCGCCGTCAGGAGGGCATTCGGCTTGGAGCCTTCGCGCGCAGCCTGGCTCGTGCGGACGTTCGCGAACGTCGCGGCCTTCATGCCGATGAAGCCCGAGAACAGCGACAGGAACGCACCCAGCAAGAAGCAGGAACCCGCAAGGAGGCCGGTCCCGCTCTCGTTGAATGCCAGGAACAGCAGCACGAAGACGACGACCGAGTACACGGCCAGGACCTTGTACTCCCGTATGAGGAACGCCATCGAGCCTTCGCGGATGTACCGGGCGATGAGGTTCATCGTGTCCGTGCCTTCCGGCAGGCTCTTCACCCGGAAGTAGAAGAAGGCGGCCAGGATGAGGCCGATGACGCTGGCCACGAGCGGCGCCAGGGTCAGTTGGGTGATCAGTTCGTTCATCGTCGTTTCCGTTCCTGTGGATTCGGGGAGTGCGCAGACCTGGAGCGCACCCGGTCACCTCTCTTCGCGGACCGCGAAGCGAGGCACCTGAGGCGCGACCGGAGGCCCACGTGGAGATCCGTGTGGCGAGCCCCTCCCTGCATGGCCGCGGCGGCCGGAGGGAAGGACCTTCGACCCGTAGTGCCCACCAGCCGCGACTTCGTGCCCCCGAGGGACAGAAAATGCGGTGATGTGCGGGGCGCGCTCCGGGCACGTGATTTAGCGCCTCGGGCGGCCCAACGAAAGGATTTCGTGGGGGTTTTTGCCTCTGGGGCGTGATCTGGCGGGGCCACCGACCGCAGAGCCAGCGACGCCGGCGGATGGGCCGCGGCCCCGAGGGGATCTCCCCTCTCAGGCCGCGGCCCCGCGCGACGGCTAGCGACCTGGCGCCGTCGCAGCCACGATCTTCCGCAGCCCTTCGTCGTCGACGAACGGTTGCTGCGCCGCCACTCCTTGGAAGTGTCGGAATGCCTGTTCGACTTCAGCGTCATCGAGCCCGAACCCGAGTGCGGCCACCCGTTCGGCGAAACCGTTGCGGCCGGACAGCTTGCCCAACACGATCTCGGTCCCGGTCGGGTGCCCGATGCTCGCCGGGTCGAGGACCTCGTACGTCTCGCGATGCTTCAGGACGCCGTCCTGATGGATGCCGGATGCATGACGGAACGCGTTGCCGCCGACCACGGCCTTGTTGAGCGGCACGCCGATCCCACTGCGCCGCTCGACCTCCTTCGACAGACGCCAGATGCCACCCATGTCGACGCCGGTATGGACACCCAGTCGCGCGCCGTGCACGTGCAGTGCGCTCACGACCTCCTCGAACGCGGTGTTCCCTGCGCGCTCACCGATTCCGTTCACCGCGACCTCCACCTGCCGCGCGCCCGCGCCCACCGCCGCGAGGGTGTTCGCGGTGGCCATTCCCAGGTCGTCCTGCCCGTGAAAGGACAGTACGACGCCCTGGGCCTCGATCTCGGGCACCTTGGCGGCCACATCCTTGAACATGGCCGCGACCTGCTCCGGCGTCGCATAACCAACGGTGTCGGGCAGGTTGATCGTGGTGGCGCCCGCCCGAACCGTGGCACGAACCAGGTCCGCCAGGAAAGCCGGATCGGAACGGGTCGCATCCATCGGGCTGAACTCGACGTCGTCCGTGAACTCCCGCGCGTTCTCGACCATTGCCGCCGACATGGTCACCACCTGCTCGCGGGTTTTCTGGAGTTGATGCGCCAGGTGCATGTCACTCGCATTCACGAACACATGCAGCCGCGGGTGCGCCGCGTGTCGGATCGCATTCCCGGCGATCGCCACGTCCTTGGGGATCGCGCGTGCGAGTGCGCAAACCGCGGCACCCTGGACCTCGAGCGCGACCTGTTCGACTGCGGCCGCCTCGCCGGGCGAGTTCACCGGAAAGCCGGCCTCGATCACGTCGACGCCCATGGCATCGAGCTGTTCGGCGATCTCGACCTTGTCGCGCGCGGAGAAACAGACGCCGGCCGCCTGCTCTCCATCTCGCAACGTCGTATCGAAGACGCGGACTCGTTCTGACATGTTGGATTCCTTCTTGGGTTCCGGTCACTCGACCGGGGTGAATGGGTCGTGGAGTCATCTGCCGACCGATCCGAAGGAACCCGCGTGGGCGCTGGGCGCGTGCGCCCAGGGCTGCCTGAAACGACGAAGCCCCTCCGGCCGGATGGGCGGGAGGGGCTTCGTTGGCTCGCTGACGTGCGTGCTAGAGGGCTCCTCCCGCCTTCATAAGAAGGAGGCCAAGGAACAGGCTCTGGGCATTGCGGTACGTCATCGTATGCATTTTCTATCTCAGTGGGCTGACAGGGTCAACCCGGCGGTTGCAATGACATCGGCGCGGGCCGGCCCGAACTGAAGCGCGTGGTAGCGTCGTGACATGAGTGAACTCCTTGCGCGGGACTCCGGATTCCTCGAACGCGATGGCGAGCGCCTCTACTGGGAGTCTGTGGGAAGCGGCGACGCCCTCGTGCTCTCCCATGGTGCCGGCGGAAACCACGCAATCTGGTTCCAGCAGGTGGCAGCTCTGGCCCGACACCGTCGCGTGATCACGTGGGACCACCGCGGATTCGGTCGGAGCACTGCTGTTGGCGGCGCCACGACGCCGAGCCTCGCGAGCGCAGATCTCCAGGCACTGCTCGATCACCTTGGCGTGAACCAGACCGACCTCGTCGGACAATCGATGGGGGGCTGGACCTGTTTGCGAGCGGCTCTCGACGCACCCGCGCGCGTTCGCCGATTGGTGCTGTCGAACACGCCCGGCGGCATCCAGACGGACGCCCTGACCGCGGCGTTCCGCGCCATCCGGCCCGATTTCGGGGGCCAGGAAGTCCTGGGGCGGCATGCGGCGCTGGCCGATGCCTTCGGCGACCGCGATCCCGCGCACGCCTACCTCTACCAGGTGCTCGGTGGCTTCGGCGAGACCGACTTGTCGCAGGTCGCACCCGGCCTGATCACCGCAATGGTGATGCGCGCGGAGCTCACCGCGTTGCGCTGCCAGGTCCTCTTCACGACTGGCGAGCACGACGCACTCTTCCCCCCGGCATTGATCCGACAGACCGCGGCGCTCGTGCCCGGGGCCAGGGTCCACGAATTCGCGGGCGCCGGCCATTCACCCTACTTCGAGATTCCCGATGACTGGAACCGTGTCGTGAGCGAGTTCCTCGAGATCGGCGTCGAACGCTAGGCGAAGGCTAGAAGTGCCAGGGGAACTTCGAGAAGTCGCGGTCCCGCTTCTCGAGGAAGGCATCGCGCCCTTCTTCGGCTTCGTCGGTCATGTACGCGAGCCGTGTCGCCTCTCCGGCGAACACCTGCTGTCCGACCAGTCCGTCGTCGACCAGGTTCATGGCGAACTTGGCCATTCGCTGACCCGTTGGGCTCTTGCTGTTGATCTCGGCCGCCCACTCGAGGGCCGTGCTCTCCAGCTCCGCATGGGGCACGACCGCGTTGACCATCCCCATCTGGTGGGCTTCCTCAGCGCTGTAGCTGCGTCCGAGGAAGAAGATTTCGCGCGCGAACTTCTGACCGACCTGTTTCGCCAGGTAGGCCGAGCCGAAGCCACCGTCGAAACTCGCGACGTCGGTGTCGGTCTGCTTGAAGACCGCGTGCTCGCGGCTCGCGAGTGTGAGATCACAGGTGACGTGGAGGCTGTGGCCACCGCCAACGGCCCAACCCGGGACCACCGCGATCACGATCTTGGGCATGAAACGGACCAGTCGCTGCACCTCAAGGATGTGCAGCCGTCCGGTCCGTCCCGGATCGATCGAAGCCGCATCCTCTCCTTCCGCGTACTTGTATCCATCGCGGCCCCGGATGCGTTGATCGCCCCCGGAGCAGAAGGCATGTACGCCGTCCTTGGGCGAGGGCCCGTTGCCCGTGATCAGGATGCAGCCAACGTCGGGTGTCATCCGTGCGTGGTCCAGTGCGCGATAGAGCTCGTCTACCGTTCGCGGCCGAAAGGCGTTGCGCACTTCCGGGCGATCGAAGGCGATTCGGACCGTCCCCTGCTCGCGCGCGCGGTGATAGGTCACATCCTGGAAGTCGAAACCAGCGACGGCGTCCCAGCGACTTTCATCAAAGAGTTCCGAGACCATGGCGGCTCCTTTGTCTCCCATGGCGAGCGGTGCGGGCTCGCAGGGCGGGCGAGTCTAGCCGACCGTCACCAACGCGAGTCGATCACCCCAGCGTTCTGCGACAGCGTGGGCCAATTCTGGCGCCTTCCGAAGGCCCGGGTCGCGGGCGACGCGTTCGCGGGCGGCTTCCCGCGCGATGGCCACGAGGCGCGTGTCCCGAACCAGGTCCGCGAACCGAAGGTCCGGCAGCCGGCCATGCTGTCGGGTCCCAAGGAAATCCCCGGGGCCGCGAATCTCGAGGTCTGCGTCCGCGATCTTGAAACCGTCGGTCGTCGCCAACATCGCGCGTAGACGCGCTTCACTGTCTTCGGATCCGCCGCGCGCGACCATCAAACAGGTGCCGGGACGCTCGCCCCGCCCGACGCGCCCACGGAGTTGGTGGAGCTGCGCGAGCCCGAACCGCTCTGCGTGCTCGATCACCATGAGCGTCGCGTTGGGGACGTCGACGCCGACTTCGATCACCGTCGTCGAGACCAGGATCTGCGATTCTCCCGCCTCGAACCGCGCCATCGCTGCACTGCGTTCCGCCGAATCCAGCCGGCCGTGCACGAGGTCGACGGTGACGTCGGGAAGTGCCCGCGCGATCGCGGCCGCTTGATCGGTTGCCGCGCGCAGGTCCACCTTCTCACTCTCTTCCACGAGCGGATACACCACGTAGACCTGTTCGCCGCGCGAAAGCGTCGCCTTCACTTCATCGAGCACCTGGCGCCCCTCCCCACTGCGAAGAAGCGCGGTGCGTGCCGGACTCCGGCCCGGCGGAAGCTCGTCGATCACCGAGACGTCGAGGTCACCATAGAGGGTCATGGCCAGACTTCGCGGAATGGGCGTCGCCGTCATGACGAGCGTGTGCGGGGCCGTATCCCCCGGTGCCTTCGCGGCCAACGCCTTGCGCTGCAACACGCCAAAGCGATGCTGTTCGTCGATCACGACCAGCGCGAGCCGATTGAACCGGACGTCTTCCTGGACCAGGGAGTGGGTCCCAATGATGAGATCGATCTCACCGGCGGCCAGACGCGCCCGGATCTCCTGGGCTTCTGGCTTGGGAACCGATGATGTCAGCAACGCGAGGCGAACCTCGGGGACGCCGGCCAGCAGCGTTCGGAGGGTTCGCGCGTGCTGCTCGGCCAGCAACTCGGTCGGCGCCATCAACGCCGCCTGGCATCGCGCTTCCGCGAGTGCGACGGCGGCCAGTGCAGCAACGACGGTCTTACCGCTCCCCACGTCCCCCTGGAGAAGACGCGACATCGGATGATCGCGCCCGAGATCATCGGCGATTTCGCCCCAGGCGCGCTGCTGCGCCGCGGTCAACGTGAAGGGGAGACTCGCCTGTGCGCGTTGAACCAGGGTCCCAAACGACACTTCGATCGCGGCGACGCGTTTCCGATCCGCATGACGAAGCGCCAGACCCAACTCGAGCAGGTAGAGCTCTTCCAGGACCAGCCGCTCGTGCGCTCGGGACTCGTGTGCGTGGAACTTCTCGGGGTCGGCGTCCGACGGCGGCGCGTGGATGTCGCGTACCGCTTGCGCCGGAGAGGGCAGCGAACGCTCCTGGACGAGGGCTTCGGGCAAGAGGCCGGGCAACAGATCCGCATGGTGTTCGACTGCCGTGGCCACCCAACGACGAAAGGTCCGCGCCGGAACGCCATCGGGCGCCGTATAGCTCGGCACGAGCCCCTCCCCTGTCGTCTCCAGATCCTCTTCGCCAATGATGTCGATGTCAGGGTGCACGACTTCCTTATCAAAGCGGTAACGCCGGACTTCGCCTGCGGCACGCAGTGTCACACCCTTGCGGACGGCCTTTGCCAACGAGTCGCCGCCACGAAACCATTTCAGCGTCACCGTGCCCGTGCCATCGCTCAACACGGCCTGGAACATCCGGCCGGCGCGACCGCGGCCGCGCGTGCTCACGTGGTCGGCCAGCAGAACCTCGCCAACGAACGTCGCGTTCGAACCGACCTTGAGCGCCCCGATCTTCTGGAGCACCCGCCGGTCCTGGTAACGCGACGGCAGATGGAAGAGGAGATCCACCATCCGCCCCAATCCGCGCTTGCGCATCGTGTCCGCGCGCTTGGGACCGACACCCGGAAGTGTCGCCACCGACTGCGCCAGGGCCGCATCGGCATAACCCGACTCCATGAATGGGCCAAGGGCCTCCAGCGCGCCGCTCACGGCCGCGCGCCGAGCGTCGCCCGACAGCGACTCACCGAACATCCTGGCGACATCGACGCAAGCCTTCTTCGCATCGGGGGGGATCGCCATCTCGGCAAGTCGCTCAGCGGCATTCGAGACAGAGGCCTCGAGGTCGCGAACGCGGTCCACACGAGCGAAGTCGTCGGCCGCCGCGAATTGCAGAGGACCGGTCAGCGCTTCGAGCGCCGCCTGGAACGGAACCGGTTTCACGCCCGGAGCCTAGCCTGCGTGAACCTCTTGCAGCGGCTTCACTCCGATCGAGCCGGCCTGGATGGCCAACGCCGCTCCGGCCGCAGCCCGCAAGGCGGCCACGGTGGTGAAGTAGGGAATCCCCTGCTGCAACGCAGCCCGGCGGATCGAGTAGGAGTCTCTTACCGCCTTTGGATCCGACTCGACGGTGTTGAAGACGACATCGACTTCTCCCGCCTCGATTCGGTCCACGACGTGAGGAGAGCCCTCCGCAACCTTGGCCACGACTTCGACCGGAATCCCCAGTGACTCGATGACTCGGGCCGAGCCCTTGGTCGCAATCAAGTCGAATCCAGCCGCGGCGAGGTCCTGGATCGCCTGGCCAATCTTCGAGCGGTCGCTCTCGCGCACCGAGATCAGGGCCGTCCCCTTCTCCGGGATCGGGTTCCCGGCCTGGATCTGCGCCTTCGCGTAGGCGCGGCCGAAGTCGGAGTCGATGCCCATGACCTCGCCCGTGCTCTTCATCTCCGGACCCAAGATCGTGTCGACGCCCGGGAACTTCACGAACGGGAAGACGGCCTCCTTCACCGAGAAATGCTTGGGCCAGATCTCTTCGGTGAAATCGAGTTCCTCGAGCGTGCGCCCCGCCATGACCAGGGCCGCGATCTTGGCCAGCGGCCTTCCGATGGCCTTCGACACGAACGGGACCGTTCGCGACGCGCGCGGATTCACTTCGAGGACGTACACGTCACTTCCCTTGACCGCGTACTGGACGTTCATGAGGCCACGCACGCCGAGTTCCATCGCCAGCGCGCGCGTCGATTCCACGATCTCGTCGACGACGACCTTGGGCAACGAGTACGGCGGAATCGAGCAGGCGCTGTCGCCCGAATGCACGCCAGCCTCTTCGATGTGCTCCATGACACCGGCGACGACCACGCGCTCGCCGTCACAGATGGCATCGACGTCGACCTCGATCGCATCCGCCAGGAAGCGGTCGATGAGGACCGGGTGTTCAGGTGACACCTGCACGGCCGTTCGCATGTAGTTCTCGAGCGATGCATCGTCGTTGACGATCTGCATCGCTCGGCCGCCCAACACGTACGACGGGCGAACGAGTACCGGGTAGCCGATGCGCGTCGCAGCCTGCTGCGCTTCTCCGAGGCTGCGGGCCATCCCCGACGGCGGCTTCGCTAGTTCCAGCTTTTCCAGGACTGCATCGAAGCGCTCCCGGTCTTCGGCCCGATCGATCGCGTCGGGCGGGGTCCCAATGATCGGCACTCCCTCACGCTCGAGCGCAACCGCGAGCTTCAACGGTGTCTGCCCTCCGTACTGGACGATCACACCCTTCGGGTTCTCCTTCCGCACGACCTCGAGGACGTCTTCGAGTGTCAGCGGTTCGAAATAGAGCCGGTCACTCGTGTCGTAGTCGGTCGAAACGGTCTCAGGATTGCAGTTGACCATGATCGTCTCGAAACCGGCATCTGCGAGCGCGAAGGCCGCGTGAACGCAGCAGTAGTCGAACTCGATGCCCTGACCGATCCGATTCGGCCCACCGCCCAGGATCATGATCTTCTCGTTGTCCGTGGGCTCGGCCTCACATTCGTCTTCGTAGGTCGAGTAGAGGTACGGCGTATGGGCCTCGAACTCGGCCCCACAGGTGTCGACGCGCTTGTAGACCGGGTGGATGCCGCCTTCGGCGCGCATGCCCCGGACTGCCGCTTCATCGAGTCCCCATAGCTGGCCAAGACGTGCATCAGAGAAGCCCGCCTGCTTTGCCGGCCGCAACCAGTCACCGCGCTCGGGAACCGTTGCCGCCTTCAGGTCGGCTTCCATCTGGGCGATCTCTTCCAGGTTGCGCAGGAACCAGGGATCGATCTTCGAGCGATCGAAGATCTCCTCCACGGTGGCTCCGCGGCGGAAGGCCTCGACGATGGCCCACGGCCGATCGGGGCGAGGCTGGTCGATCTGCGGCCAGAGGGAGTCCAGGTCGCCCTGATCCCCTTCGATTTCCGGGGTCTCGAACCCGTTGTAACCGATTTCGAGCGAGCGAAGCGCCTTCTGGAAGCTCTCCTTGAAGGTTCGCCCGATCGCCATCGCCTCACCGACGGACTTCATCTGCGTCGTCAGCAGATCGTCGGTCGACGGGAACTTCTCGAACGTGAAGCGCGGGATCTTGGTGACGACATAGTCGATCGTGGGCTCGAAGCTCGCCGGCGTTTCGCGCGTGATGTCGTTCGGGATCTCGTCGAGCGTGTACCCGACCGCGAGCTTGGCCGCGATCTTGGCGATCGGGAAGCCCGTCGCCTTCGAGGCCAGTGCAGAGGAGCGGGAGACCCGGGGATTCATCTCGATCACCACCAGGGAGCCGTCTTCGGGCTTCACGCCGAACTGCACGTTCGACCCGCCGGTATCGACGCCGATCTCGCGGATGATCGCGACGGCGGCATCCCGCATCACCTGGTACTCGCGGTCCGTCAGCGTCTGCGCCGGCGCCACCGTGATCGAATCGCCGGTGTGCACGCCCATGGCGTCGACGTTCTCGATCGAGCAGATGATCACGACGTTGTCGGCCGTGTCCCGCATCACCTCGAGCTCATACTCCTTCCAGCCGACAATCGACTGTTCGACGAGGATCTGGTTCGTGGGTGACTGATCGAGCGCCCACTGCGCCATGCGATCAAAGTCCTCCAGCTTCTCGCAGATGCCGCCCCCGGATCCGCCCATCGTGAAGCTGGGTCGAATGATCGTCGGCAGCCCCGTACTCTGCTGGATCTCGCGCGCCTCTTCGATCGACGTTGCGATCCCCGAGGCCGGCATCTCCAGGCCGAGCTTGTCCATCGCCGCGCGAAACAGCTGGCGATCCTCCGCCTTGTTGATCGCCTCGAGGTTCGCGCCGATCAGCTTGACGCCGTACTTCTCGAGGACTCCGGCGTCCGCTAGCGCGATCGTCAGGTTGAGCGCCGTCTGCCCGCCGAGCGTCGGCAAGAGCGCGTCTGGCTTCTCCGCCTGGATGATCTGCTCGACCGATGCGACGGTCATGGGCTCGACGTAGGTGCGATCCGCCGTCTCCGGGTCTGTCATGATCGTCGCGGGATTCGAGTTCACCAGGACGACGCGGTAGCCCTCCTCGCGAAGCGCCTTGCACGCCTGTGTGCCCGAGTAATCGAACTCGCAGGCCTGGCCGATCACGATCGGGCCGGAGCCGATCACGAGGATTGTGTGGATATCGTCGCGCCGCGGCACGTCAGGCTCCCTTCGCCACCTGGGCGCCGCTCACGGCTTCGCCCTGCTTGTGTCGCAGTGTCATCTCGCGGAAGCGAGAAAAGAAATATCGAACATCGTGCGGTCCCGGAGCGGCCTCGGGGTGGTACTGAACAGAGAAGAGCGGACGCTCCGCATGCGCCAGCCCTTCCACGGTGTCGTCGTTCAGGTTGATATGCGTGATCTCGACCGCTTCGCCGGCAGCGCGAAGGCTCTCTGCGTCCACGGCATAACCATGGTTCTCGGCGCAGATCGCCACTTTTCCAGTCGCCAGGTCCTTGCCCGGTTGGTTGCCGCCGTGGTGTCCGAACTTGAGCTTTCGCGTGGTTCCGCCAAGCGCGAGGCCCAGGATCTGGTGGCCGAGGCAGATCCCGAAAACCGGATACTCGCGCGTCAGCGCGAAGACGTGCTCAAGGACCCCCTCGACGGCAGCGGGATCACCCGGGCCGTTCGAAAGAAAGATGGCGTCCGGTGCCAGCGCGCGCACTTCGTCCGCCGTCGTCGTGGCCGGCACAACGTGCACTTCGAAGCCGTGTTCGACGAGCTGACGCAGGATGTTCCGCTTCACACCGAAGTCGTAAGCAACGACTCGCAAAGGCGGTCCTGGACGTGCAGCCGCCGGCATTTGCCCCGACACGCCACGCCAGTCCCCCTCGGTCCAATCGTACGCTTCGTCACAGCTCACCCTGGAAACGAGATCGATCTGCTCGAGCGAGGGCGCTGCCTTTGCGCGGTCGACGAGTTCGGCGTCATCCTGCAGGTCGGGATCCGTGCTGATGCAGCCGTTCTGGAACCCTTGCGTCCGGATCCGGCGCACCAACGCGCGCGTATCGATGGCCGAGAGCGCCGGGATTCCGCTCCGTTCGAGGAATGCTGGCAACGACTCTTCCGATCGATAGTTGCTAGGCGTCGAGAACAGCTCCTTGGCCACGAATCCACTCAGGAACGGCTTGGCGGACTCATCATCGGCGCGATTGACGCCAACGTTCCCGATCTGGGTGTAGGTCATCGCCACGATCTGCCCGGCGTAGGATGGATCGGTCAGGATCTCCTGGTAGCCGGTCAGGCTCGTGTTGAAGCAGACCTCACCGGTTTGAACCGTCCGCGCTCCATTGGAGATCCCGCGATAGACGGTGCCGTCGGCCAGGGCCAACCGCGCGGGGGCGGGGGCGGGACTCATGGGTGCAGTACTCCTCGGTCGACGTGAAAGACGACCTCACCATCGACCAGGGTCGTCACGACCCGACCGATCATTTCTTTGCCGTTCCACGGCGAGTTCCGGCTCTTCGAATAGCCCTTCGTCGTGTCGTAGGTCCAACGTCGTTCCGGGTCGAAGATCGCGACGTCGGCCGGCGCGCCGCGCGTAAGGCGACCCGTCTCCAGCTGGAAGACCTTGGCCGGCCGGAAGGTAAGGGCCGCGATCAGCTGCATCGGAGTGAGCCGGCCGTCCCGAACGAGTTGAAGAACGACGGGAAGCGCGGTCTCGAGACCCAGCACACCGGGAGGTGCCTCGGTGAATTCGACCTCCTTCTCGTGGACGGCGTGAGGTGCGTGGTCGGTAGCGATCGCGTCGAGCGTTCCGTCCGCCAACCCCACGATGCAGGCTTCGACATCGGCCGGGCCTCGCAGCGGCGGTGCCATCTTGGTGTTCGTGTCGTACCCCATCGTCTCCGCATCGGTCAGCGTCAGATGATGGGGGGTTACTTCGCCCGTCACATGGATTCCGCGCGCACGCGCCTCCCGGATCAGCGCCACCGCCCCTCCGGTGGACACATGTCCGACATGCAGATGGCCGCCCGTAATCTCAGCGAGATGTACGTCGCGCGAGACGTTGATCGTCTCCGCGGCTGCGGGGTTGCCGGGCAAGCCCAGCTTGGTCGAAACCGGCCCTTCATTGACCACGCCGTCGCGAACGAGCGACAGGTCTTCGGCATGCACGCTGATCGGGCGACCGACCATCTTTGAGTATTCCAGGACGCGACGCTGCATGTCGCTGTCCATGATCGTGCGGCCATCATCGCTGAACGCGACAGCACCGGCTTCCACCAGCGCGGCCATCTCGGTCATGATCTCGCCCTTGAGACCCTTGGTTGCTGCCGCAACGGGCAGAATCTTGACGGGGCTTTCGTTGCGCGCCCGGTCGAGGATGTACTCGGTCACGGACGGGTCATCGTTCACCGGATCGGTGTTGGCCATGCAACAGATCGACGTGAAGCCACCGGCGGCCCCGGCGCTTCCGCCGGATGCGATGTCTTCCTTGTACTCCTGCCCCGGCTCCCGGAGATGCGCGTGCAGGTCGATGAAGCCGGGCGTGACCCAGCAACCAGAGGCATCGACCATTTCGGCATCGCGGGCATCGATCGACGCGTCGACGGCTGCGATGCGACCGTCTTCGATCAACACATCGGCACGTTCGTCGCGCTCGACGGCGGGATCGATCACACGACCGCCTCGGATGAGTACGCGGGCCACTAGGAAGCCTCCTCGTTGCGGGAGCGCTTTCGACCCGCGAGCAAATAGAGCACGGCCATCCGCATGGCGACGCCGTTTCGGACCTGATCCAGGATCACACTCGGTCGATCGTCCGTGAGGTCGTGCGAGAGTTCGACGCCCCGATTGACCGGGCCGGGATGCATCACGATCGCGTCATCCTTGGCGAAGCGCATCTTTGCGCGATCGATTCCAAAAGTGGCGTTGTACTCGCGCACGCTCGGGAGCATCGAACCGGACAGCCGTTCGCGTTGGATCCGTAGCGCCATCACGACGTCGGCACCGTCGAGCGCCTCGCGCAGAGAGGTGAAGGCTTTGACGCCCAGGCTCTCGACTTCGACCGGCATCATGGTCGGCGGGCCGGCCACGCGAACTTCGGCCCCCATCTTCGTGAAGGCATAGACATTCGAGCGCGCCACCCGCGAGTGTGCGATGTCGCCGACGATCGTGACCGTCAGCCCATCGACGCGCCCCTTGTTCTCGACCACCGTCATCAGGTCGAGCAGCGCCTGGGTCGGGTGCTCGTGTGCGCCGTCCCCTGCGTTGATGACCGGGGCGTCGAGCACGTCGGCGATTCGCTTTGGCACACCGGCGACCTGGTGGCGCACGACGACGGCGTCTGGATCCATCGCGTCAAGCGTCTTGGCCGTGTCGAGGATGCTCTCGCTCTTCGAAAGACTCGATGAAGACGGGCTGAAGTTCACGACATCGGCCGAGAGCCGCTTCCCCGCAATCTCGAAGCTCGTCCGTGTTCGTGTGGAAGATTCGAAGAAGAGGTTGATGATCGTCCGGCCGCGCAACGTCGGGACCTTCTTCACTTCCCGTTCGCCGACTTCCTTCATGTGTTGGGCGGTATCGAGGATGAGCTCGATGTCGTCCCGGTCGAGATCCTCGATGCCGAGTAGTCCGCGTCCCATCATGCCGACGTCCCCCCTTCCCCGCGGAGCAACACCATTTCCATCGTCTCTGCGTCGGTCTCGCCGCTGACTCGGAGCTTCACCAGGTCGGTGCGCCCGGTCGCGATGTTCTTGCCGACGTAGTCGATCTTGATCGGAAGCTCGCGGTGTCCGCGGTCGACCAGTGCCACCACCTGCACTGCACTCGGCCGGCCGAAGTCCATCAACGCATCCATCGCGGCACGGATGGTGCGGCCAGTGCTCGCGACGTCGTCTACCAGCACCACGACGTGCCCGTCCACGGCCGAGGGCATTTCGGTGCGTCGAAGTTTCGGGCGCGCGCCACTGGAGACCAGGTCGTCTCGATACAGGGTCGTGTCGAGCACGCCCACCGGCACTTCGAGGTCGGCGATTTCGGCCAGGTTCCGGGCAATCTGACGCGCCAGCGGCACACCGCCGTTCGGAATCCCGACCAGGTAGAGGGCCTCAGGCGCCTCAGCCCGTTCGATCAACTCGTGGGAAATCCGCATGAGGGCGCGTCCAATGGCAACAGAGTCCAGCACCACGCCGGCCGAACCAGAATCCGCTGCGGAGGCGCCTGAAGCGTCCGCGGTCGAGCGGCTCCCTGAGAGGGAGGAATGGGGGGGGTCGGTTGCCAAGATGCGCCTTTGACCGCCTCTCTGGACGGAGTTAAAAGGAGCGGAATGCCGGGGCGCAGGATACCGCCCGTCACCGACCCTGCCACCGGGTGGAGCCGAGACGACGTTTAGGGTCAGAAAGCCGGCCCCTCGCGCGTCGAAAGGTGCCTAGAGGCGCGGCTCCTCGCCGGGTTCCAGGCATCGCACCGTTTGGCCCATGCGGTTCCAGCGCATCCTGTTGGTGAGGTTGTCCACCCAGGTGAGCGGGTTCAGCAACGCGAACCAGCTGTCGTTCCAGTCCCAAGACCAGTAGTTGAGGCCCGCGGGACCCGAAAGATCTACGAGGCGAACCGTCCCGGCCTTTCGGCCGTCATGCGAGTTATCGCGATTGTCGCCCATGAAGAGATATCGACCTTCTTCGATCGTCCGTTCTCGCATGTCGATCCCGGGATCGAGCGGGTCGTCGAGCACGATGTGACGACACTCCCCCAGTGTCTCGATCAACACGTCACGTTCGACCCCGCGCTCATCGATGAAGACCTGTCCGGTTCGTTCGATCGGCGCCGGTTCGCCGTTGAGAACGAGCTGACCGTTGCGGTAGGCGACCCGATCGCCCGGCATACCGACCAGGCGTTTCACGAAGTTGTCGGTGGGATAGTCGGGCTTCACATCGGGCGGATAGATTCCGGATTGTGGGCCGCGGGCGAACTGGAAGACCACGACCTCGCCCCGCTCGGGGGATCGCATCCCGGGGAATCGCCAGCTCGCACCCGGAAGCTTCGGTCCGTAGACGAACTTGTTCACGAAAACGTGGTCGCCGATCAGCAGGGTCGGAAACATGGAACTCGAAGGGACGTAGAACGTCTGGAACAAGAACGTCCGAACGACGAGCGCGACTGCCACGGCAAGAATCAAGGTGGGGAGATCGTCTCGCCAGAAATCAGGACGCTCGTCCTCGGCTTCAGAATCCGGCGATGCACCGGTCGACGACTTGCTGCTCAATGCACTCTCTCCCCGACTCGGTCCCAGCGGATCTGTTGGAGCCGGTCCCAGAAACTTCCAAGGGCGTGCGGCGGCTGCATGCCCCAGCCCTCACCCCACGACCAGTAGATCATCCAGACCGGGCCGATCAGATCGGCCCGTGGCACCGTGCCCAGTATCCGGCTGTCCGTCGACCGATCGCGATAGTCGCCCATTACGAAATAGCGACCGACCGGAACGTCGCGAACAAAATCGCGGGGAGCCGGGTCGTTCTCCCGAGCCAGCGAATGCTGGCCAGTCGAGAGAATTTCGCTCCAACCCTTGAGTCGGCGCCCACCGGCATCGACCCAGGTCTCGCCTGTCGGCCAGGAATCCACGCGCTGTCCGTTCACCCACAGCGCGCCCCCACGCCCCTCGACGCGGTCACCGGGCAGACCCACGACACGCTTGACGAACCGCTCAGCCGGGAGATCGGGGCGCTCATCGCGCGGAGCGATTTCATTCCCGCGCCTGCCGAGCTCGAAGATCACGACTTCCCCGCGGCGGGGTTCGCGAACTGCCGGCAAACGCGCCTTGCCAAAGGGGAGTCGCGCCCCGAAGACCCACTTTGCCACGAAGACGTGGTCGCCATTGCGCAGCGTAGGGAGCATCGATTCGGAGGGGATCCGATACGGCTCGATCACGAGCATCCGGAGGCCCAGGGCCAACAGCAGCGCGACAACGACGACGGTCAATTGGTCGAGCAGCCAACGGCCCGCAGAGCGCACCGACGGTCCGACCGCGGCCCCGGCGACCGGGCGGTCAGCGCCCGTCACCCATCGTCCCCGAGTTTGAGCGCGGCCAGGAAGGCTTCCTGCGGAATCTCGACGGAGCCGACGCGCTTCATGCGCCGCTTCCCTTCCTTCTGCTTCTCCAGCAGCTTGCGCTTTCGCGTGATGTCGCCGCCGTAGCACTTGGCGGTCACATTCTTTCGGAGGGCACGCACGGTCGTGCGGGCGATCACCTTGGACCCGACCGCAGCCTGGATGGCGACCTCGAACATCTGACGAGGAATGAACTCCTTGAGCTTTCGCGCCAGTTCGGAACCGCGGTGCTGCGCCTTCTCGCGATGCACGATCAACGAGAGTGCGTCGACCGGATCGCCGTTCACCAGGATGTCGAGCTTCACCAGGTTCGCGGCTTCATAGCCGATCACGTCGTAGTCGTACGATCCATAGCCGCGCGTCACGCTCTTGATCCGGTCGTGGAAGTCCGCGACGACTTCAGCGAGGGGCAGCTCGTAGCGAATCTGCACCCGGGCCCCGTGAACCGTCATGTCGCGTTGCCTTCCGCGCCGGTCCTGACATAGCGACATGACGGACCCGACGTACTCCTGCGGCACGTGAATGGTCGCGAGGATCATCGGCTCTTCGAGCGAGGCGAAATCGTTCGGGTCTGGCAGAGCGGCCGGACTCTCGATCTCGAACGGATCGCCGTCCTTCGGCAGCACGCGATAGCGCACGGTCGGCGCCGTCGTGATCAGCGATAGATCGTACTCGCGTTCGAGCCGTTCCTGGATGATTTCGCAGTGAAGGAAGCCGAGGAATCCACAACGGAAGCCGAAACCGAGCGCCACGCTGGACTCCGGTTCATATTGGAACGATGCGTCGTTCAAGCGCAACTTCTCGAGCGCCGCCTTGAGCGATTGATAGTCGTCGGCCTCCACCGGGTAGAGACCGCTGAAGACCATGGGCTTTACGTCCCGAAAGCCCGGGAGCGGCTCCCGCGCGATATTCCGCGCGCTCGTCACGGTGTCGCCGATCTTGATGTCATCGAGTGTCTTGATGCCGCAGATGAGTACACCCACCTCGCCGGCCTCGAGCTGGGTCACCTTGCGCGGGTGCGGATCCACGACGTGTACTTCCTGCACGTCGTGTTCGGTGCCCTGCGCCATCAGCTTCACCTTGTCGCCACGGGCAATCGCGCCATCAACGACGCGTACCAACACGGCGACGCCCACATAGCTATCGAACCATGCGTCGAAGATGAGCGCGCGCGGCGGTGCGGCACGATCGCCGCGAGGCGCCGGCACGTCCTGCACGATCCGCTCAAGGAGGGCTTCGATTCCCTTCCCTTCCTTCGCGGAAACCGGCAAGACAGACGTCGCATCGAGGCCAATGATGTCCTCGACCTCCTGCGCCGCCGCATCGACGTCCGCGGACGGAAGGTCGATCTTGTTGGCCACCGGGACCAGTTCGAGATCCAGGTCGATGGCCAGGTACGCATTCGCCAGCGTCTGCGCCTCGATTCCCTGGGTCGCATCGACGACCAGGACGGCACCCTCGCAAGCCTGAAGCGCACGAGAGACTTCGTAGGAGAAGTCCACGTGACCGGGCGTATCGATCAGGTTGAGCAGGTACTCCTCACCGTCTGCGGCCCGCCACGTCATCCGCGCGGTTTGCGCCTTGATCGTGATCCCGCGCTCCTGCTCGAGATCCATCTTGTCCAGGAACTGCGCCTTCTTCTCGCGATCGCCAAGTGCACCCGTCGCATCGAGCAGCCGATCGGCCAAGGTGCTCTTCCCGTGGTCGATATGCGCGATGATGCAGAAGTTGCGAATCCGCGAGGGGTCCATCAGTCCGTTTCGCCTCGCGCCTTCAGGGCCTCGACGAAGTACTCATGCGTGCGCCGCAGTCCGACTTCGGCCGGCACCTGGGCCTCCCAGCCGAGATGCGTGCGCGCCAGCGTGATGTCGGGACGCCGGACCTTGGGGTCGTCGGCGGGCAATTCCTTGTGGATGATCTGACTCTGGCTCCCGCAGATATCGATGATCTGGCGGGCAAGATCGAGCATCGAGATCTCGGCCTGACTGCCGATATTCATCGGCCCCACATAGTCCGACCCGAGCAGGCGCCAGAGCCCCTCGACCAGGTCGTCGACGTAACAGATCGATCGCGTCTGGCTGCCGTCGCCATAGACGGTGACGTCCTCACCCTGAAGCGCCTGGGAGAAGAAGTTCGGGATCGCTCGCCCATCATCGATCTGCATGCGCGGCCCGAATGTGTTGAAGATGCGAACGATCCGGACATCGACACCGTGATGTCGGTGATAGGCCATGGTCATCGCTTCGGCGAAACGCTTGGCCTCGTCATAGACGCCGCGAATTCCGACCGGGTTCACGTTGCCCAGGTAGGTTTCGGGCTGCGGCGAAACGAGCGGGTCGCCATAACATTCGGAAGTGCTCGCGAGCAGGAGGCGGGAGCCCTTCGCCTTGGCCAGGCCCAGCGCGCGGTGCGTTCCAAGGGAGCCGACCTTGAGGATCTCGATCGGCAGCCGCTCGAAGTCCGCGGGGCTGGCCGGCGACGCAAAATGCAGGATCGCGTCGAGCGGACCATCGACGTACAGGAAGTTCGTCACATCGTAGTGCTCGAACGAGAACTTCGGATGGCCCAGAAGCTCTTCCACGTTCGACATGTGACCCGTGAGCAGATTGTCGAAGACGATCACTTCGCAGCCCTCGGCCAGGAGCCGGCGGCATAGATGCGATCCGATGAAACCGGCACCACCCGTGACGAGTACGCGATTGAATCCGTGGTCGCTAGACATGTGCTTCTCCTCGTTCAGGCGCTGCGTTCGCGTCGCAGCACACCTTCGGGTGCATCGTCCGAGCGCAGGTGCTCCCGGAGGGCTTCCCGCCAGGGTCCCAGGCGGATGCCCTCCTGTGCGGCCTTGTCGCAATCGAGTACCGAGTAGGCCGGCCGCGGCGCATCCACCGTGAGCGAATCACTCGAGATCCGTTCCACGTCGGTTCCCTCGTAGCCGGCCTCGTCGAGCGCCGCTCGGGCGAGGTCCCACCACGTGGCCTCTTCTCCGCCGTTCGCAAGATGATAGACACCGTGCGCAGCGCGCTCCACCAGCGCCAAGATCCCTTCGGCGAGGGCAAGAGCCCGTGTCGGGCGGCCGCGCTGGTCGTCCACGACACGAATCGGGTTACCCGCGGCTGCCTGGGCCAGGATGGCGGCCACGAAGTTCCGTCCGCGTCCGTACACCCAGCTCGTTCGCACGATCAGGGCTTCGGGCAATGCCGCCTGGACCCGCGCTTCGCCCTCGAGCTTGGTGCGGCCGTAGACCGAGCGCGGTGCGGGCGTCGCATTCTCGGCGAAGGGCGTCGCGCCGGTCCCGGAGAAAACGTAGTCGGTTGAAACGTGGAGCAGGCGCGCACCATGACGCGCACACATGGCAGCAAGCACCTCGGGCGCGAGCGCATTCTCGCGATGCGCGCGTTGTGGTTCGCGTTCGCACGTGTCGACGTGGGTCATGGCGGCCGCATTCAGGACGACGTCGGGAGCCACGCGCAGGAGCGCTGCCTCAACCGCACCGGACTCGCCAATGTCCAGTGCATGACCAAAGCCCTCCGCACGTTCGCCGAGGAGCTGCCCGAAGGCCGTGCCGAGCTGGCCATTCGCGCCGGTGATGAGGAACTTCATTGGACTCAACGTTCTCGCGACAAGACCCAGGTCGGGAGACGGTGCTCGGTCTTCAGCTGTCGCGCGATGCGCGTCGCTTCTTCCCGGGTCGAGACTGGCCCGACGCGCACCTTGAACCGCGCCCCGCCCTCTTCCTCGGCGACATAGGACGGCAGCCCGAGATCGTCGAGTTGGCGAGACAATTCGCCGGCCGCCGCGCGCGTGCCGAAGGCGCCAACCTGGACGGCGAAACCTCCCGATCGTTGTGGCGGCGGCGGCGCTGCAACGGGTGCCGGCGCCGCAGGGGCGGCAGACGCCGTGCCCTCCACGACCTCGCGTTCCCCGGAATCGCCGGAGAGCGCCACGTCGGTCATGTTGCCCGACAAGTGCTCCATGACGAGGTCCGGCTCTTCGAACGCAGTCCCGGCAACCAAGCCGACGCCGAAACCGGCAACGATCAGCAGTGCCGCTCCCGCTAGCGTCGCGATCCAGCCAGGGCCCGTGCGTTCATCGTCCGTGCGCGTACGCTTTGCCACTACATGCGCTCCGGGGCCGTCATGCCCAACAATCGAAGCCCAGCTGCCATCACGGACCGGACGGCGAGCGTCAGACCGAGGCGTGCGCGAGTCAGCCCCTCATCCTCGGTCAAGATCTCATGGCGATCCTTGTCCTGGTAGTAGGGATTGAAGAGCCCGGTGACTTCGCGGAGGTAATACACGATGTGATGAGGCTCGCGTGACGATGCTGCCCGGGAGACCACCTCTGGGAACTCTCCGAGTTTCTTCACGAGTTCGAGTTCTTCGGGCAGCGCCAGGCGCGTGGTGTCGACCTCTTCCGGCGTCGGCATGGCGACACCGCGTTCCTCCGCCTGGCGTTCGATCCCGAAGGTTCGCGCGTGGGTGTACTGGAGTGAGTACGCAGGATTCCGCGTCCAGTCCTTCTCCTTTGCCAGATCAAGGTCGAAGTCGAGATGACTCTGAGCGCGACGTTCGATCATGAAATAACGAAATACGTCGACACCGATATCGGCCAGCAGCTCATCGATGGTGATGAATGTGGCCTTCCGGGTGCTCTGCTTCACGGTGTGGCCGTCCGAAGACAACGTGACGAACTCGTGAAACAGGAACTCGATCTGGTCGGGATCGTGTCCCAGCGCCTGGACACCGGCCTTTACGTACGGACCCTGATCCTTGTGGTCGGCGCCCTGCACATCGATGATCGTCTCGAATCCACGACCGAACTTCTCACGGTGATAGGCGATGTCCGGAAGCAGGTAGGTCGGCTCCCCCGAACTCTTGACGATCACGCGATCGCGGCCAAGGCCGAGTTCGGACGCACGCAACCAGGTCGCCCCATCTTCGTCGTACACCAAGCCGGAGGCCCGAAGATCGTCCAGCACGCGGTCGATCTCGCCAGCGTCGTAGAGACCGTTCTCGTTGAAATAGACATCGAACGCGATTCCGATGGAGTCGAGCGTTCTTCGGATATCGGCAAAAATGCGCGTCTCGGCTTCCTGGCGGAACCCGCCCTCGCCGGGCTCTTCCAACCACCCTTCGCCTTCGCGGTCACGGATCGCGGCCGCGATTTCGCCGATGTAGTCGCCCTGGTAGCCGTCGCGCGGGAAGACCACGGGCAGTCCGTCCAGCGTCTCGGGCCAGTCGGCCTCGGCATCCTGGAGTGCATCGAGCGGGGGCGCCGCCGCCTTCCCGAGCTGTTCCAGGTAGCGGGCGCGCACCGAATCCCCCAGGACCCGCATCTGGCGACCGCCATTGTTGAAGTAGTACTCGCGCACGACGCTCCAGCCAGTGGCTTCGAGCAGACGAGCGACGCAGTCGCCCAGAATCGCCTGCCGTCCGTGTCCGACACTGAGCGGACCCGTCGGGTTCGCGGAGACGAACTCGACCTGCACCTTCCGGTCCTTGCCCTCATCCGATCGACCGAAGTCGGCGCCAGCACGCAAGATCCGGTCGAGCACGTCGTGCCATTGGCCGCCGGCCAGCCAGACGTTCACGAATCCGGGCCCCGCGATCTCGGCCCGATCGATCAGGCCATCACCGGTTCCGAGACGCTCGATCAGCGTGGCCGCGATCTCGCGCGGCGATTTCCGCAGCCGCTTGGTCAAGACCATCGCCGCGTTGGTCGCAAAATCGCCGTGCTCCTGCTGGCGCGGAGCCTCGACCGTGACGCCCGCGAGGGGCTCGCTGTCGCCGGCCTCTGCAAGGAGGTCGGCCGCGGTCTGGAGGATCAGGCTTTCGAGGCGTTCGCGCATGAGGATCGATTCTTGGCCTAGCGGCCTTCGAGCGGGAATGGTTCGGGGTCGATCGAACCGGTCGTGTTCAGCCTGAGCATGGACCGAGGCGCCGCAAGAGGTCCCCCGGTCTCAAGGCCCCTGAGACGAACGACCGTCTCTCCAGGCCGGGCGAAGCCCAGATCCTCGCGTATGGCGCGCTCCTGGGCGAGGGGGTCCGCCCTCAGTCCACGAATCTCGGCCTCTGTCTGGGCGATCTGCTCGCGAAGGGCGTCGATCCGGCCCGACACTTCCACCGAATCAGCACGCAACGACCACCACGCGCGAATCCCCGAGTCCGGATCCGACGCGGCAACGCCTACCGTCAGCGCGACAACGCCGACCGCAATCCCCACTTCTCGGAACACCCCACCCCTCCGAAGCCGAGTCTAACCACCCGCTCCCACGGGGGCGAGCCGGTCATCGATCACTCTGCCGGCTCGCGGACCAGGCGCTCGATCCGGCCCCGGTAGGCCGGCTCGTCCCATTCCCGGGGTCCGATGTATCGGGCCACCAGAAGGCCATCCCGGTCGATCAAGAAGGTCTCGGGGTAGCGGAAGCTCTGGTATCGGGAGGCGGCTTCCTTGTCGGGATCGAAGAGGATTGGAAACGTGAGCTCCATCCGATCCCGGAACGCCAGGACCTCCTCCTGACCATCATCGACCGATACTGCCAGGAGTTCGAAACCCTCCGGTGCGAGGTCCTTGTAGAGACGCTCCATGGCCGGCATCTCTTCTTCGCATGGCTTGCACCATGTCGCCCAGAAGTTGAGCAACACGACCTGCCCCCGCCGATCGCCCAGTGCGATCGGCGTTCCATCAAGGTCGGGGAGCGTGAAGTCGGGCGCCAGCGCGCCGACATCGGCCGGCGGCATGCTTCGCTCCGCAGACGCAACCCACAGCACGCCCAGCCCGAGGAAGAGCCCCAAGCCAATCACGCGCCAAGGCGGCGTCACGCGCGCGTCGCTATTCGGCGCTGGCTGCGGCGCCGGTCTCGCGATCGACGAGCTCGACGATCGACATCGCCGCGGCGTCTCCCACGCGGACCCGCGTCTTCAAGACACGGGTGTAGCCGCCGGGGCGTTCCTTGTAGCGCGGTGCCAGCTCGTCGAAGAGCTTCGCAGTGACGCGCTTGTCCTTGATGATGGACAGCGCCTGGCGCCGAGCGTGCAGATCGCCTCGCTTGCCGAGCGTAATCATCCGGTCCGCAACGCGGCGAAGTTCCTTCGCCTTGGCGTCCGTTGTCTCGATCAACTCGTGGTCGAGGAGCGACGTCACCATGTTGCGCATGAGCGCCTTCCGGTGCGCGCTCGTACGATTGAGCTTTCCGTGTCGTTTACGGTGTCGCATCGATCCTAGCCTTCGCGCTCACGAGCGCGCTGCTCGAGTTCCTTGCGGGCCGGGTAGTTGTCGAGCGTCATCCCAAGGCTCAGCTCCATGGAGTTGAGTACATCCTTGATCTCGTTCAACGACTTCCGTCCGAAGTTCTTGGTCTTGAGCATCTCACCTTCGGTTCGCTGCACGAGCTCACCGATGTAGCGGATGTTCGCATTCTGGAGACAGTTCGCCGACCGCACCGAGAGCTCCAGTTCGTCGACCGAACGGAACAGGTGCGGGTTCAGCGGCTCCGGCTCCTCGAGTGCCGGCATCAGGGATTCTTCCGGCTCGTCGAAGTTGATGAAGATCGCCAACTGGTCCTTGAGAATCTTGGCACCGTAGGCAACCGCGTCCGCGGGCTCGACGGAACCATCGGTCCAGACCTCGAGGTTGAGGCGGTCGAAGTCGGTCTCGCGACCCACGCGGGCCGGCGTCACCGAGTAGTTGACCTTGCGCACGGGCGAGAAGACGGAGTCGATCGGGATCGTTCCGATCGGCATCTCATCGTCCTTGTTTCCCTCGGCGGCTCGGTAGCCCTTGCCCAGGTCGACGGTGCACTCCATCTCGAAGCTCGCGCCTCCGGTGAGCGTCGCGATCTTGTGCTCGGGGTTCATCACCTCGACCGTAGTCTCTTCCTGGCCCAGCTCGCCGGCTGTCACCACACCCTCACCGTCCCGAACCAGACGTACCGTCTTCGGTCCCTCGGCGTGAAGGCGCAGGCGCACCTCCTTGAGGTTGAGAATGATGTCACTGACGTCTTCGAGAACGCCCGGGACGGTTGAGAATTCGTGATCGACGCCCGAGATCTTCACAGACGTGATCGCGGCGCCCTGGAGCGACGAAAGCAAGACGCGGCGGAGCGAGTTGCCCAGCGTCTGGCCAAAGCCGCGTTCGAGCGGCTCGCACCAGAAGCGGGCGTAGCCGAGCCCAGGGCCCGAGCCATCCTCGGCTTCGAGTCGGCGAGGCCGGATCAACTGGCGCCAGTTCCTTGCGACGGTTTCCTGCTGCATTGGGTTCCCCCTGGAGGAGTTCGCGCGCTTAGTAGCGCGAGTAGAGTTCGACAATCAGCTGCTCTTCGATGGGCAGCGTGATGTCTTCTCGGACCGGCATGGCTTTCACCGTGCCCTGGAAGTTGTCCTTGTCGAGTTCGAGCCAACCCGGAAGCGAGCGGGCTTCGAGCGTCTCGAGGGCCCCGACGATGCGCGTGATCTCGCGCGATTTCTCGCGAAGCTCCACCTGCATGCCGGGCTTCACGAGGAAGGACGGGATCGTGGCCTTGCGACCGTTGACACTAAAGTGGCCGTGCTTGAGCAACTGACGCGCTTCGTTGCGTGACGTCGCGAAGCCTAGCCGAAAGATGACGTTGTCCAGCCGCCGCTCGAGGAGCGCCAGCAGGTTGTCACCTGCACGGCCCTTCATGCGTGTGGCCTTGTGGACGGTGGCCGAGAACTGCTTCTCGAGCATGCCGTACATGCGCTTCACCTTCTGCTTCTCGCGAAGCTGGACGCCGTAGTCCGAGAAGCGCGGCCGACCCTGGCCATGCTGACCGGGCGGATATGCGCGCCGGTCCACCGAGCACTTCTCACTGTAACAACGATCGCCCTTCAAGAAGAGCTTCTGACCTTCTCGCCGGCACAAACGGCAGGCAGGTCCTCGATATCGAGCCATTGGGTTTCCTCGTCCTAGACGCGGCGCCGCTTCGGCGGCCGGCATCCGTTATGCGGAATGGGAGTGACATCCTTGATCACCGTCACGCGAAGGCCTGCAGCCTGCAGCGCGCGCAGTGCCGATTCGCGACCGGCACCGGGGCCCTTGACGTAGACGGAGATGGTTCGCACGCCGTGCTCCATCGCCTTCTTCGCGCAGTCTTCGGCCGCCGTCTGCGCGGCGTAGGGTGTGCTCTTGCGCGAACCCTTGAAACCGTGCATCCCGGCGCTCGACCAGGCGATCGCGCCGCCGGCCGGGTCCGTAATGGTGATCATGGTGTTGTTGAACGTCGACTGGATGTGAGCCACACCCGTCGTGATGTTCTTCTTGACCTTGCGCTTCGCGCCCTTTTTGACCATGAGGTCTACTTCCCGTCCTTACTTCTTGGTAGCGGGCTTCTTCTTGCCCGCGACGGTGCGCTTCGGTCCCTTTCGGGTCCGCGCGTTGGTGTGAGTCCGCTGTCCGCGCACCGGCAGTCCGCGCCGGTGGCGCAGCCCGCGGTAGCAACCGATATCCATCAGCAGCTTGATGTTCTGGGAGACTTCACGACGGAGGTCACCCTCGACAATGTATCCCTGCTCGATGAGCTCGCGGATCCGGACGACTTCGCCCTCGCCCAACAAGTCGGTCCGCGTCGTCGTATCGATCTCGGCCTTCTCGCAGATTTCGGCGGCGCGTGTACGCCCGATGCCGAAGATGTAGGTCAGCGAGATGCCGATCTGCTTGTTCCGCGGGAGGTCGACGCCTGCAATTCGTGCCATGTCTTCCCTATCCCTGTCGCTGCTTGTGCTTGGGGTTGTCGCAGATGATCCGCACAACGCCCTTGCGCCGGATCACCCGGCACTTGTCACACATCTTCTTGACTGAAGCGCGAACCTTCATGGCTCACCTCCCTGATCGCACTGCCCGTTAGGCGAGCGCGTTTTGGATCCGTTGGGCGACCGCTTCGATCGTCCCTTCTCCGCTGACTTCCGCGAGCACGCCGCGCTGCCGGTAGTAATCCACCAACGGCTCGGTCTTCTCGCGATATTCCTTCATGCGCACGCGGATCGACGCTTCGTTGTCATCCGCACGACCTTCGATCTCTGCGCGCTTCAGCAGGCGCCCGACGAGTTCATCCTCGTCCACGGTCATCGCGACACAGCGCTCGAGCGCGACGCCCAATTTTTCGAGCAGCCCGTCGAGGGCTTCTGCCTGGGCAACCGTTCGCGGAAACCCGTCCAGGATGAAGCCGTCCTTGGCGTCATCCTGGCGCAGCCGCTCCTCTGCGACGCCAATCACGATCTCGTCGGTCACCAGCTTGCCCGCGTCCATGAACGCCTTGGCCTGCTGCCCGACTTCGCTTCCGGCGGCTACTGCGGCCCGAAGCATGTCGCCGGTGGAAACTTGGGGAATTCCGAGCGAATCCACCAGCCCCTGGGCCTGGGTTCCCTTCCCGGCGCCCGGGGGGCCGAGCAACAACAGTCGACGGGCACTCATCGGCCGAGTCTCCCGCGCTGTCGTCCGCCGCCGCCGCCCGACAGATCGTCGTACTGGCGAGAGACGAGGTGTGCTTCGACCTGGGACATCAGGTCCATCGAGACACCGACAATAATGAGGAGCGCCGTGCCGCCGAAGGCGAACGGAACGCCGAACTCGGTCGACAGGATGATCGGAACCAGGCAGACCGCCGAGATGTAGATCGCCCCCACCGACGTGATGCGCGAGAGCACCTTGTCGATGAACTGGGCCGTGCTCTTCCCCGGACGAACGCCCGGAATCGATCCGCCAGACTTCCGGATGTTGTCCGCCACATCATCCGGGTTGATCAGGATCGACGTATAGAAGAAGCAGAAGAAGACGATCAAGGCCACGTACACGAGGTTGTATGTGACACCGCCCATCGTCAGGTAGTCCTGGAAGAACTGGGTCACCACGCCACCATCGTCGCTGAACTGGGCGAGGGTGGTCGGGAAGATCAAGAGGGACGAAGCGAAGATCGGCGGGATCACGTTGGCCGTGTTCACACGCAGCGGGAAGTAGCTCATTCCGCCCTGCGCAACGCGCTTTCCGACCACGCGACGTGCGTGCTGAATCGGAATCCGGCGTTGGCCACGCTCGACGAACACGACGAAGGCCGTCAGCCCGATGATGAAGCCCATCAAGAAGATCATCTCGAGGAGCGAAAACTGGTCGGTGGAGACGAGGTTGTAGACCTGACCGAGCGCACCCGGAATCCCGACGATGATGCCCGAGAAGATCACGAGCGAGATGCCGTTACCGATGCCTCGTTCGGTGATCTGCTCGCCTAGCCACATGATGAAGGCGGTGCCCGACGTCAGTGTGATAATGGCCATGAGGCGGAAGGCCAGACCGGGTTCAACGACCGCGCCGGCGCCAAACTGACCGCTCTCGAGGGCGACTGCAATCAGCAGGCCTTGAAACGCTGCGAGCACGATCGTGAAGTAGCGCGTGTACTTGCTGATCTCGCGCTGACCACGCTCGCCTTCCTTCTTCAAGGTTTCGAGCTGCGGAATCACCACCGTCAGGAGCTGCATGATGATGGAGGCACTGATGTACGGCATGATGCCGAGCGCAAAGATCGACAACTGCTCGAGAGCTCCGCCGCTGAACACATTGAACAGCGAAAACACGGTCCCATCGAGCTGAGCGAACGTCCGCCGGATCACTTCGGAGTCGATTCCGGGCGTCGGGATCTTGGCCCCGATCCGGTAGACACCAAGCATCCCCAGCGTAAACAGGATCCGGCGCTGCAGCTCCGGGATCCTGCCGATGTTCTGGACGCCTCCAATCAAGCCACGATCTCCACACTGCCGCCGGCAGCTTCAATCTTGGCGACGGCAGAGCCGCTCGCCTTGGTGACCTTGATCGTGCAACCCTTCGGCGCATTGCCATCCCCCAGCAGCTTGACGCGTGCCGTGGCCTTGCCGATGAGCCCGCGTCCTGCGAGGGCTTCGCCGTCGATGGTGGCGCCTTCGCCGAAGATGCCGAGGTCCCGGACATTCACCACTTCGTAGGGCTTGCGATGGATGTTCGTGAAGCCGCGCTTCGGAAGCCGACGCGCGATCGGCATCTGGCCGCCTTCAAAGTAGATCGGGACCTTCGAGCGCGTGCCCTGGCCCTTGACGCCACGGCCAGCCGTCTTGCCTTTTCCCGCTGCGTGGCCGCGGCCGACGCGCTTGCGTCGGTGACGGGCACCGGGGCGCGGAGATAGGTTGTCCAACATTTCTAGGACTCCTCGACCTTCACCAGGTGCGGGACCTTGTTGATCATTCCGCGAACCGAGGGCGTGTCCTCGACTTCGACGGTGTGGTTCATGCGACGAATTCCGAGACCCTTCAGATGGGCTCGCTGCCGCTTGTCGTACCCAATGGCGCTCTTCACCTGGGTCACGCGAATCGTCTTCTTGCTCATCGCGCCAACTCCGCTTTGCGCTCTTCCGGATCGCGGAGTTCGCCGAGCGCCACCATCGTGGCGTTTGCCACGTTCTGCGGATTGTTGGTCCCGATGGTCTTCGTGAGGATGTCGCGAACACCGGCCGACTCGAGAATGGCCCGAACTCCGCCGCCGGCGATGACACCCGTACCGGGCGATGCCGGTCGGAGCAGCACGCGGCCAGCTCCGGCGACTCCCACGATTTCGTGGGGAATCGTGCCCTCGACGAGCGGTACGCGTCGCAGGTTCTTGCGCGCCTTGTCGACGCCTTTGCGGATCGCTTCCGGCACTTCGCCGGCTTTTCCGTAGCCGACCCCGACGATCCCCGCTCCGTCTCCTACCACGACCAGCGCGGAGAAGCTGAAGCGACGGCCGCCTTTGACCACTTTCGCGACGCGATTGATATGAATCACGCGGTCAGTGAGTTCGTACTCGTTGGCGTTGAGCCTTTCGGCTTGCTGCATGGTCCCTCGCCTCAGAACTTCAGCCCGTTTTCACGGGCAGCATCGGCCAGGGCTTTGACCCGACCGTGATAAAGGAAGCCGTTTCGATTGAAGACGACTTCCTCGATGTTGTTTTCTTTCGCGACATGGGCGATTGCCTTGCCGACTTCGACTGCCGCTCCGACCTTGCCGCCTTCGCCCGCGCCAATTTCCTTGGAACGAGTAGAGGCGCTCCCGATCGTGTTTCCGCTGACGGGATCGACGATCAGGGCGTAGATGTGCTTGGCGCTGCGGTAGACCGTGAGCCGGTGACGGCTGGATCGCGCGATGTTGCGGGCAGACCGGTGCTTCCGAGCCTCCAGTGCCTGCTGCTTTCGATTGCGAAGTTTTCTCTGCATCTGTTGCTTCCTCTGGCCTAACCGACCGCGGCCTTGCCGACCTTGCGTCGCACCTGCTCTCCGACGTAACGAATGCCCTTGCCCTTGTAGGGTTCCGGCGGTCGGAGTTCGCGGATATTGGCCGCGAACTGGCCGACGTCGTGACGGCTGGCGCCCTCGATCTTGATCACGTTCTCCTGCACCGAGACTGAAAGACCCTCGGGTACAGGCATGTTGACCGGGTGCGAGAGACCGAGCAGCAGGTTGAGCGTCTTGCCCGTTGCGTCTGCGCGGTAGCCGACTCCCTGGATCTCGAGTTGCTTGGAGAAACCCTCGGTCACGCCGATCACCATGTTCTGGGTGAGCGCCCGCGCGAGGCCGTGGTTTGCCTTCGCCTGCTTACTGTCGTTCGGGCGGTCGAGAGTCACCTCGCTCCCTTCGACGTTGATCTTGATGTCGTCCGGCAGCTTCTCGAAGAGCGTTCCCTTCGGGCCCTTCACTTCGAGTCCGCCGTCCTTCTCCGTGACCGACACGCCGTCGGTCAGGGAGATCGGTCGTTTTCCGATGCGAGACATGGCGCTACCAGACCTCGCACATGAGTTCGCCGCCCACGTTTTCCGTTCGGGCGGTCGAGTCGGATACCACACCCTTGGGCGTGGAGAGGACAGCGGTACCGAGGCCGTTGCGGACCTTCGGGATCTCGTCGGCAGCCACGTAGATGCGGCAGCTCGGCCGCGACACGCGCTTGATGCCGTCGATGATCATATCGCCGTCGCGGTTGTAACGGAGTTCGATCCGCAGCGCCGGGTGGCCGTCGTCGCCAGTCTCTTCCGAGACACTGTCGAGGTAGCCCTCTTCAACGAGCACCTTCGCGAGGCCCAGCTTGAGCTTCGACGCAGGGCACTGAATGCTGGCATGGCGCGCGCGACCGGCATTGCGGATGCGCGTGAGCATGTCGGAAACGGGGTCGGTCATCATGGCCGGATTCCCTTTACTGGCGGAACGGCATGCCGAGATGCGAGAGCAAGCTCTTCGCTTCGGCGTCCGTGTTAGCGGTCGTGCAGACCGTGACGTTCATTCCCGTGATCTTCTCGACCTTGTCGTAGTTGACCTCGGGGAAGATGATCTGTTCGCGAACGCCCAGCGTGTAGTTGCCGCGGCCATCGAAGGCCTTCGGCGACGTGCCGCGAAAGTCGCGCACTCGGGGCAGCGCAACGTTCACCAGGCGGTCATAGAACTCCCACATCCGGGTGCCGCGCAGCGTGACGCTGCAGCCAATCGGCTGGCCTTCCCGGAGTTTGAAGTTTGCGATGGACTTGCGTGCGCGCCGCACCACCGGCTTCTGTCCCGTGATCAGACCCAGTTCTTCTGTGGCCCGCTCGATCAGCTTGGCATTCTGGGTTGCTTCGCCAAGACCGATATTCACGACGATCTTGCTGAAGGTGGGCACCTGGTGCGGGTTCGAATAACCGAACTCGTCCTTGAGCTTGGGCGTGATCTCGCTGCGGTACCGCTCGAGCATTCGGGGGGCCGTCATCAGAGCACCTCGGGCGCGAGCGAGATGATCTTCATGAAGTTCGCAGCGCGCAGTTCGCGGGCGACCGGACCGAAGATGCGCGTTCCAATCGGCTCCTTCTGGTCATTCAGCAGTACCGCGGCGTTGTCGTCGAATTTGATATACGAGCCGTCGGGACGTGAGATGCCCTTGGCAGTGCGAACGACAACGGCGCGACGCACCTCGCCCTTCTTCACGCGGGCATTCGGGATGGCGTCCTTGACGGTCACCACCACCACGTCTCCGATGGAGGCGTACTTGCGGCGGGTGCCCCCGAGGACGCGGATGCATTGCACCCGTCGCGCGCCGGAGTTGTCCGCCACTTCCATCGTGGTTTCGGTTTGAATCATCGGTCTTCTCCCTCTCGCCTAGACCCGAGTGGCCTTGGTGAGAGTGGCTTGGACCATCCAACGCTTGCGCTTGGACAAGGGTCGGTGTTCGATGATGCGAACGCGGTCGCCCACGCCACAGTCGTTCGCTTCGTCATGGGCCATGAATCGTGCGTGGCGACGGACATACTTGTGGTAGCGGTCGTCCTTGACCAGACGCTCTACGCGCACCACAACGGTCTTGTCCATCTTGTCGCTCACGACGACCCCTTCAAGGGTTCGTCGCTGTCCTCGTTCGCTCACTGCTCAGCTCCGCGCTTCTCGCCAAGAATGGTTTCAACCCGGGCCACGTCACGTCGAAGCGTCCCGAGTAGAGCCGTGTTCTCAAGCTGCCCGGTAGATTTCCGGACGCGCGCATTGAAGAGTTCTCCGCGAAGCTCGTTGCCCTTGGCGGCAAGTTCTTCGAGGGAGAGACTCCGTAGGTCCTTGGCTTCCGCTGCCATCTACCACTCCTCCCGCTGTACGAAGCGCGTTTTGAGCGGCAGCTTGTGCTGCGCCAGGCGGAAGGCTTCCCGAGCGATCTCGGGTGTAACGCCTTCCATCTCGTAGAGCACGCGCCCGGGCTTTACGACGGACACCCAGTACTCCGGGTTGCCCTTGCCCTTACCCATGCGGGTTTCGGCCGGCTTCTTCGTGATCGGCTTGTCTGGGAAGATCCGGATCCAGATCTTTCCACCGCGCTTGATGTACCGGGTCATGGCGATACGGGCAGCTTCGATCTGGCGCGCCGTGAGGCGACCGCCGTCGACGGCCTGCAGGCCGTACTCGCCAAAGGAGACCGAGCTCCCGCGGTACGCCTTGCCGCGCATGCGGCCCTTCATCACCTTCCGGTGCTTGACTTTCTTGGGTTGCAGCATCGTTCGCTACCTCACCACATCTTCTTGGACACGCCCTTGCAGCGCGCCCTCGCGAATGTCCTTGACCGGAACTTCGCCCTTGAAGATCCAGCACTTCACACCAATGATTCCGTAGGTGGTCTTGGCTTCCGCAACCCCGTAGTCGATATCGGCCCGGAGCGTATGCAGGGGCACACGGCCTTCGGCATAACGCTCACGGCGACCCATCTCGGCACCGCCGAGGCGACCGCCGCATTCGATGCGGATCCCCTGGGCCCCGAACTTCATCGTCGAGGTCAACGACTTCTTCATCGCCCGACGGAAAGCAACGCGGCGCTCGAGCTGGAGGGCGATGTTCTCGGCCACCAGCTGCGCGTCGAGCTCAGCCTTCCGGATTTCCTTGATGTTGATGTAGATCTCGGCGTCGGTGATGGCAGCGAGTTCCTTGCGAAGGACCTCGACCTCGGCACCACGCTTGCCAATCAAGATTCCCGGACGCGCCGTGTGGATGTTCGTTACGCACTTGTCGCCGGTCCGCTCGATCACGACCTTGGAAATACCGGCGTGGTAGAGCTTCTTCTTGATGTGCTTCCGGATCTTGTGATCCTCGATCACTCGCTCACCGTATCCGCGTTCAGCGAACCAGTTCGACTTCCAGCCGTAGAGCGTCCCCAATCGGAACCCGTAGGGATGGACTTTTTGGCCCACTTATCGCTCCTCCAACTCGAGCGACACGTTGGTCGTTCGCTTTTGGATCCAGGCGGCACGCCCTTGGGCGCGCGCGCGGATTCGCCACATGCTCTTGCCTTCGTCGACCGTGATCTTCTGCACGAAGAGGTTGTCGACGTCGATCCCCGCCTTGTCGCGGTTGTTCTTTTCTTCCGCGTTGGCCACTGCCGATCGCACCAGCTTGGCCAGGGGCCGCGCGAAGCGCTTGGGCGAGAGATCGAGGATCGTCAGCGCCTCCTCGACCTGCCGACCTCGGATCTGGTCGGCCACGAGCCGCGCCTTGAAGGCACTGCCACGCAGGTTGTTGAGTTTCGCGATCGAGCCTGCCATCACCGCTTCACCTTCTTGTCCGTCGCATGGCCCGTGAACTTCCGGGTCGGTGCGAACTCGCCGAGGCGGTGACCCACCATGTTCTCGGTCACGTAGACGGGCATGAACAGCTTTCCGTTATGCACGTGGAACGTGAGGCTCACCATCTCCGGCGTGATCATCGAGCGACGCGACCAGGTCTTGATGACCTGCTTCGAGCCGGCGGCAATCGAGGCCGAGACTTTCTTCTGGAGGCTGGGGTCGACGAACGGCCCCTTCTTCAGTGATCGCGCCATTTACTTCTTGCCTCGTCGCTTCACGATGTACTTACTCGACTGCTTCTTCTTCGAGCGCGTCTTCGCGCCCTTGGTGGGCTTGCCCCAAGGCGTACAGGGGTGGCGACCACCCGAAGACTTGCCTTCGCCGCCACCCATGGGGTGGTCGACCGGGTTCATTGCCACACCACGCACGTTGGAGCGCACACCCAGCCAACGGGAGCGGCCCGCCTTGCCGGTGCGCACGTTCTCGTGCTCGATGTTTCCGACCTGGCCGATCGTGGCCGTGCATCGGATGTGGATCATGCGCATTTCGCCGCTGGGCATGCGCAGTGTCGCGTAGTCGCCTTCCCGCGCCATGAGCTGCGCGCCGGTTCCGGCCGCGCGCACGAGCTGTGCACCCTTGCCCGGCTTCATCTCGACGGCGTGCACGACGGTACCGAGCGGAATGCTCGCGAGCGGCATCGAGTTGCCGGGGCGGAACTCGGCCCCTGCACCCGCTTCGAGTGTATCGCCGGGGCGAACACCGAGCGGCGCCAGGATGTACCGCTTCTCGCCGTCCACGTAGTGGAGCAGGGCGATGTTGGCGCTGCGGTTCGGGTCGTACTCGATGGATGCGACCTTGGCCGGCACACCGACCTTGTCGCGGCGGAAGTCGATCTTCCGGTAGCGGCGCTTGTGGCCACCGCCGCGATGCCAGCTGGTGATGCGACCGTGGTTGTTTCGGCCACCGCTCTTGGTGACGCGACCGCCGAGCAGCGAACGCTCGGGCGCACCAGCGGTGACTTCTGCGAAGTCCGAGACGCTCATCTTGCGGCGCCCGGGCGATGTCGGCTTGTAGATGCGGACCGGCATGTCCTTACACTCCCTCGAAGAATTCGATCGACTGGCCTTCGGCCAAAGTCACGATCGCCTTCTTCCATTCCGGCTTGCGGCCCACGAACTTGCCGACGCGCCGCGATTTCCGGTGCATTCGACAGGTTCGAACCGTTTGCACCTTGACCTCGAAGAGCGATTCAACCGCTTCCTTGATCTGATGCTTGTTGGCGGACGGGTCGACGGCGAAGGTCACGACATTCGCCAGCTCTCGGGCGATGGTGCTCTTCTCGGTGACGACCGGTCGGTGAATCACGTCATGGATGTTCATGCGCTGGCCTCCGCACCGCCGAGGCGTGCTCCGATGGCTTCGAGCGCACCCTTGGCGATCACGAGCTTTCGGTGCCGGAGCACGTCGTACACGTTCAGGCCTTCGGCGCGGATCACGGCCAGCTTCGGGATGTTGCGCGCAGACTTCTCGAGCACGGGCTCCGGGCCTGCCGTAACGACCAGGGTGGACTCGCCTCCGACACCCACTGCCGACAACATCTCCACGACCTTCTTGGTCTTGAACTCGTCGAGGGTCAGGCCCTCTGCGACGACGAGCGCCTCCTCCTGGGCACGCAACGAAAGCGCGCTTCGGAGTGCGGCAGCGCGCATCTTCTTGGTCAGCTTGTGGTCGTACTTACGGGGAACCGGCCCGAACACGACGCCGCCACCGGCGTACTGGGGCGAACGGATCGAACCCTGTCGCGCGCGGCCAGTGCCCTTCTGGTTGTAAGGCTTCGCGCCACCCCCAGAAACGGCCGAGCGGTTCTTGGTCGAGTGCGTACCGGCTCGCCGAAGGGCGAGCTGGCGCCGAACCTCTGCGTGAAAGAGATGGGGCTTGACCTCCACCTCGAACACGGCCGGGTCGAGGTCGACCGTTCCGGCCGCCCCACCACTCGCATTCATCACATTCACAGTTGCCATGATTATCTCTCGGGCTTGTTAGGACGTCGGCTCGCGCGATTACGCGACGCCGCGCCTGCTCAGATCTTGATTTCGACGTCTACGCCGGCAGCGAGTTCGAGCTTCATCAGTGCGTCAACGGTCTGCGGTGTCGGATCGAGAATGTCGATCAACCGCTTGTGCGTACGCATCTCGAACTGCTCGCGCGACTTCTTGTCGATGTGCGGTCCCTTGAGGACCGTGTACTTGTTGATGTTCGTGGGCAACGGAATCGGCCCCGCCACCCGCGCACCGGTTCGCATGGCGGTGTCCACGATTTCCCCGGCACTCTGGTCGAGGAGCTTGTGGTCATACGCCTTCATGCGGATGCGAATCTTCTGAGCGTCAACGTCGGACATGGTGTTTTACTCGATTACTTCGGTAACGACGCCGGAGCCGACGGTTCGGCCACCTTCGCGGATGGCGAAGCGCTGCTCCGTATCCATCGCGATCGGCGTGATGAGTTCGACCGACATCTCGATGTTGTCGCCCGGCATCACCATCTCGGTGCCTTCC
>JAJDAQ010000180.1 GCA_029261815.1 Deltaproteobacteria bacterium
CGCTGAGGTCGTACTCGTGCGCATAGCGTGTGGCGAGCATCGCGTAGCCGACGTTCGCACCTAGCATCCCGTAGGGTGCATCGAACTCCGCCTGCGGCGAACGGTCCCGCCCGGAGGAAACCGAGCGCGGCTCGCGCGCGAGGGAAGCCGTGTCGGCATCACCCTTGGCAGGGTTCGCCCGCCTGCGACGTCGACGCGTTCCAGTGAGACAGAGGCAGGTCGTGCACATGCCGGCATTGATCGCGGCGGCCGCACGCCACACCATGCCGGCCCCGGTGGCACCGCCGAGGTCGACGATCTCGGCGAAACGCGGACGGAGCCCGACGAACTCGGCCACGGTGGCTGGCACGAACCCGGGGAGTCCGCCGACGGGATGGACGAGCAGACCATCCACCTCGGAACGATCGATGCCCGCGTCGGCCAGCGCCTCGACCGCGACCCCACTCAGGAGGTCGAGATTCGTCTCGTCCCCCGTGTACCGCTGCGGCGCTCGCTCGGCGACGCCAACGACGGCTGCGACACCCCTCAGCGACATCAGCGGGTACTCCCGCGGCGCTGCCCTGGCCATTCGCCGTGGGCGATGCCTTCGTGCAGCACATGCTCGGCGGACGCGATGCCCGTGGCGACAGCTCCCACTGAACCGGGTGTCGTGTTCAGTATCATCGTTATGAACGCCCAGCTCATTCGAGCACGCCAGCCGCAGCGAGTTCGGCCACTTGAGCTTCGTCGTAGCCCAGAAGCTCCGTAAGAATCTCCCAGTTGTCGCGCCCCAGCGTTGGTACGCCACGTTGGATGCGTGCGGGTGTTCGCGACAACTTCGAGCGCGTGTCCTCGACGATCGTGTAGGCGCCGCCCGATTCGATCCGCACGAAGTGTCCGCGTGCCGCAAGCTGCGGGTCGGCACAGGCCGCGATGCTGTCCTGCACCACATGGCACGCGACGCCGACCTCCTGGAGCCGCGCCTCGAGTTCGCCGCCATCGTGCTCGCGGGTGAGCTCGGCAACGGCGGAATCCAATGCCTCGATGTTTTGCTGGCGTTGGCGTGCAGTCGCGAAGCGAGGGTCTCCCGCGAGCGTGTCCCGCCCGAGCACTCGACACAAATCCCCGAATTCGCGGTCGGTCTCGACCGCGATCGCGATCCAACGATCGTCGCCCGCGACCGGGTAGCAACCGTGCGGTGCGAGGAGGTCGTCGCGGTTTCCCCGACGCGTGGGGTCCGCATCGTTGACGAGGGTGTCGAGCATCGCCGGAGCGAGGAAATGCAGCGAGGCCTCGGCCTGCGAGAGATCGAGGTGCACCCCCTTCCCGGTGCGGTGCCGCTGGTCGAGGGCGGCCAGGATGGCGGACGCGGCGAACTTCGGAGTGACGTAGTCCGTGTAGGCTCCATAGGGTCCGGAGGCCTCTCGGTCGGGCCAGCCCGTCATCTCATGGAAGCCCACGATCGCGGCCGACAGGTTGCCGTACCCCGAGAAGCCCGCGAGCGGACCGGTCTGGCCCATCAGCGAGGTGCTGAGCATCACGAGGTTCGGGTTCACCTCGCGCAGCGCCTCGAAGCCGAAGCCCATCCTCTCCATGGCCCCGGGTGTGAACGACTCGCACACGACATCGGCCCAGCGGACCAGGTCGTGCACGACATCGCGTGCTCCCGGCTTGCCGAGGTCGAGCCCCAGCATCTGTTTGCTCGCGTTGGTGTTGTGGAAGAGGACGCCGGTCTCCATTCCGAACTGGCGATCGACGAAGGGACGCCCACCGCGGATCGGGTCCGGCTTCGACGCGGACTCGACACGCACGACGTCGGCCCCGTAGTCGGCCAGCATGCGCGTCGCCGCGGGCCCGGCGAGTGCCCACATGAAGTCGACGACCTTGACGCCCGCCAGCGGGAGGGTCGCGGCCTCCAACGGCGGGCTGCGGACCACGGGCTTCGCCGAGACCGCATCCCGCCGCTCGGAAAGAAGCGCCTCCGTGTGTTCACCGAGCCGAGGAGCGCGACGTGCGGGTGACGGCGTCTGGTCCTTCGTGCGCACGAAGGCGCCTAACTCACGCGCAACCCCGCCTCCATCGGGCCGCTCGAAGGGCTGGAAATAGCCGCGATCGGCGAGCTGTTCATTCGCGGCGACGTCGCGCAACGTCCATGCCGGAGCGACGAGGAGCCGGCGCTTCATCGCCACTTCGAGGAGTTCGGCCTTCGTCTTCGACGCCGTCCATGCGGCGATGGCTGCCTTGGCTTGATCGTGGGTCGCGACCGGCTCTGCGCCCTTCGCGATCAAGGAGGCGATGGCGATCCAGTCCTTGTCGCGCAGCGTTTCGTCGCAGAAACCGTCCTCGCAGACCACCTCCATCAGCCGAGCCGACGCGGGGCCAAAGGCGCGACCGAAGAGGTGGGTGATCGAGACGTGTCCGTCGCGTGCCGGATACGCGAAGCGGAGGGTGAGTTCGCCGATCCTTCCGCCGCCGGCGGTGCGGGCCCCGCCCTCGGAGCCCACCGCGGCCGAGATGATGTCGGATTGCGTCGCGAGCGTGGTCGACTGCAGGGCCGAGACGTCGACATGCTGCCCACTGCCTGAGCGTCGGCGTTCATGGAGAGCGACCAACGTCGCTGCCGCGGCTTCGGCCCCTGCGTGAAGAAAGGCCTGGGGGACCGTCATCCGCACGGGCGCCCGATCTTCGTCGCCCATCAGCCAGAGTGCGCCCGAAGCCGCGAATACGGTGAGGTCGCTCGCCTCCCACCTCGACTTGGGCCCCGTCTGCCCGAA
>JAJDAQ010000181.1 GCA_029261815.1 Deltaproteobacteria bacterium
GCCTCGCCGTCTTCGGCAACGAAGACCGGGCCCCCGCGATAGGTTTCGCCGACCAGGTTCTCATACTGGAACTCGAAGACCGGCGGCGGTCGCAGTCGTGTGAGGACGACCGACCGCGCTTCGGCCGCGGTGGCGATCGCACCGAGCGCTTCCAGTCGGAGGTGCTGGTCCGCTTCGCGCTGGAGGGCGTCGAGCCCCTCGACCCCGGCTTCTTCGGCCAGCGCCAGGGACGCGCCGTAGATTCCGCCGAGAGCCAGCACGTGTGCGCCTCGTCCCAGGGTCGTAATCGCATCCGCGTCGGTGCCGGCCAAGCTGACAGCCATGACACGTTCGGCCGCTTCGATGCGCCAGGCGAGGCCGGGGAGGGCGCCGCCGTCCACGAGCGCGCACTCGATGCGCATTGCGCCGACCTCGAACACTTCGCCACCAACGACCTCGGTGACTTCGATCCGCCCGCTCGCGGAAGGCGGCTTCCACGAGTCCGCCAATGCAGCGGCAGCCGACTGGTGTGCGCGGTGGAGTCCGGACACCAGGTCCGCAGTGCCGGGCGGCCCATAGACGCGAAGTGGGACCGATGGAGCGTGGAGCCAGGCATCCAGCCAGAGGTCGTCGAGGCCGATCACGTTCTCGGCCGCCAGGCTGGAGAGCAGCAGCGTCCTCGGCTGATCGAGGGGGATCGCCGCCGCGCGCAGTCCCGCGGTCACGCCGCGACCTGCGTCGATGAGGACGACATCGGTCCCTGTCCCGACCGCGAGCGCTGGACCGCGTCGCCAGTGGTTTTCGAACGTGCCGCCGGTCCCGATCGTGACCAACGTCAGGGATTCGAACGTGAAGGGATCGAGCGCGGCAACGCCGGCTGCGGCCTTCTCCTGCTGCTTCGAGGCGAAGGCGGCGATCCACATCAGACCGACGAGCCCGATCATGCCGAGCAGCAGCGCAACGCGGAGGTTGGAGGAATTCAATCGAACACCACGGTCTTGTTCTCGTAGACGGCGACGCGGTCTTCCAGGTGCCAACGCACCGCGCGCGCCAGGACGGTGCGCTCCAGGTCGCGGCCCTTCCGCAGCAGGTCCTTCACCGAATCCCGGTGGGAGGTACGAGCGACGTCCTGGTCGATGATCGGCCCTTCATCCAGGTCTGTCGTCGCGTAGTGAGCGGTGGCACCCACGAGCTTCACGCCGCGTTCGAACGCGCGGTGATAGGGCTTGCTGCCCATGAATGCGGGCAGGAACGAGTGGTGGATATTGATGATGCGTGCCGGGAAGTGCGAGATGAAGTCGCCCGACAAGATCTGCATATACCGGGCCATGACGACGAGATCGATGTCGAGTTCCCTCAGCAAGGCCACCTCACGCTCTTCCTGCGCGGCCTTCGTCGCCTTGGTGATCGGAAAGACCTCGTATCGGATGCCGAATTGCTCGGCGATCGGTGCCGCGTCCGGGTGATTGCTCACGATCAACGGGATCTCGCAGTTGAGTTCGCCTGCTCGATGGCGCAGTAGCAGGTCCCAGAGACAGTGGTCGTACTTCGAGACGAAGACGGCCATTCGTTTGATGTCGCCCGCGTAGGTGATGCGCCAGGTCATCGAGAAGCGATCGCCCACTTCACCGATCGCGGTCGCCAGGCTCGTGCGATCGGTCAGCAGGTCGGAGAGGTCGAATCGAATTCGCTGGAAGTACTGGCCTGCAACCGGATCCGTGTGCTGGTCTGAGTCGAGGATGTTGGCGCCGTGGCCGTGCAAGACCTGGGCGAGGGCGGCCACGATCCCCTTGGCGTCGGGGCAGGTCACCAGTAGGCAGGCGGTGTCTTCGGGTTCGTCAGGCATGCGTCAGGGGCTCCAAGGCCGGCGGAGTCTACCCTGCAAGCCTGCGGGGTCCAGCGAGAAGGGCCCTCAGCGGAGTTCTGAATTTACGGTGGGGCAGTGAGTTCGTTGTAGACCCTCGACAGGCCCTCGTATATCTTCAGGGACAGCGGAGCTCACTCCTTCGCAAGTTCAGGGGCGGCCATGTGGTCTTCCTGGGCGGCCCGGGGCGGTATGGAACGGCGCCTTCCAGAACCGGGATTGGGGCGGACACTTTGGGGGTCCGCCATTCGACCCGACGCCGAAGAAGGAGGTGAAATAATTGGACCAACCTAAGACTACGGCGAGTGAGGTGGCGGCGTCTTAACGCGCACTGACTGCCGAAGATTTCTTTCTTCAAGGTGAATGTCGGGGACGCCAGTCCCAGTCCACCGTCCCCGGGAGCGCGGACGCCGTAGCCGCAATAGGGGAACGGGCTCTGCCCGCGAACCGCTCCCGGGGTTTTTCGCGCCTGCGCATCCATCGCGCGCGTTCCCTCGCCTACGTAATCAAACAGAGTTTGTTTTCGTTGATTCGTGTGATTTCGGCGTAGAAGTGTGACGAAGCGCACCGCCGGGTCCCCGGGTCGCGTGGCAGCATCCGCCTGCATCGCAGGTTGGATGTTTCGCTGCGGCGCGGCCACCTCCGGAGCCTGGATGGTCTGGGCTCCAACCCCGTCCGGGTGGGGGCCGCGCCGCGGTTCGTCCCACCATCGCGCGCGCGCGCCGTTACCCTCCCGTCGGGTTTGTTCTTAGCTGCGGAAGGGAGCGCCATGATCGCGCGTCGTCTGGTTTTTCTGTGGGTCGCGGGCGTCATGGGTTTCGGCCAGGCTGCCGCCGCGGAGGGCCCCGTCGAGCGCCTCGCTGGCGCGTTGCGGTTCGAGACCTTGTCCCACGAGGACCCGGCGGACTTCGATGCCGCGCCGTTCCTGGCGATGCACGACTATCTCGGCGCCGCGTTCCCGCGAACCCACGCGGCTCTCGGTCGCGAGCGCGTCGCGAACTACAGCCTGCTGTACACGTGGACCGGCTCCGACCCGTCCTTGCCGCCGATCCTGCTGACGTCGCACATCGATGTCGTGCCCGTGGTACCTGGCACAGCGGAAGACTGGGTCCATCCCCCGTTCGGCGGCGTGGTGGCGGACGGGTTCGTGTGGGGCCGGGGCGCATTGGACGACAAGGTCGGGGTGCTGGCCACCCTCGAAGCGGTCGAACGTCTCCTCAGCGAAGGCTTCGTGCCTGAGCGCACCGTGCACCTTGCCTTCGGTCACGACGAAGAAGTGGGCGGTCCCAACGGCGCGGGCAGCATCACGCGGCTGTTGGCTGAGCGCGGCGTGCAGCATTGGTTCTCGCTCGACGAAGGGATGGCCATCCTCGAAGGCACGGCCGGAATCGATCGGCCGGTCGCCATGGTCGGAGTCGCGGAGAAGGGCTTTCTGACCCTGCGCCTGACCGCGCGCGCCACGGGTGGGCATTCGAGCGTGCCGCCGCCGAATGGGGCAATCCCGCGCCTGGCACGGGCTCTCGTGCGCCTTGATGAGACACCGCTTCCGGCACGCTTCGGTGCAGTCGCCGGCGACTTGTTCGATGCGCTCGCGCCGTACCTGCCGGCGACCCAGGCCTTCTTGATCGAGCAGCGGTGGGCCTTCGGGCCGATCCTCGAGGCGGTGCTGTCTGACGACCCTGCGATGAACGCCATGCTCCGAACCACGACGGCGCTGACGATCCTGGAGGGCGGGGTGAAGGCGAATGTGTTGCCGACGAGTGCGACCGCCACCGCGAATTTCCGGCTCGTGCCCGGCGATTCGGTCGACTTCGTCGTCGAGGAAGTGCGCCGCATCATCGACGACCCCGACATCGAGATCGAGATCACGACGGCCCGGGAAGCTTCGACGGTTTCACGCAGCGACTCCGACGCGTTCGCCGCGATCGCGAGCGCGGTGAGAGCGATCGAGCCCGACATCGTCGTGGCGCCCGCCCTTGTCGTCGGCGGGACGGATACGAAGCACTACGGAGAAGTCTCTGACGACAGCTACCGGTTTACGCCATTTCGCCTTGGCGGCGAGGACGTTGGGCGCATTCACGGGACCAATGAACGGGTCGCCGTCGACGACTACGGCGACATGATCACGTTCTACGAATCGCTTCTCGAAGGCGCCGCCGGAAAACGTTAGGCGTCGGTCTAGCGGGGGTTGTCGGGCCAGACTTCGGCTGCCGTTGGATCTTCGGGCGCCTCAGCCAGAAGTGTCACGGGCAGCAGGTCTGCGGCTGCCTGCAGGGCGAGAGCCGCGTCCTGGCTGCGCCCGGCGGTCCATAGAGCCGACGCGGTCTGGAGCGCATGGCCTCCGGCGGAGGCTCGTCGTTCCGCCTCCGAGAAGTTGCGCACGGACTCGATGCCGCGGGCATCGGCACTTTCTCGCAACGCCTTGCCGAGTTGCGACAGCGCGAGGCCGACGAATGCCGGTGGTTGGCCCGCGCCGCCACCCGCGTGCTGCCGCGCGGCCAGCCACTCGAGGGTCGGTCGATCGTCGGTGTTCCGCGGCGCCGCATCCCAGTGGGCAGCGACGGCGCCGATCGGTCCGGCATACAACGCCCACGGCCCGGCGGGGTGGGTCATCCAGCGGTCCTCGACACCGGTCGCAGCGAGGCGCGCGGTCGCGCGGCCGGTTTCGGTCGTATCGACCATGAGTCCCGCGCCGCCGACGAGGGCCAGGATCGGGTGGCTGCCGTAGAAGTCTCCGCGGAAGGCCATCGCATCCGGGAAGACATCGTGGAAAGTCACGAAGAGCGTCTGAAGTTCGGCTTCCGTCAACTGATACAGGGGGAGCCACTGGCAGAAGAGCCCCCCAGGCTGGAGGCGATCGCGGACCGCTCGAAAATGCTCAGTCGTGTAGAGCGAACCGGTTCCGGACCGCCACGGGACGAAAAGGTCTCCGACGATCACGTCGAAGCGTTCGCGGCCTGCTCGGACATAGCTTCGGGCATCATCGACGACGACGTGGGTTCGCGGGTCGGTGTGGACGCCGCCATTGGCATCGTTGAACCATTTTGCTGCTGCCTTGGCGACGCCGGGGACGATCTCGACGAGGACCAGCCGTTCCACATCATGGTGCAAGGCTGCGGCCGCGCTCGATCCCGTGGCCGAGCCCAGGAAGAGCGCGCTGCGGGCCCCGGGGTGCAGCAGGAGGGGAAGGTGGCCCTGACGCTCCTGATGCACGCGGTCGGCAGTGCCGCCGAGTGCATAGTGGTTGTCGGTCTGGATCAAGCGGCCGCCGTCGCGTTCGATCACCGCGATCAGACCAGACGGTGTCGACGTCGCCTCGAGAACACGGTCCTGGGCCTCGGTGCGAAACGATGGCAGGGAATGCGGCGGAGCCAAGACGGCGAGTCCGGTGGCCACCGCCATCAGGAGTCCTGCACGAATCGGGCGACCGGGGCCGGGTACCGCAATCGCGACCGCGCCGTAGCCGATCGCAACCAGGGTCAAGCTTCCCCAGAGGCCGAAGGCCGGTAGCCACCACCAGGTGGCAGCGAGAGATCCCACGACCGCGCCGAGCGTGTTCCATGCGAGAAGTCGGCCGGCGACGTGGCCCGCAGCACGACCGTCCCCCGTTTCGTCGTCTCCCGCGACTCCAAGGAGGGCTGGCCAGACCATCCCGGCCGCGAGCCAGGGAGGGCCAGCGGTCATCGCGGCCAGTCCCAACGCGGCGATGAGGTAGCCCGGATACCCACGATCGCTCCCCAAGTAGGCGAGGCCGTCGGTCGAGGCCACGAGTACCGCCGGAAGGAACGCGAAGCCGAGGGCTGCGGCGGTCGCGGCAACCCCAACCATCGTCCGTGCGGTGGCGAAGCGAAACCGCGAAGACAAACTGGCGCCGAGCGCAAGCGCGACCAGCGCGGTGACCAGCACCGCTCCGAAGGCATGCGTCGATTGATTCAGGACCCGTGCGAACGCTTGGGTCAACAGGACCTGACTGGCGAAGATGCCGAACCCGGACGCGGCGGCGAGCACGGCCCACGATACGCGGATGCGGGGGCGCGGTGGTGCCGGCGAGGTCGGCGTTTCAGCGCTTGCGTCGCCCCCGGAACCCGCAGCGGCGACGGCGGCAAGGAGGAGACAGCCGATGCCGACGCTCAGCGTCCCGCGAACGCCGAGCAGACCCGGGAGAACGAAGGCCGCCAACGCCGCGCCGATCGCGGCGCCCGCCGTATTCGCGGCGTAGAGGGCGCCGCCCTGCCGGCCGAGTTGTCGCGGGTCGCGCGTCACCGCTCGCGTCAAGATGGGAAAGGTGGCGCCGAAGGCGGCGCTCGCCGGAAGCGTGGCGAGTAATGCGACGCCGAATCGAGCGGCGGTGATCCAGCCGCCGGACGCGTTGCCTTCGTCGTAGAAGGCGTCGACGAACGGGACGAGCAGGGCCAGCAGTGGTGCGGTTGCGAGGGCTGCGGCCGCTGCAGTCGCTTCGAGTAGGGCATAGGCACGCAGCGGCTTCTGAGTGCGCACCGCGAGTGCAGCGCCCGCGAAAGCGCCCGCCATCTGGCCAAGGAAGAACGCGACGAGTGTGGCGGAAGCCGCCGGTGCCGTCGCGCCTAGCAAGACCCGAAACCAGCGAAGCCAGGTGGACTCGATGATGAGGGCGCCGATGCCAGAGAGGAGAAACAGGCCGAGCGCGAGTGCGAAGGGAACGCCGGGTCGGGACACGGGGCGTTTCGGGGCCACGGCCGTTAGCGGCCGGAGGCCGAAATCCGCGCCGCGAGCAGGGCTTCGACCCGCTCGCGGTCTTCCGGGGTGTCGACGGGTAGGCTCTCCCAGCCTTCAATGGCGGCGCACTGGATCGCGTATCCGTGTTCGAGGACTCGCAATTGCTCGAGCGCTTCGCGCTGTTCGAGCGGCGTCGGCGCAAGCTTGACGTAGTCGAGCAGGAAACTGCGGCGATAGGCGTAGAGTCCGACGTGCTGCCAGAGCGGCGTCGCCGGTCCGACCCGTGCGTGGGGGATGGCGCTCCGCGAGAAATAGAGTGCGCGCCCGGAGAGCGCGCGGGCCACCTTCACGCGGTTCGGATCGTGTGCGGCGTCCGGGCCAGCCGGATGGACCACGGTAGCTACCATCGCACCCGCGTCTCGTTCGAGCGCTTCGATGGCCGCATCGACCACGAAACCTTCGATCAAGGGTTCATCGCCCTGGATGTTGACGATGATGTCGTCGTCGACGGTGGCGGCGACCTCGGCGAGTCGGTCCGATCCGGTTGGGTGGTCGGCCGATGTCATGACGGCGTGGATCCCCGCGCCTTCGCAGACCTCGGCGATTCGCTCGTCGTCGGTGGCGACCCAGACGTCGCGCAGCCGCTTCGCTTGTCGGGCGCCGGCGACGACATGGAGGATCATGGGCTGCCCTGCAATCTCGGCGAGCGGCTTCCCCGGGAAACGGCTCGCGCCGTACCGTGCCGGAACGATTCCCAGGGCCGCCATCGTGCGATGCTAGCCGATCCATCGAGCGTTACCCTGGGGTGGTGACACTCCCCCCCGAATCGTCGCGAGTCCGGCGCGCCGTCCTGGCCGTGGCCTCCAACAAGGGCGGCGTCGGCAAGACGTTCGTCTCGACGAACCTCGCCGTCTATCTCCGTGCGCTGCACGAAGATCTGCCAGTTTCGCTGATCGGGCTCGACGACCAGATCGGGATCGATCGCATGTTCAGCATTGGCGGCCGCGATGCCGACGCCCCGAACCTGAAGCACGTATTCGCGGAACGAGATCTGGATGCCGCCATGCGACTGGGCCAGTACGGCATCCGCTTTGTGCCCAGTCCGCCCGACACGGGGCCGCTGAAGAGCCGGGCACGCGATCCGCGGACGCTTCGTAGCATGATCGATCGGAGCGAAGTCGGGGGTCTGTATCTGCTCGACTGCAAGAGTGATCTCGAGGAATTGACCCAGAGCGCGCTCGTCGCGGCCGATGCCGTGATCGTGCCGATCACCGACCAGGCGTCGCTCGATGAGGGCGAGAAGATCTTCTCCTACCTCGAACGCAGTGCGGGTCGACCAAATCGCGCTCGGGCGCTGCTGTCTCTCGTCGACCGCAGGACGCGTGTCGATCGTGCGGGGCGCGACCTCCATGACCGGCTCGCGGCTGAAGTCGATGCGCGCGGCTGGAGTCGCTTCGCGACGCATCTCTCCCGCAGTCCGCGTGCCGAGGCGCTGCAATCGGGCGACGCTCGACCGCGCCCGATCCTCCACGAGGGCAAGGGGACGGCCGTTCATCGTCAGCTCCGCGAACTCGCGGAAGAGGTCACGAAGTGGCTGGGTCTCGAAGCGATGGCGCAGGGCGCGACTTCACCGGCAGAGCCGCCGTCCCCGAAGCCGCGCGAAAGGGCTGCGGTCAAGCGCAGTCTCCTCGGCCGCTGGATCGGTTAGTCGGTGGTTGCCGCCTCGCCACCCGGCTCCGATGTGGCCTTGGTGGTGGGATTCGCGCCGCTGACGGCAGGGAGGTCTTCGCCTTCCGGCGCGACGGCGGTGTCCTCGGGTAGAGAGACCTCGATCTCGACCTCGCGCGCGCCAGGGGCTCCTATGGTGGCGGCCCGCTCTGCGCGCTGCGCTTGAGCCTCGGCGATGCGAAGGCGCGCGGCGACTTCGATACTGCGATTGCGAAGGGCCCAGAGCAGACGGGCATCCTTGCGCCGCTGTGGTTCGGAAGAGACTTCGGGCGGAACGAAGTCCACGGACCGGACGTTGCGAAGGGGTGGATGATCGTCGAGTGTCGCGATGGTCTCGATCTCATTCGTGCCGAGGGCCAGCGGAACGAGCGCATCGAATGAGCCGTCCTGGAAGACACGTTGCGCGCGGGCAGGCTCTCCCGTCGTCAGGTTGCGGACTTCGACGCCCAGCAGACCGCGAAGCGGTTCTCCCAGAGCGGGGAGGCGCGTGTCCCGCACTTCGTGAATGGGCTGGTACGTGCCACCGCCGGCCGCGGCGATCCCCTCCAGGAATTGCGGGTGGCTGGCGATGATCGACTCGCCCACACCGAAGGCGTGGACGGGGATCCCGAGTTGCCGCAGGGCATCGGTGGACTCGGCCGTACGGCGCTGCGCGCGGGCCGAATTGGGGTGGGTTGGCTCAGCACCGAACAGGTGAAGGACCGAGGCTTCTCGGAAACGGTCGTCGCGCGCGGTATTGCGAAGGATCTTGAGCGCTCGCAGCTGGCCGGCTGCCGGATTGGCCGTGGGCAGCGCCCGGGGAATGAACTGGAAGCGGTCAAGGCGATCGAGGGCAGCCTCGATGGATCCGAGTGGCGCGATCGTCCGGGCCTGCGAGGAGTATCCGACGATGGCGACCTGGGTTGTCAGCGGGTCGAGTTGGAGCAGGAGCTCTCGCGCCGCGAATCGCTCGGCTTCGAAGATCGAGTCCATCCGGTCCGATGTTGTCGCGGTCCCAACGCGTGTGAAGGGATCGACACGGCCTCCGCGAGTGAACGGCTCGACGCGGCGTCCCGTGCGGCCGTTGGCGTTGACGTCCTGTTCTGAGGGAAGGAACGTGCCGGTACTGATGTCGAGGACGATGACGATGTCGCGCTCGCGCGGAGTGCCGAAGCCCGCATCGCCGACCACTTCGACCCAGGCCGCGAGCTGATCGAGACGAGCCTGATGTGCGGGTTGGCGGATGGCGAGCTGTGGGTTCCAGAGACGCGCGTCGGCATCGGCAAGTGAGATCCCCGCAAGTGCGAGCCCCTCGACCACCGCGGCGGCCGGGACCAGGGCGTCGGCATGGGGTCGCCGAGCGAGGGTGTTCAGCACGGCAGCGCCCGCGTGAACTTCGCCTGCCGCGGCCAGTCTCGCAGCGAGCGCTCGCTCGATGCGGGGGACACCGGGCGCGTGTGCGTGGGCGAGCTGAAGGAGTGCCGCCGCGGCTTGATGGTCGACCGCGTCGTCACCCATCGCCTCGGCCAGGGCCACAGCGCCGGCCGGATCGCGCGCGTCCAATGGTGCAGCGTCGGTCGTGACCTCGGCTTCCGTTGCGGTCTGTGCGGTTTGCCGGATCGTCGGACCGCCGTTCGAGCCCAGCGCATCGGCCAATCGAGCGAGCTGGGCGAGGGCCTCGCCGTGAACGGCTGGGACTTCTTGAACGTCCACGGCGGGCAAGGGCGCGATCTCCATCGCGACGCGCGGAAACGGTCCCGACGGAATACGCGCGCGCAGCGCCGCATCCACGATGCGAGCGTCTCCTGGGCGAAGGGTCCGTGGCGCGGGACGGCTTTCGGAGAGGTGGAGCAATCGAGCGGCGACTTCGGTGTCGGCGTCTTCCGAGCGATCCCGCAACAGACCATGGAGGACCCATGCGTACGCGGCGAAGCGGCGATCTTCGCCCCGCGACCAACCGATGCGAGAGGCCTCCGCCGAAAGGATCCGAACGGCCGGGAGCGGCGTGCCGAGCTGTAGCCAGCTCTTCAGGTGCGCGGGGGCGGCGCCCAGGATGACGCCGGCATCGGTGATCTGCGCATGGGCCAGGGCCTCCGCGCGGCCTTCCTCCATCCACGCGGGCAGATCTTCCCTCGCACGCCAGGAGAGTTCGTGCAGATAGGCATGGCGAAGGGCTGCCGCGGGTTCGACCACGGTCGCGTTCGCAATGAGGATGGGGCCGTCGAGGGTCTGGACGACCGCACTCCGAAGGTCGGACGTATGGACGAAGCGGTCCAACGTGGCAGCGTCCGCGAACAACACGATCTCGATGCGTTCGTCCGGTCGCGGAAGGGGATCCAATGCCGGCAGTACAGTGCGGAACCGTTCGAGATCTTGAAGCAGCGCTTTGGCGACGTCGGGACGCGCGGGCGTCCACATCCCGAAATGCGGCGTCTCGAGGCGCACCCAGGGCTGCTCTTCCATCGGTCGGGGGCCGCTGGCACAGCCAACCAGCTGCAGACCCAAGAGCGCGGCGCCCGCGATTCCAGCGCGGAGCGCGGCGCCGTACTTCGTTCCGTCCGCGGGCATTCGAGGAAAGTACCGCAGCTCGCTGGAGCCCCCCGAACGGAGTAAAGCTACGCTACGCCGTCGAATCTCCCGGATCCGAGAAGGAAGACATGTCTTTCGAAACCTTGAAGCTCGAACGCGTCGGTGGCGTGGCTCGGATCACGCTCAACCGCCCGGACGCCGCGAACGCCCTGAACGGGCAGATGATGGCCGACCTGTTGGACGCCGCGATCGAGGTCGATGAGGACCCGAGCGTCCGGGCCGTCATCCTCACTGCAACCGGGAAGATGTTCTGCGCAGGCGGCGACCTGGCCGAGTTCGCCGAGGCTGGGGATGCCCTTCCGGGTGTGTTGAAGAAGCTGACGACGATCTTCCATGGCGCGGTTGCGCGCTTTTCGCGCATGGATGCGCCGCTGGTCACGGCCATCAACGGCACGGCCGCGGGCGCTGGTTTCAGCCTCGCGGTGGCCAGCGACTACGCGATCGCCGCCGCCTCCTCCCGGTTCACGATGGCGTACACGAACGCGGGACTGACGCCTGACGGGAGCGCGACATTCTTCATCTCCCGGCTTGCAGGTCTGCGGCGAGCCCAGGAGTTGATGATCACCAATCGTCTACTCTCGGCGGACGAAGCGGTTGCCTGGAACCTGGTGAACGAGGTGGTCCCGGACGCCGACCTCCAGGATGCCGCCATGAAACTGGCTGAGCGACTGGCGGCGGGCCCGACGCTGGCGTTCGGGAGCGTCAAGCGCCTCCTGTTGCAGTCCACGGGCGACGCCCTCGAGAGCCAGATGGACGCCGAGGCGCGCGCGATTTCCGACGCCGCGCGGAGCGCCGACGGCAAGGAGGGCATCGCTGCGTTCCTGGCCAAGCGCAAACCTGAATTCTCCGGGAGCTGACGACATGGCCGCCGACATTGCGCCGCTGCCGGACGGGGCCGCGCTGCACGAGCGCAACCGATCGTTCGAATGGACCGCACCCGCCGGCCCCTACCGGCGCATCACGTCTGCGCAGGCGCAGGCCTGGACAGAGCAGGGATATTTCCTGCTCGAGGGCGCATTCGATCCGGCTGAACTCGCGCCCGTCACCGACGCCCTCGACGAGCTCGACGCTCGTGTGACGGCGTTCCTGAAGACCCAGCCCGACGGCAAGTTGATGATCGCCGAAGACGGCAACATCACATTCATGACGCACGCAGTGCTGCAATCACCGACAGCGCGCGCGTTCTGCGGTCACGAAGTGTTCCAGGACCTGGGCCATGACCTCATTGGTCCGGACGTGCGGCTCTATTGGGACCAGGGCGTCTACAAGAAGCCGGAGAAGCCGGGGACGTTCCCCTGGCACCAGGACAACGGTTACACCTACGTCCACCCGCAGCAGTACCTCACGTGTTGGGTGGCGCTGACCGACGCGACGACGTCGAATGGTTGCCCCTGGGTGGTCCCGGGTCTTCATCGGCATGGAACGCTCGCGCACTGGACCACGGACGCGGGCTTCCAGTGTCTGGACGATCCGGAGGGTGCGGTTCCGGTGGAAGCGCCCGCGGGCAGCGTCGTGGTCTTCTCATCGCTGACACCGCATGCGACGGGTCCGAACACGACCGAGGCCGTTCGGAAGTCGTACATCGTTCAGCTCGCGCCCGACGGAGCGGTGATCCATCCCGCGCAGTCGGGCGACGGCGCGCAAGTCCCGGCGGCCGACCCGAACCGGCAGTTTCCGATCCTGTCCGGGGGACGCGCTGTCGCGCCTCCGGCTTGAGCCTTCGTCAGGCCGCGCCCTGTGACTGAAGCTCGACGAACCGCCGATACGCGCCGTCTTCCCGAGCCATCAGCGTTGCATGGCTGCCGCGCTCGATGATCTCTCCGCCTTCCACGAAGCAGATCTCGTCGGCTTCGCGGATCGTCGACAAGCGGTGCGCGATCACGACGACCGCACGCTCGCGACTCGCCTCGCGTAGGGCCCGGACCAGGTTCTGCTCCGTCTCCGGGTCGAGAGCGCTTGTCGGCTCATCGAGGATCAGGATGCGCGCCTCGCGCACGAGTCCGCGCGCGATCGCCACGCGCTGGCGTTGGCCGACGGACAAGCGTCCGCCGCCGCGTCCCAGCGGTGTGTGATAGCCCTTGGGGAGAGCACGGATGAATGCGTCGGCTCCCGCGATCTGGGCCGCGTGACGGACCTGGGCCTCGGTCGCATCCGGATTTCCGATGCGGATGTTCTCGTCGACCGTGGCGTCGAAGAGCTGCGTTTCCTGGAACACGAACGAGACCTGTGATCGCAAGGAGGCCAGGGACGATCCGGTGGTGTCGGCGCCGTCAAAGGTCAGACACCCACGCTGGGGCACGATGAAACGCGGGAACAGATAAGCCAGCGTCGATTTTCCAGCGCCCGCGGGCCCGACGAGGGCCGTGATGCGTCCCACGTGAATGTCGAGGTCGACGTTCTGCAGGGCCGGGGTCCCGTCGGGGTAGGTGTAATGGACGTCGACGAGCCGAGCGGTTTCCCGCAAGACGGGGCAGGGCGGTGCACCCGGCGGGTCTTCCTCGGACGGAAGGTCCATTGCGAAGAAGACGCGATGGAGGCCGGCCGCATTCTCCTGGAGACGGATCCAGAGTCCGCCGGCCGTGATCGCGGCGAACAGGAGGGCGAGGTAGTAGGTGATCAACAGCCCGAAGTCGCCAGCCGAAATCTGGTCGTAGACCACGAGCTCGATCGCGGAATAGAACGCCCAACCGACGAGGGCAGCTCCGGGGACCGCACCGATCAGGAAGATGATCATGCCGATCGCCATGACCCCGCGGTACTCGGAAAACGATGACCAGCTGTCCTCGTCGAACCGTTTCTGCTCGCCGTCTTCGGCGCCCAGGCTCTGGACCGCGAGCATGTTATGCATTCCCTCTTCGAGGCTTCCGGTGGCGTCCGAGCCCGCACCGCGGGCACTCAGATGCGCGCGGCGGAGCTTTCCTCCGAAGGGGAGCGCGCACAGGAACGCGACTGCCATGACACCGAGCGCGGTCTGCCAGAAGATCGGGTGGCCCGGAAAGAACGTGGCGAGCGCAATCGAGAGCAGCAGCCCCATCCCAACGGAGACGAACGGCCAGATCACGATCCGGTAGATCCCGTTGGTGATCGAGGGCGTGTCGTACATCACGCGGAAGACCGCGTCGCCGACGCTCTCATCGTCGAACGTGGTCATCGGCAGTTTCTGGAGGCGCGCGAAGGCAGCGGTTCGGTAGTGATGATTGATCGACTGGGTCAGCCGGATCATGACGCGCCAATCGATGAGTCCCAGCAATCCGCTCGTCAGGCTGAACGCCTGGTTTGCTTCATTCTCGGTGCGCGATGCAATGTCGTGGCCCGACGAAAGCACCGAATCGGCGGCGTCGCGTTCGTTCCCGCTTGTGCCGACCGCGCCACAGATCATGACGAGCAAGAGCTGGAAGCCGACGGCCCAGAGGACGATTCCGGTAGGTGTCTGCTGCGACAGGAATTCGATGATGGGCTGCATCATCGCCGGGTACGGAATGGGTTGCTCGCCGAACGGCGTTCCGATGATGGCGTGGTCGACGATGATCTTGACCGGCCACGGCAGGACCAACAGTGGCAGCAAGCTGAGGAGTGCCAACGCGTACTTGACTGCGAACTGCCTCTTGAAGGGTGCGGCGTAGTCGAATGCGCGGCGCAGCAGCCTGAAGGTGCCGCGTAGGCCGAGTTCGCCCTCGTCGACACGACTCACGAAGCGACCTCGGCAGCGACAGGGGGCACGGAGTCACCGGTTTCGTGGTCGACGAGCCGACGATAGGCGCCGTGTTTCGCGAAGAGTTCGTCGTGCGTCCCCGTCTCGCGAACGCGGCCTTCGTGCAGGACGACGATCTGGTCCGCACGTCGGACGGCTCCGAAGCGGTGCGTGATCAAGAAGATCATCCGCTCTCGACCCCACTCCGCGAGGTTGTCGAGAACGCGCGCTTCGGTCACGGCATCGAGCGCGGCGGTGGGTTCGTCGAGAACCAGGATGGGCGTGTCCTTCAAGATCGCGCGCGCGATCGAGATGCGCTGCCGCTGCCCGGTGCTGAGCTTGGTTCCGCGTTCGCCTAGCACCGTGTCGAAGCCGGCCGGCAATGCTTCGATGAACTCGCTCGCGACGGCGACCTTCGCGGCGTGGCGCACTTCCTCATCCGTGGCGTCCGGCTTCGCGAACCGGATGTTCTCGGCGATGGTCGTTCCCGAGAGCCAGTTTTCCTGCAGCGCGATCGCGACATGGTCACGCACCGACTTGACCTGCAAGCTCCGTAGGTCGCGGTCATCGATCAGGATGCGGCCTTGTTGCGGGTCGTACAGCCGGAGTAGGAGGGAGACCACCGTCGTCTTTCCGGAGCCTGTCGAGCCGACGAGTGCCGTCATCTGGCCCACACGGGCTTCGAACGAAACGCCATCGAGTACAGCCCGGTCAGACTGGTAGCGGAACGAGACATCTTCGTAGCGGACGCGGCCAGCGACTCCGGTCAAGGCGGTGGAGCCCGCTTCGTCCTGGACTTCGGGTTCGAGATCCAACAGTTCGTACACGCGGTCGAGACCAATGGCGACGTTCTGGGCGTTCGCCCAGGTCTTCATGATTGCCCGGAGGGAGCCCACACCGTCGGAGAAACGCTCCTTCAACAAATTGAAGATGCCGAAGTTCCACGCCATGTAGCCGACGGCGGCCGCGATGGCCGGGAGCGGCACACCGTCGAGGGCCAACAGCGCGGCGGCGCCGCCCGCGATTGCGAGCGCCGCGCCGGTCACCCAGAAGACGGCGACGTTGAAGACTGCGAAGCGGTATCGGGCATCGAACGCCGCGTCGAATGCTGTGCGGCTGTCGCTCTCGAACTTCGCGAGTAGGGCGTCCTCAGCGCCATAGGCCTTGATGACCTTGATGGCGCTGATGTTCTCCTGGATCCGCGATGTCACGTCGCTATTCGTCTCGCGTGCTCGGCGGAAGTCGACCCGCATCGGGCGGGACCCCCAGGCACCCAACGCGAGGTAGACGGGCCAACAGGCGGCCATGCCGAGGGCGATGCGCCAATCCAGTAGTGCCACGAACGCCAGGCCATAGATGTGGCGGCCGAGCGCCATGACCGGCTGGATGAACAGCACCTCGATGAGCTTGGTCACCATCGAGCTGTCCTGGATCATCCGGTAGATCGCGTCGCCGACGCGGCTACCCGAGTGGAAGCGCATGGAGAGCCGCTGCAGCTGTTCGAGCATTCGAACGCGCAGCACCTGGTTCACGCGCTGAAGGATCCAGACGAGGTAGTAGTAGAGGCCCAGGTACGCGGGCGTCGCGACCGCGGCAATGATGCCGAAAGTCAGCAGGACCTTGAACGCGACATCCATGCGCTGATCGGGCGACAGGACTTCAAGGCTCGTCCAGGCATGCGGGAGCCGGAGCAACCAGGCTTCGAGTTCTGTCGGCGCATTCGGCAGCAGGACCGAGTTGGAGAATGCAATCCCGAGCGGCAGCGCGAATGCACCGATGCTGGCGACGAGGCTGAAGCCAAGCGCGAGCAAGGCCAGGTGGCCGCGCACCGGATGGAGCATCGAGGCGCTGCGGCGCAACAACTGCAGGACGAGGGCGAACGAAAGGCGATCGGTCTCGCCTCCCTGGCCCAGGCTGGCGAGAGCATCATTGGCTGCCGTGGTGTCGCTCATGCATTGGTTCCCGGGCGCATCCCCCAGTCGGGACTGAGGGAGGCTACTGGGCTCCATCGGCGGAGGCCATGCCGAATTCCCCTAGATCGTTGGAATCCCAGGGGAAACCGGCGCCCGGACAGCGTTCGGTGCGCGCCGGGGGAGGCTAGAGACGCAGCCGCGAACTCTTGCCGCGGCTGGCCATGCCGCGCCAGATCGAACCCAGGACCATGCCGGTGCTGAGGATCAGCGCGCCGCTGATGAGCTCGGCCCACCGCGAACCCGCGCGGAGTTTGGCGTTGTCCTGCGTGAGACGATCGAGTTCGTTCCGCTGTTCGGTGTCTCGACCCGAGACCTCGTCGTAGGACGTGCGCAATCGCGTGACTTCGCGGGTCGCCGTGTCGAGGTCGCGCTCGAGTTGGCTCGAGTGCGTCTCGAGATCGCTCAAACGGGTGGTCGGCGGTGCAACGGCATCCAGGTATCCGGCGGCGATCCACCCCGTGCGCCCTCCGTCGGTGCGGACGTGGGTCCACCCCTGGCCACGGGCAATGATCTCGACCCGGTCACCGGGCTTCACGTTGCCGATGATCTTGAACTCGGTGCCGCCACCGCGGCGCAGATTGAGGGGTGCGCCCTGGACCCAGGCGTTCTCCTCCGCGTGCGCGCCGGGCGCACCGAGCCCGATGCTGATGGCGATGAAGAGCCCTGCGCAGATTGCCGCTCGCGGCATGAACCGTCTCCCTGATGTCGCCCGTCCGACGGCACAGGGTAGCGATCCGACCCGGCGCGTCAGGAGTGGGTGTGGCCCTACGCCAGGTCGCGCGTCAGTACGGCGATCGTTTCTTCATCCAAGCCGGCTTCGCGCAGGATGTCGGCCGAATGCGCACCGAGGTCCGGGCCCGGTGTCGTGCCGGGCATGGCGTGCCCCGACATGTGGATCGGAGGCGCCACCGTGTGCATTGTTCCGGCCGGGTGATCGACCTCGGCGAACGCACCGATGGCGGCGGCTTGGGGGTCTTGTGTCGCTTCGAGCAGGGTGCGAACCGGCGCCCAGATGAGCCGTTGCGCGGACAGGATCGGCTCCCACTCCGCGAGTGTTCGGCTGGCCAAGGTCTCGGCCAGCGTCGCCGTGAGGGCTTCGCTGTTTCGGTAGCGCTCGACCGGGCCGCTGTAGCGCTCGTCGTCGATGAGTTCTGGGCGCCCAATCGTGCGACAGAAAACGTCCCAATACCGCGTCGAGTCGATCATGACGAGGAATAGCCAGCGCCCGTCACGCGTCTCATAGTGGTTCCAGATCGGATTGCGCGGCTTGCGGCGATCGTGGCGCGGCGTTTCCTGCTGGGTCGTCATTACGGGACATGCATCATTGCCCTGGATGTAGAAGCCCATGTGCATCAGGTTGACGGTGATGTCCTGGCCGTCGCCGCCAGCGTCGCGAACCCGAAGCGCTGACAGGATGCCCGTCGTCAGGGCGAGTGCGGCAGCGTGGTCGCCGACACCGGGACGCAGGAACGCGGGCGGTGCATCGGGTTCGTGGAGCGCATCCATGAAGCCCGTGCGTGACCAGTACGCGGTGTAGTCGAAGGCCGGGGCGTTGGCCTCCTCTCCCTCGGTGCCGTAGCCGTTCAAGCTTGCCGTGATCAGTCGCGGTTGCCGACTGCGTAGGCTCTCGCTGTCGAGCCCGAAGCGGATGAGGCGCTCCGGAAGCATGTTGCTGAGGACGACGTCGGCCCCATCGATCACCTGGAGCAGTGCGCGCCTCGCCGCTTCGTCGCCGAGGTCAAGGACCAACGACCGCTTGCCGCGGTTGTCCATGTGGAAGTGCGGCGTCTCGGTGAGCGTGCTCTTGTAGCCCTGGGAGCGCGGGCGAGCGTGGCGCATCACCTCTCCGCCCGGCACCTCGACCTTGATGACGTCGGCACCCAGGTCCGCCAGCAGTGCACCTGCCGAGGGGACGGCCACGAAACTGGCAATCTCGACGACGCGGATGTCCTGAAGGGGAGCGGTCATGGAGCCACCTTTCAGCTGTGGGGGCTTGCGTGTCGGGTCAACCGAGCGGCGCAATGAAGGTGCAACTCTGCCCCGCAGTTTCTTCCACCTCGACCGACAGCTGATCGATTCGTGCGCCCCGAAGGGTCGGGGCGAGTTCGTCCCAGACGAGTTTCGCCAGCGTCTCGATCGTGACGTTGCGGATCGGGAGCAGGGTGACGTCGTCCGCCGGGAGCCGGTAGCTGCGCTCCCCGAAAACGATCTCGAGGTTGCCGTCGTGTTCGCGAAGTTCGAGCAACGCGCTCTGCTCGGGGATGAGCGTGTGCTCATCGAGTCGGTCGCAGAGCGTGCGGATGTGTTCCTTCACGACCGCGACGTCGGCGAGGAGGCCCATGTCGTCGGGTTCGGCGCCCGAGATCGTCACGCGCACACGGAAGTTGTGCCCATGAAGAAGTTCGCCGGTTCCGTCTGGGAACAGTGTGAAATGCGCGGCCGCGAACTTGAAATCCTCCTTTGCCAGGAGGAGTGCGTAGCGGGCTGCCGGGTCGGTTTGTGTCACGGGCAGCAGGGTCGCGCGCGCGGGCACCGGCTGCCAGGGCCGGTGCGCGAGACCGCGCAGACGCGGAGACAAGGGCTCGAACGCGTGAAAATGGTGGCTCCCCGAGCAGGACTCGAACCTGCGACAAGTCGGTTAACAGCCGACTGCTCTACCAGCTGAGCTATCGGGGAACGGCGGCCGCGGAGTCTAGCCGGCTTTTTCGGTTGCGCTGCCTCTGACGGAAGCGGAGGGCTCGGAGACTGGGGCGGCGGGCGTGGGAAGGACCTCGACTTCGACCACGGGCGAGCCCGGGGCGGTCGATCCATCCGGGCGCAGGCCCACGATCTGGTAGCGAAGGGATCCCGGTTCCGGGTCTCGATGCCGGAACCGCGTCCCGACGGCGCGCCCGATCTCGGTCCGGCGGAGGGTCGTCACCTGGAAGATTTGCGTCTCCGAGAGGCCGCTGCGCTCCGGCGGAGCCCAGCTCAAGATCACGCCGTCGGGCGTGACCTCGGCCACCAGACCGTACGCTTCGCTGGCGACATCGACGGGCCCCGCAGCCGGGCTCGAAAGACCGTCGCGATCGAACGCGGCGACCCGGTAGGCGACGACTTCGCCCGGCCCGACGCCGTCGTCCACGAAGTGCGTCGCCTTGGCCGGCAGTTCGGCCACGAGTTCGGTTTCTTCATCGCGACTGCGCTCGATCCGGTAGCCCGCGAGGTCGGTTTCCACGTTTGGGCGCCAGGCGAGCTGGTTTCGCCCGATCCCCTGGGGCTCCGCCACGAGCCCGTCGGGCGGAAGCGGCTCGGGCTTGGTGACTGCGCGCTGGGCGACGCTGGGCTCTCCCTCGCCGCCCGCTCCGTTGAACGCCTGGACGCGATAGTGGAAGACGCGGAGGTCGCCGAGACCCTCGTCGACCCAGGTGGTGCTGAAACGACCCTCGAGCGACGTGAGCGTCCGATACTCGCCGAGGGCGCTCGGACTGCGACTGATCCGGTATCCGGTCACCGTGGGGTCCGTGGAGGGGTCCCAGGACAACGCCACCCGGCGGGGAAGCTGGCTGATGGCGCGGAAGCCCTGCGGACGGGCTGGTGCCTCCGTCGTGGAAGCCTCGCTCGGTGTCGACGCCGGCCCGACGCGGCCTGAAGCCGTTACCGCGCGAACGCGGTAGGTGTAGGACGCGCCATCGCCGAGATCGCTGGCCGCCTTGGCGGCCAGGTCGTTGCCCTCGTCGATGAACACGGTCGAGAAGGGGCCCTCCACGCGCGCGATCGGCTCGAAGCCAGAACCGGCATCGTAGGCACGTTCGACGATGTAGCCCGAAACGCGCGCGGCCAGCACCGGCTGCCAGCGCAAGGGGATGGCGCGAAGCTGGCCGCCCAGCGCTCGCAAGCCCTCGACCGCCGGCAGCTTGGTTTCGACACCAGTCGGTACCGGGGGAATGAGGGGCGGCGCGGAAGACAGCGGGCTCGGAGTGCTGCAGGCAGTCGATGCGCCAATGGCCATGCACAACAGCGCGGAGAGGAGTTCGCGTTTCGTCACCGCCCGGCACCTGGTCCCGCACCGACGGCAGTCTCGCGCGTATCGCGCAGCCGTTCGAGGCTCTCGAGCAGCCGCTCGGCGCGACCGGCGTAGTCGTGCGCCTGCGCGTTGCCCGGGTCGATCAAGAGCGCTCGCCGCCAATCGTCGAGTGCTGCATGAAGGTCTTCGCGTTGATAGTGGCGACGCCCCGCTTCGATCAGGCGCGGGACCTCTTCGTTCATCCGGGCGCGGGTGTTGGCGAGGTGGTCGCGTGCGCCGATGTGTTCCGGGTCGGCCGCGAGTGCTTCGAGGTCCAACGCGATCGCCGCGTAGGGGTCTCCGCGTGCTTCGAGTCCAAGTGCGTTGCGGTAGAAACCCTCAGCCCGGATCTCGGCCTCCGTCGCCGTCTGCGTTGCGGCGCCCTCGGCGCGCGCGCGGTCGATGAACGCGAGGTAGCCGAGCGCGCTCTCGTTGGAGCCATCGAGCGCCAGGACGTCGCGGAACGCGCGTTCGGCCGCCTGCAGCTGGCTCGCGTCAAAGCTCAGCCGACCGACCGCCAGCAAGCGGTCGATCTCGTTCCGCCATGAGGCCTGCAACTCCTGCTCGTCCGCGACCGCGCCCGACCAGAACGGGTCCAGCTCGCGCAGGGACTGAAGCATTGCGCGCGCCCCGGAGAGATCGCCGGCCGCAGCCCGTTCGCGGAGTTGTCCGTGCAGCTCCATTCGGCGGCTCGCGAGAATTCGCACGAGGTCCTGGACGTGATCGAGGATCTCGGCATCCGGTTCGAGGCGGAGCGCCAATCGATAGTTCAGTACCGACTCGGCCAGTCGGCCCTTGTCTTCGAAATAGCGTCCGCGCTGCACATAGCGTTGGGTGAGTTGGTTGAACTCGGCTTCTACAGCGGCGATGCGTTCCTGGGCCGCTGCGTAAGCGGCGCTATCGGGCGGGACCGCGCGCCAGGTTTCGAGCGCCGCGAGTCGGTCGCCTTCCTGGTATTCGCGCTCCGCCGTGTCGAGGGGAGACGTGCACGACAGCAGACCAAGCACGATTCCCAGAGCGATGGCGAGCACCGTCGGGGCCGCCCGCAGCCGACCGGGGGGCGGTGCGGACCAGATATGTTGCGGCGGAATCGGGGGCACCGTCGTGGCTCCAGGGTCACGGGGTCGAGGGCGAGTCCTCGACCTGCACGGAATATACGTGAACCGGTTCCTGGCGACCCGAGAGCTGGCGTTCGCCCTCGAAGCGAAGGGTGTGGATGTCGCGTACCCGTCGCTGAACCGCTTCGGAGATGAGCACCTCGCCGGGTCGCGCGAGCTTCTCGAGTCGGGCGGCCACGTTGACGGGGTCACCGATCGCGGTGAAATCCGTTCGTCGGTCGGAGCCGATGTTTCCGACGATGACCACACCGGTATGGATGCCGATGCCGATCCCGACCGGATGGCCACCTTCTGGCAGTTCCCGGTTCCGGATCGCCAAGGCGCGCTCGATCTCGACAGCCGCGCTGACGGCGTCCACTGCATGGTCGTCGTTGGGCACCGGAGCCCCGAAGTAGGCCATCACCGAATCGCCGATGAACTTGTCGATGGTGCCGCCGCGCTTCAGGATTTCGTCGGAGACGGTCTGGAAGACCTCGTTCAGGAGCGACACCACGTCGCGCGCCTTCAGGCCCTCTGAGAGGCGCGTGAAGCCCCGGATGTCGACGAACACGATCGTGACTTCACGCTCGGCCCCGGCGAGATCACCGCCCTCTGGATTCTCGAGCAGGCTCTCCAGGACGTAGTCGCTGGCGTAGCGGCCGAATGCACTCTGGATCCGTTCCTTCTGCTGGAGCGATTCGCCCATCTCGTTGAAGGCCCGGGTCAGTTCGCCCACCTCGTCGCCCGACGTCGGCGGCACACGCGCGCCAAGGTCGCCCTCGGTCAGACGTTCGACCCCGGCTCGAAGCCGACGAAGGGGCCCGACGAGCAATGCCACGAAGACCAGCCCGGCGAGGACGCCCAGCAGGATGACGGCGCCGCCGACGGAGAGGAGCTGTGTGCGCGTCGCCTCGACCACCGGGTCGATCAGGACGGTCAGGTCGAGGTCGAGCTGCGCTTCGCCGACCAGGACGTTGCCGTAGATCGCGGGTGCCGCGAACACCAGCCGTTGCTCCCGCGTCTCGCTATGCACGGCATTCTCGTCGGCCTGGATGCCGGCGGTCTCGAACGGAAAGGACTCGCCTCGAGCCGTCGCCGGGAAGGCCGCGACGGCGCGGCCGTTGCGGTCCAGGATGCGGACGCCGACGACGCCATAGTCGTTCGCCGCATGGGTGACCAGGGATTCGAGCGCGAGGCCGTCATCTTCGAGGAGCGGTACTTCCGCGTCGTTGGCCAGGTTCCGGGTGAGAGCGACGCCGAAGCGACGCACCTCGCCTTCGAGCGCGGCACGTTCGCGTCCGGTGGCGATCCAGGTAAGGGAGCCTGCGGCCAGGACGAGCAACGCCACCACCAGGGCACTGAATTTGAACTGGAGGCTGCGCAATCGGCCCTCGCTCGTCTGGTGCGCGCCACTGCGCGCCATCGGGGACGCAGTGCGACGCGTCGTTCGCTCTCGCGGTCTTCGGTCCCGTCTTCAGTCGAATCGGATCTCGAGTATCTCGAGCTCTCGCATCCCCTTCGGCACCTTCACGTGGATGGTGGAATCGGCTTCCTTGCCCATGATCGCGCGCGCGATCGGCGAGGTCACGCTGATCTGGCCGTTTGCGAGGTCGGCTTCGTCCTCGCCCACGATCGTGTACGTGACTTCTTCGCCGCTATCGCCGTCCTCGAGGACCACGGTGGCGCCGAACGTGACGCGGTCGGTCCCTTGTCCGGCACCGTCGATCACGCGCGCCCGGGCCAGCCGGTCTTCGACGAAGGTGATCCGCCCTTCGATCTGTCCCTGGCGATCCTTGGCCGCGTGGTACTCGGCGTTCTCGGAGAGGTCGCCGTGGGCCCGGGCGATCTCGATCTCCTTCACGATATGCGGGCGCTCGACACTCTTCAGCTGCTTGAGTTCGGTTTGCAGCATGGAATGCCCACGGGGGGTCATCGGAACGCGTTCATCGGACATCGGAACGGGGCCTCAACGTCGAGACGCCCTCCGAGAGAGAAGGGCGCCGTCTCGTTGGGAAGGCTAACGATCGGAGATGGAAGTGGGCAAGGACGAAGGTGCCGGTG